>JBAXBJ010000005.1:0-106193 GCA_037142075.1 Bacteroidota bacterium
TTCGACCATGATACTGATGGCGGCAATGATGCCGAATTCGCGAAGCATCTGGTTCGACACCAGGATAAAAGCAGCAAAACCGGTTGCCGTTGCTGTATTTACCATAAGAGAGGCAAAACCTATACGTTGTACAACCCTCGAAAGTCCCAGTATTTTATTGCCGTGCTGCCGGTATTCCCAGTGGTATTTATTCAGGATATAAATGCAGTTTTCGATAGCAATAACCACGATTAGCGAGGGTATTACACCTGTTAAAATGGATATTTTGAAGCCAAAAAGTCCGATTAAACCAAGCGTGAATATAATACTGACTGCTACCACCACCAGCGAACTGGCCACCACTTTAACCGACCGGAAAAACAGGAAAAGGACAAAAGCAGCGACAAGTATGGACAGAAAAATAAACAGGAACAATTCATTCTGGATTTTCCGGGCCATGACCGACCGTATGTAAGGCAATCCGGAATAATGCAACTGGTGCCCGGTTTGAGCAGTATAGGCTGCTGCCCGCCTAACAATATCATCAGTAATTATAAGCCGGCTTTTGCTGTTCAGTTTCTTTTTATTCAGCGTAACGGCTAAGAGGTAAGTGTTTGATTTCGGATTATATAAAAGCCCCTCATAGAATTTAAGCGATAGGATTTTCTCCTTAACAGAATCCACTTCTGCCTGAGTGGTAGGTCTATTGCGAACAAGCGGAAGAAAATCATACTTTCGGAGGCTGTCGTTCTTAACAATATTTGCAGCTTTAACGATAGAAGTAACGGCTTCAACACCATCAATCTTAGTCATATCGTTGGTAAGGTCGTACCAGGCATTAAATTCACTCAGCTTGAACATTTCAGGGTTTACCACCCCGATCGCAAATATGCTTCCATCCTCGCCAAACCGTTTTTTAAAGGCATCGTATTCCACAACTGTGGGGTCGTTTGCAGGCAACATTCGCGAGTTATCATACGAAAGCGTAACTTTCGATCCCTGCCATGCCATTATCGCCGAAAAGATACCAATAGCTACAAGAATGCCGATTCGGTTACGGAATATAAATCTGACCAGAAATTTCCACATACCTTGGTAAAAAAATTTACTTGTTTTGAAAAAGCGAAGATACAATAAATATTAGTAAAACATATCGGCTCAAAAAGCAATACAAATAATTGTAATGCAGCAATATAGCCTTGTTTTCATATTTATTCCGGATGTGAATTTCATTGTTTTCCGCACCTGATAAATCGACCCTGCCTTATGCAGGAAGGTTTGCAGGGGAAAGTTTTGCCTGATCAATTCTGGGAAAACCTGGTGGAAAAAAGAGAAAACATAAATGCAGAAAGGTGTCCGGACGGATTAAAAAGTGCTGTACGTGCTTACCAGAACTTTAGTATCACCAATTAGCTGAAAAAAAACAGGTAAGCCACTAACAAAACAGATCCGGTTGCAATCAGTACATACACAACTTTTTGCTCATATTTAAGCAGCCTCTCGCATTCGGCTAATTTATGCTTTACGTCTTCGCCGTTATGCCTCAGTTCAAGAGCTTTTTTGTACCAGCTTTTAGCCTGCCTGAGAAGCTCAATCTTAAAAAAATCGTCCCCACGCTGTACAAATTCCAGGTAATCGCGTTCAGTAACGCTCATTTCGGCATTTGAATTATTGAGTTCCATAATTTTCGTTTGATGGTTTTCACAAATATAATCATAATTAAGGGGTATTGTCATTGTATCCTTGAAATTTCGCCCGGCTCGAAGTTTAGTAGTACCTTTCCGCTCAAAATTCAAAACAATGATTTGGGGAAAACGCTGGTTTCAGTTTACCATTTTAATGATTCTGGCATTTGTCTGGGGCAGTTCGTTTATCCTGATGAAGATCGGGATGAAGAGTTTCAGCAGTGAGCAGGCGGCTGCCATCCGCATTTTTCTGGCTTCGCTGGCTCTGCTTCCGATTGCAATAAAGCAAATTAAAACATTGCAGATCAAAGATTTAAAAAGCTTATTGATAGTCGGATTTATCGGCAGTTTTTTCCCGGCATTCATGTTTATGAGAGCCGAAACTCGCATCGACAGTTCACTGGCCGGAATGCTCAACTCGCTCACACCGGTGTTTACTCTCATAGTGGGGCTACTCTTTCACCGCATGGCTTTTCGCCGTATGCAGGTTATCGGTTTGACAGTAGGCCTGGCCGGTGCCATCGGATTGATCCTTGCAAGCGATGGATTTCATTTTGGACCTATAAACAGTTATGCCCTTTACATCGTATTGGCTACATTTTTCTATGCCATCAGCATCAACCAGATCAAATCCAAATTACCACACCTCACCGGAGTTCAGGTTACCTCATTTTCATTTTTATTTATAGGGCCGGTTGCACTCATATACCTGCTTACCACCGATTTAGCGCCTGTTTTGGCCAGTCCGGGATGGCCGGTTCATTTGCTTGCATTGGCTGTACTCGGTATTGTCGGCTCTTCCATGGCCATGTTATTAATGAACAGCCTGATCCGGCATTCCTCTGCTATTGGCGCATCATCGGTTACCTATGTTATCCCCATTTTCGCCATCATGTGGGGCTTGCTCTATGGCGAAAAAGTCACCTTGCTCCATCTTATTTGCATGTGCTTTATCCTGGCTGGCGTTTACCTTATCAATTGGAAGGGACGAAAGGGGAGTTGAGTTCAGAATTGCTTAACCTAACCTGAACAAGCCAGAAAGAGGAACGCAAAACACATAACATTAAATGAAAAATGAAAAAGTAAAGGGGCTTCCGATACTTTTACATTTTGTGTTCTTTGTTTAATGTTTTTGTAGCTAATCAGTGGGTCTAAAGTAATGAAAAACAAATATATGCCACAGATTTCATGGAAAATTATTCTTCAGTTTTAATTGAAATTAATTGAAAAACTGCCAAAGGCAGTTTAAAATCTGTGTAATCCGTGTAATCTGTGGCAAAAATGCATTTTGATCAGACTGATTAGTTACATGTTTTAATTCCTTAATGAATATTATACCAGAAAAGACATCAAATTAAAAGATAAGTCACCGACCGTTGTGCTGCCCCTGTAAATGAGTGTTGCGTTTTATCCGATGCGAACAGAATAAAATCTTCCGTTACGCCTTCTGTTCACACTTTCGCAGCGTTACTTTTTCGAGCATTTTCATATTAACCTCCACCCCTATTCCCGGACCAACCGGCACATCAATCGTACCATCAGAATTAAGCGTAAACAGTGGTTCAACGATATCCTCCGTATAGTATTTCTTGTTGGGCGAAAGATCGCTAGGCAAGGTGAAATTAGGCAGCGATGCAAGGGCGACATTACCTGCACGACCAATGCCTGATTCGAGCATACCGCCATGCCAGACCGGGATATTCATGCCTGCACAATAATCGTGGATTTTAATGGATTCGGTGTACCCGCCAACCCGGCCGGGTTTGATATTGATAATGCGGCAACTTTTCATTTCGATGGCAGCACGGGTATCGCCGAGAGAGTGAATGCTTTCGTCGAGGCAGAGATCGGTTTTAATTTCGCGCTGCAGTTTTGAATGGTCGAAAATATCATCATAACCAAGCGGTTGCTCAATCAACGACAGGTTGTACTTATCCATTTCTTTAAAAACAGGCAGGTGATCAAGTGTATAAGCCGAATTGGCATCAACCTGCAACAGCATATCCGGATATTCGCGGCGAAGAGCTTCAATAAACTGTAGGTCACGGCCCGGGGCAATTTTGATTTTAATGCGCTGATAGCCTTCTTTCATGTATTTTTCCATAACATGAAGCAAATCAGGAACCGTGTCGCTGATACCAAGACTTACACCCACGTTAATTTTTTTCTGTGTTCCGCCAAGCATTTTCGACAAAGAGATCCCTTTTGACTTTGCGAAAGCATCATACAATGCAGCTTCCAACCCGGCTTTGGCCATCATATGACCGCGAACCTTAGCATAGCTGGCAATGGCTTCTTCAACACTGGAAATATCTCTGCCTATAATAGCCGGAATCAGGAAATCATTCAGAATATGCCAGGCAGTCGGCACCGTTTCGTACGAATAAAAAGGTGTTTCCTCGGCAACACACTCGCCCCAGCCTGTAACACCTTCGGCATCAACACGCACCATAATGTGCTGTTCATCATATTCGGTACCCATCGAGGTTACAAACGGAGTTACCAGGATCATTTTGGTGTGGCGGAGTTCAATTCGGTCGATTCGCATAGTTGGTTTATTGTTAATCGGTAATCGTTAATCGTTAATCGTTAATCGTTATTCGTTAATCGTTATTCGTTATTCGTTATTCGTTATTCGTAAATCCGAAATCGTAAATCCGAAATCGTAAATTCTTCTACTTCTTCACTACTCTCAGCACCGGAAAAATTTCCCCGATTTTAAGCAAATACCTGAATGGTTCGTAGGTTACAAGGCCGAGTTCCGATTTTGGTTCGAGGGCCAATACGATCATATTACCTTTTAGTTGTGCAGTAGGGATAAACATATAGCCGGCAGCATTAATTTCACCTTCAAAAATCTTTGTTTCAACAACAGGATTAATTATCATTTCTCTTTCAAAATCAATGGAATCGATGCCTTTAATGAAATACTGCTCAATTTCCTGGTTTTTCTGTTTTTTGAATTCCATAATGATGAGTTCATGTTTACCGGCCCATTCGACCAGGTCTTTAGCTTGTTTTGGAACCAGGTAACCTTCAGGTTTCTGCACATCGTACAGCGTTCTTACCACTGGCCGGTAATCATTTACGATCACGACTGTATCCTTATGGGTCGAATATGAGTACATCGGAAGAGCAAGTTTTTGCCCATTGCCGAAATGATCCGACTGTATGGAAACCTTTGGATTTGATTTACCGGAAACCAGGATTTTTCGGTCGGATTCAACCATCTTTCTAATCTCATTCTTATGAAGGCAGACATATTCCAACATGCCACGCATACCGCACATTTGTCCTTCGGAGCGGTGTTGCAGGTTTTCGGCAAAATTATCTTCCCCGTTTTTCCCTTCCTGAATAAACGACAAGGTGTTCAATATCCCGAAACTCTGCCTGCCATCGTTAATATCGAATGTGCTGTGCCTGATATAATCTATTTCCGGCGGACCACCGGGACAGTACTCGAACGAACTGTATTTATTCTGATTCAGGTAGTTAAGAACAAAAGGCAAGACTTCGGTTTCCGATATTTTCCTGATATTTTCCGAAACATTCGGATTGGTAGTACCGCCAAGAGTTTCGTCGGCATTTTTACGGTAACCATATTTTTCCCATTCTTCGCCGTAAGGAGAATATTCATGCACATCCATAGTAACTTCGAACAGGTATTTGTCGAAAAACCGGTGAACAGCCAATGGTTCAGGTTCGGAAAGAATAAGATGATTGCGGTTGAGGTCGGCGGCATTTCCGTTACGCCTTTTGTTGGCTTCGGAGCCATCTGGGTTCATTTGTGGAACGATCGCGAGATCAATTTTATCCAACAGGTACCTGTTTTCTGGTTTAAGCAAGGCTTGCGCCAGCAGCAATGCCCCTTCCTTGCCCGATTGCTCGTTGCCGTGCTGCTGTGCCATAAAAAGAACTTTGATTTTCGATTTATCCTGTCCGAATTCCGACGAAGAAAACTTCAAAGCATATAAATTTCTTCCCTGGACGGTTTGCCCTATGACTTCAACTTTTACCAGATCCGATTTTTCATCCATTAAATTGACAAAAGCGGACAATTCATCATACGAAGTAACTTTCTGATACTTGTTTTTCTCGAGGGGTGAGGTAATTTGTTGTGCCAAAAGGTGAGATGCAAATACAAAACTGATCAAAATAAAAATGGTTAATTTATTCATATACTTTACGTTAAAAACATTTCGGTTGCTCCCAAAAGGCGATAATCAAAGGATTGACCTCCTTATTCCAAAGGCTAAATTAAGAAGATTTGTCGGGACAAACGATCAGAAAAATTATAAATATTGAAGTCGGAAATGTTCTCTATTTAAAATCTAAATATCTGATTTTAACCAGAATATTTTGATTTATTGATTTCACTAAATCATCCAAATACCCTCCAAACTAAAAATCTTAAGTATATTTGAAGCCGTAAATACAGAATTCCTGCTCGTTCAAATGAAGAATAAAGATCCTCTTATTTTCTCCGGCTTCCAATCACAGAAACGTTAAAACCTGATTATCATGGATATAAAGACTGTCATTAAAACACAGATAGATAAACTTCAAAACATTCCTGACAGGAAGGAAATTACGTTGGGCGAAATTATTTTCAATAACAACGGTTGCCAGGTTTTATCGCAATCGGGCGTTAAATTCGAACTCATTGTCGATTCTCAAAACGGCGGAGGGCAGGCTGAATATTCGCTTCACCTGGTTGATGAAGATGTATTTCCGTCGCAGGACGGCACTCGTGTGGGTTGGGACCGAAATACCTACGCTTGTTTGCTGCAGGTTGAAAATGAGCTGAAGTTTCTCGATCCCAAAGAACCTGTTGAACACAAGAAATACACCCGCGAAGGCATGGTAAAACGGGTGATGGAGGAACGCATGCAAAAAGCCATGAAAGCCAAATACCGCATGAAATGGGCTTCAAATATCCATGGTGACCACATCCTGATGAGCGATACCGGGTTAAAATACCGTGTTTTTCTACGCAATTTCGAAAATGAAACCGGCTACAGCGACAGCATGGATTCGCGCCTCAACAAACTGGGTACCACCAAGCATATCATGTTCGCTTTTCAAAAACTGAAAGAGGACAAAGCTCTTTACGACAGGTTGAGTAAAACTTTCCCTTTCATCGAGGTGTTTTGCGATCCGCTCAACGAATACAAAATCACCTGGCATTACCCCCATACTATGCCAGTGGATGAGCAACTTCTGATTTCGAGGTATTTTAAAAAATCATCGTTTATCGAAGATGCCGAGCTTAAAAAATTCCTCGGTTTTATTGATGCAGCCGCTCAGTACCCGCGCATACGCGTGAGGCCCGAAGTGCAGGAAAAAGTTGAAGCTGCTTTTGAAGAAGAGGTACTCGAAAACTTAAGAGCAACCTACAAACCCGATTATTCTGACATAAAATCAGAGCTATACCCATACCAGAAAGAAGGAGTCGATTTTGCCCTTTTCCGCAAAGCTGTTATCATTGCCGACGATATGGGTTTGGGTAAGACGATACAGGCAATCGCCACGGCTGTCCTGAAAAAGAATATTTTCGATTTTAAAAAGACTTTAGTGGTCTGTCCTGCTTCGCTGAAGGAACAATGGAAAAAAGAGATCGAAAAGTTTTCGGATGAAAAAGCATTGGTCATACAGGGGCTTCCCGAAGAACGCGAACGACAGTACCAGGATAATGATCACTTCTTTTTTATTGTTAATTACGAAACCATTCTCCGCGACCACCTGGCACTCAACAAAGCAGGTTTCGACTTCCTGATCCTCGACGAGGCGCAGCGCATTAAAAACTTCGAAACAAAAACGGCTTCGTCCATCCGCAGGCTGCAATTTAAACATGTATTGGTTATTACCGGCACTCCCATCGAAAACCGCCTGATTGATATCTTTTCGATTGTCGGAGCTATAAATCCGTATTTTTTCGGTCCCTTATGGGAATTTTCATACCAGCATTGCCTGTTCGATCCCGAAAAGCACAACAAGATAAACGGGTATTACAACCTGCAAAACCTGAACAAACGGCTCGAACCCATATTGCTACGCCGCGAAAAAAGGAAAGTATTAGACCAGTTACCGGACTTGCAGCAGATAAACGTGCCTCTGAATTTATCGCCCTTACAGGCTGATTATCACGCGGGGTATGCAAAAGGCATTGCGCAGATCATACGCAAGAAATTCCTTACTCCTTACGACCTGCAAAGACTCCAACTTCTGCTGGCAAGCATGCGTATGGTGTGCGATTCCACGTATTTAATTGATGATGAAACCAATGAGTCACCTAAATTAGAGGAACTGAAATACATCCTTCTCGAGAAACTGGATGTAACAAATTCGGATCGTAAAATCATTATTTTTTCGGAATGGGTGAAGGTTCATAAACTGATAGGTCACATTCTGCGCGAAAACAACATCGGTTTTGCCGAACTCAACGGGAGCGTGCCGGTAAAACTTCGGGGGGAACTGATCCGCAAATTCGAAACCAATCCGCACTGCAAAATATTTCTTTCCACCGAAGCCGGGGGAACCGGTCTGAATCTCCAGGTTGCCGATACACTTATCAATTTCGAACTTCCATGGAACCCGGCCAAAAAGAACCAGCGCATAGGGCGCATCGACCGCCTGGGGCAGAAAAGCAACAAACTCACTGTTTTTAATTTCATTACCCGAAATTCCATCGAATCGCAAATCGCATCCGGTTTGCTGGTGAAGCAAAACCTTTTCGATGGCGTGCTTGATGGTTCGAGCGAAACCAATTCGGTCGATTTCTCGACTAAAGGCCGCTCCCAGTTTATTCAGCAATTAGAGGAGTTTATTGCCGAAACCGAAAAAGCCGAAGCCTCTGAACCCACTATGGCTATTGCAGGTGCAGAAGTTGCTGCTATCGCGGAAAACCCGACCGAATCGGATTCCATCGACATATTGGAAGAACGGGAAGATATTCAGCCTGAAGCTGCAATACAAACGCCTGAAAAAGCGGATGAACCGCAAAATAAAGACGATAAAACTGTAGAATTTGAACAGGTTATGAATAGTGGTATGCAATTTCTTGCCGGTCTTTTCAAAATGTCGACCGGTAAGGATATGGGGCTCGAAAACCAAACCATTGAAGTGAACAAACAGACAGGAGAAGTAATCATGCGGTTCAAACTTCCGGTGTAATCGCGGAATGAATATGTATCTGCACGGCCTCTTCTTTACTTGTTTTACCAGATTACATGATTTTTAGCAGAATCGAGACAACTAAAGATTTTATTTTTTTTGTCTGCCTATTTAACCAAAACACCTGATACATAAAATCCCCGGTCATGCGACCGGGGATTTGTTTTTATTATGTGAGCTAAACTATAATTAGTAAATATAAGTTGTGTTCCGATAACCAGTCTTATTCATATACCAGTCAGTATACCGGGTTCCTGATGACTGAGCCCATTCGGCATAGTGAAGGTAGGTTTGGAGAATATCAGCTTTTTCGACCGGATAGACAAAATCATTCGGAACTTCAATAGCAAAAGGCAGGCCCGATTTCGAGCGGTAATACAATCCAGCTCCAGGATCCGAAGCATCGTTTAATGAGCCGAAATACACCGGGTTAGCCAATTGTGTCGGGGCATGGTCTTTCAAATGTATTTCTTTACCACGGTCCTGGTTTACAAAGATAAACGGGTTGTATGGAGCTGTGCCTATGCTGGTTTGTGGTGTCGACAAATGAACTGTCACCGTTTGTACCTCTGTTTGTACCGTGTATCCTCCGTGTACGGCATTGATCAGCGAACGGCCCAACAGCGTGTTTACTGCATCTACCGGAATAATTACCGTGTTTGTGGTGTGCCCCGATTCGTAACCTTTGGGATCAATGTTAACTACCGTTCCAACTTTAATGCATCCTGTTACGCTTGCCACATTGGCTGGAGCAACATTTAAGGAAACTCCAAAACCATTGTCGAAAGAAGCACCTGATGACTTTATCTTGAATTTGCCAACCAGATCAACAATCTTATTTTGCGAATTGGTAACGATTTTATAGTTGAAATTCATTACCAGGTCGTTACAATCATAATCGCCGTAAGTAGGCCAAAGATCTTCGAAAGCATAAGAAGCAAAATCAGTTTCATTGGGGTAATACGAATTGAAGGCGCGCGTGACATCATTAGGATAAGCATCGAGTGCATCGGAAACACCATCCCCGTCAGCATCTATTAATGCAGGTGCCACAACTGTAATAACAAGCGTTTTGGTATCGTTACCGCCGCTATTGGCAGCAGTAAGAGTCACATTGGTTGTTCCTGTCGCAGTTGGCACTCCGCTAATAACCGAAAACTCTGCATTGTACGATAATCCGGCAGGCAGATTGGTTGCATTGTAGGTGATTGGGTGAGTTCCCGTTGCCGTAATTCCGTAGCTGAAAGGCTGGTTTTGAATACATCCTTCTGATAAAGCACTGGTAATTGAGGGAGCCTGAACGGGATCATTAATCGTGATAACAAGTACTTTGGAGCTGTTCCCATATTCGCTTGAAGCTGTAAGGGTAACATTTACCACGTTAGCCTGCGAGGGTGTGCCGTTAATGGTATTGGTTTCGTTGCTGAAATACAAACCTGCAGGGAGGTTCGATGCATCGAATGTAATTGGGGCTGAACCCGATGCCGTTAAGGTATAAGTTGAAAATTGCTGTCCGGTAATGGCAAGCGCTGTAAGACTGCTTGTTATAACAGGTGGGTTACCAACTGTGAGAACCAGGTTTTTATTGTTGCTGCCAAAGCTGTTACCTGCCGAAATGGGTATAGTGTAAGTGCCTGCCGAAGTGGGTATCCCGTTTATTTCGTGGGTGGTTGAATTAAATGTTAAGCCTGAGGGCAGATTAGTGGCATTGTATGTAATCGGGCCTGAACCACTTGCAACAATTTCGTAAACAAACAATTGATTTACAGGTGTATGCACACTAATCGTACTGCTGATCACCGGGGCTGAACCTGGTGTGATAATGGAAAAAACAAGTGTTTTTGAATTGGTTCCGATTAAATTATCTGCAGTTATAGTTACATTTTTAATCTGCGCACTCGTAGGTGTTCCGCTAATAGTATGTGTTGAGGCGTTGAAAGTAAGCCCGTCAGGAAGGTTAGTTGCGGTATAAGTGATCGGGTCGGTTCCGCTTGCCGTAATAATGTAAGGGGTAATAGGTGTGCCGGTCATACCTGCGGCTGTAAGGGAACTTGTGACAGTTGGTGCTACCGGTGCGCTGCAGTCCTGCGAAGGAATGGTATAACCCGGATTGTGCCAGGTAACATGTGTACCAAATGTGCCTATTTTTGGACTGATAGAGGAGGCCCAAACGTCGATATAACCCGAAAGTGTAGCTGCTGAAATTCTGCTGGAAGAAGAACTTAATGCATGAATCTGCGATCCCTGCGATGCTGAACCTGCAATAAATCCTTCCACATTTAATGCTCCGGTTTCAATCAGGCTTTGCAAACCCAGTGAGACGTATCCCTGACCTGTAACATTCATTTTTCCTGTAATCTTTATGAACGCATTCGGGTTATTCACCAATCCGGGATTGGATGATGATCCTGTTGTAATTTTAAATGCCTCCTCCGAAGAATTGTTATTGCAAAATAACTGGCAATAATTCAGTATCCTTCCGTTGTCCTCGGTTTGTATCTTTCCTGTAACGGTGGTTTGGTGTTCGTTTATCAGGAGGCCCTTTACATGCAAGTCATTCGATATGGTAAGTGCACCCCAGTTGTGCAGGGTTGCCCCGCTGCCGATCTGGAAGTTTCCTTCATCTCCCGACTGGGCGAAATTTGCTGTCCCGAAGTTCTCTATAACTCCATTTATATCTTGAACAGGAATAGTTACATATCCCGAAGGTGAAACAATTAATTTGCCTGTGCCGCTTAGGAAAGTAATATTGACCGTGCCACAAATCCTGACCGTTCCGCCCGAATTGATGGTTAATTTCAGGTTGCTGAGTGAAACTCCCGGCTGAACAACCGATGTTTGTCCGGAATTGATAGTGTATGAGCCATTCACGGTAATTGATGTTCCTGTATTGCAATCATTCGACTCCATTCCATCCATTGATTTATACCCGGATTGCCCGAACGAATAGGTCAGAGCAGTACCCTTAATGGGAACCGCAACGTATTCGTTTAATCCAAGAGGCGAAATTTTCCCGATCCAGAGTTCCTTCAGCCGTGAAGCTACCCTCACCGAAGTTTTATATTGCAAATTGCTGCCAACAGCACCTGTTGCAATCATTTTTCCTCCTGCTTTAGGATCTTCTTCATAAAGCTGAATCACCGAAAGCAATTGCGTTCCGGAAACAGCAGGTATGCTGACAGAAACCTCGAGGTTGATGAAATTATCGAACTGAAAGGAAGGATCCACAACCAATTCAGTAAATTTAGTCGGGACATTAGACGATGGATCTTCTGTTTTCTTGCAGGAAGTCTGGCTTAAAAGTATCAGCAGAAAAACTAAAGCTGCTGCCGCTTTGGTTGCTGTCTTTAACATTTGTAAGGTTTTCATAATCATTTAGTTTGTATTAATGTAATTTTGTGTGTGACTCGCGAAAAAGGATTTTCTTTTTTTAAAAGGAATGTTTCAACAACACATTTTATCAATGAAGAAATTCATTACGCTCACGGATAATTGGACTAACTCAAAAATTAGGCCAAAACAAAATTTATTTCTAACACGCTTATATAAAGCTTCTTATGAATACTCTTGAATAATAAAAGTTTCATGATTTGTTGCAAATTGTTGTTATTGTTGCAAATTGCAACTTTTGTTGCATATTGCTACTTTTGTTGCGGTTTTTTTTAATGTGGGCAATAACTTTTTACAATCTGACTGAAGGTTTTTATTTTCACCGACCTTACCAATAATTACCTTTGCCTGTAGTATTTATAAATAAAACCGAAAAAAGTAACAATAAATCCACTTCTAAAACTCAAAATGAATAAATTCAACCAGGAGACTATGAAACGAGGGTTCACAACGCATTGTTATACAATGTTATAAAATACCATAAACTAAGTGTGACTTGGATGCTAACTGCAGTGTATACATAAAGCTTCTGTTCGTATGCACTCATTCTTCAGCAGGATTCGGCACTACTTATTAATTAATGCCTGATTTCTATCCTGCGCCAAGCCCTTCGAAAAAATGAATATCTTTCACCAAATTGAAATTCCTTGCAAATGCTTCCTGATGAACTGGTAAAATCCGTTGTTTCAATCCTGACTAATCGATTCGGAAAACCGGTTGAAATTACTGAAATCCTACCTGTGGGAGGAGGTTGTATCAACGAAGCTTTTTCGATAAAAACCAATGTTGGTAGGTATTTTATCAAATATAATTCGGCTGCTGCCTTTCCCGGAATGTTCGAAAAAGAAGCTGCAGGATTGAAAATACTGGCTGAAACCAAAACCATTGAAATTCCGGAAGTAATCGAAGCCGGTAAATCTAAAAATTTCTCCTGTCTCTTGCTTCAATACATCGAAAGTAGCACCCCCAACCGTAATTCCTGGATTGAATTCGGCACAAAACTGGCTGATTTGCACCGGAAAACTCACAACTTTTTCGGTCTTGATCACGACAATTACATTGGTTCCCTGGTTCAGAAAAACAATCCTCATCCCGATTTCATTAGTTTCTTTATCTCTGAGCGCATCGAACCTCAGTTGAAAGAAGCACGCAACAAAGGTGCTTTCAGCCAAAGCGAAACACGCTGTTTCGATTCTCTTTATAAATCGCTGCCTGATATTATCCCCATCGAAAAACCGGCTTTACTCCATGGTGACCTCTGGAACGGTAATTTTATGATTACGGCAAACGGTTCACCCTGCCTGGTAGATCCGGCAGTATATTACGGTCACCGCGAAGCAGATATCGCCATGACAAAGCTTTTCGGAGGATTTGATCCTGAATTCTATTTAGCTTATAACCTGGCCTTGCCTATGGAAAAAGGCTGGCAAAAACGTGTGGATATTTTTAATATTTACCCTTTACTGGTGCATGTAAATTTGTTTGGTGGAGGTTATGTCGCACAGCTTATGCGGATTATCCGGCAATTTTGAGTAATTTCGGGCTCGGTAATTTGAAAAAGATACCCAAACGAATAAATCAGACATTTGAGGATCTCTCTTTTCAAGTGAATTGTTGACAAATTCTTCCCTGTTTTACCGGACTAAATGCCTATATTTAGACATTGAATAAAGTTTTGAATCATGAATAAGGATACCGCCATTAAGCTTTTTGAAACCCGGCAAATCCGTTCTGTTTGGGATGATGATGCCGAAAAATGGTATTTCTCTGTCGTTGATGTGGTTGAAACACTAACCGATCAGCCTAACCATCAAGGCGCAAGAAATTATTGGAAAGTGCTGAAAAGCAGATTACTAAAAGAGGGAAATGAATCGGTTACAAATTGTAACCGGTTGAAAATGCTAGCTGAAGATGGCAAATATTACAAAACTGATGTTGCAGACACCGAACAACAGATAAAAAGCCAAAAACATTTGACGAAAATAAAACAGTTGCCCGTAAAGGCGGCGAAGTAGCAAAAGCTGCCCGGCTACAATTAGAAAACACCACAGGCAAAAAAGTGGTGACAAAACAGAATGCAAAAACACTACAGCAAGCCAAAAACAAAGAAATCAATAAATAATTTCGCCTTTCAACTTGTCGCCCATCGCCCCTCTCTACATTAAAAACAACAATTTAACTTAAAAACATTGAACTTTTCTACATTCGGCTTCAGCCCAACCCTTATGGAAGGCATTGAAGCAATAGGCTACGAAGAAGCAACCCCGGTTCAGGAATCCGCCATACCGGTAATTCTATCAGGACGCGATTTAATCGCCTCGGCACAAACAGGAACCGGAAAAACAGCCGCATTTTTGCTTCCCGTCATCGAAAAACTTTCGGCTATGCCCCACGATAACCAGGTGAAAGCCATGGTAATTGTGCCAACACGCGAACTTGCCCTGCAGATTGATCAGCAGATGGAAGGATTCTCTTATTATACAAAGGTGAGTTCCATTGCCATTTATGGCGGAACGGACGGAACAGTTTTCTCGCGCGAAAAACAAGCGCTCACCGAAGGTGCCGACCTGATCGTTTGTACGCCTGGCCGCTTAATGGCTCATCTGAATATGGGTTATATAAAATTCCCTGAACTGAAATTCCTGATCCTTGATGAAGCCGACCGTATGCTCGACATGGGATTTCACGAGGATATTCTGAAAATTTTGTCACACCTGCCCAAACAGAGGCAAAACCTGATGTTTTCGGCCACCATGCCTTCAAAAATAAGGCACCTGGCGAAGCAAATCCTGCACAATCCGTTCGAGATCAACATTGCGATGTCGAAACCGGCCGAAAAAATTGTTCAGAAAGCCTACGTGGTTTACGATACGCAGAAAATTCCGCTTATTAAAATGCTCCTGAAGGAAACTGAAATGAAACGGGTTTTGATTTTCTGTTCCACCAAGGAAAAAACCAGGCAGTTGTACCAGGAACTGAAAAAAACGGGAATTAAAGCGGAAGAAATCCACTCCACTTTAGAGCAGGCTGCACGCGAGAATGTAATTATCCGTTTTAAAAGCGGCAATATTCCGGTGCTTGTGGCTACCGATATTGTTTCGCGTGGAATCGATATCGAAGATATTGACATGGTAATTAACTACGATGTTCCGCACGATGCCGAAGATTATATTCACCGTATCGGCCGTACAGCCCGTGCATCGGCCGAAGGAACAGCCGTAACTTTTATCAACGAACGCGACCAGCCACGATTTGGTGCTATCGAAACTTTACTCGAACGGGAAGTGGAAAAATCACCTGTTCCCGAAGCCTATGGCGAAACGCCTGCTTACAATCCTAAAATGAAGCGCAAAAGCGAAGGCCGGAGTTTTGCAGGAAAAAGAAAAGGTGGGAAAAAACCGGGTGGAGCGGAAAGAAAACGATAATTAAAAACACACCTTTACGAGGAACGGTTTTTCTGTTTGGATCATTCTTTCAAATGTGTTGATTTAAAGCTTTTTACTGTTTATGTTTTCTTCACATTCGCGCCATAAAGGCATCCTTTATATGGTTCAGCACAACTTGTCCCCTTCCGAGTAGTATCCCGATTACATCAAAACGGGTTTCACCTTTGAAATCGGCAAATTGAATATAAGCATCAGCTGTGCGGACAATCGCTTTTTGCTTGGCTGGTTTTACTTCCATTTCGGGCTCACCGTAGTGATCGGTGGTGCGGGTTTTTACTTCCACAATCACGAGCCAGTTTCCGTCGCGGGCAATTATATCCAGTTCGTCGTGGCCAAAGTGCCAGTTGCGGTGCACTATCTGGTACCCGATATGGCGAAGGTGTTTTTCGGCCAGATCTTCACCGATTTTCCCAAGTTCGTTATGATCCGCCATGTTTTTAAAAATATTTTAAAAACTGTCTGAGCATGTGGAGTAAAGTTTCAAATTCCTATCCCGTTTTTAACAGAAATGTAAATTTAACAATTCTTATCGGGTAACCGAATTAATTAAAGTCCGTATCTCCTTTATAACTAGTTTTTTACAAACAGTTTAATAAGGTACAAAGCAAGATAAATAAAGGCAAAAAACCCTAAAAAGAAGATAGCCGGCTTTGCTATTTTTTTAAAAGCCGCCCTTACTCTTGCTGTTTCGCCGGCAGTCATAAACTGGAGCGAAACACCGTCGGTGCCGATATTTAGCTGAACTTCCCTGCCAAGAATCAACGCTCTGTTATCGGCAATATGGCCTGCCGGAAAATTGAAACACACCGGTATTCCAGCTTCCTGAGCGTATCCGGCAATAATCTGCTCCGCTTGTTTCCCGAAGGGAATGGCATTATCATTCATTTTGGTAAGCCCGCCGACAAGTATGCCTTTCAGCCCCGATAGTTTTCCACTATGTTTCAACGACAGCATCATCCGATCTATATGGTACAGATACTCATCAAGGTCTTCAATAAATAAAATTTTGTTGTCGGTTTGAATATCCGAATCCGTTCCAATTAGCGCATACAGAAGGGATAAATTTCCGCCGGTCAGTAAACCGGAGACATTTCCCGGCCTGTTCAATGAGTGAGCAGGAAAGAAATATTCCAGGGGTTCGCCAAATAGCGCCTTCCGCAACGATTCGATTGCATTTTCCACTCCTTCATCCTTAAAATTTATCGGCATTATGGCATGAAGGGTTTCAATACCAAAGTGGGTATGAATGTGCGAATGCAGAACGGTAATATCGCTGTAACCTACAATCCATTTGGGTTGTTGTTCATAAGTGCTAAAGTTTAGCTTGTCGATGATACGGGCTGTGCCGTACCCTCCACGTGCACAGAAAACGGCTTTAATTTCCGGATCATCAAGCATCGTTTGCAAATCGGCCGCACGATCCTCATCGGTACCCGAAAACTGATCGCTTTCGCCAAATAAATGCTGCCCCGTAACTACCAGCAATCCCCACGAACGTAGTGTGTTTATAGCAACTTCCATTTCGGAAGGAGAAACCTTCCGTGCCGTAGCTACTATGGCTATTTTGTCACCGGCTTTCAGACAGGGGGGAGTAATCATGGCAAACAGCTAAGAAAACCCAAAGGTAGTAAATACGGCAATTGATTATCCCGGGGAAGAAAAGGTAAATATGATGGGTTGAGCTGGTGATAAGATCATCTCATAATAGTATCCTGGTTCACGATAAAAACCATCTAAAAAAAACATGAATCTTAGTATCTGGATGTTTTCAATCATTTTGTTTTGGTTGTGGATGTTTCTCCGTAATTTTATACTTTATAACGAGACAAAACTATGATTGATTTAAAAAGTATTCAGACCGAGATAGATGCCAGTTATCTGTATAAAATACTGTCCGACAACGAAGAAGATCCTAATGTGGCAAATGTATTCCGCCAGATGAGCGAAATAGAACACAGTCATGCAGTCGCTTTCATAAAAAAAAGCAATTTGGATATTTCGGTGATGCCTTCGCCTTCGGCACGTGCCAGAATACTTAAACTGATAGGGAAAGTACTGGGCTACAATTATATACTGGGTGTGTTACTGGATACGGAAAAAAGCATTTCGTCTTCCATATTAAGCGCAAGGAAAAAAAGCAACATGCCCGATTCCATTTCCGATACGGCGCATGTTTCCATCCTGAAGAATATAATAAATATGCAACCCAATATATCGGGTTCGAACCTGGCGAGGTTTGAAAAACGCCATCGTTCGGTGGGTGGAAATGCGCTGCGGGCTGCTGTATTAGGCGGAAACGACGGCTTAGTTTCCAATTTCAGCCTGGTAATGGGTATTGCCGGTGCAACAAGCGGGCAAAGCGGGGTTTTATTAGCCGGGCTTGCTGGGCTGCTTGCTGGTGCCTTGTCAATGGCATTAGGAGAGTGGATTTCGGTAAAAAGTTCGCAGGAACTATCTGAAAATCAAATGCAACTGGAAATGGATGAACTGGAAGCCAATCCCGAAGGAGAGGAAAAGGAATTAGCCTTGATTTATATGTCGAAAGGCATACCCGAAACGCAGGCTCACGAAATGGCTCACGAAATAATCTCCGATAAAGAGCAGGCTCATAAAATACTGGTAAAAGAAGAGTTAGGTATCAATACCGAAGATTTGCAAGGCTCCGCGATCGAGGCAGCCGTCACCTCTTTCCTTTTGTTCGCCGTGGGTGCCATTATCCCGGTAATTCCGTTTTTCTTTATGCAAGGCGCAAATGCAATAATTGCAAGTACCGTATTAAGTGCCATGGGATTATTCCTGATCGGTGCAGCTATAACATTGTTTACAGGTAAAAGTGTATGGTTTTCCGGGTTCAGGCAGGTAATTTTCGGACTTGCAGCCGCTGCCATTACTTTTGGAATCGGCAAATTGATAGGTGTTTCCATTGGCGGATAAGTCTGGTCTTTCGATAACTGATACCTGTATATTTGTTGATATGAATATCAGTTAATTAATTATTTGTAAAAGTACATCTTTACTTTTACAACAGAAAGTAACTCAGGCACAATAGTATTCCAAATAAAAGAATGCAGCCATCCAAAATGCCGTGATAGTAATAGGATATGCTTTGTAGTTTTTTGCTGTTGATCACAAAAATTGTTGCAGTGCCGGTAACTAAAAAGAAAGCAATTATTTGAGGCGTTTGGTTATTCCAATAGTGAATGGAAGCAATAGCCATGAAGAGAATCAACACTAAATTTGAAATCTGAAGAGCCTTAATTTCTCCCAATGCTATCGGAATAGTTTTAATTCCTGTAACCCTATCGGACTTTATATCGCGGATGTCGAAGGGAATGGCAATCGCAAAAAAGAAGGTGAAACGCTCAGCTAAAATTATGAGTATTTGGTTTTGACTGAACACATTTTCGCCCTGCATTAAAGGTAACAGAACCGTGGCAGCACTCCATACCAAGGCGATCAGCAAGGTTTTAATTCCGGGAATTTGCTTAAAAAGCAAGCTGTTTCTTCCCTTGCCAGGAAGGGAAACTGAATAAAGGAAAGACAGCAATCCAAGTGGAATCAGAGCAAACAAAAACCTGTTTTCGGCGAAAAGCAAACTTACGATAAGCCCTGATATTGATAGTATTAGCAGCATTTTCAGGATTCCCCAATGATCAATACTCCAAATGTTTTTTTCTGATAGTTTAGCCTCCGGATTTTTATATACCGTTACAAACCGGTGTAAATTATAATCAAAAATTGTGGCGAAAAAAATGATTGATAAACTTACGTCGAACCGGGGTTTCAGCCCAAGCTGCACCCGGGTTGCCATCGCGAGACTCACGGCACCAAAGGCAATGAAGATATTGGAATGTACTAAAAAGCGGAAAACTTTCAAGAGAAATACCTGGTTTGCTTGTAAAACCAATGAAATGAGCAACCGCTTTCAGAATGTTTAAATTCAGGAAGCTTTTATCCCGTAATGCGACGAGAGTATCTGCGAAAACCACGAACCGGGTAATATGCGTTTGAGCAAAACGGCAAATTTCTGTTCGAGTGTTGCTACAATATAGTGATGGCAAGGATTTTTTTGCTCAAGGATACGGGAAAGCTTTTTTGCCAGAAAGTCAGGCGACATTCCGCCTTTTTCGTCTTTCTCAATAATAGCAAGCGACTTTTGAAACTGGTTTTCGTAAGCTCCTCCGGCAACAGATCTCTGTACCGGTTTGCGATTGGCTGTAAAATTTGTGAAAAAATCGCCCGGCTGAATTACTACTACTTTAATTTTATATGGTATCAATTCCATCCGCAAAGCTTCGCTCAGTCCTTCAACGGCAAATTTGCTCGCGGAATAAAAACCCTGGTAAGGCAAACCCATCAAACCGCCGATTGAACTGATATTAACGATGGTTGCCCCGTTTTGCTTACGCATGGCAGGCAACACAGCCTGAATCATATTAACATAGCCGTTAAAATTGGTGTTCATCTGCAGGCTGATATCTTCGGGAGATGAATCTTCGATTGACCCCGAAATGCCCATTCCGGCATTATTGATCAGCACATCAATACGTCCTTCCTTTTCAAGAAGAGTAGCCACCGCTTTCTGCACCGAAACGGCATCCGTAACATCGGCCTGAAGTACTTTGATACCTGCTTTCAAATCGGTGATCTGCCTTCGGCTGATGCCGTAAACGGTGTTTCCCTTACCGGCAAGAATCTCGGCTGTAGCTTTTCCGAATCCCGATGAGATTCCTGTTATCAATACTATTTTCGCCATACTATTTTCGAACAAAGAACTACCTGAAACTTTGACTTACAATATATTCGGAACCGATAACGCCAAGTTTTTTAGCTACGGCATAAATCTTCTCAATGGCATAATCGACCTGGCTGAAAGTGTGAGTTGCCATAAGCGAGAACCGGATAAGTGAATCTTCTTTCGGAACTGCAGGCGAAACTACCGGGTTCACAAAAACACCTTCTTCAAGAAGCAACTGAGTCATTTTCAAAGCTTTAAAATCGTCGCGTATAAAAAGCGGGATAATCGGCGATTCGGTCTTCCCTGTATTGAATCCCATAGCCTTGAATCCTTCACGCGCATATTTTGTAAGATCCCAGAGATGCTTCATTCTTTCAGGCTCGTTTTCCATTATCTCGATAGCGGCCAGAACACTTGCCGTTGCTGAGGGTGTCATGCTTGCGCTGAAAATAAGAGAGCGTGAATTATGTTTAATAAAATTAATCACTTCTTTATCAGCAGCGATAAAACCTCCGAGCGAAGCCATCGATTTCGAGAATGTCCCCATGATAAGATCGACTTTATTGGTGAGTCCAAAATGCGAAGCCGTTCCCGAACCATTTTTGCCCAACACACCCAGTGAATGTGCATCATCCACCATGATGGATGCCTGGTATTTTTCGGAAAGCCTGACAATTTCCGGTAAGTTTGTAATATCGCCTTCCATCGAAAATATTCCATCCACCACAATCAGTTTTATCTTGTCGGGGGCGCAATGTTTAAGTTTGCGTTCAAGATCAGCCATATTGTTGTGGGCAAATTTCAAAACACGGGCAAATGTAAGACGGCTTCCTTCAATAATCGAGGCATGGTCGAGTTCGTCAAGTATTACATAGTCATTTCTTCCTGCCACGCAGGATATTACACCCTGGTTGACCTGGAAGCCGGTGCTATAGCACAAGGCTGCATCTTTATTTACAAGTTTGGCAAGTTTCTCTTCAAGTTCGATATGGATATCCAGCGTTCCGTTCAGAAAGCGGGATCCGGCACAACCGGTACCGTATTTATCAATTGCTTTTTTTGCGGCTTCTTTCACTTTCGGGTGGCATGTGAGTCCCAGGTAGCTGTTAGAGCCAAACATGAGCACTTTTTTCCCATCTATAGTCACCACCGTATCCTGATCAGATTCAATAACCCGAAAATATGGATAAACGCCTGCGGCCATCACTTTCTGCGGAATATCGTATTGCGATAGCTTGTTTTGAAGAATTCCCATCGTGATAGTAATAATTAATTAATCATTTTTTTTTCAAAAGTAAATAAAAAAACACTAAGGATTAACTCCTGTATATAGGAAAATTCATTTCTGACTATTTGTCCCCCTAATGTTCGCTATTTGTTTTAAAGGTTAGTAATTTACATATCCATACTCATTGTCAATAATAACAAATTGATAATCATATATATATGGCAGCTTTGCCAGGATAATTCAAAAGTTTTACATCAAAATTACAGGATATTTTGCGGTTTATCATATTTGAAATAACAATTATATTGTGCTGTTACATTTCATGACAATAAAAATCAGCGTGTTAGAATTCCGGCATTTCAAAATAATAGCAATATTTATCTGCATTTGGCATTTCAAGCTAACGTTGATCTGATGTTTTTTTTAAATTCCCAATAATTTTTCAAGATGGTGATAATCAATACCGAAATAGGCTTTGGCATCTTGTATCTTCCTCAATATCAGATCATCCTTATTTGTTTCTTTTCGGTTTTTAATGCCTACGATCATTACATTTTTCGGGGTGTGCGCATCGGATATAAACTCAAAAACTTTGGTTTTATAGCCAAAATATTCAAGAATAAGGGCGCGGATTCCATCCGTAACCATTTCGGACTGCCTTTCGAGGAAAATGCCGTATTTGGTGAGGAAATCCAGATCATTACCGGTTTTTTTTGCTTCCAGCTGACGTCTTATCTGCTTGTGGCAACAGGGTGCTACCACGATTAAATCGGCCCCGGCTGTGATTCCTTTATAAATGGCATCGTCGGTTGCAGTATCGCAGGCATGCAAAGCAATCAGGATGTTGGTGCCCGTACTGTCGAATTGCTGAATGTTTCCCTGCGTAAAGCTGAGCTGGCCGAAACCGGTATTTCCCGCAACTGTATTGCATAAATCCACCAGTTCCTGCCGAAATTCAACACCTGTTACCTGGGCGTTAAGTTTCAGAATATTGGTAAGATAATCGTACAAGGCAAAAGTCAGATACCCTTTTCCCGATCCCATATCAACTACTTTTAGGGATGGCATGGGTGGAATTTCTTTCAGCAGCGAGCTCAGAATTTCGACATAATGATTAATCTGCCGGTATTTATCTTGCGCGTTAACAAGCACTTTTCCGTTGTTATCCGTAATTTTCAGTTCGGCCAGGTATGGTTTTTCGGCACTGCCAATCAAGCGGTTTTTGCTTCGGTCGTGATCGGACGAAGGCGCTGTTAATACCGTCGCGGCTTTTTTCCTGATGACACACTTTTCGCCCCTGAAGTTTTCAAAGCCGAGATCAAAGGCAGTAGTATATAAAGTGGCCACATAAAATTCAAGGTTCAGGAAATCCTGTATTTTCACTATGCCTTCATTAAAAGAATAGTTCTTTACGATGTCGCGGGTTTTGTAACGATATGTAAAGCTGAGTTTCTCCTCCTTTTTAATTAAAATGCGTTTAATATGTAAGGTTTTCAGGTTCTCTTCTGCCCCTTTATAATTCCCCAGGGATAATTTTACAAATGTATTGTCAGTCAGACTTGATTGCACCAAATGGACAAACTCATCAGTTTTTTCGATAAGGTTCATGGGTTAAGAATTGATTTTCAACTAATTAATAAAAATTCAGTTAGATACTACTTCGAATATCCGCCGGGAAGTAAATGATTCAAATTCTAAGCTGCACGAAAGTACAATTGTTGCCGACAAATGTGATGAAAAAGATCATAAAAAAAGTCCCCTGGAATGAAGGGACTTTTTATTACTCTATACAACCAGAAAACCATAACTTGTGAATATCAAACACAATTCATTTATTTCAAATTATATGTTATGCCGACTTAACTTCTTTTCTGTAATCAAACACTTTTTTACAACCATACATACCAGCCAAACCAATAAGCAGGAACATTCCCTCACCTATTGGAGCCCCACCGCCAGGGTCTTTATTTCCTGCTGCTCCATGGCCGCCGTTCGGTGGTGGAGGAGGTGTTTGAGCAATACCAGCAGCATTTATGGTTACAAATAGGACAAGAACTAAGAGCAGGTTGAAAATTCCAAATCTTTTTTTCATAATATTTTGTATTATCAGTTACGACTATAGAATAAAGCAATGCTGCAAAAGTAATACATTTTTAGCAACAAACATTTTTGTGAGATATTTTTTTTATTTCATCCGATATTTTTAAAATGTCCGTCCATTGGTGGCTATATAAAAAATTTAGCGACGGATTATTTTATGCAAAAGTTGCTCTTTTCAATAAACAGCAAATATGAAGCCGGGGCACAAGCCTCTTTTTTAGGCATAACACCATAATATAACTTTTCGTTCATCAGCAATATGTATATTTGGACAAAAGTAATTTCAGAAATTAGTGCTTTGAATAATTTTATTTTTACCGCATGATGATCAACTCAAATCAGGCTAAGATAATTATAGCTTTTACTTTATTGGCAATCCATACAGGTTTATATGCCCAAACCCTTCGGCAGGTTGTTAATCCTCCGGTTGTTAATGATTATGCACCTATACAGATGTTTCTTGCTTCCGATGGACTCGAAGGCCGCGAAACCGGCACTATAGGAAGCTGCATTGCAGCTGATTATATAGCTTCCATGATGCAGAAAATGAATCTGAGTCCATACCTGGCATCAGATAAAGGTCAGAACACAAAATTGACAGATTATTTTCAAGATTTTAATTTGCTCAGATTTTCGCCCACCGACGCTTCTGTTTTTATAAACCCGGGTGGTAAAAAGAATTCCCAACCAATACAACTATCTCTCTACAAAGATTTTAGTGTTAAAAATACGTTTCAAAGTGTTTCGTTGCAGCCTGCTACTCTTTTTGCAGGATATGGAATCAATCTGCCCGAATTGGGGTACAACGATTACGCGGATAAAAATGTAAAAGGGAAAATGATCATAGTGATCGATGGGTATCCCGGACAACATGACACGCTCAGCGCAGCCTGGAGAAAGTTTAGATCTTCAGCCCAAAAAGGCGATTATAACCTCGGTCATAAATGCAGGGAAGCAGAAAATCAAGGTGCTGTGGCAATCATGGTTATTAAATCAAATTATTTGAAACTAATAAATGATACCACAGCAACACCGACAGCGGATAATCCGGATGATTCGGACTACCCGGATGCAGAATATTTCATACCAGCAGACTTGCCAAAGCTTTCGATTCCTTGCTTTCAGCTTACCGAAACCGGTAGCCGGCGGCTTTCGGAAGCATTAAACCTTAATTTCGGGAGCATTGAGCAATTTTACGCGCAGCACTTATCTTATAAGCCTTTTACACTAAAAGCTTTATTTTTAATGTCGATTCACCTTGCCATCGACACACTTCAAGTTTATAATGTAGTGGGGACACTTACCGGCAGGGACACAACCCAAACTGTGATTGTAGGTGCCCATTACGATCACTTGGGTAAACGGGGAAATAATATTTATTACGGCTCCGACGATAATGCTTCGGGCGTGGCCGGAATGCTCGCTTTAGCTGAAACCTGGACAGACAGCAAACTCATTCCGCCCTGCAATATCGCTTTCGCCTCCTGGACAGCAGAAGAAAAGGGACTGATCGGGAGCGAATACTTTGTAAAAACGCTTGCCGTTCCCGAAAAAGTGAAGCTGTATATAAACCTGGATATGATTTCGCGAAGCGTGGCCGAAGATACTGCCCATCGGCAACTCAGCATCGGAACCCGGAAACCCGACGAATACATCAGGGAAATAGCACGGAAAAGCAATTCCACGCTCAGCCGCCCTTTTGAACTTGATTTGTGGGATGTTACCGGCCATTCGGGCAGCGATTATGCCTCGTTTACCGCTAAAAACATCCCGGTTATAACCTGTAACACGGGTTTACATAACGATTATCATACACCACGCGATATTCCGGCAAACGCTGATTTGATTAAAATGGGCGATGTGCTTAAGTTGGTGAATGGTTGCCTTTGGGCGTTTTTAGGGGGAAAATAGGGTGGGGTTTACTTTTCCGGTTGTGAATATGGTTCTGAAAATTGGATAGGGTATTACTTACTTCACCATCTTCCCATTCGCCATCAAATACCTGATACTGAATTCTGTGTCCAAAATAAGAATATCGGCATCAAAATCTTCTTTAATATATCCTTTGCCGGTAAGTCTTAATATATCCGCAGGATTCGACGTTGCTACCTGCAAAGCAACTTCAAGCGGAACAGCATCTTCAAGTACGGCTTCTTTTATTTCCCTTAAAATGGAATCGGGCAGACCCATTTCTATTTTAACGAGTTTGCCGGTTTCCGGATCAAATCCAGGCAACGAACCGCATGCATCCGAAGTAAACGTAATATGCCCAATGGGAACGCCACTTTCGAGAAGCAGTTTCAATGCCATTGACGGTTTAATTTCTTCGTCGGCATAGTAAGGATAGGAACTGGTAGTAATATCCACGTACCCCTTCTTGCCATATTCTTTGGCATCTTCAAAAATATAATCATTCCGGTTGCAATGTGTCGGGATGAACTGCTTGTAACCCATTTCGCTGTTAGCCACAATATCGTGCAGTGGCCTGAACGGATCGCGTGCATCGCCCATATGCATATTTATAATTCCGGCTTTGCCACCGATCATTCCGGCAACGCGTGCATGTCCGGTTAGTTTTGATAATTCGGCGATGGTCGGAACCGAAGAGCGATGATCGGAAATGGCTATTTCGCCTACGCCGATCACCTCATCAATCAGGGTAATATCGCGCATAATGTCACCTGTAATGGTTGGTGGCGGCACCTGGTATGCACCGGTGTACATCCATGCCGACATCCCGTTTGCACGAATGGATTTCACTTTCATCAGCACACTTTCCACGCTACGCGTAATGCCATCGGTACCAAGGCATCCGACAACCGTGGTTACGCCGGCATCCGTCATCATGCTGATCTGAAGTTCCGGCATACGGCTGGCAGGACCACCTTCGCCACCCCCACCGGTAATATGCACATGCGAATCAATCAGCCCAGGAACAAGCCAAAGACCGGCGCAATCAAACAGTTTAGTTACAACACCTGGCGGTGTTTCAATATGGTCGGCAATAGCTAAGATAGTTTTTCCTCCAACCAGTACATCCTTTTTTCCAAGGAGGTGCGGGGAGTATATAGTTGCATTTTTAAAAAGTGTAAGCATGGGGTGGGGTGTTTAGGTGGTGTGATTTATATACAGTAATTTCTTGTGTTTAGGAGGGGTGACAAGGCGAGGGGCGACAAGGCGACTGATTGATTAATAGTAAATTAGCTAACCCAGTTTGTTTGATTTATTCAATTTATAAATTCTTTTTTGAGTTCTTTGGAACATTTCTGTCAATATCACCTCACCTTGTCTCCCCTCGCCTTGTCTCCCCTCATCTAATCTTCTTTCACTCAGTCTCCCCTCGCCCTTTCTCCCCTCACCTTGTCGAATTCAATAACCCTGTAACTATTTTACAAGCCATGTTTCGCCCGGTAGTAAAATATCAATTTTCAGTCCTTTAGCGCCCAATAAGTTATGTTGGATTTTTTTGCTTTTAGCCGGGTTGCGTAAAACGATCACCTGGTTTTCACCAGCGACTGTAAAGCTATTTCCCGAAACAATAATAGCCGTAGATTCATCAATTCCAACGCAAGTTTCATCAGGATTCTCGATAGCGACCGAAATAAGCCTGTTCAGGCGCTGACGCTTGATAAAATGCTGGTCGATTATCAGGTTATCTACCATCCCAAGACCTTCGGTTACTTCTATGTTCTGAGGTTCAATGGTAGGGAATTTGCCGCTATAATCCGGGTGCTTCAGGTTGTTGCCGGTAATCATTTTTTTACTCATTACAGCAGCACCGGCACTGGTTCCGGCAATGGTAGACCCTTTTTCATACGCTTCATGAATTGCTTTATAGATGGGTCCTTTACCTACAATTTTCATAAACCGGGTCTGGTCGCCCCCGGTAATAAAAATCAGTTTTGCCTTCACCATCGAATCTATCCGCGATTGGGTAACAGGATCGTGTTCGGAAAAGTTAAAGCCCACCACTTTTGTAATCCCAACCGAAGCAAAATCCTCTTTCGCAAAAATAACCGAACTATCAGGGTCTTCGCTCGACATGGGAAGTATAATCACATAATCATCAGAGCCTACCGCCGAAACTTTTAAAAGCTCTTTCATCAGTCCATCGGTTTTTTCGCCACCACCAATTATAAAAAGATGCCCAAGAGGGGGTTTCGCAAGGTCTTTTTGTGCCAGGCCAAACAATGAAAAATTCAGAATGGCTGCTATAATAGCTAATGCGGTTACAAGTTTATATTTCATATTTTGAAAAAAAACAAGGGTTTGGGGTTTGGGGTTTAGGGGTTGGGATTTGAATGTCATTTTTGCATTGAAACAAGATTTATCCGGTTTTTGGATTCACTAACAGCCTAAAAACCTAACAGCCTACAGCCTAACAGCCTAACAGCCTAACAGCCTCTATAATTAAAATCCGTTTAGCTTCATCGTCACAGTAGGTATTAAAAGGAGCCAGGCAATAAACGCCAGGAACAGCATAAAAGGGATTACAAATTTCACCCATTTGGCATACGGAACCTTGGCGATACCTAACACACCTATCAAAACACCTGATGTAGGAGCGATCATATCGGTAATACCTGCACCAAACTGAAAGGCCATAATGGTTGCCTGCCGCGAAAGGCCGATAATATCGGAAAATTGCGCCATGATCGGGATAGTCAGTGCTGCTTTGGCGGAACCTGAAGTAATTATAAGGTTAAGCAACGACTGGAACCCATACATAATGGTAATAGCCGTAATCTGACCTGTGCCTTTGAGGGAATTGGAAAGCGAAAAAAGCACCGTATCAATAATTTGCCCATCGTTTAAAATGGCAATTATGCCTCCGGCAAAGCCGACAACAAGCGCTGCCGAAACAATATCTTTAACACCCTCCTGAAACAGTTTGGTGATTTCAGAATTCTTTTTGCCTGCTGCAAACCCTGTGAACACGCCCATTGCAAGGAACAAAGCCGCAATTTCCATAATATACCAGTCGTAGCCCAAAACACCGAGAATAAGGTAGAAAATGGTAAACCCCAGTATATTCAGGACAAAGAAATGCAAGGATTTGCGAAGCGCAAAAAAACTGATGACGGCAAAAAGTCCAGTCAAAACAGGCAGGAATGGGCCTTTAACAATGTTCAGTCCAACTTTTAAATCGGTGGAAGGAAAGTAGAATGAATAGATTACCATGATAAATGTAAGCACGCCACCAACAATCCATGCCGATTTTGGGGTATAAAACTCTATTTTTTCAATATCCGATTCGCTCCGTTTACGCCAGAAATCATCCTCCTTGAACATGATAGATTTTGAAGGGTTCTTTTTCACCCTTTTGGCATACCAGAGTACAAAAACAATTGAAATAAATGTGAAAATTATCCAGCAGATCACCCTGTATTCAATACCCGTAAAAAGGGGGACACTCGACAAACCCTGAGCAATGCCGATGGTAAAAGGGTTGAGTATGGCACCGGCAAAACCGACATGGGCCGCAAAATAACATAAGCCAATACCAACCAGCGAATCGTAACCCATACGGATCGAAAGTTGTACAAATATCAGGGTGAAGGCCAGAGTTTCTTCGGCCATTCCGAAAATCGCTCCAAATGCACTGAAAATGACCATAATAAAGGTCATAATTATATTGTCCACGCCTAAAAACCGTATAAACTTCCATTTCTCGAAACGCTTTGTTAAGGTGAGGAAGGAAAGTATGCCAATATCGATGGAACGGGTTTCGTTCATTATCCAGAAAGCACCACCAATCATCAGAATAAAAACGATGATGTGCGACATATTGATAAATCCCTTGTAGAAAGCGGCAAAAACCTGCCAGGTTTGCGGGTGGCTGTCGATACTTTTATAAGTATCGTTCACAATAACCGTCCTTTCCACACCATTTACTTTAATAGTCTGTCGGTCGTACTTACCGCCGGGCACAATCCAGGTTAAAATGGCTGCAATGATAATTATCGAAAAAACGATAACGATATTGTTAGGAACTTTAAAGTCTCTTAGCATAGTTCGTTTGAATTTGTGAAACGGTGATTTGGGAACAAGCCAGTAAAAGTAAAGAGTTTATTCAAAGAAAAAAGAATTTGCCATCCTTTTTATCTTTCTGATTTGGTGAAAATCTTTTTATTAAAATAATTTAAAAAACGAATTGCTTTATCATCTTTCTTTCTATATTTGAATAATCAAATATATATAATTTTACAAATACAAAAAACCATCCATTTATAAGGTAATCCATAGAGCCAAACACTGTTTAAAGATAATCCCAATTAGCCTATCAAACAACAACTAACCCAAAAACCAGTACCTTATGAAAAAAATCTACTTATTATTGTCGCTGATGTGCATCATTTTTGTGCAGGTGGCGAATGCACAGAACCGGCAAATATCGGGGGTGGTAACATCGGCCGATGATGGCTCTACCATTCCCGGTGTATCCGTGATGGTGAAGGACAATCCTACACTGGGAGCATTAACCGATATTGATGGAAAATTCCAGCTATCGGTTCCTCCAATTGCAAAAACACTGGTATTCAGCTCCGTGGGTATGGAAAAACTGGAAGTTGCCATTGGAACTTCCAATGTAATTGATGTTAAATTAGTTCCGGTTGCCACTACCCTCGACGAAATTGTTGTTGTTGGTTATGGTACGCAGATCAAGTCGAAAGTAACCGGTAACATATCGAAGGTTAGCGGCGAACTGGTTAAAAATACCCCGGTTCCCTCGGTTCAACAGGCTTTGCAGGGAAAAACCGCAGGTGTTTTTGTCGAAGCCAACAACGGTAAAGTTAGCGGTGCAACCCGTATGCGTATCCGCGGTTCTTCATCAATTACTGCCAATAACGAACCTCTTTTTATCGTGGACGGAGTTCCTTTAACCACCGAGTCGCTAAACCAGTCGGGTGCTCCAATCAATCCGCTGACAAGTATAAATTTTAACGATATCGAATCAATCGATGTACTGAAAGATGCATCATCCACCGCCATTTACGGGTCAAGAGGTGCAAACGGAGTAATCCTGATCACCACTAAGAAAGGAGTGGCGGGCGACACAAAACTGAATGTAAACTTCCAGTATGGCACCAGCAAACCTTCGCATTTGCGTGATTTCATGAATGCTGAACAGTACATTGCCACTTTCCGCGAGGCAGCTTACAACAGCGACCTGCTTGAAGGATATGACCCTATCAATAATCCAACTACGGATTATCAAGGCTCCTGGCTTCAATCGGCAGAAAAAAGATTCAAAAGGTACAGCGGATGGGCCGCCATACTGGATCCTGTTAATACAGATCCGGCAGGAGCTCCCATATACCTGGGTTCAGAAGTAAATACCGACTGGCAGAAGGAAGCATTTCAGACAGGCTCGCTACGCATGGTTGATTTATCGGCCTCAGGTGGCAGCGAAAAACTGAAATATTTTGCCAGCCTGTCATACAATAAGCAACAGAGTATCATTGTCGCTAATGGCCTGGATCGTTTTAGCGGCAGGTTGAATGTGGACAACAAAGTGAATAAATTTATGGATATCGGATTTACGTTGAGTCTGGCGCGGACCGATATACAACAGGTTTCAGCCGACAATGCTTTCTCGACACCCATGCAATTGGTGGCATTGTCGCCTATTACTCCTGTCAGGGATTTGAATGGGGAACTTTATGGAACTCCAACTACCACTTATTACAATCCTTTGATCGATGTTGAAGATGCCCAGCGGGAAATCCTCGAAACCAGGACTGTAACAAATGGCTACCTGAATTTTTTATTGTACAAAGGACTGAAATGGAGAAATGAATTTGGTTACGACCTATATAACCTGAAGGAAAACAGCCGTTACGGTGTGCGCACCGATGCCGGACAAGGCATTAACGGGTATGGTTTTTCGAACTACGGGCAAACACAAAACCTCATCACAAAATCCTATCTCGATTACCTGACAAACTTCAGCAATTTCGGGTTGAGTGCCGTATTAGGAACCGAGTTTCAGAAAACCCTGGTGGATAATACCTGGGTGGATGGACAGAATTTTCCTACCGACGACTTAAAAACATTAGCCAGTGCCGGTATGATTACCGATGGTACTCAAACAGTGACCGAATATGCTTTCCTATCCTACTTTTCGAGAGCCACTCTTGATTACAAGAGCAAATACCTGTTTACGGTAGCCGGGCGTATCGATGAATCTTCCCGTTTTGGGTCCAATAACCGCACCGGATTTTTTCCTGCAATTTCAGCAGGATGGGTACTTACAAAAGAGGACTTTCTGTCGAACAATAACACCTTCAGTTTCCTGAAATTGAGAACCAGCTATGGTTTAACCGGAAATGCCGGCATAGGGAATTTCCGACACCTGGGTTTATTCGGGGTTACACCTTATAACGGAGAACCCGGACTTGCTCCTACTCAAATTGCCAACGAAAATTTAGGCTGGGAAAACACAAAACAAATCGATTTTGGGGTTGATTTCGGACTTCTCAAAAATCGTATTTCCGGCGAAATTGACTATTACGTAAAGAAAACAGAAGACCTGCTGTTGGATGTACCTGTACCCGGCACCTCAGGCTTCAGTGTTCAGACCCAGAATATAGGTTCAGTCGAAAACAAGGGATTTGAATTCGTACTGAATGCCACCATCCTGCCGGGCGATTTTAAATGGGATATCTCGTTAAACTATTCGATAAACAAAAACACGGTTACAGATCTTGGCGGACAGGACATTATTGATGCCGGCAGTTCGCGCTTTATGAATGTGGTGAAAGTGGGCGAACCCTTAGGCGCCTTCTATGGAGCTGCTTATGCCGGTGTGGATCCTGCAAACGGAGATGCCCTTTATTATGTGAATGAAAAAGATGCCAATGGAAATATTGTTGACCCAACAGCAACCACCAACGATTTCGGTGCAGCAAATTTTATCATTCTGGGGCATCCGACTCCCGATAAAATGTATGCCTTAACCAATACGTTTGATTTTAAAGGTTTTGAGCTGGCTTTCACCTTCCAGGGTGTAACAGGAAACCAGATTCACCTGTCAGGCGATACCTACATGGCTGCCAACGCTGCCTGGTATGACAATCAGACAACAGATCAGCTGAACTCCTGGAAAAAACCAGGCGATATCACCAATGTTCCGCAGGCACGCCTGGGTTACAGCAATGGCGATCCAAGCCGCAGCAGCCGTTATTTATCCGACGGTGCTTACCTGAAATTGCGCTCATTAACCCTGGCATATACCATCCCGCAGGAGATTGCTAAAAAAGCCAAATTCAGCAACATACGATTATACGTCCAAGGGCAAAATTTACTCACTTTCACCAAGTATATAGGATGGGATCCCGAGGTTTCGACCGACTTTGCCGTTGATAATGTGACATCAGGTGTCGATTTTTATTCAGCTCCGCAACCACGATCCATCACATTCGGAATTAACCTGGGGTTATAATCACTTAAAGATACACACACTATGAAAAAGATATATTCAATAATTACCCTTTTCTCGATACTGGTTCTGCTCAGTTCATGCGAGAAATTCCTAGATCTGAAACCGCAACAGGAACTCGAAACCAACGATGCGTTGAGCACCGATGCCAATGTTAAATCAGTATTGGTAGGCGCCTACCGATCCATGAGGTACAGTGCCATATACGGCGGCTGCGTACTGCGTAATTCGGAGCTTTCGGGCGGAACCGGTGAAATTTCATGGCAAGGCACTTACAACGGCCCCCGCGAAATTTATAACCACCAGATTATTCCTGCTAACGGCGATATTACCGATCAATGGCTCAATAGCTACGATTGTATTAATATCTGCAACAATGTTCTTTCTGCCATTGATACCGTAGTGGAAGAAGACCGTGGCCGGGTTGAAGGCGAAGCCTTATTCCTTCGCAGCATGATGTATTTCGACCTGGTACGTTTTTATGCAAAAATGTATGAGCCCGGTGTAGCGAATACCCAATATGGTGTCCCACTGGTACTTACGCCAACCAATCAGATTAGTGTCACAAATAATGTCGGACGTAACACCGTTGACGAAGTTTATGCGAAGGTTATAACCGATCTGACCAAGGCTGTCTCTATACTTCCTGATGAAAATGGGTACTATGCAACCTCCGGCGCGGCTAATGCTTTACTTGCCCGTGTTTACCTCCAAAAAGGCGACTATGCCAAATCGCGCGATGCTGCCGACCTCGTGATAGGCTCAGGCATGTATGCGTTAACCAGCTCGTATGCCAAGGCTTTTAATAATGAGGAATTCTCGTCGGAAGATATTTTTTCAACCAAATTTATTGCTGCTGATGGCATTAACCAGATGACGGAATTCTGGTCAACTACCGAGTATGGCGGAAGAGACGGAGATATCGAAATACTGGATGGTCATCTCAATTTATATGATGCAAACGACGATCGTCTCGCGCTTTTCTGGGAAGGAAATGATGCAATGCGTTCCGGCAAATGGAATACCATGTACGGGCTTGTTAACCTGTTCCGTTTAGCCGAAATGTACCTGGTAAGGGCCGAGTGCAACCAGAGACTCGGTACTTCTGTTGGCGCAACACCCCTGAGTGACTTCAATAGGATTCACGAAAGAGCCGGTTTGCCCGCTGCAACCGCGGTAACACTCGATGATATTCTTTACGAAAGAAGGCTTGAACTGGCCCATGAAGGATTTAAGCTTCATGACATGAAAAGGTTGAAACAGAGTGTAGGTTCGTTGCCATACAATGACCCGAAACTGGTTTACCCTATTCCTGCCAGGGAAATTGCCGCTAACCCTGCACTTAAAGATCAGCAGAACGAAGGATACTAAACATTTACGAAATTCATTTTAAAAAAGCCGGTTTAAAAGCCGGCTTTTTTAATGAATCCATTTCGGCGTATTAAGTTAAATGCCAATCCTTCCTGTGTTTTAAATCCAACATCGATCATAATCCACTTACCTTTGCATTCAATTATTCGCTGAAAGCCATAACCAGGAAAATGGCACGGTAAAAAAGCTGATGGACTCACAAAAATACATTATTGCCATATTAACATACACCAAACCAATTGGATATGTCATATTGCCGTATTCCTGTTTCAAAGATAACGATGCTTTTATCACTGTTCACGAAAGGTTGACAGCACTGAATATTCACAGCTATCCCGAAATTGGCAGTGCCGAAACCGAAATCTGCAGCCTGAGCGAAAGCTTTTCGAACCAGGCGATCATGAAGCAATTTTCGAAGAAAAAACAGGTGCTGAAAGAATTCTTCGCCACCCTCGACAAGAAACTTCTTGATGATATGATCCGCCCGTTTATTGAGCGGAAACTGTCAAAAATTATAGAATTACTGCTTCAGAACAACATTTCCTTATACCAGGGTAACGACAGCACGAACCTGTATCCCGAAGATCAGATTTTTATCGAAGAGGAAAGACCGGCTGCCACGTTAAAATTTACCCGCACCGAAGCAGGTACACATTATAAACTCCGGGTCTTTCATGCGAATGAGGAAATAGCATTAAACAATCCGGGCAATAAAGTCATTGTGAATGATCCCTGCTGGTGCGTTGCCGGGAACAAATTGGTGAGGTTCAACGAAAATATCAGCGGAAAACTCCTTTCGCCATTCAAAAACAAGGATTTCATCGATATTCCGAAACGCATGGAATTTCAGTACTTCAGCACCTTTATACGTAAAATTGCCAACCGCTGCGATATCGAAGCCGAGGGTTTTCAGATCAAAGACCTGAAGTTTGAACCTGAAGCCATCCTTTCGCTCGAAGTGGATTGGCAGGGCCGGATAGTGCTGGTGCTAAGTTTCCGTTATGGCGAAAAAGTGGTTTTAGCTAACAACCCGCAAAAAACATTTACCGCTTTGCTTGCCGATGAAAACGGTTTCGTGTTTAACCGTTTTAAACGGCAGCAGGCCTGGGAAGCCGCACAGATAGCCTTTTTGAAATCGCGTAACCTGAAACAGGTGGAAGCCACTTTCCTGATAAACGAAAACCTGCCGAACTTACATAAAGGGTATCGCTTGATTGAATGGCTGGCATTGAACCGTTCGGATCTTTCGCTGCACGGATTTAGTATAATTCAGCCCGCTACTATAAAATTCCTGTTAGAAATCCCTGTCTTGAACCTGACGGTTAAGACCGGGCAGGATTGGTTCGATATATATGGGAGTGTAATTTTAAGAGAGTTTGAAATCCCTTTTATTAAATTTAAAAATCACATTATCAATAATATAAAGGAATATGAACTGCCTACCGGGGAAATTGTGATCCTGCCGGATGAATGGTTTTCGCGGTTTCAGGATATCATGCTTCATGCCGGGGAACATAAAGGGGCTTTCCGGACTCATAAATACCTTTTTAACCTGCTTACCGAAATACAAATCCCCGAAATACAGCAAATCAGGGATTCATTATCCTCCCCGCTTTCTTTAGCCTTGCCGGCCCTGCAAAATGTTAACTTGCGGCAATACCAGGTTTCCGGCTTTTACTGGATGCATGCATTGCGGCAAAATGGCTTTGGCGGAATTTTAGCTGACGATATGGGATTGGGTAAAACCCTGCAAACCATAGCTTTACTGGCATCCATATATCCAAAAAGGGATTGGAATGAGGATGATGTAAGATCAAATACCAACTCAACTGCTCAAACTTTTCAACTTGATTTGTTTGCTGAGCCAGAGCCGCTACCCGGGGTGCCCTCCAATCCGGCTTCATTGCCTGCTGCAAGCAGTCCGCCATGCAGCCTGATCGTTCTTCCTGCTTCGCTTATACACAACTGGCTGAACGAACTTACCCGATTTGCGCCCTGGCTGAAAACATACATCCATGTCGGTGGAAACCGGCTTACAAATACACGCTCTTTCAAACATTACGATATCGTGCTGACTACCTATGGCACCATGCGGAACGATATTGAAATGTTGAGTGCTTTTACTTTTGGATATATAATTCTGGACGAAAGCCAAACGATTAAAAACCCTGCATCAAGAGCTACCCAGGCTGTTTTCTTCCTTCAGGGACTAAACAGGTTGGTGCTAACCGGCACGCCTATTCAAAACTCCTTGTCGGATATCTGGCCTCAGTTTCATTTCCTGAATCCGGGAATGCTGGGAACCCATGCGCATTTCGTGAAATATTATGTTGCGCCCTTGTCGAGAAGCCGGCAGGACCCCATGGGTGAAAAACTTAAAAATCTGATCAACCCTTTCATTCTCCGGCGAACCAAGGAGGAGGTTGCCCCGGAGCTGCCTCCGATTACCGAAACTGCCTTCTTTTGCGATATGACTGAGGCTCAGCAAAAGTTGTACGATAGCGAAAAATCGAAAGTGCGGAATCTGATTCTCGAAAATTTCAAATCCGAAGAGGGAAAGAATTCATCTGCATTGGTTCTGAGGGCATTAACCATCCTCAGGCAGCTGGCCAACCATCCGCGCCTGCTTGATACAGGTTCAGAAGCCGGAAGCGGAAAATATACGGAGGTAACCGAAAGCCTCGAAACGGTGATTGCCGAAAACCACAAAGTGCTGATCTTTTCTTCTTTCGTGAAACATCTGAACCTGGTTGAAGAATATTGCATCGAAAAAGGTTTTAAATATGCTATGCTTACCGGCTCGACAACTCACCGCGAAAAGGTTATCAATTCCTTTAAAAATAAAAGCGATATCCCGGTTTTCCTGATATCGCTTAAAGCAGGAGGTGTGGGTCTTAACCTTACCGAAGCCGATTATGTTTTTATACTCGATCCCTGGTGGAACCCGGCTGCCGAAATGCAGGCGCTAAACCGTGCTCACCGCATCGGGCAGGATAAAAATGTGTTTGTTTACCGGTTTATCACCAAAGAAACCGTAGAAGAAAAAATAGTGCAGTTGCAACAAACTAAAAAAGATCTCGCTGAACTGTTTGTAACGTCCGATTCTACGATTGCAGGCATGACACATGAAGAAATCATGGCGATTTTTGAATAAAGAAAATTATCAAGCGAAAACAAAATAGCCTTTCAACCTGGCGGTTGAAAGGCTATCATAAATGCAATTCTGATTATTTGTCCATTCCGACCCGGTTCAAAATAAATGCCACCTGGAACGCGGTTTCCTTTAAAGCGTCGAACCTTCCGGTGGCTCCGCCGTGGCCCGATTCCATGTTGGTATGTAAAAGCAATATGTTATTGTCGGTTTTCAGAGCCCTGAGTTTGGCAACGAACTTAGCCGGCTCGTGGTAACTAACCTGGGAATCGTTCAAACCGGCAGTACAGAGGATGTTAGGATATTTTTGCGCCTTCACATTATCATAGGGCGAATACGAAAGCATATACTTGTAGTATTCTTCCACATTCGGGTTGCCCCACTCTTCGTATTCCTGGGTGGTAAGCGGCAGGCTTTCGTCGAGCATAGTGTTCATCACATCAACAAAAGGCACCTGAGCAACTACCGTATTGAAAAGATCAGGACGCATATTTACTACTGCACCCATCAGAAGCCCCCCGGCACTTCCGCCCATGATGGCAAGTTTGGATGCCGAGGTATATTTATCCTGCTGCAACTTCTCGGCACAGGCAATGAAATCGGTAAAAGTATTTTTCTTTTTCAGGAGTTTTCCGTCTTCATACCATTGTTCGCCCATATCGCTTCCGCCCCTGATCTGGGCTATGGCAAAAACAAACCCGCGATCAATCAGGCTGTAAAAGTTGGAAACAAAACGGGCATCCGAACTGTAACCATAAGATCCATAGGAATAAAGCAGGGCTGGCGCGGACCCGTCCTTTTTCAGTGTTTTTTTATAAACAACCGACATCGGGACTTTTACTCCATCGGCTGCGGTAGCCCAAACGCGTTCCACTGTATAATCGTCAGCATTAAAGCCTCCTGGGATTTCCTGTTCTTTGAGTTTTACACTTTCATTTTTAGCAAAATCGTAATCGTAAACCGTATTGGGGCGGTTCATGGAAGTATAACGGTAACGCACCGTAGTTGATGCATATTCAGGAGTGCCCATCATAGATGCCGAGTAAACCGGTTCGGGAAAGTTGATGGTACTGGTTTTCCCATCAGCCAGATTCATGATAAGAATTTCGTTCAAACCATTTTTACGGGTTTGGGCTGTAAGGTATTTATCAAAAACATCGAGATATTCAATCTTTACATCTTTGTTATGGGCAATCACTTCTTTCCAGGTGCTGCGGTCGGCATAGCCGGTTAAAGGAGCTTCGTAAACCTTGCAGTTCAGGTTATCGCGATCCTTATACTGGATGAAAAATTTGTCCTTGTGATGATACACGTTGTAAGTAACATCCTTGACCCGCGGAATAAAAACCTTAAACTTCCCATTTGGTTCATTAGCCGGAAGATACAGGTATTCGGAAGTGGTAAAACTGGCGGTTTCGATAAAAATAAAATCCTTGGTTTTGCTTTTATCCAAACGGACAACAAATTGCTCATTGGGTTCTACAAAAACAAGTTCGTCAGGTTTTGCACTTTCCATTACATGCCTGTAAACTCGCCAGGAACGCAGGGCCTCGTTACCCACAGTATAAAAAAGTGTTTTGTTGTCGTTAGCCCAAACGAATGACTGAACTTTATCAATCTTCACCGGCAAATCATTTCCTGACGACAGGTCGCGAACACGCAGGGTATAATCGGCATACGACCCGGTTTCGTTGCTCATGTAAGCCGCTAAGTTATTGTCGGGACTAACGTCTAAATTTGCAAAAATAAAGGCCTTTTTGCCTTCGGCCATTTTATTTACATCGAAAACAATTTCTTCGGGAGCCGATATGCTTTCTTTTTTACGGCAGATGGTGCGGTATTGCTTGCCTTTTTCGGTGCGCGAAGAATAGAAATATCCATTGTCGAGTTGTGGCACCGTTTCGTCATCTTCCTTGATCCGGCCTTTCATTTCAGCATAAAGTTTCTCCTGCAAGGCTTTCGTCGATTGCATGACGGTATCGAAATACGCATTCTCTGCCTTCAGGTAATCTATCACTTCGGGATTGCTTTTATCCTTGAGCCAGAAATAGTTGTCGATGCGTTTGGTACCGAATTCGGTAAACTCGCTCGGTTTTACTGCCGCCACAGGAGGTGCAGGGAAATCGCTTTGCTGGGTTATTTTCACAGGAGTTTGAGTTGATGGGTTACAGGCGGCTATTATCACTAAACTGAAAATGGCCGGCCATTTTTCAATGGTATGTTTCATAGGTCTGAAAGTTAAAAGATTGGTTTTGTAAAAGTAGCAAATATTGGTCACTCTCGATATCCTCATTCGAGGGGCATCATTTATTTTGATGCGCTTGGAAAGAACTGTCTGAATTGAAATTCACCGACTTGATTTTGTTCTTTTGTCATGACACAAAAACCAAAAAGTCTGTGCTTAATGGAAATACACCTGTGGTTCTTGTCGGAGGTAGGTGCGGATGGCAAGAGCGTCGCAATACACAGCAATAACAACTGACTGGTTTTGTGCCATTTATCATGCCTGTGTTCCGGGAAGATACCTACGGATTAGAATAGCCGGTATTTTTATATGGCCTTGATTTTTTGATCTTTTTGGTTAAGCAAAAAACAAGAGAAAGAAATTGTATTCAACGTTGTAACACCCATCAATTTGAAGTCAATTAAATCATTGTTACGCGAAAAATCAAGCGCATCAAAGGAATATAGCTTTGATACGGATTCTGTTTGAAATTGAATATTTGTGTTAATTTAGCATCACACAACCCAGCGGAAGTCCTATGCACAAAATTATTTTACTCATCGATATTTCGGAAGAATACGGTCAAAACCTGATGAAGGGGGTTGTGAAGTATTCAAAGGAAAAAGGCCCCTGGATATTTTGCCGTATGCCGCTTTTTTACAGGGAAACACTGGGTATGGAGGGCATTGTAAATTTCGCGAAAGAGTGGGAAGCCGATGGTATTATTGCCCAGTTGTATAATGACCTGGATGTAAAAAAAGTGCTGGATGCAGGAATTTTCCTGATAGTGGAAGATTTTAAAGAACGGTTTTCGGATATTCCGAATATTACAGGCGGATATTATGAAGCCGGAAAGTTGGGTGCCGAATATTTCCTGCAAAAAGGATTCAGGAATTTTGCTTTTTATGGCTTTAAAAATATCGTATGGTCACGCGAACGTTCCGAAGGCTTCGAAACTCATCTGGCTGAACAGGGTTTTAAAGTGTACTATTTCGACCACGAACAGGCTCCTTCGCGCGAATTGTGGCATTATAAGCCATCGGCTCTGAGCAATTGGTTGCAATCGTTACCAAAACCCGTTGCCATTATGGCCTGCGACGATGAACGGGGTCAACATATTACCGAAGCATGCAAGCATGCTAAAATACAGATTCCCGAAGAAATAGCCGTGCTGGGCGTTGATAACGACAAAATGACCTGCAATTTATCCGACCCGCCTTTGTCGAGCATCGACCTTGATACCGAAAAAGGAGGATATGAAGCAGCACGTTTAATGGATTTGATGATCACAAAACAAGTGACACAACATTACGACATCATCGTAAAACCTACCCAGGTTATTACACGCCAGTCAACCGATATTGCTTCGGCCAACGACAAATACATCGCAAAGGCCTTGAAATTTATACATCAGAATATTGACAACCGTATTAATGTGCTGGATGTAATAAAACAGGTACCACTTTCGCGCAGGGCACTCGAAAAACGTTTCCAGGAAACCACCGGTACAGGGGTTTATAACTATATTTATAATTTACAGATTCAAAAATTCGCCCAGCGCTTGCTCGAAACCGATAAAACGATTCTTGAAATCGCAATTGAATCGGGATTTGACAACAGTAAAAATATATCAAGGCAGTTTAAACAGGTAAAGGGTTGTACACCAATCGAATATAGGAAGAAGCACCTGACGGGGAAGTAATTTTTATTGCGGGTTTGCGATGTGGGATTTACGGTGTGGGATCTCGCCCTGTCACCCCTTCTCTTGTCACCCCTGGCTTTTGATGGGCAAGGCAAAACGCAAAAACTAATTTGCGCAAATCGAAGAATATAATACGCAAATCCATACATTCTCACATAAGTATATTTTTATCTTTGTCTTATTAAAGATGTTGTGAAATACAATTCAGTATTTATAAAATTATCAAAACCTTCCTGGAGCATCTATTCCGGACATTAAAATCCTCAATCCATAATTAAATACCTATGTCACACTAAACCCCAACCCAATGAAAAAAAAGCTACCATTCAATCTTTTGTCAATCAAGAGAATAAAATCGCTTCTTGCGACAGCATTTTTCTTGTTGATAGTACAAGCCGGCCTTTATGCGCAGAACATGAATGTTAAAGGCAGCGTTAAAACCAACGATGGAACAACCTTGCCAGGTGTAACTGTTGTGGTTAAAGGTACTTCGACCGGTACAACAACCGGGTCCGACGGGCAGTTCTCACTCTCTGCACCTGCGGATGCCACCCTCGTATTCTCGTTCATCGGTTTTGCAACTGCCGAAATTGCTGTTGCCGGGAAAACCCTGATAGATGTTTCATTAACCGAATCAGCAACCAACCTGAGTGAAGTTGTGGTGATGGGTTATGGCACACAACAGAAAAAAGATGTAACCGGTGCAGTTGCTTCAGTTACCGCCAAGGAATTTAAAGACCGGCCTAATACCCAGCTTGGCTATGCCCTCGAAGGAAAAGTGGCCGGTGTGCAAGTGGTAAGGCCATCCGGTCAGCCACAAGCGGGCTTTACTATCCGGGTTCGCGGTACTTCTACCATTACAGCAGGCAGCGAGCCACTGTATATTGTTGACGGTGTGCCAACTACATCCGTGAATCAGATCAATCCGTCCGACATCGAAAATATGTCAATACTAAAGGACGCTTCGGCAGCTTCTATTTACGGAGCTTCGGGATCGAATGGCGTAGTTATTATTACAACAAAACGTGGAGGCAACCAGAAAACCAAAGTAACTTTTGATACCTACATGGGATCATCCAAAGTGTGGCGCAAACTCGACGTGCTGAATGCTGCCCAATATAAAACCCTGGTATCGGAAATGGGACAGACTACCGACTGGAGTTTATACCCTTACGACAGCCACTGGCAGGATCAGGCTTTCAGAACAGGCCATCAGCAAAGTTATCAGTTAGCTGTCAGCGGGGGTAACGAAAATACCAATTACTACATTTCGGGTTCGTGGATGAAACAGGAAGGCATTGAAATTACAAACGTAGTTGACCGGTATAATTTTAAAACCAACCTTGATCACACGGTAAACAAAGTTCTTAAAGTTGGAACCAGTATTTCGTATAATCGCTGGAGAGACGTTTCCGTAAACGAAACGGGCCGATGGGGAGCAATCAATAGCTTAATAACCGGCGCACCTGTAACCGAAGTGTATAACGCTGACGGAACTTTCGCTGCCAACCCTTTTATACCGGATCTGGAGAATCCTATCGCCCTCCTCCTGGCAAACGATCACTCGTACGTAAATGCCCGCTTCCTGGGAAATGTCTATGCTGAAATAAGTCCTGTTCAGGATTTGAAATTCAGAACGATGTTTGGTTACGAGCAAAACAATGGTACTTATACCGGCTGGGTCGATCCATACAGGAGCAGGGAAGGTCGTAACTTTCAGGGTATTGCCGATTTGAACACCAACGAACAGACTTATTGGATATCGGAAAACACCCTGACCTATACCAAGAATTTTGATAAAAATAATCTAACAGCATTAGCCGGTTTTGTTGTCTCGGAGAATGACCTTAATTCGTCCAATATCAATGCAAAAGGATTTGGCGGATCAGCCATTCAAACAGTTAACGGAGGATCAACCCGCACGGCTACTGCCGGGATAACCCAGCGAAGGAATGCCGCTTTCCTGAGCCGCGTTAACTATGGATATGACGACAAATATCTTTTGACGGCTAATTTCCGGGCTGATGCTTCAACCGTATTTTCTGCAACCGACAATGTTTGGGGCTATTTCCCTTCGTTCTCAGCGGGTTGGAGAATATCGAAAGAAGATTTCTTTACAGGGCTTGATTTTATCAATGACTTGAAAATCAGGGCAGGTTATGGTGAAGTTGGAAATGACCAGGTGGGTAATTACGCTTCCTACGGACTGGTTAGCGCAGGTGCATTTTATGTGTATGGCGGAAATGTTGTTCCCGGCACATCACCCGTAACACTCGAGAATAAAAACTTAAAATGGGAAACTACAAAGCAGACCAATTTTGGACTTGACTTTGCTTTCCTTGATAACCGCATCCTTTTTACTACCGACTACTATATTAAAAAAACCACCGATATGTTGTTAAACAGGCCTATACCTGCCAGTGTAGGGCTGCCATCCAGCACGGCAACTAAAAATATAGGAGAAATGGAAAACCGCGGATTCGAATTCCAGGTTACCAGCCATAATCTCAATAGCCAGAATGAGTTAAAATGGACTACCGATTTTAACATTTCCTTCAATAAAAGCAAAATTATCAGTCTCGATGGCGGAACCATAAAGGTTGGCAATATCTCCGACAGGGGTTCCGTGGCAATAGCACAGGAAGGTCAGCCGTTAGGATTGTTCTTCGGATACATTTCCGATGGTGTTGATCCTGCCACAGGCGATATGATTTACCGCGATCTGGATGGAGACAGCGCATTAAGCGATGGCGATAAAACCATCATAGGTAACGCGAATCCTAAATATACTTTTGGATTAACCAACACATTCACATACAAGGGCTGGAGTTTCAGTTTCTTTTTCCAGGGTGTACAGGGGAACGATATTTTTAACGCAAGCCGTATCGAAACCGAAGGTTTAAGCATGGAAACCAATCAATTAGCTACTGTTCTGGACCGATGGACCACCCCTGGGCAAAATACGGGTATTCCAAGGGCTACCTACGGCGATTTCACAAACTCGCTTATTTCCTCCCGTTTTATTGAGGATGGCTCTTTCGTTCGCTTAAAATCGCTTTCACTGGGTTATGAACTTCCAAAAAGTATAATCAGCAAACTGAATATGAGCCGGTTATACCTGTATATAAGCAGCGAAAACCTGCTGACTTTTACAAAATACAGTGGTTTCGATCCGGAGGTAAGCGTATATGGACTTAGCTCGAACAACACAGAGAAAAATATCGCACCGGGTGTTGATTACGGAACCTATCCACAGTCGAGGGATTTTCTTGTTGGGTTAAACGTAACTTTTTAATAACTTAAAAACTGATCGAGATGAAAAAAATACTAAATATCATTGTGATTGTTGGCATCCTTTTACTGATGCCGACAACCTATTCCTGCAGCAAGTTCCTTGATATAAAACCACAATCAAGCCTCACAACGGGAAATGCCTACAATTCGGCGCAGGATCTGGAAAATGCCATGGCCGGCGCTTACAGGGCCTTTTACTACGAATACTATCAATGGCTTAATGTGTTATTAGGCGATATGCGTGCCGATAATTCGTACATCGGCGGAAGCGGTGACCCTCCTTTAGCCGAATATGATAATGTAGCTATAACAGTTGCCAACAGCTCAAACTACAACAACTGGTCTCAACTATATACTGGCATAGGACGTTGTAACGTGATACTTGAAAAAATAAACACGGTAACCGATCCTGCCTTGGATGTAAATAACCTTCGGGAACAAATTATCGGTCAGGCCAGTTTTCTGAGGGCATTCCATTATTTCCAGCTGGTAAAATTATGGGGAGGTGTACCCATTGAACTCAATTCGAATTCGGCTGATCCGGCTAAAACCAACCTGCCTCGTTCCTCCGAAACAGAAGTTTACGATCAGATCGTAAAAGACCTGGAAGTTGCCCTTACAAATTGCCCCGACAGCTATGGCAGTGACGATAAAGTAAACAAAGTGAAAGCTACCAAAGGCTCCGCAAATGCATTGCTCGCTAAAGTCTGGGCACAACGCTCCGACAGGAATTATACCAAAGTTATAACTTACTGCAACGCGGTTATCAACAGTCCTGCCGGCTATGCTTTACTTCCTAATTACGCCGACTTGTTTGATGGCGACCACTATTCAAATTCCGAATCGATTCTCGAAATTGCATTCTTAGGCGGTAACTGGGATGTTTCCAACTGGGGTGTGCAATTGTTCCTGGCTCCCGAAGATGGATGGCAAAAGTACTGCGTACCATCAAAAGACCTTGTAGCTGCCTTTGATGCCCAAAATGATGTTATCCGTAAAGAGGCTTCTATCGTATTCTGGAATAATACCGGATGGACTGATGATAACTGGAATCCTTGCAATGACAACGCTGTTGCTGTTCCTTTTAACTACAAACTGAAACATCCGGATGGATGGAACAGCGGTGATCGCCCGTATTTGCTGAGGTTAGGCGACATCATATTATTAAAAGCCGAAGCTCAGAACGAAACCGGTGATATGGGCGGAGCTCTCGCAACATTAAACAGTATCCGCCACCGCGTTAATTTGCCGGATGCTACCGCTTCATCAAAAGAGGATCTGCGGAATAAAATTCTGTTGGAGCGCCGTTTGGAATTAGCCTTCGAAGCTCACCGCTGGGACGACCTCATTCGCCTGGGTGTTTGCACCGAAGTGATGAATAACCTTCAGGAATTCAGGTTTACCTGCGAAGGTGGTACACAAAGCGCACCTATTAAAATTAATTACAATGTTAACCACGACAAATGGCTTTGCCCGATTCCCCAGTTGGAGAGAGATGCAAATCCAAACCTTACCCAAAATCCTGGTTACCAGTAAAAAATCTTACTACACTATGATAAAAGGACGTTACGTTTTTCATAAGCACAAACCTGTATTCATGCTCAAAACAGCCATTAATAATTGGTTAGTTGAGGGTTGAAGAGTGTTGAAAATTGCATAGAGAATGCTGTAACAAGCCAGCCTGCGTCAGTGCAGGCTGGCCTTTTTTATTCAGGATGCTAAAATTATTTGACTCTTGTTACAGTATTTTTAAACAATCCATTCACAAAAACCTATACTGTTTTTTGCTAATCAAAGCTCTATTTATCTATATCAGAAACAATTAGTAAAAAAATGCGGGAATTTGGCTACCTTTGCCGAAAATTACACTTTCAGTTTGCAACCAGTAAGTTTCAGACCTTAAATGTCTGATAATAGCGAATTAACACTGCCGGCTGAACAGAGAAAACGTAAAGTATGGGAAATATCCTGGCCATTGTAGGCCGCCCCAATGTTGGGAAAAGCACTTTTTTTAACCGCATGACCGCATCGCTCGAGGCTATTGTTGATCCTACAAGCGGGGTAACACGCGATCGGCATTATGGTCACAGCGACTGGAATGGCATCGAATTTTCAATAATCGACACAGGTGGTGTAGTTGTGGGAGGCGATGATGTTTTCGAACATGCCATTGTAAAGCAGGTTGAACTTGCCATCGAAGAAGCAGATGTTATACTCTTTATGGTCGATGCCCGCGAAGGCCTTACCCCGCTTGATAAGGACGTTGCCAAAATGATACGCCGTTCGCCCAAAACAGCTTTTCTGGCTGTTAACAAAATCGACAGCCCGGATAAATTTCACGAAGTTTCGGATTTTTATAGCCTGGGGTTCAAAAACATATTCGGCATTTCATCGTCAAATGGTGGCGGCACCGGCGACCTGCTCGACGAAATAGTGAAAGAGTTTGATATTGCCACACCCGAAACGTTACCCGATCTGCCGAAATTTACGGTAGTTGGACGGCCGAATGTGGGTAAATCGTCCTTTGTAAATGCATTATTAGGCGTGGAACGCAATATTGTTACCCCCGTTGCCGGAACCACCCGCGACAGTATTTATACCCGGTACAATTCTTTTGGATTTGATTTTCTGCTGGTGGATACAGCCGGTTTGCGTAAAAAAACCAAGGTGTCCGAAAATATCGAATTCTACTCTGTGATGCGCTCTATCAGGGCAATCGAAAGCAGCGAAGTCGTTTTCATGATGATAGATGCAACCCAGGGTTGGGAATCGCAGGATATGAATATTTTTAAACTGGCTCAAAACAACCATAAAGGCGTTGTCATCATTGTCAACAAATGGGACCTGGTCGAAAAAGATACACATACCCATAAATTTTACGAAGCAGCGATCCGAAAAAATATCGCACCTTTCAGCGATGTTCCTATTGTTTTTACTTCGGTTCTTAACAAGCAACGCATCCACAAAGCCCTCGAAGAAGCTACTGCTGTATACGAAAACCGCCGAAAACGCATCCCTACCCGTAAACTGAACGATGTGCTGTTACCCATATTTGCCGGCACGCCACCCCCGTTTCTAAAAGGGAAGGAAGTTAAAATTAAATATATAACACAAATAAAAACGGCTTATCCAAGTTTTGTAATTTTTTGCAATTTGCCTCAGTATGTAAAAGAACCTTATAAACGCTACGCTGAGAATAGGATACGCGAAGAATTCAATTTTACAGGTGTTCCGATGGAGGTTTATTTCAGGAAAAAGTAACAAGGTAGAGTCTGGAAACTGGAGGCTGGAAACTGGAGGCTGGAAACTGGAACCGGGAAAATAGAAAATGGTTAATGGAAAATAGTAAATTGAGGTCTAAATTTAATTTCTCAGTGGTTCTTTGTGCTCTAAGTGCCTCAGTGGTTAATTTTTAGCAACAGGAATCTGGTGTCAGGAAAGTCTGGTGTTTGAAATGATCGCCCTGTCGCCCCTCGCCCTGTCGCCCCTCATTTTATACTCCTTTCTCTTTCACCCCAATCGTTAAATAAAGCATGGAAAACGAATCCTTACGGATAGATAAATGGCTTTGGGAAATGCGCCTGTTCAAGTCGCGGAGCCTTGCCACGGATGCCTGTAAAGCCGGGAAGGTTAAAATGGATGGCAGCAACATTAAGGCTTCGAAGGAAATAAAAATCGGCGATACCATTGTTGTCAGCCTGAACCCTTTGTTTAAAACAATCCGTGTTAAACAATTCCCTAAGAGCCGTGTAAACGCAAAGCTTGTTCCCGATTATATGGACGATCTGACTTCGCAGGCCGAATACGACCGGGTAAAACTGATTAGCGAGGCAGGCAGCGAATACCGTGATAACGGCATAGGGAGGCCAACAAAAAAACAACGCCGCGTGATTGACCAGTTGAAAAACAGCAAGGATTCGTGGTAAACAGAACCGGAAAATCAATTCAAACGCATGTAAATAACGCAAGTAATTTTCGCATGCTTCAAATTATTGAAGCATGCGAAAAAATAAAATTTTCCACCAGGTATAAAAATGTAGTATCTTTGTATGCAATAATCTGAATATGACTTTGCGCCGGATCCATATTTACACTAAAAATGCTTTACTCATTGTGTTCGCAATGATTGTAATGGCAGGTGCGACAGGATTGTCATACACAGCTCATTATTGCCACGATCGCTTATCTGGAGTGGCTTTTTATACCGAACTCGGAATTCAAAAAGAGGCTTCGTGCGGGTGTAAAGAAGATGCAGTTATTGCCAATTCCCACTCTTCAACAACCGAACCTCTGACTTTTTCGAAAAAGAGTTGCTGTGCCAATATTTCGTTTTCCGGCAAACTGAATTTTGAAACTTCGGTAGACTATTCTTCTATTGCCTTATTTCAACCGGCGATAACCCCTCTACCATCCAATGTTTCACTTCAGTTTATTTCTGAAGAAGAAAATATCCCGGTTTCGGATGCCGAATCTCCGCCTCCTCCCATTGCAGGTCGCAAACTTGTGCTGTTCCTCTCGCAACAGCGTATACCTTTGATCATTTACAACAGCTAAAGGATTTTAATCCTTTAGTGAATTACCGTTCTCTGTATTCCTCAGATTATCTGGGTATGAATATACCAAAACGGGAAAAATTCAATTCTCAGTTTGTAATCATCTGATCAAAAAAACATTATGTTAAAAAAAATAAACCTCAATATACTTTTCTGCCTTTTGCTTTTGGCATTGAATGGAAACAGTTTCGCCCAGGCTCTCACCGGAACGGTAAGTGCTAACAGGGCAGGAACACAAAAAGAAACGCTTGCCGGAGTGAGTATCCGTTGGATAGGCACTTTTATAGGGACCACAACCGATGCAGAAGGCAAATTCCGCCTTTCGCGCAAAGGGATCACAACGCAACAAATCGTTGTCAGTTTTATTGGATACCGTACCGATACAATACAGGTGCAAGGTATAAATCATCTTGATATTCCCATGTTGGAAGCCAGCAGCGAACTGAGCGGGGTTGAAATACTCGACCATTCCGGAAGTTCGTACATTTCCCAGGTCGATCCGCGAAAAATGCAGGTGATTACCACCAAGGAATTGCGCCGCGCTGCCTGTTGCAACCTGGCCGAAAGCTTCGAAACCAATTCGTCAGTCGATGTAAATTATGCCGATGCCATTACCGGGGCCAAGCAGATACAAATGCTTGGTCTTTCGGGCGTTTACAGCCAGATCATTACCGAGAATGTTCCGCTGGTGCGCGGGTTGGGCAGCTCGTTTGGCATGGGTTACATTCCAGGATCGTGGATGGAAGCGATTCAGTTATCCAAAGGAGCTTCCTCGGTAGTAAACGGGTTTGAATCCACCACCGGGCAAATTAACGTCGAACTTAAAAAACCGGCTACCAGCGAGAAATTCTTTCTTAATTTATATGGGAACCAGCGTGGCCGGATGGAAATAAATGCTGACGGAGCAGTAAAACTCAACGATAAACTGAGTACCATGGTAATGGGTCATTACAGCCATTTTAACCATCCAAACGATGCAAACGGCGACCTTTTCAGGGATCTGCCTACGCAAAATACCTTCAATTTTATTAACCGCTGGGATTATATGGTGCCCGAAAAATATGTTTCCCGTTTCGGAATAAAATACCTCGACGAAACACGGACCGGCGGTTTTCTTGATTTTAATCCCGATACGTATACACAGGATACCATTGGCATTAATAACGGCACCAAAACGTATGGTCTTCAGGTCCGCACCAAGCGATTGGAAAGTTTCTGGAAAAACGGTTTCATGTTTAAGGATAAACCCGATAAGAGTGTAGCCCTTATACTTTCGGGTATCTATCATAACCAGGAGGGGTTTTTCGGGTTGAACAACTATAAAGGCATTCAGAAGAGTTTCTACGCCAACCTTCTATATCAGAATATCATTGGCAACAACCCAAATCATAAGTTTACCACAGGTGCCAGTTTCATGTACGATAATTACAATGAGAAATACTCCCGGGTAGATTTCACTTATTTGTACCAGGTTACCGGGGGCGATGTGGACAGCAATCCGGACTCTCTTTTTACGATTTACAGCGTGCACGACACAACCTATAACATGGACCGCAAAGAGATCGTTCCCGGTGCTTTTTTCGAATACACCTACATTCTCAAAGACAAGTTCACCCTTATCGCAGGCTTAAGAGTAGATCATCACAACAAGTTCGGGACATTTTACACTCCTCGTATGCACATCAGGTATAAAATTACCCCAACAACTACATTGAGGGCTTCGGCCGGAAAAGGCTACCGCACAGCCAATGTTTTTGCCGAAAACTATTCCATCATGGCAAGCCAGCGGGTGATTCACTTTGTTGATGAATTGCAGCAGGAAAATGCCTGGAACATGGGCGTTAACCTTACACAGAATTTTAAACTCTTTAAACGCGACGCCCAGCTTGACCTTGAGACTTACCATACCGGTTTCGTTAACCAGGTAATCGTCGATCTGGATAGCCTTCCGGCCGATGTTTTCTTCTATAACCTCAACGGGAAATCGTTTTCAAATATTTTGCAGTTGCAATTTACATTTCAACCCATCAACAAACTGAGTATACTGGCAGCCTTCCGTTTTAATGACGTGAAAGTTACCGAAAACGGCAAATTGCGCGAAAAAGCGATGGTAAGCGCTTACAAGGGATTGTTTACAGCCTCTTACGCTACTAAATTCGATAAATGGAAATTCGATGTCACCCTGCAAGTGAATGGGAAGGCACGCATACCCGATACCCAGAAAATGCCTGCAAAACTTCAGCGTGAACCATATTCTCCGGTTTATACCCAACTGCTGGCGCAGATTACCCGCAAATTCAAATACTTTGAAGTGTATCTCGGGGGCGAAAACCTCACCAATTTTACCCAGAAAGACCCGATCACCGAATACTGGAGGCCCTACCACACACATTTCGACACCTCCATGGTTTGGGGCCCGATTGTGGGTGCCACCGTATATGCCGGGTTCAGATACAGCATAAAATAACATGCAACTAACGCATTAATAATGAAACACAATCAACAAAAACGATCAAAATTTGTTAACATTACAAACAGCACCATTATGAAACGGACAATCTTCATTTTAACAATTTTTCTCGCATCCTTAGGGGCATTCAGCCAAACGAATGCGACAAACTTTACCTGTAACGATTGTACAGGTGTAAACCACGATCTTTTCACCGAACTGGGTTCAGGCAAAGTAATTATTCTATGCTGGGTTATGCCCTGTAGTACGTGCATTCCCGGTACACTTACCACTTACAACGTAGTTCACAGTTTTGATGCTACCTACCCGGGCAGGGTGAAAATTTATATTGTGGACGACTTAGCCAACACAAGTTGTACATCGCTTACTGGCTGGTGCACTTCGAACGGGTTTCCAAATTCCACTAAATTTTCGAATGCTACTATCAAAATGTCCGACTATGGTGCATCCGGAATGCCAAAGGTTATTGTTGTCGGGAATTACACCCACAAGGTGTATTACAGCGCCGTTAATACGGTGAATGCGGTTTCTCTGGGTAACGCTATTACCCTGGCGCTTAATGATTATAGTGTTGGATTGACAGAGCCCGTCAGCCTGGGAATTGGAAATATTAAGAGCTACCCGAACCCGGCTACCGACCAGGTTTCATTTTCTTTTTCGCTCGAAAAAGCCAGTACGGTTTCCCTGACTATATATAATAGCCTTGCAAAACAGGAAATAAAATCCGAAAAATATACTTTCGGCCCTAGTGAGCAAACCCTTACCATCAATACATCAGGATTCAAAAATGGCATTTATTTTGCCCGTTTTCAAACCGATTCAGGAATAAAGACAGCTAAATTCGTGGTTTCGCGCTAGTACCGTCCGACACTTCACTCAAACTACCAAATACTCATATCCATGAAGGTATCTTTTCTGATTTTATCAGTAGTGCTGATCTATTCAAGTCAATCGTTTGCCCAGTGTTGTTCGGGAGGCTCGGGAAGCCCTATCGCCGGGGGAACGTCCCAGGCGGTTCTTCAAAAATCGCAGCTCGAACTGAATACCAACATTCAGTTTATCCAAAGCAACGTTTTTTATACCGGGAGCAAGCGCGATGACGCAAATAAATATTTCGACCAATACCACAGCCTTTATCAATATTTCAGGGTAGCCTACGGTGTTACTCCTGAGTTGACCATGTCGGTTGAAGGCGGAAATTATTTTTACAAAGAGGAAGTAGGGCTTGATGGAGATCCGGAAAAAACATACAGATCAAGTGGCTTTGGCGATCTGATCATCTTCCCGCGTTATAAAATCCTGAATTACTGCACGGGAAAATCCACCAACGAAATAACAGTGGGGTTAGGTTTTAAAATCCCTATAGGATCTTACAACGATTCCACAGAAAGAATTGAACCTTTTTCGGGAGACACCTACTATATTACCAACCCTCAATCTGTACAGATGTCTTCCGGGTCGCAGGATCTGATCTTTTATGCCCTTATGCACCGCGGGTTTACGAAACAGAAATTCAGGGTTTTTGCCAATATGTTGTATGTGAAAAAAGGCTGGAATCCCTTAGGTGCTAAGCTTGGTGATTTTGCCAGCGTTGGGTTATTTGCCGGGAAAACATTCATTAAAAGCATGGGCACCACTTTGCAGCTTCGCTACGAATGGGTTGATAAAATGAAACTGAACCAGGACATTCTTTTATACGATTATCCAAGCTACGACCCCGAAGCAACAGGTTACAAAAAGGTGTTTCTCAGCCCCCAGGTGAGCTACTCTATTAAAAACGTAAGCTTTTATGGATTGCTCGACATTCCTGTTTATCAGAATTTGACCAAAACACAGGTCGGTTCGCAGTACCAGTTTACGGTAGGACTCACCTATAAATTAATGACTTCGAGCACCAAAGTAAAAGCAGGTGACTACTATTGCCCTATGCATCCCGAAGTAAAATCGCTTGTACCGGCTAAATGCCATAAATGCGGCATGGACCTGGTAAAGGAAAAAAAATAAGTAACCATTCACCCCCTCAATTCCCCATTTTAGCCACAGATTTCACAGATAGCACAGATTTATAGTTATTTAAGATAGCTCTTAGGTTAGAACTGATTGAATTAATTTAATTCTAATCCGCGAAATTTGTGAACGTAGCGAAGCGATATCACGAATACCTTTGAAAAGAAATTAAATACATGAGTAAATCTGCGGCAAATATTGATTTTTCAATACTTTGTATCGGCTGAATATGTACCCCTTTTTTTATTAAAAACCGGGCAATCTTTAATGTAAGATTATCCGGTGCATTGTAATTAATGCAAGGCCAATGTAATAGATGTAAACGCCGTTGTAGTTAATGTAAATACCATTGTTATAGATATAAATGCCATTGTAGGTAATGTAAATGCCATTGCTATAGATGTAAACGCCATTGTAATCGATGTAAAGGGAGTTGTAAGTAATGTAAATGGCTTTGTTAGCGATGTAAAGGGGGTTGTTAGCGATGTAAAGGGGGTTGATCACAAAAGTATTTCAGAAAAACCTTATGTCGGCCCGGTCGCGATACGCACATACCTGGATTATTTAATTGCAAGTCAGAGTGCGACTTAAAGGCGCGCCCTGACTAATTCCAAACGCCCCCGCTGGTGCCGGTTTCCAATCGGTGCGGGTACAAACAATAAACTGAGAATATTAGTAGAAGCCATAGTCATTATAAATGAACAGAAAATAGAAATTCCAAGGTGAGTTAACAAGTAGTACGGATTGAAAATCCGCACCAACGGTGCGCCAATTGATGCTGAAGCAGGCAATTCGGCTACTTCCACATATCATTTTTTATACCGGCAAACAAAGCAATCGCCTAAGCGGAATTCATCGCCGTTTTTGCAGAGCTTTGTACCAAATTGGCTCATAGTGTCGGGGAATGTTTCCATCCATCCCTGATAATATAAAAAGTATCGCGTTTCATCACTTCAAAAGCCATTTCACGGTTTCTTACACTCGCAAGGTCGTTGGGAGTAGCAATGATCTTATCGGGATTTGTGACCGAATTGATGTACGAATTCCAGTAATCGCCTATAATTCCGATCTTTCCCAGGCGCTCAAACTCCCGCACATATTCAACCCGGGGAATGAGTGATTTTGGCCATATGTATTTCATATGGAGCAAACCTCCTGCGCCGGCCATTAATACTGTCAGCATCAGTGCAAACCGCAGGGTTTTCTTGATTTTCGACTCAGCTAAATATTCAAAGGCAATAAGAAAAGCCATCCAGAATGCGATATAATGTCCTGTAAAATAACGCCTTGGCACGCCATTCATAAACGACCATTTCGAAACCATGATGACAAGAAAGATCAGAACCATGTCAGATACAAAAAACAGGAACCATTTTTTTTGATTTTCACCAAAGCGGATATCAGCCCGAAACAGAAACAATATTCCGGTTAAAAGAACTACCAGGTAAATGTAGGCACTGGTAAAAGGCTCGTTTGACCGGAATAAAAGCAACTCCAACATCGAATTTCCGAACAGTTTTAACGATTCAAAAATGGTGCTGAAATCATTGAAATTATTATATAACGGGGATTTATCGGCATTGTATTTTGCATTTACGATGAAAGCACTGCCCAGAATCATCCCTGCAATGAAATAGTAAATTCCTGGTTTCCATTTCGAGGAGCTATACAATACGCTGTTTTTTGTCCCGACTCCAAGATACACCTGAATCAAAAGCAGCAGGAAGATGGAAACAACAGCAAGATCTGAAACCCAAACTGCCAAAATAAACAGTATAGTTATTGAAACTAAAAGCAGGTGCTGCTTCACACGGCTATCGGTAAATCTGCCCGTTTGAATCTTTTGAATCATGAAAATGCCGATTGCAAGTAAGCTGTATTCAAGTCCGATATTTCCGCGCAGGAAGTCAACAAGCCTGAAAGGAGGAAAAAACCACACCACAGCCAATAAAAGTCGGTTGTATTTCGATTTGAACATGCTTGCAAAAGCAAAATACCCGGCAATGAGTATCAAATAATGTGTCAGCGATTCTGATGTGAGAGGCGAAAAGCCAAAGCCCTGGAAAAACACCTGTCCGATTAATGGGATTAAGGAACCATACCTATCCTGTCCCCAGAAATACAAATCGTGAGGCAGATTAAAATCGTGGATCATTAGTATCTGAATGGCATCATCGGAACTTAAAAGAGGATAGAAATTGGAGCTATAGCAGAAAAAGGATAAAATAATAATAGCGGAAACAGCCAGAAAGTGCGTCAATTATTTCATGTGTTATTATTTATTTTTACGGGTCACATGGAACTCGCCATGTAGAATATCATTGCTCTGTGTGTTATGATTATTGACATAGCTCGTTTCATCTGAATCTTTAGTTTCGGTACTTCAAATTACTTGTTTTCGCGGGAATAAAGCAAATTGTTTTGAAAATTCAGTCTCGTTTTCCCGGGAGGAGATAAATAGAGTAAAGCTGACATGTCGAAAAAAAACCGCGGAGATGGGCGATAAACACTCTTCTCCGCGGTTGTATGTAATTAAAAAATAAGCTCAATACCAATGTATTGCTATATTTTTAATTTTCCAGAATGGCTTTAACACCAGGCAATACTTTGCCTTCGATAGATTCGAGCATGGCGCCACCTCCTGTGGAAACATAACTCACTTTGTCGGCAAGTTTAAATTTATTCACAGCGGCTACCGAATCGCCTCCGCCTACCAGCGAAAACGCGCCATTGGAAGTTGCTCTGACAATAGCAAGTGCCACTTCTTTGGTACCTTTCTGGAAATTGCACATTTCGAAAACGCCCATCGGGCCATTCCACAGAATCGTTTTCGAGTTCTCAAGTATTTCGCTGAATTCCTTGATACTGTCAGGGCCGATATCCAGGCCAAGCCAACCATCAGGAATTTCATCCGACTTACATACCTGTCGTTGGGCATCATCGGCAAAAGCATTGGCAGCAACGGTATCGCTCGGAATCAGGATTTTAACACCCAGTTTTTCGGCACCGTCCATAATATTGCGGGCAAGTTCCAGGTATTCGGTTTCAACCAGCGAACCGCCGATTTTACCGCCTTTTGCCTTGATAAACGTAAACATCATACCTCCACCTATGATCAGGTTATCAACCTTGCTAAGCAGGTTATTGATGATCTCGATCTTACTCGAAACCTTCGCCCCGCCCAATACGGCTGTAAAAGGGTGCTGAGCATCGTGCAACACTTTGGTAATGTTACTTACCTCGTTATTCATAAGGTACCCAAACATTTTATCGTTGGGGAAATAAGCGGCTACCAGTGCCGTGGATGCATGAGCGCGGTGAGCAGTGCCATAAGCGTCATTTACATAGCAGTCGGCGTAGCTGGCAAGTTTTTTGGTAAATTCTTTCTGGGCAGCCTTAACACGGACTTTTGTAGCGGCTTTTTCCTCGTCGGTAGCCGTTTCGGGCAATCGAGCTTTGCCTTCTTCTTCTTCGTAGTAGCGAAGATTTTCGAGGAGCAGCACTTCGCCTGGTTTCAGGGTAGCCGAAAGGTCAACAGCGGATGGTCCCATGCAATCGTCGGCAAATTTTACAGTAGTGTGCAGTTCCTGTTCGAGGTAAGGCAGCAGGTGGCGAAGCGAAAGCTTGGGTTCACCAATTTTTTTAGGTCTCCCAAGGTGCGAACATAGAATGGTTGAACCGCCACCGGCTAAAATTTTACGTATGGTAGGCAAAGCGGCATCAATTCGCGTGGCGTCGGTAATCTTCTGCGCATCGTCGAGCGGCACGTTAAAATCAACCCGGATAAGAGCCCGTTTTCCTGTAAAATCGTAATTATCAATGTTTTTCATATAGTATAAGTTTGAAATTTCTTTCTGCGAAAGTACTCAATTAATTTACAAATGTAAAATTTATAGATATTGTGATTTGTCAAAATCCGAAATCGCAAATCCGAAATCGCCCTGTCGCCCCATCGCCTTGTCCCCTTGTCTCCCGGTAATCCAAAAGCTTTGTCCCAAAAACCACTCAATGATTTTTATGTATTCCGTAAATCATATTCCGCACCATGCTGCGAGGCGAAAACCGGGGTGTAAATGCGCTGAGTTTATTCATAAATCCAGGTATTATAATGGCTTTACCTTTCATCATGGATTTATAACCTGCTTTGGCTACTTCGGGTGATGTGGCTGCAGGAAGAATGCGGTGAAGCAGCGATTTGCCAAGTCCGGCGGAGGTGGCAAAGCCTGTATCCGTGGGGCCGGGACAAAGTGTGGTAACCGTAACACCGGTTCCTTTCAGTTCGCGGGTAAGTGCTTCGGAAAAGGATAAAACGTAGGCTTTACTTGCATAGTAAACAGCCATTCCTGGTCCCGGCATAAAAGCTGCAGTTGAAGCAACATTCATAATTCTGCCTTGTCCGGCTGAGAGCATTCCCTGAACAAAAAAATGTGAAAGCCGGGTCAGCGTGCTGATATTCAGGCGGATCATCTCCATATTTTTCTCCAGGTCGGCTTTGGCAAAGTCGCCGAAATCGCCAAACCCTGCATTATTAATAAGCGTGTCAACCTGAAGATTCTTTGAAGTAATTTCTGAAATGAGTTTTGTCACTCCTGCTTCTTCCGAAAGGTCAACAGCGATTGTGATAATCTCAGTTTTATTTTTTTTACGAATATCCGAAGCCAATCGATCCAGCTTGTCGCCCGAGCGTGCCGCCAATACCAGGTTTTTGCCATCTGCCGCCGCAAGTTCTGCCAGGTTGTAACCGATGCCACCGGAGGCACCGGTTATGAGTGTATATGTTTTTAAGTTCGCCATTTTTACTAAATATTGTTTAAAATTGATCTTGTTTCTTTAAACATAACTTACAGTGAATTGTTCGTGACATTTTGTTAATAGTTTATAAATCAGGTCGCACCAAACAACTGTTTATAACTTTTTGATAATCTCTGTAAAGGCTTGGTGTCAAAAGCAGTTTCTGTACGTTATTTTGTAACCGAAAGTCGGGCTAAGGTTTTTGATAAAATTACTAAAACCCCGGCAAACCCTGGAAACAATTGATCCAATCTTAAACTTTATTCCTATGCCGGCAAAGACTGCGTTGAAAACGGTAAAGAAACAAAAAAAGATTTTCGTTCTCGACACCAGCGTGATTCTATACAATCATGACGCTATAAATAGCTTCGATGATAATGATGTGGCTATCCCGATTACCGTTCTTGAAGAATTAGACAACTTCAAAAAGGGTAATGACAATATAAATTTCGAAGCACGCGAGTTTATCCGCATCATCGACCGTCTTTCGGAAAAACGGGTGCTTACCAAATGGCTGACGTTACCCAGGTCGAAGGGAGGAAAATTTAAAGTGATCATGAATGAGCAAAGCGAACCTGATGCCCGTGTCATTTTCGGCGAAAACAAACCCGATCACCGCATCCTGAATGCAGCCCTTGCCATTGCTAAAGAAAATCCTGAATGCAAAATAACACTTGTTTCGAAAGATGTTAACCTTCGCCTGAAAGCCAAATCGCTTAATATACAGGCTGAAGATTTCCTTACCGGGAAAGTAAAGGATCCCGAAGGCCTTTATACAGGGAAAACTGTGATAGAAGGCTTGCCGTCGAAAGTAATCGATGCTATCTATCAAAACGGACACTGCGAACTGGGTGATATCGGGGTTCAAAACGCTGTGCCCAACCATTTTTACATCCTTAAAAACACGAAAAACTCAGCTTTGGCATTTTATAATGCCAGCACAAAGCGGATTGAGCGACTGGATAAACGCCCTGCATACCACATTATGCCTCGTAATGCCGAACAGGTTTTTGCCCTGCACGCCATAATGAACCCTGATATCAAGCTGGTTACATTACAGGGAGTGGCAGGTACAGGTAAAACATTGCTTGCGCTGGCCGGTGCCATGGAACAACGACGCGATTTCAAGCAGATTTACCTTGCCAGGCCGATCGTTCCGCTGAGTAATAAAGAAATTGGTTTTTTGCCAGGAGATGTGAAAGATAAAATAGGGCCTTATATGGAGCCTTTATACGATAACCTGAAATTTATCCAGAACCAGTTTGGAGAAAAAGATAAGGAAGCCAAGGTGATAAGCGAATCGTTGCAGAACGAAAAATTGGTCGTTACCCCGCTGGCATATATACGGGGACGGAGCATAAGTAATGTTTTTTTTATCGTCGACGAAGCCCAGAATCTCACTCCCCACGAGGTGAAAACAATTATAACCAGGGCAGGCGAAAATACCAAAATTGTATTTACAGGCGATATTTTTCAAATCGACACACCTTACCTTGATTCTCAGAGTAACGGTCTTTCCTACCTGATCGACAAGGTGAAGTCGCATCCGATGTATGCCCATGTGAGGCTCGAAAAAGGCGAACGATCCGAACTTGCCAACCTGGCGAATGATTTGTTGTAAATCAGCTGAATATGAGACACTATTTACATTTACCAAATCTAACTCCATAAAGTAACGGACGGAAGTCCGAAGAAGCTTCAATTGAAGATCACAAATCGTTTGATATTCAAGACATTCGTCCCTCTCCAAGTTTATGCTGAGCGGAGCCGTTGCACCCTTCGCCCCTTCAGAATCTATAAGAATGAGTCTACAACTATAAGTTTCTTTTCGCCTCAAAGGCGCAAAGCCTCCAAGTTTCACAAAGGTTATAATGCTGACCAACAACGCTTTGTGAACCTTTGTGTCCTTAGTGCCTTAGTGGTTTTCTTTACTTTAGGGTTATCGGAGCGGACTCAAGAATACAATTTCCAAAAGACCTTTATTCTTTAATTGCCCTTGGCGGATTGTCTTCCCTGGGCAATTTACTTCTCATTCCTTACGGCAGTTAGAATAGTCTGCCCGACAGCCATCAGCGTTGGTTTGCTGATTCCGGCCATATTATCGCTGATGGTATGCCAGTTTTTATAAAATCCTGACGAGGTGGATTGGTCGTGCTGAATAATGTCAATGGTTGAAATTTTCCTTATCTGGTTGATATACACGTGGTCGTCGGTTATACCGCCGGTACGTTCGGTCGAAAAATAATCACTGTAACCGATGGAGGCTCCAATGTTCCAGACTTTTTGGGCAACATCAGGTGCATAATACATGGTGGTGGCTTCCATTGTAAAAATGGCATTCTCGGCACCAACCATATCAAGCAAAATACCGTAACGTGCTGTATATCCGGCTACATGTGGATTTCTCGACCAAAACTGTGAACCCAGAGCCCAATCGTCGGAACCGGTATACCCGGCATTCTGAGGCGCGCCGTAATCCTCGCCGTCAACAAATAGGATATCGACACCTATCGCTGCAGGCTGAATCCTGAGTTGACGGGCAATCTCCAGCAATATACCAACCCCGCTGGCACCATCATTTGCTCCGTCAATGGGTGTATGATGCATAGCAGTATCAGGATCGTTGTCGGCAAAAGGGCGCGAATCCCAATGAGAACAAAGTAATACACGGGTAGTGCTTTTAGGATTGAATGATGCAATAATATTTTTACAGTTCAAAACTGTACCGTTGAAGGCTTTGGCTGTAAATGGCTGGACGACAACCTGGTTTGTGTATTTTTTTAATGTTGCTTCAAGCCATGTGGCACATTTTCCCTGGGCTTTGCTGTTAGGCACCCGTGGCCCAAACTTTACCTGTTCATTAACAAAGTGATAAGCGGTATCCGGATTGAACTCAGCAATTTTAAAAGTTTCGGTTGATTTTTCGGTGTTGGATTCACCGCCGGACGGTACGTTTTTTTGTTTGCACGAAAAAACTACGGCAAGGGCCAAAATGGTACTGAGAACTAAGAAATATCGCATAATTAGATTTTTTGTCGGTGGCGAAAAGATAACAAATTGATTCAGAAATAGTTTACAGGAAATCGGCCTTATGCCCGAACGATCCGGTGAAAACCGATTCGCTTGCCGAACGGCGGTTACGTGGACTTGTTTCGAGGTTTAGCAGGTTTGGATGTAATATTCCGGCTTCACCGCGATAACCCAAAGTGATTGCAACAACAACTTTAAGGTCGGCCGGGATTCTAAGCAAGCGGGTTGCTTCTGCGACATCGAATCCACCCATCTGGTGCGTATAAATGCCCTCAGCCATAGCCTGCAGGCTTAAAATGGCAACCGCCTGCCCCAAATCGTAAGCGGCACTGTGGTTTAGATCACCTTTGTGGTTTGTTGTTTTAGCCATAGCAAGAACCAATACCGGGGCTTTTACAGCCCAAAGCTGGTTAAACTCAACCAAAGTGGCGAATATATTGGCATAAACTTCGTCTCCTTTGAACCCGACCAGGAAATACCAGGGTTGTAAATTGTTTGCAGAAGCTGTCCAGCGGGCTGCTTCAAAAATGCGTTGAAGTTTTTCTTTTTCAACAGGTTTCGTATCGTATGCGCGTGGACTCCAGCGTGATGCGATAAGAGGATATACCGGGTAATCCAGGGACGCTTGTTTGATCAAATCAATATTTTCCATAATAATTCTCAAATCCGTGTATAAACATACAAGATTGTATGTAATTCGTTTTAACGCGCAAAATTACTATTTTTCTTCGGTTTAAATCATCCTGCTTCTTTCCGGTTTTAGTTTAAACATATCTTTAAAAAGACATGTAAGTGACTTATAAGACAATCAGTTTGCATTTTTTTTATAGTTTAACCTGCAAATAATATGCAGCGAATTAAAAATGCAACTGAGTTGAATCGGTAATTAATTTACGATTGGGTGCAGTCGGAATAATTATTTGATACAAAACCAATCGAAATGTCATAACTTTGTACAGATAATTCGTAAACTCCCTATACAGATGAAAAACAAATATCTTGACCTGATTGAGCAAACTTTCGACTTTCCCACGGAAGAGTTTAAAGTGGAAGACAGCGAACTGTTTTTTAATAACATACCACTTATGGAGGTGATAAAGCAGTATGGTACGCCCTTGCGTGTGACCTTCCTTCCCAAGATCAGCAAACAGATACAAAAAACCAAACGACTGTTTAATGTGGCTATTGCCAAGGCCGATTATAAAGGATCGTATAATTTTTGTTATTGTACCAAAAGCTCCCATTTTTCATTTGTACTCGAAGAAACCCTGAAAAATGATATTCATATCGAAACTTCATCTGCATTCGATATTCCTATAATTGAATCCTTATACGAGTCAGGTAAATTAAAGAAAGACACTTACATCATCTGTAACGGATTCAAGCGACCACAGTATATTGAAAATATATGTAATCTTATTGAAGAAGGATTTGAAAATGTGATACCTATACTGGATAACAAGTTTGAGCTCGACGAATACGACCGGAACATCACGCGTAAGATTAAAATAGGTATACGGATTGCATCGGAAGAAGAGCCTAAGTTTGACTTTTATACCTCACGTTTGGGTATCCGTTATAACGATATCGTTTCGTACTACGAGGAAGAGATAAAGAACAACCCCAAATTCGAGCTGAAGATGCTGCATTTTTTTATTAATACAGGCATCCGTGACTCAGCCTATTACTGGAACGAATTATCAAAATGCGTTCAGGTGTACTGCGAATTGAAAGCCGTTTGCCCTCAGCTTACATCACTCAATATTGGCGGTGGTTTCCCGATAAAAAACTCGCTGAATTTTGATTTTGATTATTCCTATATGGCTGAAGAGATTGTCAGCCAGATTAAAGGAATCTGCCAGAGAAATCAAATTCCAGAACCTGATATTTTTACCGAATTCGGTTCGTTTACGGTTGGCGAAAGTGGCGCGATACTCTACAGCATAATCGACCAGAAGCGACAGAACGACAGGGAGTTATGGAACATGATCGACAGCTCATTTATAACGACCCTGCCCGACACCTGGGCCATAAATCAGAAATTTATTCTGTTGGCTGTAAACCACTGGGACCAGGAATACGAAAGGGTTTTTCTGGGTGGACTTACCTGCGACAGCGAGGATTATTATAACGCCGAGGCCCATACCAATGCCATATTCCTGCCTAAATTGAAGGATGATGAACCGCAATACATCGGGCTGTTTCATACCGGTGCCTACCAGGATTCTTTGTCAGGGTATGGCGGCATTCAGCACTGCCTTATTCCTGCTCCCAAGCATATTTTAATCGATATTGACGAGGACGGAGAATATTTCACCAAACTATTCGCAAAAGAGCAGAGTCACAAATCGATGCTGAAAATACTGGGGTATTAGTGCGGAATACCCGGAAGAAGTCCACAGACTTGGTTGGTTTATTATTTAACATAAATGCAGCAGGCTTTAATACAGTGGAACCAAACAAAAGCCTGAAAACAAAACTTCTTAATGCTCTAAATCAGTGAAAACTAACGTTAGCATAGGATCTTTATAATAAACGTTTTCTGCCATGTACTGAACTTTTCACTTACTTTGTGCATCACGTTTTCACAGTAAAATAAATGAAAAGACTTCTGCTCTTTGCTACCCCAATTGTAGGGTTATTGCTCTGCCTTTTGTTTTTAACCGCCTGTAAAAAAAATCGTGAAAACCAGGTAATTCAGGCGGAACATGTGCATGGGATTATTCCTCTTCCATTGATCGTTGATTTGGCCGGGGGCTACCTGAATGTTGATAAAAACATAGTTCTGGTCAACCATCCGCAATTTGAGTCTGCTGTTTCTGTTGTCGAAAAAGCGCTTTTCCAGGCTCTAAATTCACCTGTCATTAAAAATGATTTGCCGGCCGGCAATATCAATATTCAGTTCGTATTCGATAGCACTTTGGACACCAATGAATATAAAATTGAAATTACCGCTGATGGGATAAAAACAAAAGCAAAAAGTCCGGTTGGCGCTTATTATGCTTCGCAATCCATCAGGCAAATGATCTGGAATTCAACTTCCGGCCGTATATCAGAATCATTTCAACTGCGCTGTATGACTATCAGGGATAAACCGTTCTACAACTGGCGTGGGTTTCACCTGGATGTTTCGAGGCATTTTTTTACGAAAGAATATATTTTTAAAATTATCGACTGGCTGGCTTATTACAAACTCAATAAACTGCAATTGCATTTAACTGACGACCAGGGATGGCGCATTCAAATTGACCAGTTCCCTTTGCTAACCGAAATTGGCGCCTGGCGTACTTTTAATGAAATGGATTCCACTTGCATGGAATTGGCCAAAACGGATATAAATTATACCATCGACAAACGGTTTATCAAAGAAGAGAATGGTAAAATATGGTACGGGGGTTTTTACACCAAACAAGATATTCGCGATATAGTAGCTTATGCAACAGCTCATTATGTCGATGTAATTCCCGAAATTGATATGCCGGGTCACATGTCGGCTGCCATAAGGGCTTACCCGCAACTTTCGTGCGTCGATTCAGCAGGTTGGGGAAACGAATTTTCGTTCCCTATATGCCCATGCAACGAACAGGTCATGGATTTTTCTTACAAAGTCTGGGACGAAATCATCGACCTGTTTCCCTCAAATGTGGTACACATTGGTTGCGACGAAGTTGAAAAAGGGACCTGGGCGGCTTCCCCTGAATGCCAGGCATTTATGGTTCAAAATAATATGACCGGCCTGAATGAAATTCAAAACTATTTTGTAAAAAAATTGCAGGCACATCTGGAATCAAAAGGCAAAACGGTTATAGCCTGGGATGATGTTATTGATGGCCGTGTGGACAACAAAATCATGATGATGTACTGGCGCGATTGGGTTAAAGATTCGCCCGAACGCTGCGCTGCAAATGGAAACAATATTATACTCACGCCTGCCACGCCTTTTTACCTTGCAAGTGCAACTGGCGATGAAGCCTTATTGAATTTATACAATTATAATCCGGCCGATTTGTATCCGGCTTCAGTGCTGGCAAAAGTGCAGGGATTGCAAACCTGCCTCTGGACGGAAATCGTGCCTTCGGAACCCATGTTCGAAAAATACGTGTTCCCAAGGTTGCAGGCTCTTGCCGAAATAGACTGGACCCCGGGAAGAAACTGGTATTCGTTCCAGGTTCGGATGAAACCACATTTTGAATATATGAATTCTGTTAAGGTTAATTACCAAAGACCGGGCTGGTTAAAGTAAAAGGATATGCCCCAGGTAGAATGGAATTGGTCTTTTTGGAGTTGGGAGACCGAAGTCAGAAGACCGAAACCTATGCACAATTGATATTACTTCCTTCTGATGAAAAACAAATTGATTAAGGTTAATTGCCTTTCAATCTGCTACTTGTAATGAAATAAATGTTTATCATGTTCCCTTCCGGCTCCGGTCTTCCGACTTCCAACAAATTGAATGGTCCTTTTGGGTTATGAGAAGAACAAAGTAAAATAGAAGTTATGAGTTCTGAGATATAAGCGTGATAAGAAATGAAATATGGAAAAACCAGGTCGATCAGAAGTTTTTTTAAATGTATTGTTTCTCCATTCATACACTTATATATCAGATAGATACCGGATTTTTTCGGGTTTCAAATTCGGTTTATACTATATTTATTCAGGTTATAAACGGTTTCCGGTATTGCGCATATTGAGGTTTTAAATGCGCATATTCCTACACTCTTTTTACGTATGTTGATTAGTTTTGCATATAATCTGGCAAGACTTCAGTAAAAGTCACACTACCAAATATTCATTAATATTACTAACATGTTTATAGGTGTTGATTTAGGGGGAACGAATATAAGGGCAGGGCTAATTGATCAAGGAGTTTTGATTGTTGTAAAACAAGCCTTGTTGACAGGTGAAAAAACGCTGCAACAGACCATCAACCAGCTCATTTCAATTATCGATTCTTTGATTACGCCTGAGGTCAGGGGCATTGGTGTTGGGGTTCCGTCGGTTGTGGATATTGAAAACGGAATCGTTTTCGATGTGGTAAACATTCCTTCCTGGAAAAGGGTAGAACTTAAAAAAATCCTGGAAACAGAATTCAACATACCGGTTACTATTAATAACGACGTTAATTGTTTCGCTTTGGGCGAGCATAGGTACGGGCAAGCTAAAGCATTTTCTTCATTTATTGCATTGGCAATGGGTACCGGGCTTGGCGCAGGTATCGTCATAAACAACACCCTTTACCCGGGAAACAATTGCGGAGCCGGCGAAATTGGTTCACTTCCATATCTTGACAGGAATTTCGAGTTTTATTCGAGCAGTGAATTCTTTGAAACCAAGCATTCAACCACAGCATTTAAAGCCCACGAAGCTGCTTTGAAAGGGGAAAGATATGCCCTTGATATCTGGCAGGAATATGGTTTTCACTTTGGAAATGTGATTAAAGCCGTTGTTTATACTTATGATCCTGAGGCCATTGTGCTTGGAGGCTCCATATCAAAGGCTTACCCGTTTTTCGAAGATGCGATGAAAAAATCTCTCGCCGACTTCCAATTCCCGGAAACGATAAAGAGATTGAAAATACTGCAATCGAATACTGATAATATTGCCCTGCTAGGTGCTGCTGCTTTGGCTCAAAACGAGTAGCTTTGTTGATCATTGCATGTGTAAAATCAAAAAATCCGGAACTCAGACCTCTCCTTCCACAAAACTTCGAACACTCAGTATATCAAATCAGAATATTTAAAAACTTTGCGACATGATTAAAAAAACGGTTCCTTTTATTGGATTGGCTTTAAGCATGTTGTGGCCTGTTCTTTCTTTTTCCCAAAAAGGGACTGATTTAGCGGGAAGAATAGCACTTAAAGAGGGTTGGTTTGTTCAAAATTCAGCTAAAATCAAGCTTACGGGTGATGAATTGTCGTCAGATGTAACGATGAAGGGAGACTGGTATAAAGCTTCAGTGCCTTCAACGGTGATGGGTGTACTTACCAAAAACGGGCTTTATAGGGATATTTTTGTCGGCAACAATTATGAAAGCATCGACAAATTGCAGTTTGATCATTCGTGGTGGTACGTCAGGCCGTTTGAAATTCCGGCAGTTAAAAAAAACCAGCATATCACTCTTCATTTCGAAGGGATAAATTATTATGCCAATATTTGGCTCAACGGCAGACTGCTGGCTTCGCGCGACAGTGTTTTCGGTACCTTCCGCAGGTTCGGATTTGATGTGACAAATTTGGTTAAACCAAATGGAAACGTGTTGGCTGTTGAAATTTTCAGGGCACAACCCGGCGATTTTAACCTGGGTTTTGTGGATTGGAATCCAAGGCCGGTGGATGAAAACATGGGCATCTGGCGCGAGGTGTATCTTAAATTGACCGGAGAGGTAGAACTTGCTAATTCCTATTTAGAATCAAAAGTCAATACCATAACACTCGACGAGGCCGATCTGACCATCAAAACCAACCTCCGGAATTATTCCGCAAAGCCGGTTGACGGGGTTTTAACAGGGAAAATCGGGAAAATAGAATTCCGTTATCCGGTTGCCATCCGTCCCGGCGAAACAGTAAATTTAGCATTAACAAAAGAACAAATACCCGCCCTCCACCTTAAAAATCCCAGGCTTTGGTGGTGCAATAACCTTGGATCGCCCGAATTGTACCATCTTGAACTGTTTTTTGAAACAGGAAACATCATTTCCGATGCCGATAAAATTACATTTGGGATACGGGAAATAGAGTGCTACACCAATCCCGCAGGGCACAAAGGATATAAACTTAACGGCAAGGAAGTGCTGATAAAAGGTGGAGGCTGGACGGATGATATTTTTCTGCGCGACAGCCTTGAAAGCCTCGAAACGCAGGTTCAATATGTTAAACACATGAACCTGAATACGATACGATTCGAAAGCATTTGGGGTAACTCGCGTGATATTTATAGTTTATGTGATAAATATGGAATACTTGCCATGGTGGGTTGGAGTTGCCAATGGGAATGGGACGAATACCTGGGAAAGCCTTGCGATGATTTCGGAGGAATTCAAACCGAGCAGGAAATGACGCTGGCAATCAATTCGTTCCGCGACCAGGTTCTATGGTTGCGCAACCACCCAAGTATTTTTGTATGGATCGTCGGCAGCGATAAATGTCCAAAACCTGAACTCGAACTACGGTATATCGAACTTTTTAAAAGCCTCGATAACAGGCCGTATCTAGCTACTGCCGGCACCCGGGTGAGTTCGGTGAGTGGTCCTTGCGGGGTAAAAATGAACGGTCCGTATGAATATGTTGCGCCTGATTATTGGTATATCGATACAATTCACGGTGGTGCGTTTGGATTTAATACCGAAACAGGCCCGGGGCCGCAAGTGCCGGTGCTCGAATCGTTAAAAAAAATGTTACCTGCCGATAAACTATGGCCAATTAACGGGGACTGGAATTACCATTGCACGCATTCGAAACAGGCCTTAAATTCGATGGATGTTTTTAACGAAGCCATGAACGCACGTTATAGAAAGCCGGCCAACCTCGAAGATTATCTTTTGAAAAGTGATGCTCAAAGTTACGAAGCGTTAAAAGCTATGTTTGAAGCATTTCGGGCCAACATTCCCAAAACAACGGGCATTATTCAATGGATGCTTAATTCAGCATGGCCGTCGCTTTACTGGCAGTTGTACGACTATTATCTGGCGCCAACACCCGCCTATTACGCCGCACGCAAGGCAAATCAGCCAATTCAGCTGGTTTATAACTACGGTGATAATGCCATATATGCCATAAACGAAACACTTAAAGATGTGCGTAATTACAAAGTTTCGGTGAAATTACTGGATACCGGGTCGAAAGAATTACTGAACCGGGAACTGGATATCGCCATAGCAGCTAATACATCGAAAAAAATTATGGATCTTGGTACCTTATCTGAAACCGTTTTCCTTAGTATGAAATTGTCGGATGCAGCAGGTAAAAATATGGCAGATAATTTTTATTGGCTTTCGGCAAAGAAAGATGAATTTGCTTGGGATAAAACCACCTGGGTTTATACGCCGATGAAAGGATTTACCGATTTTTCGGCACTGAATTCGTTACCGGCTTCAGATGTGGCCATGACTTATAAAATGACGGATCATGGCAACGAAACGCTTCTGAAAGTATCCCTGCAGAACCGTGCTCCAAAAATTGCATTTTTCCTGTCGCTAACGCTTACTGATTCGAATGGTACGACAATTTTGCCTCTGTTTTGGGACGACAATTATTTGAGCTTACTTCCCGGCGAAAGTCGCGAAATAACCTGTATAATTCCCAAAAATGCTAAGAAAAAAATTAAAACAGAGGTTAAACTTTCGGGATGGAATGTTAAGGGGAAAACTGTTGAAATTAAATAAAATGCGATAATGTGATAATGCGATAATGTGATAATTGAAGCATTCAACCTTGAACGCGAAGCATTGAACCTTAAACGCATAGCATTGAACCTTGAACGTATAACATTGAACCTTGAACGCGAAGCTTTGAACCTTGAACGCATAGCTTTGAACCTTGAACGCGAAGCTTTGAACCTTGAACGCATAGCTTTGAACCTTGAACGCATAGCTTTGAACCTTGAACGCGAAGTATTTGAACCTTGAACAAGAAATAAAAAAGCGCCTTAGATTATTTTAAAAAATCCAAACCTTTAAAATCCCTTGACATGAAGAAAAAAAGCCCGTTAATGATTGTTCTCATAATGCTTATTTTCTTTGTGATTTCGTTTCTGACAAACATTTTAGGACCGATAATTCCGGATATTATCAAGAGCTTCAACCTGGGGATTGGAATGGCGGGATTTTTACCCTTTTCATTTTTTATTGCATATGGGATCATGTCGGTGCCAGCCGGGATTATGATTGAGAAATATTCGGAAAAAACGGTAATGCTTGCTGCATTTTCGCTTGCCTTTGTGGGTGCGCTTACGTTCGCCGTGTTTCCAGGTTTCAAGGTAGCGTTGCCATCTCTTTTCATTATAGGGATCGGAATGGCGATGCTGCAGGTGGCGATTAACCCCTTGCTTCGTCATTCGGGAGGGGAGGAGAATTTCGCTTTCTATTCGGTTTTGGCGCAATTGGTATTTGGTTCAGCCTCGTTTTTAAGCCCCCAATTATACAGCTATCTTGTTCAAAATGTGCATAGTGAAAACACGTCGCTGTTTATCCGCCTGCTCAATCCTATAGTTCCTGCCAAACTCGAGTGGGCTTCGCTTTATTGGGTTTTTGCCTTGGTAGTGCTGGCAATAATCCTCGTAATCTGGATAATAAAATTCCCGAAAGTGGAGCTGAAAGAAGATGAAAAGATTGAAACCGGGCTGGCTTTTAAGGAGTTGCTTGCCAACAAACAAGTGATTTTATTCTTTATCGGAATATTCGCTTATGTAGGAACGGAGCAAGGCATTGCCAACTGGGCATCCAAATTCCTTCAGACCTACCATGGTGTTGATCCTGCTACTACCGGGGCAAATGTAATTTCCTATTTCTGGGGATTGCTCACCGTTGGTTGCTTGCTTGGATTGTTGCTGTTAAAACTTCTGGATAGTCGTAAGGTGCTGTTGGCGTTTACCACAGGAGCTATCATTTCGCTTGCTTTTGCCTTGTTTGGCCCGTCTGCTGTTTCAATATATGCCTTCCCGATTACCGGGTTCTTCCTTTCTGTAATGTGGTCGGTAGTATTTTCGCTAGCGTTAAACTCTGTCCCGGCGCATCACGGCACATTTTCGGGAATCCTATGCACTGCAATTCTGGGAGGTGCAGTTGTTCCGCTGCTTATCGGTGGCATTGGCGAACTTATCGGTCTGAAATTTGCCATGATGCTGCTTTTCGTTACCCTGGGATACATTTTCAGTATCGGGCTTTGGGCCAGGCCACTAGTAACGAATAAGACATTTACAGGTTGATCCTGGCAGGAATTTTTTTGATGTGCCGGATGATAATTAGAGTATATTAAAGAATCAGTTGAAATGAATCAAATTTCTTTGCCCTATTGTCATGGCACAAAAAGAGAAAGATACTGGCCTCAATACATTACATTATTATCCATTAATCTGAAGCTGGAAGTTAGCACCTTCATTCTTTCGCCATAAATCACTAATTTTGCGGCCTTAAGTGCTCCCCTTTCGGGTGAATAAATACAATCAGTAATTACATTTTATAAAAGCTTTGGGCTTTAAACACTCTATATATTATGCAAACAGTAGTAAGCGGAATCAGGCCTACGGGCAATCTTCACCTGGGAAATTATTTCGGGGCTATGCAGAACTTTGTAAAAATGCAGGAAACGGATAATTGCTATTTTTTCATTGCCGATTACCATTCCCTTACCACGCATCCAACGCCCGCCGATCTTCATGGCAATGTAAAACAAGTGCTGGTCGAATACCTGGCCTGTGGCCTGGATCCCGAGAAAGCAACCTTGTACCTGCAAAGTGATCTGCCTGAAACAGCCGAATTATACCTGTTCCTCAACATGAATGCCTATATGGGCGAATTGGAACGCTGCACTTCTTTTAAAGACAAGGCCCGCACCCAGCCCGAAAACGTAAATGCCGGTTTGTTGACTTATCCCACGCTGATGGCTGCCGATATTATTCTGCACAAAGCGCATAAGGTTCCCGTTGGCAAGGACCAGGAACAGCACCTCGAAATGACGCGCACTTTTGCCAACCGGTTTAACCGCATGTACAACGTCGATTATTTCCCTGAACCGGTTGCCTATAATTTTGGTGAATCGCTGGTAAAAATTCCGGGTCTGGATGGCAGTACCAAAATGGGGAAAAGCGAAGGTGAAGGCAATGCCATTTTCCTTTTCGATTCGCCCGAAGTGATCCGCAAAAAAGTAATGAAAGCTGTTACCGACAGCGGCCCGACTGAACCCAACCAGGCAAAACCACAGGCTATCGAAAATTTATTCAACCTGATGAAAGCCTTATCAGAACCTGAAACGGTTCAGTTTTTCGAAGATTCATACAATGCCTGCGCTGTGCGTTACGGCGATATGAAAAAGCAATTAGCCGAAGATGTGATCCGTTTTACTACGCCTTTCCGCGAGCGTATTCTCGATTTACTCAACGACGATGTTTACCTTGGAAAAGTGGTAAAAATTGGCCGCGATAAAGCACACGAGAGCGCTGCAAATACAATTAAGGAAGTACGGGATATTATCGGGTTTAAGAGTTTTTAAAAGAAGGATTCGGAATCCGGTGCCAATCGCTTGACAAGATTTGTGATCCAATATCATCTTCTCTTCAAATCACGCTGAGCGGGATTTGCAATCCCGCTCCACTGAGTTTGGAATTTGTAATTCCCTCAAACCTGCTCAGCAAACTCCAAATAAATTCTCTTTCTCTCATCTCCATAACTGCCGCTCCATTGAGTTTGGAATTTGTAATTCCCTCATATCTGCCCAGTAAAATCCAAATATATTCTCTTTCTCCCTTCTCATGCTGAGCGGGATTTGCAATCCCGCTCCACTGAGTTTGGAATTAGTAATTCCCTGAAACCTGCTCAACAAATTCCAAATAAATTCTTTTTCACCCATCTCCATAACTGTCAGCAATAAAATTACCACCACAGTTTTACCACTTCCATCCGTCGCTACTAAACTGCACATTCACGGTTTTAGCTGCCCGCAAGTGCATTTGAGGCTATAAACATGAATAGTCCGGATAAATTCAATTATTTTATTGACCCGCTGCAATCTGTCAATTCAAATAATGCAGTATCTTTAACCCAAATAAACCCGCACTATGAAAGGTATAATCCTGGCCGGAGGTTCCGGTACCCGTTTGCACCCACTTACCTTAGCCGTAAGCAAACAGTTGATGCCTATTTACGACAAACCGATGATTTATTACCCTTTGTCGGTTCTTATGATGGCCGGTATTCGCGAAATACTGATCATAAGTACACCTTACGATCTGCCTAATTTTGAAAAACTTCTGGGAGATGGTTCCGAACTGGGTTGTTCGTTCAAATATGCCGAACAGGCTATTCCCAATGGCCTGGCGCAGGCTTTTGTGATAGGCGAGGAGTTTATTGGTAACGATAAAGTGGCACTTATTTTAGGCGATAATATTTTTTATGGCACAGGTCTGCAAAAGTTGATCCAGGAAAACAGCGATCCTGTTGGCGGCGTAGTGTATGCATACCATGTTTCGGATCCCGAAAGGTACGGTGTTGTTGAATTCGACAATGATCTGAATGCCATTTCCATCGAAGAAAAACCCGTAAATCCTAAATCGAATTACGCGGTACCCGGGCTTTATTTTTACGACAACAGTGTGGTGGAAGTGGCCAAAAACATAAAACCAAGCCCGCGCGGCGAATACGAAATTACCGATGTCAACAGGTATTACCTGGAGCATGGCAAACTGAAAGTCGGCATTCTCAGTCGGGGCACTGCCTGGCTCGATACGGGCACTTTTGCTTCCTTAATTCAGGCTTCGCAGTTTGTACAGGTTATCGAAGAGCGGCAGGGATTAAAAATCGGCTGCATCGAAGAACTTGCCTATCGCAACGGTTTTATCGACAGGACTCAACTTATAAAAGTAGCTACTCCATTGCTTAAAAGCGGTTACGGCCAGTACCTGATGGAGTTGCCCGAAATGGAATAAACTACGACTAATGAACGCAGTACAGGAACTTCAGCTTCGCCTTGAAGAAGCTTTCAGCGAACTTCAGTTTCCATCATCACCCGCTGATCTTTACAATCCGATAACTTATACCTTAGGGCTTGGAGGCAAACGACTCCGGCCCTTGCTGGTACTCGCCTCCTGCCAGATGTTCGGCGGCGATATCAGCGATGCCATACATCCTGCCATCGGAATTGAGTTGTTTCACAACTTCACCTTGCTGCACGACGATATTATGGATGCGGCTCCGCTCAGGCGCGGGAAGGAAACGGTATATAAAAAGTGGAACTCCAATGTTGCCATTTTAGCCGGCGACACCATGTTCGCTTTGGCTAACAAATACATGCTTCGCACCCGTCTGCAGGCCATTTCGCAGGTGGTGGAACTGTTTAACCAAACCGCTATCGAAGTATGCGAGGGGCAGCAGTACGACATGGATTACGAAAACCGCGAAAATGTGACCATTGCCGATTATATCGAAATGATACGCCTTAAAACGGCTGTTCTGTTAGCGGCAAGCCTTAAAACGGGCGCTATTATCGCCAATGCCGGAGCTGCCGATTGTGACCATATTTATAATTTCGGAATAAATATTGGCCTGGCATTTCAACTCAGGGATGATTTGCTGGATGTGTATGGTGTTCAGGAAAAATTTGGCAAGGTGAGTGGCGGCGATATTATTGCCGGGAAGAAAACCTACCTTTACCTGAAAGCACTTGAATTGGCCGGGGCGCAAATTGAGTATTTCCGCCGCTTGTATTCCTCTCAAAATGAAGGGAGTAAGGATAAAGTCATGAAAGTAAAGGGGATTTTCGATCAATTGAATATCGAAATACTCACTCGCGATCTCATCGACGAGTATTATCAGAAAGCCCTTGTCGATATGTCGCGCATCAGTTTGCCTGCCGAAGCCATGGAATCGCTTCAGGAATACACCGCGGGATTGATGGATAGGGATAATTAGCACCTTAATCTTATATCTTGGTGCCTTTCTGGGATAATATTTGATTAAGGAATTAAAAACATTAAACACAGAACACAAAATGATGAAGTATTGCAACCTATTACTTTTTAATTTTCATTTAAATGTTAAGTGGTTTTCATTCTTTTTGATTCTGGCTTGTTGCGATTAGGAAATTAGCTACTACACTTAAATATACTATTACGCTAAATTATTTCATATCTTTATACTCAGTTTTTGTCTGATCCATTTTATGTAATGATGATAATTTTTAGAAAAGCGCTTTTTAAACCCAAACCATTTTAAAAATCGAAACCATGAGTATCGGGAAGTATTTTACCTTAGCTGAATTAACAGTAACCAAATCAGGCTTGCCGAACATACCCAACCAGGCCGAAACCGAAGCCCTGACCGAGCTTGTAAAAAACGTGCTCGACCCGCTTCGGGAGTTGTACGGAAGGCCGATACATGTTAACAGCGGTTTCAGGTCGGCGGAGGTTAACAGGTTAGCAAATGGCGTTCCTACCAGCCAGCATTGCAAAGGCGAAGCTGCCGACCTGGACTGCGATAACAACCTCTTGTTGTTTCAACTAATTCGCGATAACCTGGTTTTCGACCAGGTGATTTCCGAAAGCGGAAAACCGGAAGCCCCGGCATGGGTGCATGTGAGCTATAAAAAGCTTGGCAACAGGGGCGAGCGTTTGCGAATGGAGAATGGAAAATACACCAAATTATAAAACTGCACTTTTTTTTAGAGCCCTTTTATATCAGGCATCTGCTCATCTGCTGATAGTTGACAATCAAATTACCTTCTTTTTTGTTATACTAATATCAATGAAGGTTGATGTGTCGTTAGCAATAGTTTGATTTATCCATTTAACCCCTTAAGTCATGAAAAAATTAATTCCGATAACATTAATTCTATTTCTGGTCTTGTTGGTAAACAACGCCTTCAGTCAGGTTCAACCCGATTCGGCTAATCTGGTCAGGATCGAAACCATCGATGGAAATGAGTATATTGGGTTATTGCAGGCCGAAGACTCTTTGCAGGTCGAAATTAACACAAAGTTACTTGGTAAAATAGTCATCCCGCGAGCTACCATTAAATTGATGTCTCACATAGAGCCAACAAGCATAAAATCGGGTAAGCTCTGGGGCGAAAACTCACAGTCGAGCCGTTATTTCTGGTCTCCAAATGGCTACGGATTAAAAAAAGGCGAAGGATATTACCAGAATATCTGGGTATTCTGGAACCAGGCCAGCGTGGGAGTTACCGATTATTTCTCGGTGGGGGCCGGCATGATTCCGTTGTTTTTGTTAGGGGGTGTTTCCACACCGGTTTGGATAGTACCTAAGTTTTCTATACCCGTGGTTAAGGATAAGTTTAACCTTGGTGCAGGGGCAATTGTGGGTACTGTATTAGGAGAAGACCCAAGAGCTTTTGGGATTTTCTACGGCCTGGGTACAGTCGGAAACCGAAACAACAACCTTACTTTAGGATTAGGTTACGGATTTGCGGGAGGCGAAGGGACTTCCAGCCCAATAGTTACACTTAGCGGAATGCTGAGAGTTGGGCCAAGAGGGTACTTGCTTACTGAAAATTATTACTTTGGTGCCGCCGATGGAAGCGTTTTTCTTCTTATGTTCGGCGGACGAACCGTTTCAAGAAAAATCGGATTTGATTACGGCCTTGTTATACCGGCCGGTGCAGATATGGATACCTTCGTTGCCATTCCATGGTTAGGTATTACAGTGCCGCTTGGTAAAAAGTATTGATAATTGCACTGCACACACCAGTGTAATTGGACGAAATTAATAAATAATTTGTCAGAAGGAATCATATATCTTTAGGAGGAAAAAGATCTGGGAGTTTAAAGTCATAAATATCCCAAAATATACTTTCAAATGCTTACGGCACAAAAAATACCTCTTGCATTTCTGTTCCTGTCTGTTTTCGTTATACGAGCCTTTACACAGGTTATTCCTCCCGAAAGCCGTGTTGACTGGTCGCAAGCCGGCATAAAGTTTATTTTCCCGGATTCAGCACCCGAAAAAAGCATTATTTCCTTTGGTGGGGTGGGTGATGGGCTGACAGACAATTCCGGCGCCCTGCAAACTGCCATGGAGTCATTTGGCGGGCATCCTGGAGTCGTGGTTTTTCCACCTGGATCGTTCCTGTTTTCGTCCTCAGTTGCTATGCCGGACTCAATATGGCTGTTAGGCGCCGGTTCAGATTCCTCGTTTATTAAAATTGCACACAGCGGTACCGGTTTTAGCTTTTCGGGATCAGGTACGAACATTTTTACTGATATTCTCACCGGTTTTCGAAAAGGATCACATAAAATAACGGTTGCAAATCCGGGACTATTTTCTGCAGATAGTTATTGCGAAATACGCGAAGACAATGATTCATGGGATGTAAACCCGGCTGCGTGGGCTACATATTCTGTCGGGCAAATGGTTCATATTGAATTAATTAGTGGTGATACACTTTTATTGTACGACGAACTCCGTATTGATTTCGACACGACATTAAACTTGCAGATTCAAAAAATACTGCCTTGCTGTGCTTCAGGCATTTCGTGTTTGAGTGTGGAACGAACTGATAATTCGGTTACAGGTACCGGGTATAATTTTGAATTCAATTACGCTGTAAATTGTGAAATCCGCGGTGTTGAGAGCAATAAAAGCCAGGGAAGCCATTGCATGATAGGGGTGAGTTCGAACATCAGCGTGAGTGGATGTTATTTCCACGATGCCTATATGTATGATGGTTCGGGAACCAAGGGCTACGGTGTTACCCTCATTTCGCATGCCAGCCTGTGCCTTGTTCAAAACAATATTTTCAATCATCTGCGCCATGCTATGATGACCAAACAGGGAGCAAACGGGAATGTATTTGCTTATAATTATTCGCTAAACCCATACCGCAATGGCTCGATGGAATACCCACAGGATTATTGCGGAGATATTTCGCTGCACGGGCATTACTCTTTTGCCAATTTATTCGAAGGAAATATTTTGCAAACCATTTATATCGACCAAACCTGGGGCCCATCAGGTCCGTATAATACCTTTTTCCGTAACCGGGTTGAATTATATGGCATTATAATGACTTCCGCACTTACTAACAATCAGAATTTTGTTGGAAATGAGATTACCGGAACCGGCTCAACATGGCCGTTTTCGCATGGTGCATACACCATCACCGGAACGGGACATATACAGTACGGAAACAATAAAAACGGGGTAATCATCCCCGAAGGCACTACAAATCTGCCCGACAGCTCGTATTATCTTGAGGCTGCACCTGCTTTCTGGAATCCAGGCCCCATTTGGCCTGACATCGGTATTCCCAATACCCTTAATTCAGGAACGATCCCGGCAAAAGAACGATTTTTGGCTGGAGAATTTACCGATTGCAGCCGGTATGAAATAGTAACCTATACCGCATCAATTTTAGAAACCGATTTTGTGGTTTTTCCCAATCCGGCAAGCGAAAAATTGTTTATAAAACACAATACACCTATTAATAACTGCAACATAACAATTAAAAACATAGAGGGTAAATGTTTGATTGCAAACAAGATACAATCCGCATATTGCCTTATCGAATTGAATATTTCAGCACTAAAAACAGGTATTTATCTTCTTTATATCGAAACAGGAAATGATATTGTTATCAGGAAATTTATAAAGCAATAAAAATCAATTATTTAAACCGGTTCAATTAAATCCCACAGGTTACCGTATAAATCGGCAAATACTGCTACAATTCCATAGGTTTCTTTATTGGGTTTCCTAACAATAGTTACCTCATTATCAAGTAAATTCTGATAATCACGTTCAAAATTACCGGTGTTCAGAAACAGAAATACCCTTCCGCCGGTTTGATTGCCGACCCGGCTTTGTTGTTCCTCGTTAGCGGCTTTTGCAAGTAAAAGGCAACATCCGGCTGAACCGGGTGGCGAAACAAGTACCCAGCGTTTGGTGTCGCTTATAACGGTGTCTTCTCTAAGGGTGAAATGCAATTTCCCCACATAGAAATCAATAGCCTCCTCATAATCGCGAACAAGCAAGGCCATATAGGCGATAGTTTGACTCATAGAAATCGCATTTTCAATTTTTTTCTTGATTTTAGCAAGCGCAAAATTAATCTCTTTCTTTTATTAATGATACCAGTTCGGCCATCGATAATTTTGCGGATTGGTCACTGCCTTCGAGTAAAGTATCGGCAAGGTTGCGCTTGGTGTTATGCAAATGGATGATTTTTTCTTCGATAGTATTTTCGGCTACCAAACGATAAATGGTAACCGGCCGGATTTGCCCGATACGGTGTGCCCGGTCTGAGGCCTGGTCTTCGACAGCAGGATTCCACCAGGGATCGAGGTGAATAACAAAATCAGCAGCTGTCAGGTTAAGTCCTAATCCACCTGCTTTCAGGCTTATAAGAAATAAATCGCCTTCACCACCCTGAAAATTTTTCACACTTTTTTCCCTGTCGGACATGGAACACGAACCATCTAAATACTGATACTTGATTCCCAGCTTATCAAGGGCAGCGCGAACTATGGTAAGATGGGTTACAAATTGACTAAAAACGAGTGCCTTATGCTTATTCTCTATCAGTTCGGCCACAATTTCGAGGAAAGTGGAGAGTTTGGTTGAGGCAATATTGATTTCGGGATTTACGAGGGCGGGGTTGCAACATGCCTGACGAAGCCGGGTAATTTCGGCCAATGCTTTCAGATGTTTTGCCCCTTGTGCGCTGTCGTCGCTTTCCAGGTTAGCAATTGCCTGGCGTCGCAACGCTTCGTAAAACGCCATTTCTTCGCTGCTGAGTTGCACTTTCCTTACAATTTCTGTTTTAGCCGGCAATTCATCCAATACGGCCGATTTTGTGCGGCGCAGTATGAATGGTGCAATCAGTTTTTTTAAATGCCTGCGGGCATGGTCATCGTCCGATTTAATAAATGTATCGGTAAAATGCGAAAGCGATCCCAACAAGCCAGGATTGATAAAGTTGAACAGGTTCCAGATTTCGCCTAAATGGTTCTGAATCGGAGTTCCGGTAAGCACCATCCGGAAAGGGGCTTGCAACAGCATCGCTGCTTTCGAGGTTTTGGTTGTATAATTTTTAATGGTTTGAGCTTCGTCGAGAATAATGGTGGCAAAAGGAGTTTCGGCAAATGCTTTTTCTTCCGATTGCAGCAGCCCGTAGGAAGTGATCAGCAAATCGCCGGGTTCCAGGTTCTTCATGGTCTGCTCACGGTTTAAATTTGTAAGCGTTTTTACTTTCAGCGAAGGCGCAAATTTGGCTGTTTCGCTTATCCAGTTGTGCACGACCGAAACCGGGCAGATTACGAGTGCTGCTCCTGCCTGTGCCCTGTGTAAAAGGATAGCCAATGCCTGGATGGTTTTTCCTAATCCCATATCGTCGGCAAGGCAGGCACCACCTTCCCATTCGGCCAGGCGCGATAGCCAGCGGAATCCATCTTCCTGGTAGGGACGAAGATCGGCTTGCAAATTGGAAGGAATCTGCGTGTCGGTGGTTTGAACCATATCCAGTCGTTGCTGAAATTCCTTCCACGCTTTATCCGATTTCAGATTCTCGACATCATCAAAGAAATCGCCTAAGGCCACCGATGCAAATTTATTGATCTGTATCCCGTTTTTTTCCGAGGTCGAAAAAGTCCGCAACTCTTCCAGTTGTTTTTTCAGGCGATCGCTCAACGCCAGGAACTCCCCCTTTTTGAGTTCGATAAAGCGGTTGTGGCCCTTTGCCGTGAGTTCGAGTAACTGCTGCAGGGTGATAACGGTATTTTCATCCACTTTCAATTCGCCTTGCAGCTCAAACCAGTTGGTCTGCGATTTTATCTTAAGGTTCAGGTTGTTAAAATTTATTGTCCCCCTGATTTTAAAGCGTTCACCTTCAGGCCATTCAACAACGCATATATCCTGGTGAGAGCACAATATATCCAGCAGGTGCAACGAATCCATCGGGTTTCCGAAAGCAATCAGATCATCGCTGATATCCACACTTTCGAGCGACTGAATTTTTTCCATCAACAAATCGGAGGATTCCATCTCGGCTGTGAGGTTTCGCGTTACCTGGAATTGTTCGCCTTTTTCGTTCGCAATTAAAGTTTTACCGCCTTTACCCGGCTTGCAATAAGGAGGATGACCTCCAAAGGGTTTGGCAAATAACTCGGCTTTCAGCCCCTCGCCGAGAGGCAGCAACTGCACCCGGATGCGCGAATCGGCAACCACTTTTTTAACCTTTGTGCTTTCGCTAACCGCTAAATCGGAATGGACCGTGAAATACGAACTGAAATTACCTAAAACCTGCATCAGTTTTTCCTTTCCCTGGTCGGGAACTACAATTTTCTGCAGTTGAATCGCTTCGATAATTTTTTGCTGCTGACCGCTCAGATCGTATATTTTGTAACGTGTGTTCGTTTCTTTCTTCACAATAAGCTGTTGCGAAATATCTTTAATATCGGTTGCCAGGGTATAGCCTTTGGCTGTTTTAATTACCTGGAGCACCGGTTTTGCATCAATCAATTCTACAAGGAGGTCGTCGGAACCGTTTAAAAAAACGAAAGGATGGCCAATGAGATCTTTTAAAGTACTGTCAGGTAAATAATATTCGTCGGAGCCGTAAAAACCACCGTGAACTTTTACATTTTTACAAATGCGGTAATCCTGTTCGGTCATTCCTTCGGTTTTTCCGGTATAAAAGGTTTTCAAAGCAATGTTACGACCTGATGTCCAACTTTTTGCTGTACGTGTTTGCAATACAGGCTGAATGCTGATACTTTTTTCTAAATTCACATAATATACGACCCGGTATTTGCCTTGTTCACCATTTGCTGCAGTGCTTTTTCCAGCGCCCACCGAAAGAAAAGCATTAAGTGCTTTTTCCCAGTCCTCCTGCCTCGAAATGAGTGAAATGGCTGGTTCAAAATCGAAATGCGCTGATATGTTTTCATACAAAGCATCTGTCTCGTTATTGGCATACCATTGTTTTAAAATGTATGCAGATTCAAAAGCCAGGAGGGAATAACCGTTCTTCCAGGCTTTTTTAGTGAGGCGCAAGGCTTTGGTTAACAACAGGTTGTCGGGTTTGCTTTCAACAAGATATAAAACAAGGAATTTTATTAAATTATAATAGTCGTTATTTTCGTCAAGAATATTTTTTTTCAGTATTTCCTGTTTTATTGAAAGTTCCTTTTTGTCGTTGATTGCATAAAGGAGAACACATTTAAAAATATCATCGCTTGGCGAAATTAGCTTTTTTAGTATACTGTTGTAAATTTTTTGAAATACGGGGGCTGATACTTCGGGAGTTGCACACAAAAGTGCAGTCAGGTAATAAAAGGCATCAACTGGATCAACAGGCAATTGTGCACCTCTGAAAATGGAGCGTTGTGCTTTTAAACCCTTTTCAAAATTAACCAATGCCTGTTTTAAATCGTTGGTAAGCAGTTGATTGATGGCTGTTATAATATAGGCTCTGGATTCGTACATGTTTTCGGCAAGGGCCTCATTAAAATTACCAAGGTAAAAATCCTGATTTATTTTAACCGATGGCAGCAATCTGCCATTTTGAAAGGCAACTTCGTTTTTCAGATTTTCGATATACTGGTGTAATGCGGCCATAGGCTCCAGTTCCCCGATACAACGGTTAATTTTAGTAATAATCAGGTCGCTGATTATGGTAAAACTTACCATTGGCAAGCATTCCCAGTAGGCTTTGATATCCAGCAAGCTAGTCATTGAATGGCTTAGTGACGAAAATCCGCCCGACAAGAACCTTTCCTCAGTTTTGGGATAGTTCTCTTTATCGTAAAGCAAGCGGTGCAAAAAATCCTTCAGTTGCCTGAGGTTCGTACTCCTGTAATAATAAAAGCTATTCCGTTCTCCGATTTCCTTCCATGCCTCGGGATAGTCTTTAAATTTCGGAAATATATAAATCAAAAATTCAGGAGAAACATCGTATTCCCTGCTACTATTTCTCACAAAAAGCCCTTTATCACGGGCAGTTTGCAGGATAGCCTCAATTTTATAATTCGATATTTTTTTCTTCCTTAATATATCGGCAGGGTAATAATAAACCGAAATATTGTCGGTAATCATTGCTGACATACTCAAAATATACTGTTCTTCCTGCGAAAGGGAATTGTAAAAATCAATCTGATTCTGGTTCATAAGGGAAAAAATGGAGATGTTTAAGGTTACAAAAGTACTTGTTGTCTATTAAGTTACAAAGCCTTATTCAATCGCTTTCCCAGGCGAACATTTCAGCTACCGGGAATTGCCGTTTGCAGTTGCTTAAGATGACGAAACCCCAATGATAATGCTGAAAAAACATTTTTTTAACTTTTTTGTTCTTTATCGAGATCTCGTTTTCCTGGCTATGCAGAAGGACCCTTTGAGCAAACCCTGATTTTTTGAACAACATTTTTAAAACCCATCTATGAAAATAGTCATTTTCGGAGCCAGCGGAAAAACCGGCACCCTTCTCACGAAACAAGCCCTGTCCAAAGGCCATCAGGTTACAGCTTACCTGCGCCGGGAGGGTGCTTTGGCACAAAATCACCCAAACCTGCGAATTGTAATCGGAAACCTCGATAATAAAGGTAAACTAAAAGAAGCCTTGCAGGAAGCCGATGTTGTTTTTTCGACACTTGGAGGTGGCTCATTAACCAAACATGCACCAGACATTATTGCCGGAATTAACAACATTGTTACCATTATGGAACAACCGGGCACCAAACGATTTATTTACCTGTCGAGCATTGGTGCCGGCGAAAGTCGGAATCTCATGGGATCGATTGCCCGTTTTTTAATAGCCGATGTTATGCTGCGTGTGCCTCTTGCTGATCATAGTGCAAACGAACAACGCATCATGAAAAGCAAATTGCAGTGGACGCTTGTTCGCCCCGGCGGGCTTACGGATGGTTCATGGACAGGAATTTTGAAACACGGCAGCGAAAAGATTTTGCTGAAAGGCAGCCCTAAGATTTCACGAGCAAATGTTGCGTCATTCATGCTCGAACAACTGGACACAAAAGCCTACATCAATAAGGGCGTTTGGCTTTTCGAACAATAAAAACCTGATTGTGAGTTCGTAAACAAATTTCGTTTTGTAAAATAATCGTTCTGAGTTAACTTTGTTATATGTAAAATAAAATCGATTCTGCATCATGAAAGCTACAGCCATCCTTTTTACATTGCTGTTCACATTTACGTTTTGGTCATTTGCCGGGGAAGTTAAGTTTGTTTATCACTTTAACCCGCCGACTATTACAAAATCCGGTGAATACCGGGCAGTGAATTTTGAAAACACCCTGCTTACGGCTCTTCCGGGCCAGCCTGCCATTCCATATCAGCAGGTTAAACTCATGTTGCCTCCGGGCGAATCAGCCAAGAATATTGAAATTACTTTTAGTGACGAAATAGTGCTTCCCGGCAAATTTAGTATTTCTCCCCAGCAGGAAGTTCAACCCGTTTCGGGTGGCATTAAACGATCATTTATCAAAGATGAAGCATTATACAGTAGTAATGTAAGCTATCCGGCTGATCCCAAAGGCCACCTGGTCACTTCTTTTTTGAACGGGAGAGCTTTTGCTCTGTCAACTTTTACACCCGTCAGATACAATCCGGTCTCAGGCTTGGTTTCGTATTATAAAACCGCTAAAGTAACGGTCCATAGTGAACCAAACGAAGATGCACAAAAGGCGTTATCAAATCTGTCATACGGTAACGATCAGGCCGTCAGGTTTGCCGACAACAGCGAAATGGATTCCTTTTACGCTGCATCCCGTAAACCAACTACCGACAATTATGAACTTCTGATTATTTGTACTACAGCTTATTCGGGAGCTTTTGAAGGTTATCGCGCATCATATCTGAAACAGGGATTGCGTTCACAACTTGTTACGCTGGAAACGATAATATCTACCATGAGCGGGGTGGATGTACCGGACAAAATGAGGAATTACATTATCCAGGAATACCAGTCTCATGGCATTCAGCATGTATTGCTGGCAGGTGATACGGAACTGATGCCTTACCGTGGTTTTTATGGCTATGTGAAATCGGGGGGAGGGTATTCGGATAATAGTATTCCTTCAGATCTTTATTTTTCGGCTTTGGATGGCACCTGGAATGCAGACGGAGACACAAAATGGGGTGAACCTGCCGATACATTAGCACCCTTTAATCCGGAGGAAGCTGATCTATTGCCGGAAATCTCGGTTGGACGTCTACCTTTCAGCAACCTCGCCGAATTAAATTCCATGTTACACAAAAGTTACAGCTACCAGTTTACCCCGGTGGATGGCGAATTCCGAAATGTGCTCATGGCCGGTGAATATTTATACCCTGCCCCATACTACACGCAAGGCAGTATATACATGGAACTCCTAATCGGACAATGCACTGACAATGGATATACAACAACAGGTATTCCTGCAAATTATACTTTTGACAAGCTTTACGATGTTACAGCAGCAGCAGCCTGGCTCAAACAGGACCTGATGAATCACCTGAATATGGGGCGCCCTATGCTAAATCATGTAGGGCATGCAAATTATCAAACTATGATGCGTATGGGAATGGCAGACATAACCAATCAAAATTTCTCGGGGCTGAATGGAACGAATCATAATTTTACTGTTGCATACACTCATGGATGCAATTGCGGTGGTTTTGATTGGGATGACTGCATTGCAGAAAGAACAGTAGCCATCGACAACTTTGCCGCTGCAATCATAGCAAACTCACGGTATGGCTGGTTTAACGAAGGAACTTCTGAAGGTCCATCGGCTCACATTCATCGTGAATTTATGGATGCCCTTTTTCACGATAAGATAAACCGGATTGGTAGTGCTCACACCCAATCGAAGATTGCATCTGCACCCTGGGTTACCGCTCCCGGACAATGGGAAGAAGGAGCGCTACGCTGGTGTTTTTACGACTGTACAGTGCTTGGCGATCCCGCAATGTCGGTATTTACCGACAACCCGATGACAATTAAAACCGTTTATTCCGGTATTGCTCCCGGGGCAACATCAATGGTTGTTACTGTTACATCTGAGGGTTCGGCTGTGGCCGGTTTAAGTTGTGTTGTACTGGAGGGAGGTGTAATGCTTGGAAAAGCTACAACCGACGCGTCCGGCCAGGCTACGGTTACGTTGAGTCCTGCTGTCGGAAATGCCGATAACGTGCAATTGGTAGTTTCAGGATACAATTGTGTACCTATAACTTATAACTTTACTGCAAAAACATATACCTGGAATACAGCTTCAGGCAACTGGAATACCGCTTCCAGCTGGTCGCCTCCGCGCACGGCTCCTGCGGCAAATGATATCCTGGTATTTGATGGAAACTCTCAGGCAAGCCCTTTGGCCACAACTGATTTTACCTCAGCTGAAAACATCGGCAGATTGCGGTTAATTAACAATGCAAGCGTAAACCTAGCAACTGCCCCAGCCTCGCGTACTATAAATATTGGCACACCAGTTTCCGCTGCGCCACAACTCGAAATTGCTTCCGGTTCCACACTAAATGTTAATGCTGCCAATCCGGTTCTAATTAATTTGCCAGTTGGAAATGTAGGCAGCATAAGCGGAAATATTATTTTTCAAAATGCAGCACACCGATTAATGGCAAGCGGTGAAAACGGAATTACCTTTAATTCGGGAGCCACTTTCACGACCGGAAATGCCTTTACCGGCAATGCATTTGGAACATCTACATCTAATTCAGTAGTTTTTGGTGATGGTTCAAGCTATATTCACAACGGAGGGAACAATCCTTTTGGCAAAACGGCTCCCGAAAGCGTAGTTGTTTTTAATACGGGCAGTTCGTATAAATTCACCGCTTCACCGGGGGCACCCGATCTTTCGGGCAGAACATACGGCAGACTTGAAATTAATTCGACATCAACGGATCTGAATGCCATGGGTGGTTTAGGCGATTTAACCGTCCATGATTTGACCATTACATCCGGAAACTGTGGCTTTAACCTTAGAGGAGCCATAAACCTGAAGGGAAATGTTGCAGTTGCTTCCGGCCAATCGCTGAATTTTAACCCGCCTTCACCGGCAACCGTTAATTTGAATGGAATTTCAGCCCAGCTTATTTCGGGGCAGGGAAGCATTAATTGTAATTCATATTCAACGGTTATCAGCGCTAACCTGGCCGGAGTTATTTTGAATAATGCGGTTACTTTTAACAATTTCACCATCAGTTCAGGCAATTTTACTATTGCTTCCGGGGCATCGCTTATTACAAACGGAACCGTTTCGGGTACTGCTAAGGTTGAGCGAATCATTGCCAATGATAACGGATGGCATTTCCTTTCATCTCCCGTGTCTTTACAGTCCATACAGCCTGCTTTTGCACCATTGGATATGAATAATACTACTTTTGACTTTTTTCGGTGGGATCCTGCGGAAAGTCTGAGCACTGGCCTGCCCTGGATCAATATTCGTAATGGCTCCCATCTGAATGCTGATTTTGATCCCGATCACTCTTCAGCCCCTCAGTTCAAAACAGGCAGCGGTTACCTGGTAGCATACAGTCCCGGATATTTAAATCCTGCTGGGAATGGAAGTACAAAAACCTTTAGCGGCACACTCCAAACCGGAACCATATCCAAACAAATTTTGAATTCTTCCAACCCATGGAACCTGGTCGGTAACCCATATCCTTCGTCTATTGATTTTGATAAATTTAATACCGCTGCAGGATCAAAACTTGCTGATGCTGCTTATTGGACAGCACTATCTGATGGCAGTTATGCAAGTTATTTGGTTGTATCAGGAGGCATAAACGGAGCAACAAAAAATATTGCACCCATGCAAGGATTTTTCGTACAAGCATCAGCAACGAACCTTGTTGGTTTTACGAATGAGATGCGCCTGCACAGTAACCAGGCCTGGTTAAAAAACAGTCAGGAAATACCAAACCAATTAAGGATAGAGTTAACAAATGCGAACAACAATCTAAAAGATGAGATTCTTATTCACAGGTCTGCTGCTTTTGACGGGACTACGGGTGCCGAAAAATTACTGAGCATGAACAGCGATGCCTCCAACCTGTTTACTGTAAAATCAGGAAAGAATTTCTGTATCGACCAGCTTGAAGAAAGCACAGAAAAAATTGTGCTCGGTTTGATGCCCACTTTGGTAAATAATTATACAATTACGCTTACATCCAATAGTTTTCCTGCGTCCGAAATTATTACCCTCGAAGACTTGAAAACCGACAAAAAACAGGAACTGCAAAAGGAACCTGTCTATTCGTTTTCGGCTTTACCGGGCGACGAAATAAACAGGTTCGTTTTGCACTTGAAATCAACGAATGGAATATCTGGAGAGGCAGCTAATAAAGGAATTCAGGTTTATGTGACCGGCAAAACTGTAAATATCAAACAAACTACTTTACAAAAAGGGATGATCCACGTTTACAATGCAACTGGCCAGTTAGTGGAAACAAAATCGTTGTCAGCCTCGCTTTCTCAATCCATCAACCTCGGGCATCTTCCTACCGGAATCTATCTGATCCAGATCAACTCGGGCAAAGAATTTTATAGCGAGAAAGTCACCATCCGCTGACAAAGCCCTCAACGATCAGAAGATCAATGGAGTCTATTCGCTTTTTGCTGATGCGGCATCCTTTTCTTTGCGGAATTTCTCGATGAAAAAATCAATTATCAGGGCCATGCCGCCAAAAATAGAAGCCATTGAGAAGTAAGCAGCTTCAGGCGACATCACCTGGTACTTTGCCATAAACTCGGCTATCAGCAACCCAAGCCCAACACCAAAAAGTAACAGGCCCCATTTTAATGATGAATAGCAACGACCATCTTCCTTCAGTATCGAGGCATCGCGGCCGCTTTGTATCAGCGCCATGCGTTCCTTTTTACGGTACGACATATAAACAATGCCTAATATCATGGCAAAAAACGAGATCGGGATTAAAAATTCAGCATTATTCATTTTACGAGAGTTTTAATGTTTACTAATTTTGTTATCTGCCCTTTATGACGTTACAATCTGAAACAGGTTACAAAATGGAGATTTTTTTTGTAATTTTGAGAAATGGAAAATAGAATATAGAAAAAGGTTAATCTGAAATCGTAAATCCGAAATCGCAAATCCTATCAGACCAGAAACCAGCCACCAGAAGCCCTCAAATGTAACCTTATCCTCCAACCTGCGTCATATGAACACATGAAAGAACAGGACGACATTTTTCACGTGCAGAGAGTACTTGCGGGAAACACCGCCGCATTTGCCGTCCTGGTTGAAAAGCACAGCGATATGGCGTTCACCATTGCCAATAAAATTGTGCGTAACCGCGAGGACGCCGAGGAAATTGCTCAGGATGCATTCATCAAGGCATACCAGTCGTTGAGGTCGTTTAAAGGGGAGTCGAAATTCAGTACCTGGCTGTACAGGATAGTATATAATGCGGCTATTTCGCATACCAGGCGCAAAAAACAGGATTTTACACAACTCGACGAACGCGTAGTGAGTGATACGACAGAGGACGAAATATTTGAAAATCTCGATACACTTGATGCCGAACTACAGTCGAAACTGGTAAACGAAGCCATCAATAACCTGCCCGCCGAAGAAAGTGCCATTGTAACACTTTTTTATCTGAAAGAAAATACCATCGACGATATCAGCCAGATCACCGGGTTGAGCGTGTCGAATGTAAAAGTAAAATTGTTCCGCATCCGCAAAAAACTCCACGACGAATTGCAGATGAAAATGAAATATGAAACTGTAGTTTGAAAAAATTGTACTTTTGAACCTCGAAATACCTGATGAACCATGACAACAGACACTAAAAACCACGATGAAGCGATCCGCCGGATTGTAAGCCGCACCCGGCTCGACAAGCCTTCGGAAGGATTCACTGCGCGTATCATGGATCGCCTGCTGGTTCAACCCGAGCCGGTCAAAAAATGGATGATCACCTATCAGTACGGCATACTAGCCGTGGCTGCCGGTGTTGCTATACTCATGCTCATCTTTCCTGCATGGACAGTTTTTGATTTTGATACCCAGGCACTCGGTACATCAGCTGCGCAAATGGCCGGTAACTTGATTTCCGATGCTGTTGTTACTATTGGACAATTATTTGGCAAAATAGGAGCCCTTGGCAAATACGCTTACTTTGTCCCCGTTTCGATAGCCTTGCTCCTGGTTTCGATGTTCGACCAGATTATTAGCCGTAAACCAGAAGTGCATGTCACAAAGAGTTAATAGTCAATTAATTTACAGCATTTAATTGAGGGGCGAGGGGCGAGGGGTGACAAGGCGAGGGGCGCTGCGGCGAGGGGCGGATGAAATAAATAACAGAATCTGATACAGAATTGCGAATACTTCCGAAGATCATTTTGCTGACAACGGCAAAATGATTTTTTATTTTTTATCAGGAACAAAATCAAGAACGACAGAATTCATGCAATATCTTTTCCCGGTGGGCTCCGGTCCATCATCGAACAAATGACCTAAATGCCCGTTGCATCTGCCACAGAGAGCTTCAATTCGTTTCATTCCATATTTATTGTCCTCTTTATACACAATGCTGGATTTGTTTGCCTGCTCGAAAAAACTCGGCCAACCGCAACTGCTCGAAAACTTGGCATCCGAACGGAAAAGCATATTGCCACAAGCCGCGCAGTAATAGGTTCCTTTTTCATCCGTGTTCCAGTATTTCCCGGTAAAGGCACGCTCGGTATCCGCATGGCGCGATACTTCGTAAACACCTTCGGGTAATATCTTTTTCCATTCGGCATCCGGTAAAACCAATTTACCGGTGTCGGTTTGCGAATAATACGGGTTCATAGGTTTATCAGTTAGATTATTTGTTGCGTTTTGCGTGTTCACGTTTTGTGCCTGGCCACATGCAGATAGTATAAACAGGGGTAATATCAGCCTGAAGCTGAATAACCGGGATAGAATGTGCATGGTGAGAATTTGAAATATTTACCTGAATTAACACTTTACTTCATTTTTTGTTTGGAGTAAAGCACTCAAACTTATATTGCCATTAGTAATAAATGTGCATGATATAGAATGTATAACGTTGAAAATATGATGATTGTAAAAAAAGTATTTTTTTCTCAAATCAGCATCCCGGATGAATATAAAGAAGATTTACCTGAATAGTCCCTTTGGAATAGTCTTTTCGCAAAAATCATTTTATACTAAAAAACAGAACGAAACAGTATATTTTGCACGTTTTAAAAATTCCAGATCCAAATCCTAAGTGAAAATCAATGAGATCATCAGCTTAAAATCCTGTAAATCATTTATTTAATAACCTGGTGCATATAGTGAATTGGAGACCTGGAACCTTGAACTTGGAACCTGGAACCTGGAACCTTAAAACCAGAATGGTGCAATTTATCCCGTTCGAAGTATAACTCATAACTTCCCTCCCAATATAGTTGACTTCTTATAACGCTTTACATTTCCCTGCAAGTCGAAGATCTCTACAAAAATAATATACCTGCCGATGGAGGCTTTCAGCTTGTCGTTGGTAATGCCGTCCCACGAAAACACACCTGTAGTTCCGCATAATTCCTGGTTTACGAGGTTGCGCACCAGCCGGCCGCTGGCATCGTAAATGGTGATTGTGGCATTGTTTCCGGATGCCCCGAAAGTGTATGCAATGTTCAGAACATCATTATACCCGTCATTATCGGGCGAGAAAATATCAGGCGAAAGCGAAATTTCATTGTTATCGGTGATTGTTACTCCAAATTGCGAGTTTTTATACCCAGGCGTTCCATATCCTGCCGCTTCGGACGCTGAATGCCAGTTTGTTACATCATCTGAAAGCCTTTCAGGGCTTATCCTTTCGAGCGAAACACCGTCAACACTGGTGAGTAAGGGATATTGCATTGCGGCAGTATAGGTTACCAAATCGAGTAGCATACCTCCTTTGCCGGCAATGGCAACCACACCATCTTCGTTGTTCATGGTAGGGAAAGTTGCCATATTGATAAATCCTGCCGGATTGGTAGTTTTATAAAATTTCCTCACTGCCGAACTATCCGTCGATAGCGCAAAATAATCACCCGGAAGGCTCAGAAATGGTTGTGCACTTATTTCGCACGATTTTGTAATTACCTGTCCTATAGTGTCGTAATTGGCTAATATCAAACTTTTCAGATCAATTACCTTAGTGGAACGGTTGTAAATTTCAACAAAATCAACACAGCCTGTAACCGGATCGAAAAGCAACTCGTTGATCACAATATCGTTGGCCGCAGCCTCGACCGGAATCGCAAAACGGTATGAAGTTCCGGATAAAACCGGGTTTCCGGCACAATCGGTTATACCGCCGGTTCCTGTAAGTGTATAAATTGTGTTTGCCGCCAATGACGAGGGCAATGTGAGATAAGCAACGCTGTAACCAGGGCTTTGCACCAAAACACTTGCAGGATTTCCTATTCCATTATCGATGGAATAATTAGCATTTTTAGCCATTTCGATGCTGTCGCACGATTCGGTGAACCAAACTGTTATGTGCAGGGCATCGTTCACTCCTACGCGGCTGATTGCGGGCGGAACATTGTCGGGATTGGGTGCATTTACCGAATTTATTTTGCCCGGAGTGCCGCCGGTGTTGTTGTTGCAAACCTTCCAGTTCGCAGCTTCGCCACAGGGATTTAACGGATCAATCATTTCGAGCGACCAGCCACCTTCTTTTTTATAACTATCCTGGTACCAGGCATCTGAATAGGAAACAGAGTGAATTACATTGCCGGCATAATCCTTCAACGTTATTGTACTTCCTGTATTGGTAACGGCAAAACTGCTGAAATCGATCACGGGGCCAAATGGTTCGAGCAAAGGTTTTGAACCATCATCGCATAAAATAACATACCCACCGGCTGGGACAGTGTACTGTGGCAAAAGCTTCAGGCTGCTTCCAAGCAGCAATTCCCAGTTTTTTAACTCAACCGGAAAAGCACTACGGTTATAAAGTTCAATATACTCAGCATCAGGCATACTTACGGTTGGTGTAGGGTCAGCCATAATCTCATTTACCAGTACATCGAACGTTTTTGCCCTATGCCGGGCAAAAGGGAATTGGGATGTTGTCATCACATTTCCGGCGAGATCCTTTACATTCGCTACCGACAAGGTATAGGATACATCGGGAGTAAAGGCCTGTGAAAAGGTAAGATGTACAACAGAAGGATCAATAACATCCTGGGCAGCCGATCCCGGGAGAATTCCGCCGGGTGTAACCGAATAATTATTGAGGTTGGTGGCGCTGGCAAGTTCAACAGCTTCGCTGAATGTTACGGATAATGTATTGCTCGATTCCAATACGGCCGAAAGTGCAGCCGGAGGTGTATTGTCAACCACAATCGGGCCTGCGTAAAAATCGTCGAAATAGAACTTAGTGCTGTTGCTGCTGGTAAATTTACAGTAAACACCTGAATAGCTGTTATTTGTAAACGTATTATCGATACCGCTTGCCTGAAGCTGGTAATTATTTCCTCCGCTTGCATCGGCATACACTTTCCAGTTTCCTCCATTTGTACGAACCACTTTCACTTTTATGGCAAAGGATGCAGCGATAAAAGCCTCGGTGCCGCGGCACACCACTGTATGTGTGCTCCCTGACTGACGCACAAGTTCGATGGCATCACTTGAGCCACTTTCACCCAATTTGATATAATACCCATTGAGCGGACTTTTTAAATCCTGCTGATCGGACGAAAGGTAAACCCGTGCCATATTGTTGTCGGAAGGCGCAAAAGGCAGTTTAGCCCAGCAGCTCCATTCCATGTCGGCCGATGAGGTTATAGGCACGGCCAGAGTGGCAGTAGCATCTCCCGTGGCATTCAGTTGCAACTGAAAGGCGGCATTAACCTTAAATAAGGCTACATCGCCTGTCCAGATTGGGTTGGAAGTGAAATCGCCATCCGAAAAATTTTCGGTAAACTGAGCCATTGTTACAAAAGGAATAAAAACAGCTCCCAGAAAAAGCAGAATTTTATGCATAATGCAAAGGATTGATTTCCGACGATGGTAAATGTAGTATTTTTGCACCGTTCAAAAAAATTTTTGTAAAGTTATAAAATAGCCCCGATGATGCAAAAAACAGATTCGACGTGCATTTTAAAAACCAGTACAAATTTTGTTAAGTATATAATAATCAGAAGATAAATATGAAAATTGCCCTTGTAGGTGCCACCGGATTAGTTGGCAGTGTTATGCTTAAAGTTCTGGAAGAAGCGCGGTACATTTCGTTCGATAAAATTACCGAGATCATCCCGGTGGCTTCCGAAAAATCGGTAGGTAAAGATTTGCTTTTCAACAACATGCCCCGCAAAATTGTGAGTATAACCGATGCTATTGCCATGAAACCCGAAATTGCCATATTTTCGGCCGGGGCATCTGTTTCGCGCACGTACGCCCCTCTTTTTGCCGAAGCCGGCACTTTTGTTATCGATAACAGTTCGGCCTGGCGCATGGATGATGAAATTCCGCTGGTTGTTCCCGAAATAAACGCTTCGCTGCTGACCCATAAAACCCGTATCATCGCAAACCCCAATTGCAGCACCATTCAGATGGTGCTTGCCTTATCGCTTCTGCATCAACACTTGAAGATTAAACGGCTGGTTGTTTCAACCTATCAGTCTGTTTCCGGAACCGGGCAAAAGGCAGTGGAGCAAATGATGAACGAACGCGCCGGAACCCGCACAAATATGGTTTACCCGCATCCTATCGATATGAACCTGTTCCCGCACGGAGGCACTTTCGAAAGCAACGGCTATACTACCGAGGAAACGAAACTGCTGAACGAAACCCGTAAAATACTGGGCGATAACTCAATACGGGTTACTGCAACGGTAGTTCGTGTACCTGTTACCGGGGGTCATTCGGAATCGGTAAATGTGGAATTCGAAAAAGAATTCGAAATGGAATGGATAACCAAACTGCTGTCGCTTACCAAAGGGGTGGTGGTACAGGACGATCCTGAAAAATCCATCTACCCCATGCCTAAATATGCCGAAGGCCGCGATGAAGTTTTCGTGGGTCGTATACGCCGCGACGAATCACAGCCCAACAGCATCAACCTATGGATTGTTGCCGACAACCTCCGCAAAGGAGCTGCTACGAACGCTGTTCAGATTGCGGCTTTCCTGGTTGATAATGAGTTTGTAAAGGCGTAAGAAGGTCAAAAGTCAAAAGTCAAAAAGCAAAAAGGATGCTTATCGGGTAAAAGTTTCTTTACAGTAATACCATATAGTGCTAAAGGACAAATTTTCCGTCTACCTTTCTTAATGTATTAAATGCCTTAAACTTTGAACCTTGAACTTCGGCTTGTTTCGGCCATCACTCAACAAGCATTGCTCAGCAGGCAGGCTCTTAACCTTGAACTTTAGTATAGATTTGATAATCAACTCCAATTCCCGATAAATGCGAATATACCATCAGCTATCCGAATTCACTTCTCCATGCCATCCGGTAGCTACAGTCGGTGTTTTCGACGGGGTACACAAGGGACACCTGGAAATTATCAAAAGGCTTTCGGCTTTAGCAAGGGAGAGAAATTGCGAATCGGTGATCATTACTTTTGAGCCGCATCCGCGACTGGTACTGCCTCACCACGCCGAAGTGAGGTTGTTGCAAACACTCGACGAAAAGCTGGAACGCTTCGAATTGGCCGGAGTTGATGTGGTGGTAGTTATTCCTTTCGACCGCGAATTTTCGAAAATTACGCCCCACGATTTTATAAAAAATATACTGGTTGATACACTGCAGGTAAGCCATGTGATTACCGGTTACGATCATTTTTTCGGTCAGAACAGGCAGGGCGGTTTCGAATTGCTCAGCGAAATGGGTAAGCAATATAATTTTACGGTGGACGAATTACCCATGGTTTCTGAAGGTCACATCACCATAAGTTCCTCATCGGTACGCCGATGGTTGCTTGATGGAGCGGTTGCCGTGGCAGCCTCCATGTTAGGATATCATTACAGTTTAACCGGCGAAGTGGTTACCGGCAATAAAATCGGCCGGAATATTGGTTATCCGACTGCGAACCTGAAACCAAATAGTACGCACAAATTGATTCCCTGCCAGGGTGTTTATGCTTCTCAGGTCCGGATTAACGATGTGGTTTACAATGGAATGAGTAATATAGGTTACAGGCCGACCATTGATGCCGACCACCTCACCATTGAAGTAAATATTTTTGATTTCGAACAGGATATTTATAACCGGCAAATTACGCTGTCGTTTCTGGAGCGCATCCGCAGCGAACGGAAATTTAATAGTTTAAGCGAACTCCAACTGCAGTTAGGCAAGGATAAACTGGCGGCTAATGAGTTTTTTGAAAGCAGGTAATTTTTTTACTATTCCTGAAAGTTTTAGAGACAAATTAAAATTGTTTTTTGGAGATTCTGCAGGGGCGACAAGGCGAGGGGCGAATGCCGAGAATATACTGTGAAATTGTGATCTTTTTTTAGTGTTTTTCCGTCTTCGGACTTCCATATTGCAATGCCTTAATTGTATATTTTAACCGGGCAACAAGGATTTGCAATATAAAGCCTGCAATATTCGTTACATGTTATACCTTATGCGCAAATCTTAATTGCTTTTTGAAAACATTCCCCCTTTTGCATTTTAATAAAGTACAAATACGTTTATCTTGAAGTCGTTTTTCATTGTTCAAATTTGATTTATTGCTGATCTGATATCGAGTTACTAAAGTTTAACCCAAGCCATAAAATCCGGATTACACGAATTGAAAAATAGAATTATATATTGAACCCACTTTGAACAAATATTTTATAAAAGCTTATATCCCAATGTTTTTACTTTTTGGAGGTTACCAAAATAACCAAACCTAATTATTCAAAATTTTAACCCATAAAATAATGAAAACAACTAATTTCCTTTTGATTATCAGTTTTATATGTTTATTTGTAGCCAACCTACATTCGCAAACAATACTTGTGTCAGGTACTATAAACTCGAATACAACCTGGAGCGCTGATACCGTAAAAATAACCGGTGATGTAAGCGTTTTACAGGGAGCGATGCTGACTATTGACCCGGGGACTTACATTGAATCACAGGGTTACTATAGAATAAATGTTTTCGGAGCAATCAGGGCAATTGGAGCACCATCCGACACCATTGTATTTACAGTGCTCGATACAGCTAATTTCTGGCAGGATACTACTTCTGTTTCCGGCGGCTGGGCAGGTATTAACATTGTTAGCAGCGATGCCTCCACCGACACCTCCATATTTGAGTTTTGTAAAATTCAGTTTGCTAAAAAATACGATGCAAATGGAATAGATATTAACGGAGGGGCAATATTTGCAAACGATTATGGAGCATTAACAGTTAAAAACTCACTGTTACATTCAAACATGGTTATCTGCTATTTGCACCTACCATGCGGTGGAGCGATATATTGCAAAAATGTGAATTATGTAAGAATTGAAAACAACCGGTTTACAAAAAACAGATCATTTGCCCGAGGGGGAGGCATTTATATTGATGAGCAGTGTCAATCTGTTATTGCAAACAACATTTTCATCCATAATACGGCTCTATATTGGAATTTTAGTTGGTTTGTTACTATTGGAGGGTCAGGTGCGGCTATATATACCAGTGATGATCTGGGATACAGTCCTACTATTTGCAACAATTATTGCTTTAATAATCTAACTGCTAATGGCATTATTTATACCACTAATCGTAATGCTTTAGTTTTCAATAATGTAATTTGCAACAATTTTGCAGGATCGGGTATCATGGATGGTCATCAATTATCAATATCAAGAATATATAACAACACGATCACAAATAATAAGGTTTATAACGGTGGGATATATTTAGCATCAAGAGCTAAAGTGTATAATAATATTTGTTGGGGTAATGAAACGTTTCCGGGGTATTCCACAGATCAGATTCAAAAGGCCGCTTTTTCAATCCCGCAACTATTTTATAACTGCGTGCAATTTGGCGATGGGGGTCCAAATTCAACAAATGTGTACCCTGAGTTCACAAATCCAACAAATGGCGTGGGCTTGTCGTACAATGGCTGGGAGGCTGATTGGTCATTAGTTGATTTGTCGGTCAGTGTAAACCGTGGGACACCTGATACAGCAGGACTATTTATTCCGCTTACTGATATAGTGGGAAATTCAAGAATCTATCCTTCAAGAATTGATATGGGAGCATTTGAAAATAATTCATTATGGTTAAATGATGATTACAATATCATATCTTCCAATGTCATCGCTTACCCAAACCCGGCAACCGATATGGTTACTTTTGATATCGATAACATTACCGAAGCAAAATGTACACTTGAAATATTGGATATATATGGGCGTAAAGTCATCACATTACTCGATAATGAAATGCTGGTCGAAGGTAAACAATCCAGGGCATTCAATATAAGTAGGCTGGCATCAGGCACATACACGTATCGTCTTATTTCGAACGGTACCAATGCAAAAGGATTGATTATTAAACAATAATTAAAATCATAATCCGGATACTGCATTGCATAGTGCAGTATCTGGATTATTATGTTTCACTATGGGCAAAACAATCCTTCTTGGCTTTTTGGCTTTTGTATTGGGTAATACGGCTGTGGCTCAAAACCTGGTTCGAAACCCCTCCTTCGAGGAGTATTATAAATGTCCGGGAGGCTCAGCCTCATTCGAACAAAATGTTAAAGACTGGACAGATATTGGTGGCGCAATTTATTTCAATGCATGTGCAGGATACGGCTATGGCCTTGGGGTTCCACTAAATATATCAGGCTTTCAGTATGCCAAAACAGGGAAAGCTTACGCTGGAATTCGTGTATATTTTGATGATATAACATTTGACTGGCGTAATTACATTGAAAACCACTTGTTGCAGCCGTTAACCCGAGATAGTATATATTGTGTATATTTTTACGCAAGTTTAATTGGCATTAAGTATGGTGCAATACAGAATATAGATGCATACTTGAGCGATACTTTGGTATATTCTACTCAGCCAATAGGGTCAACTTCCACACTTTTTCTTCCTGCTCAAATTAAATCGGATCATATCATTTCCGATACACTCAACTGGACACTGGTAAGCGGGCTTTACAAAGCAAAAGGAGGTGAGCAATATATTACTATTGGTAATTTTACCTCGCGCAAAAATACCATTAAACTGCCTAACATACCGACATTGGATGTGGCGTATTATATCGATGATGTAAACGTATCGAAAGCCGGTATGGGGCTTAAGGCACCTAACTTAGGTGCTGATACTGCAATATGCCGCAGTGCCTTGCCCCTTCGCTTAACGGCACCACAGGGTTATGATGCTTACCAGTGGAGCAATGGGGCAACAACCCGCTTAACAGAGGCCACCGACCAGGGAAAATATTGGGTTAAATGCATTATGAATGGGTGTGGGGAGTTATATGATGAAAAAATTATTGCTTTTGATACCCCATTGCTTAACCTTGATGCAGATAAAATCATCTGTAAAGGTGAAAGTGTTTCGTTAGATGCCAGGGCGGGCTTTGATCATTACTTGTGGAGTACAGGCGATACTACTCAAAGTATAACTGTTACGTCTGCAGGAATCTATGCATTACAAACAACTGACCGATGTGGGCAACAAACCGATACTATCCGGGTTATGGTTGACACGGTGCCAACCGGGATAATTTCGCTTGGAAATGATACAACCCTGTGTCGGTTCGGAGCGGATACACCTGTGGAATTAACCGCCAATACAACTTTGCCTAATTATGCGTGGAATACGGGTGATACTACCCGGCAGATCACAGTTACCGAAAGAGGAATGTACACATTGCAAAGCCAGTTCAGGTGTGGTACTGTAAGCGACAGTATTTTTGTGGACGAATGTCCCCCGAAGATTTTCTTTCCCAATGCTTTTACCCCGGATAATGATGGTAAAAATAGTGTATTCAGAGCCGTGGTTGTAAACACAACGGTGAATCGTATGATAATTTATAACCGCTGGGGACAAGAAATATATGAAAGCACTAATCCATTTCCTGAATGGGACGGCACATTTAATAACCAAAAAGCACCCGGAGGATTATATGTATATCTGGTATTTTATTCACATGACGTTTCTGGTTCTGAGCAAAAGTGTCAGAGGGGAGTGGTGATGCTGGTTCGGTAATGGGTTGTTAATATGTTGAATAAAACCTATAATTTTACGACTTCAGGCACCGATTATTTTGTCCTACAGGCGATCACAAATAACCGGCGCACAATTTACTATGCAGCTACTGTACTTTTTATTGATTCCTCTATTAATAATTCCCCTTATCCAACTCCCTATGAAAAAATTTAATAAAATCACCTTACTTTTAATAGTAATAAAATTTCTTTGTTTAAATTCGCTATCAGCGCAGACTACTTCATTTATCCGTTCATTGAACATTGGTTTTGACGACGTGGTTTCTTCTGCTACAGAATCGTCGGATGGGAATTTTATTCTAAGCACCTTTTCAATAAACACACTTAAACCATGTCTCTTAAAAATAGATCATTCAGGTGATACAATACTAACTAAAAGGGATCTGTCGGGTGATTTTTTTGGTGAAATTTTTGAAATTATTCCTCATTTAAACGGGGATGATACTTATATTGGCATTGGATGCTTGTATAAAGATAATCACTCGCAAAATTCTCTATGGATTATCAGGTTCGATGCCGACCTCAACCTCATTTCAGAAAAAAAATATAATGTCCCGTATATGATTGGGTATACAAGCAGTTGTACTGACCATAATAACAATTTGATAGTCAATGGAGGCTATTATGATTTAAGCTTTGGAAATTACTATGATATATTTCTGTTTCGGCTTAATTCAGAAGGTGATTCCATCAACTACAATCACCTGCTTTGGCCTGGGACTCAATACAGTACATCAATTATCGAAAAACTCGATCTCTCGGGATACTACTTACCTTATTATGGGCGCTTCGAAATTCAAAGCCCGGAAGTAACTAACATGGCAGAACTGGATTATAATTTTAATATTGTACACGAAGATTCAGTGCCAAATTGCGTTGGGAAAAATACAAATATCCGTAAACTTAACGCCAACCAGAATTTGATTTCGGGCCACAGGTTTATACCTTTTACACCTTGGGAAAATGAATTTATCACAGTAGAAAAGTTAGATGCAGATTATAAAGCATACAACTATAAAACGTTAGGCCCATTGCAGGTAGATACAATAAGCTATGCCGCCTGGTACAGGAATATGGATTTCATCGACACCAATAATATTTTTATTGGTGGCACCGTAAATTTTAATTTATTTCAAATCCCTGGACGAAAATCATATTTACTGCTTGCTAAGTTGGATTCAGATTTACGCAATAGATGGCAATATTTTTATGGATTTGACAAATACTATGAAATGTTTGGAATTTTGGCTACAAGTGATGGTGGATGCCTCATGTATGGTACTAAATGTGATTATATATATTATGCTACTGACGACAGGGATCTAATTATTATAAAAGTAGATGCCAACGGGCTGGTTACGAATACCAAAAAGCAAGACATGGTACATTCCGCTATCCTCTATCCTAATCCGGGAACTAATTATATAAATATCATATCAGGTCCTCAAATTACCGGTGCACAATTTACCTTATACGATATGCAAGGCCAGTCCGTGCTTGCCGAAAAAATGATTGGTACACAATTACGTGTAAATACAGCGGGTTTAGCCACAGGTACTTATCCCTGGCAGATTGTTTATAAAAACAAGGTAATCGAAAGCGGGAAATGGGTGAAGGAGTAATTTTGCTTTATTGAAACCTCTATTTTCGCTATGCTACTCTTAAGCACAATATTTTTATACCAACGTATTTTTAGCGATAAAGCTGTGTATATTTGTAGTGCAACTATAAATATACACAAAAATGGAGTATATCCACAGGAAGATAGAAGTTGAGCTGGAAAAACTCGAAAGCCAGTATCCGGTATTTGTAATCACCGGGCCCAGGCAGTCGGGTAAAACCACTCTTGCCCGGCATAAATACCCAAATCTGCCCTATTTTAGTTTTGAGAATCCTGATATCCGCCTGATGGCCCTTACCGACCCCAGGGCTTTCCTGAAAAACATACCAAATGGTGCCATTCTGGATGAGGTACAACATGTTCCTGACCTGATCTCATACCTCCAACAGATAGTTGACGAAAACAGGGAAAAAACACGATTTATCCTTACCGGAAGCAACCAGTTTATGCTGATGAATAAGATTACACAATCACTTGCCGGTCGTGCGGCAATACTTAAACTGCTGCCCCTGAGCCTCGAAGAACTTTCCTCTGTAAATACAATACCTGCCAGTGAACTTATTTTTATAGGATTTTACCCGCTTGTTCACAGTCTCAGGTCTGACCCGACAAAAACTTACCGCAATTACTACGAAACGTATCTCGAAAGAGATTTGCGCCAGATACTTCAGGTTAAAGACCTTAGTTTGTTTCAGAAATTTGTGCGGATATGTGCCGGACGCATCGGCAATCTTGTTAATGCTTCGGCATTAGCAGGAGAAACAGGTGTTTCTGTGGCTACGGTTCAGTCGTGGCTTTCAATACTGGAAGCATCTTATATAATAATGCAACTTCAGCCATTTTACGATAATATAAATAAGAGGCTTATTAAATCACCGAAACTTTACTTTTACGATACCGGGCTGGCTTGCTATCTGCTTGGCATTGAAAATGTCGGGCAGGTCGTACGAGATCCTTTGTATGGTGCCCTTTTCGAAAACATGGTTATTATGGATGCGGTAAAATACAGGTATAACAAGGGATTCGACCACAATATGTATTTCTACCGCGATAGCCATCACTCTGAAATAGATATGGTATATAAAAGGGCAAATGAATTAATCCCGATCGAAATTAAATCATCTCAAACCTACCATCCGGATTTTACAAAGGGCTTGCGAAACTTCAGCAAAACTTATCACGACAGGATACCAAAAAGCTTTTTGACGTACGATGGCGACCTGGAACTTATGCAGCAGGATGTGGAAATAGTTAACTTCCGGCAATTGACAAGTAAATTATTTGAAGACTGAAGGAACATCAGAAATGACTATTTCGCTTTCGTTACCACAATCCCTAACGCATCCACCCCTTCGGTTTGAATTTTGGGAATTATATTCTCGATACTGATCTTGCATTTGCCTTTATCGGCAATATTGATATTCTTCCACAAAATAACACTGGTTTCATACACTTTTTCTTTTGGAACACCTATCATTGTTCCGTTTTCCCGAATGGGTACAGTTACCTCACGCATACGTTCCTCGCCCGATGGTGTGGTAAGTATCACGTAAACAGGCAGATCGTCGTACTGGAATTGTGCCAGGGTGCGCACAGAGAGTGTTATATCATAGCTTTTGCCGGCCTCTTCAATTGGAATTTCGTAAAGCTTCATCGAAAACCGATCCCAGGTGGAATCTTTCATTTTCAGGTATTTTTCGTACACCGGGCCGCGGTTGCAGGAAATAGTCGAAAAAGTAATTGAAAAAAATAGAAAAAAGTAAAGGAGGTTTTTTGATGTTTTCATGTAGATCGTTGAATATTAATTTGTGCTTAGTGCATTGTGCTTAGAGCATTGTGCTTAGTGCTTAGTGCATTGTGCGTTGTGCTTAGTGCATTGTGCTTAGTGCTTAGTGCATTGTGCTTAGTGCATTGTACTTAGTGCATTGTGCTTAGTGCATTGTGCTTAGTGCATTGTGCTTAGTGCATTGTACTTAGTGCATTGTGCTTAGTGCGTTGTGCTTAGTGCATTGTGCTTAGTGCGTTGTGCTTAGTGCGTTGTGCTTAGTGCATTGTGCTTAGTGCTTAGTGCGTTGTTCCGGGTTCCGGGTTCCAGGTTCCAGGTTCCAGGTTCAAAGTTCCTGGTGCTTAGCGTATTGTGCTATTTCCTCACCCATCGCCTTGTCACCCATCGCCTTGTCGTCCCGTCGTCCTTTGCCGCCCTCGTCACCTAATCAATCACCCCGCTTCCAAAGCAAATATGAGAATCCTGATCGTACACCACGCCAAACTGCCCTGCTGCCACTCCCGAAACCGGAACCGTGGATTGAAGTATGTAATTATCCCCTTCCTTTTTCAGCGTTCCTTTGGTAAAATCGGGTGTATGGCGGATTTTAAAGGTAATTTCGTTTACTTCGCCGTCATCTCCCCACGGGTTTCCGCTGATAAAATGAAAGTCAGCCAAACGGATAACGTCCTGGTATTGCGATTCGGGATCGTAGCCATTCGAAACAAAAATGGTGTTTTCGGCCGAATCCTTTTTTACCACAAACCAGGGACCTCCGCCCAGGTTCAGCCCTTTGCGCTGCCCGATGGTATGAAACCAATAGCCTTTGTGCCTGCCAAGAATTTTGCCGGTTTCCAGTTCTACAATTTTTCCTTCTTTTTCGCCTATGTATTTCCTCAGGAAATCAACATAGTTCACTTTGCCCAGGAAACAAATTCCCTGGCTGTCGCGGCGGTGGGCACTGGGCATATTCTGTTTGTGAGCAATGGCCCGGACTTCGCTTTTCATCAGGTTTCCAACCGGGAACATAAGTTTGCTCACTTGCGGATAGGTGATTTGAGCCAGGAAATCCGTTTGATCCTTAACCGGATCTTTCGCGGTAGCAAGCCAGGTTTTACCGCCTTCCACCAGCGTATTGGCATAGTGGCCGGTAGCAATTTTATCGAAATCTTTGCCCCAGTATTTTTCGAATTCGCCGAATTTGATCAGCCGGTTGCACATCACATCCGGGTTGGGAGTAAGCCCTTTGCGAACCGCATCAAGCGCGTAGGCCATCACGTTGTCCCAATACTCTTCGTGCAAAGGAACAACTTCCATTTTTAACCCGTAATAGTTTGCCAGCCAGGAAGTAAGCTCTATATCCTCCTCGGAAGAGCAATCCAGGAAGCCTTCCTCGTCTTTCATCCCGATACGGATATAAAAAATCACCGGTTCGTGGCCCTGCTCTTTAAGCAGGTGCAACATAACCGAACTGTCAACGCCTCCCGAAACAAGTGCTGCGATATTCAATGGATGTGTTTTTATGATGGTGCAAAAATACGCTTTTCAGCGCATGGGTCCGCAAACAAACCTGCTTTTTAAAATTTCGGTCTAATTCTTATTTTGAGGTGCTAATAATAAAATGCTTCCCCGTTTTAATACTATATCTTTTTCGTTTACAATATATTCTCTTACTTTTTGCTTGAACAAAAGTAACAACTTAGCGAAGCGATCTCATGAGCTCCTAAAAAAAATAAACAATGCGCGAATAAAAATTCAAGGCTTGATAAAAATACGATGCGTTTCTATGTCGGAGGTATCTCCTCGCAATACAAGGCATGACAGATGGCACAAATCTTTGTATTTGTCGTTGCTGTGTATTGCTACGCACATGCCATCCGCACATACCTCCGGTAAGAACCGCTATCGTATTTTTCTAAGGCCGGTCCCAATCTAAGAAAATCTTCCCTTATGGCAACAAAGTCGGACAAGGGTTTGGATTCACAGGTAAATTTTCAGGGTATAAGGACCGGCCTGATAGAAATTTCACAACAGATGTAGCCGAAGGTAAACGGCGCAGGCATGTGTGTAGCAAAACACCAGCTTCGCGTGCTGCCAGGATGTTGTTCAACCCTTCCAAGCCTTGTTTTGCGAGCTTTACCGAGGTGTACATCTGTGTGAAATTTATATAAA
>JBAXBJ010000006.1:0-94109 GCA_037142075.1 Bacteroidota bacterium
CCTTTTTTTCTTTTTTCCCTTTTTCTATTTTTTGCTAAAAAAATTGTGGAAGGGGCGGTAAAGGAAAGATTGGACTAACCTCCTAATAGCTTTTCGATATGCAGAAAATCACCACTTACAGCCCCGATCAAAAGCGAAGCGCCTTCGCCTTTTTCATCCTCAACAAAGGAATGAACAGCGGCAAACCCCTGGAGCACCCCTGCCCCAATTGTTTCACTTTCAACGCCTCAACCCAGGAGGAAAAGGATCATTTTTATTGGATCTGTTTTGGCCTATGGCAGTCCAGTTCCTTTCATCAACATTTGATCGGTTCTGTAATCCCATTTATCCGCCTTCATGAATTAAACCAGGTTATTAACCAGGCATCCGAAAAAGCCCAGGCTAATCCGGGCACCTTTCAAAAAACAGTTGAGGCTCTCAAAATCCTTGATCGCCATGAGAAGCAGTACCACCGCAACCTCCTGATAATTTCCGAAGCTAAAAAAGCAATTTTCGCCAATTACCGCGCACGCCCATCCTTCTATCGGTAAGCAATCCTAAAAGCCTAACCCCCTAAATCCCTATATCATGACACAATCCGAAGTTATCAGTAGAACCTTCCGGTTCGTTTACAACATCCCTTCAAATTTTATTGAAGAAATCTGGTCCGACAGCCCACTCCTGGCCGATCATCTGAAAGCCAAGTTTATCGGCTTTTGCAAATCTGAAGGCTATGCCTCAGCAAATGCCATCCTTAAATTCTTTGCTTCCCTCGATGAATCCAATACCGAGAAATTCTGCTCTTATGCATCCACCTGGATGCAACAGCACAATTAACCCACTAAAACCTTTATCCTATGAAAAAGTATTTTAACGATCCCCGCCCTCTTAACGTAAGGTATACCGGCAAATGTGCAGAATGTGGCACAACCCTCAAAAAAGGCTCAGCAGCTTATTATTGGCCTTCTGATGGCAAACTCTATTGTTTATCCTGTGGAGAATCTGAATACAGGCAATTCCTCTCAGCTGCAGCTGATGAAGTAGTTTACCTGGGAGCTGGCAATCCATTCGCAGTTTAAAATCTCAAAATCTACATTATCAAGCCCGGTTTGCCGGGCTTGATAATTGAAATCAGACAAAAATTTCCATAAAACAGATGATTATATTTAGCAATCCAATGCAATCAGTTTCATAATTATACATAACACACTGTATTAGTGTTATTTACAATAGTTTTCAGTATATACTGCTTTATCTTTGTACAGAAATCAGGCACGATATAGAACCTTATCAATTCCGTACCAAGTCCGTATCAAGGCCTCTTTTTTAACAAATACACACTCAAATACCTTACGCCCTATGGCAATCGTTCAAAATCCCATCACTGGCAGGACCCGAAAGAAATTCGGAACTGCAGTTTTCTCGAAACACTACGAGCAAAACACCATGAGAACCCGCCCTATGCAGGTTTCTAACCCACGAACCGAAGGACAAGTAAAGCAGAGGAGCAAATTTGCTCAGACTGTAGACCTGATCCGACAGGTACTCCCTGTTGTTAATGATGCGTATTCCAATACGCTCAAAAACATGTCCCCATTCAACAAGATCGTTAGTATTAACTCTAAGAACATCTTTGTTGAAGGTACCAATGAAATCGATTATACCAAAGTTCAGTTCTGCGACAACGAAGGCAGCAATGTCCGCAACGTTGAGCTGACTTGCGAAGATGATCAGGTAGTTAGTTTTCTCTGGGAACCTAACACAACCGATCAGGCTGAACTCGATGAACCGGTTTCGATTATCCTGGTTAACTGTATCAAGAACAAAGCAATCAACTTTCCCGCCGTTGCTTTGAGGTCTGAAAGTGCAGCAAGCGTTGTTGCACCAGTTGAATGGGTTGGTGATATGGTTGCAGCTTACTTCAATACAACCGATTACACGACCTCGAACCCGAAAGCTGATGGATCTATCCCTAAAAAGAAAGTGATCAGATTTAAAGCCGGATGTGAGCTCGCAAAGAATGTGAAGTAGGAGATCCAGTTACAACAAGGGTATAAAAACCCCATTTTCAAATGTTGTACCTATGTTGTACCCATCATTTCAACCAAAATTAAAATGCCTGTAAATCAAACGATTACAGGCATTTTTTGTTGTTTTAAGCGGTCCGGACGGGACTCGAACCCGCGACCACATGCGTGACAGGCACGTATTCTAACCAACTGAACTACCGAACCAAATATAGTTATTGGGACTGCAAAAGTAACACTTTTTATCAGACTCCAAAATATTTGGGCATAATTTTTAAAAATAATTTCACCGTTAGTATTTATTCCATTTAAAAGCCTAATTCACAGTGCGGTTACAAATTGCATTAAAAGAACACAGATTGCAGGTATCACGGTTCTCTGTCTGGCTGAATGGCTCTGAGGCGTTGAAAATGCCTGCTATGATCACTTCCAACTCAGTCTGAAATTCACTGAGCAAGGCTTTATCAATACAATCGCTCTTAGCAATATCAGTTCTGATAAGGTACGATGATGATTTTCGCAGCGAAATAATACCCGATATCAGTGTCCCTAACGATAAAGGCTGCATTTCTGAAAACATTAAAGCATAGGCGAGGACCTGCAAAAGTTTTCCCGGTCCATCTTTCTCCCTGATATTTGAAATCAGGTCAATTTTAAGGTCTTTATTTTCTACTTTCCCCGTTTTGTAGTCAATGATACGAGTCACCCCTCCTACCCTATCAATACGATCGGCATTGCCATGAATTTTAACCCTGAATACCTCACCATTTATGGAATCTGCAATTTCAACAAAAGATTCAAGTTTTTCTTCTAACATCAGTATTTCGATTGAGCCGCCGGTTTCCTCAAGATATCGCTTCTCAGCCTGCAGAAAACGCTTTATCATATTTTCGGCCACTTTAACAATAAGCAGGTTTTTCCCGGTCGATAGTTCACCTGCATTAAACCTCCTGGCAAAAGCCTCATGTACCTTTTGAATAGCAATTGGCATCATGAGTGACAAAATTTCCGGGCTTATGACAAGCGTTTTCTGGCTTTCGTACGTCTTATGTAAGGCTTCATGAACAATCTCACCAAGTGTAGCTGCATCAATAGTTTCGGATACCTGGTCCGGTTCGCTGATATTTAAAACCCGCGAAAAGTAGAACTGTAATCCGCAACTCATGTACATGGCAAGTGCTGTTGGCGAAAGTCCTTTTTTAGCTATCTCTCGCAAGCGGGATATGACATCTGGTGTTTTCTCAATCGAAATTCCTCCGGCATTTGTATTTTCCGGAACAACCGACAGTGTTTGCTCCGAAATTTTGATTTTGGGATTCGCATCAGGCATTTCATAAAGCATCTGGCTGATAAACCGGCTTTTTTCACCTCCTCCCAATTCGTCGCCCTCGGTATTATAGATCAGCCACGCATTTTCAGCGCGCTGCATCAGCCGGTAAAAATGGTAAGCAAAAACGGAAGTTCGCTCGCTGTAACGCTGCATTCCAAACTGAGCCCGGACATCATCCGGAATAAAAGTTGTCTGATGCTTCCCTTTCGGCAATAATCCTTCGTTGACCGAAATCATGATAATGTCGCGAAAATCGAGCAGGCGGGTTTCCAGCATTCCCATCACCTGTAACCCATTCAGCGGTTCCCCGTAAAATGGAAGTCTCATCCCGGAAATCAGGCTGCTGACCAGCGACTGTACAGTTTGGATATCCGGTTTCAGATCAGGATCATTTACGATTATATCCAGTTTTGAACATAATGCCGCTGCATGAAAAAGGTATTCAAGTTCAATAGGGTGAACCTGTCCTTTCCAAGCGTATCCATTACTTTCTTTATGTGAAAACTGATCGCGTAAAAACGAAATGATGTCTCTGATTAGGCGGATAATATCTACTGATTCAAGCTGCTTTATATCAAGGAATGGTTTAAAAATAGCGGCAAGAGGCTTGTTTGCTTCATTGAAGAGAGACAATAAGGCTTCAGAAGAATAGAACGAATTAACTGCCAACACGTTATCAGTCTTACCGGGATATGCCTCAGAACGCTCCTTCGTTGCAAGTATATAAGGATGAGAAAGAAAGCGCTGTATGTCCTTGTGATAGAATCTTAATTTCAATTTACCACCGGGTTTTGCATCCGGAGGAGTTTGAGCAAAACGTTGCGCACTTGCAAACATCGAAAGCATAATGTTGATTAACGAGAATACAGGCGTTTGTTTCAGTGGAAACCCCATGGTAACATTGAAATCCCCCGTTTCTTCCGGGATTGAATTAAGCACAGGAATCAACAAACCTTCGTCAACCAGAACCAAGGCTATTCCGTCGGCAGATCCATTTTTCCGAATCAATTCTTTGATCAACTCTCCAGCCAGCTTGGCCTGACCCACATTTCCCGGGATGCCAATTACCGAAACTGCCTTTTCGCTTGTAGCAAAGGAATTGCCTATCCAATTTAAAGAACCAAAAGTGTTTTTTTTAGCATATCCCCTTAAAAAATATCCTGCTTCCTGGTGCGGATCTGTAAGGTAATACTCATCAGCGTCCCAAAATGTCTCAGCTTTCCCAACCTCCAGCAAATGTTTAAACAGCTTTTCCTCAGCTACGGTTAAGGCATTAAATCCCGCAAACACAATACTATCCCATTCGGTAAACGACTTATTCTGAATTTCACTCAGTAAAATTTCAAATGCCAGCCCGAAATAACCTTCGGAGCGTTTGAGTAATTCTTCGCGGAACAACTTATAGCAGGGAGCCAGCGAGTTATAAAATTTGAGATAATTCTGCTCAAATGCAGTAAGGGGCTTTCCGTCAGGGTTCCAGTGTTTCAGGGCTTTTATCTCGTCAAGATACTGAAAGACCTTTTCGCCATCAGCCAGGTACTGATCTATCTCATCAAAATCGCCAAGAAGCATGTTACCCCAGGTAACAAACTCCGAAAAAGGCTGGGCTTTCTCTTTTTCGATTGATTTATAAACCTTATAAAGGCGGGCTATCAGGTCGAGCGGATCACTTAAAGTTAGTCCCGATTTATAAACCACAAAATCTTCGAGGGCATAGATATCAGGAAGCCAGATCGGTTTATCAATAATCCGCGAAACATATTGTTTAAAGAACAGGCCTGCCCTCCGGTTAGGGAACACGATGCAGATGCGACTGAAATCTGTTCCGTGTTTCGAATAAAGGTGTTTTGCAAGTTTATCTAAAAAAGCTTCCATCAGGAATTTACTAATTGCGTGTTGAGAATTTTATTTTTTCGAGGATTTGTTCTGCTTTGAAGAGCTCTTCGGGCTTCCCCATATCCACCCAATTGACAGGATTGTGCTCAAATCCGATAATTTTATAGTCGGCAGCAAGCCTGAGATAAGTATCCACGATTGAAAACCGACCTTCTTCACTCATATGATCGAAAATAACCGGATTGATAATATGAATTCCGCTGAAAGCAAACCGTCTCAGGTTTAAAGCTTTGGGGCGCACGATTTTAAGTTCTCCTGTTTTTGTATTTTCCCATCCGCATAACTGCATGTTCTCATCAAAAAGGAAATACCTTGAAGTTTCGCGCCTGCTGACTGCAAGTGTTGCCAAAGCAGTTGTACCAGTGTGTAAATCGAACATATCCTGGTATCTGATGTCACTCATCACATCTACGTTCTGAATAAGAAAAGGGAGCTTATCATCGAAAAACCAGGCTGCTTTTTTCAGACCGCCTCCTGTATCTAAAAGCATTTCTTTTTCGTCGGATATGGCAATGTTTGCACCCAGATTACTTTTCAGTTCGAGAAACTCGAGTATCTGATCTCCAAAATGATGCACATTGATAATCATATCATTGATTCCATTCAGTTGCAAATGCCTGATCAGTATCTCGATCATAGGAATACCGGCCACCGGAACCAAGGCTTTAGGAATGGACTGAGTATAAGGCACGAGCCTGCTGCCTATACCGGCGGCAAAAATCATAGCCTTCATAATTTATCAGGATTGTTTTTATAGTAATTCCGGGTCAGCACCTTCTTTAATTCCCGGTGAATTACTAATTCTGCAATTACTTCAGGCAACGTCCATTCGGGGTGTAACGAACTGGCTTCCATGATTTTATTCTCGCCCAGATCCACCTGGTAGAGCAAGGCCGAAAGCCTGTGCGGATCAATTTCGAGAAGGTGCGAAACGTGGGATGAAAGTTGCCTGAACATTTCCGGGTAGGCCATGTCGGTATGACCTGTAAACTCAACATCCATCCCGAACATGGTGAAATCCTTTATAACTTGTTCCACCGTTTGACGAATCACTTCTGTTTTTGTCTTATAAAGCTCAATATCAAATGTTTCCAAAATAATATTTATGTGTTGAGGTTATAAACTTTGTTTTGCTGAATGAATTCTCTGACTGCGACCGGTACTTCCTGACTTTGGAGTGGATTGATTCCTGAAAGATTTCTTTTAGCAGATAATCTATTAACTTGATGTTTTTTATGGCATACTATTTCAATAAGGAATAAAAACATAAAACACAGAACGTAAAATGAAAAAGTATAGCAATCCCCCTACTCTATCATTTCAAATTAATGTTAAGTGTTTTTCACTGCTTTTAGGTTCTGGCTTGTCCAGGTTAGGCATAGGGTACAACTAGTATTGTTAAGTATTTTCAAGTTAATTTTCAATCAAACAGCAGGTTACAATAATCAGATTTATCCTGAGCTTAATAAAATAAGGGGAAATCGTCTACCTGAAATTGAAGTTCTTCATTTCGTTGTGTAAAACAATCACTTTGACTGAATGATTTTCATCGATATGAGCCGCCAGACGTGAAGCGCAAAAAACGGAACGATGCTGTCCCCCGGTACATCCGAAGTTTACCTGTAAATTACTGAATCCTCGTTTCCGGTATTCCTGAATGCTCTGATCGACAATTTTAAATACATTCTGCAGAAACTTGGCCACTGCCGGTTCCCTGTCGAGATATTGGATCACGGGTTCGTCAAGGCCTGTAAATTTTTTGTAATGATCGTACCTACCTGGATTAGGTAATGCCCGGCAATCGAAAATAAACCCGCCACCATTTCCTGAATAGTCGGGCGGCGACCCATTTTTAAATGAAAAACTATTTACAGACACTGTCAGAACACCTTCTTCCGAAGTTTCAGGAATCGCTATTTCTTGTTTGGCAATCCCATTCAATGCGTTCATTAATTCCGGCATTTCAATCCTGAATTTCACATTTGCCAGGAGCCAGCGCAGGTTTTCGACCGCGAAAGGAATACTTTGTAAAAAATGGGATCTCCGCTCAAAATAGCCCCTGAAACCGTATGCTCCCATAACCTGTAGCAACCTGATCAGCACAAATCCATAATAATCATCAACGAACTTCTTTTCGTCGATGATTATATATTTTTTCAGGTTTTCGAGATACCAGTAAAGCATCTCTTCCCTGAAAGAATAAGGCAGCGAAGCCTTTACCTGGAATAGCAAGGAGGCAAGATCGTATTGTAACGGGCCGCGGCGACCACCCTGGTAATCAATAAACCAGGGTTCACCTTCGTGAATCATAATATTGCGGGCCTGGAAATCGCGATACATAAAAAACTGATTTCCACTTTGAAGGAGTAATGCTACCAGCTTTTCAAAATCATCCTCCAGATCAGATTCATTGAAAGGAATTTTCAGTAGCTTAAGGAAATAGTACTTAAAATAATTAAGATCCCAACGCATGGATCGTTCATCAAATTCACCTGAAGGATAACATACCGAAAAATCCAAATCTTTGCATGCATCTACCTGGAACCGGGGCAACTGGCCTACCACCATTTTATAATATTCGCAGGTTTCCTTCGATGGCGACCCTTCTTTTCTAGTTTTTCCCAAATGATCCAGTAACGACAGATTGCCAAGATCAGAGATCAACAAACAATCGTTTCCGATATCCGCGGCATAAATTTCAGGTACATTCAATCCCATTTTCCTGAAATGATCAGTAAATGCGATAAAAGCTGCCGTTTCTTTTTTATCCGGGCTGTATACACCTATCGCATGGCTGTGCTGACCTGTAAGCCTATAGTATTGCCTATCGGATCCCGCCTGTGGCAAGGGAATAATCTCAATTCCCTGTTCCTGAACCCACCGGGCAAAGAGGCTGCGCAGTATTTCTATGTGATCTGTGATAGCCACGGTCTGTATTAAAAATTATTGGTTTGAAGCGTTTATGCAAACTTACAATTTTTAGTTTGAAAATTTTAGCTTTATTATTCCAAACAACAAAGGGATGGATCCGTCTTACTATATTAAGTGTTATGCTTAAAATTTGCCTTCAGAATAAGTATACCTTTGCACCGAAAAATAATACAATATGTTCAAAGGAGTTCTGCTTCAAACCTCGTACGGTGTTGATAAAGAAGTAAGTGCAGTTTCACATCCACCTGTTGCTTTATCACAGCAGAATCTCTTCTCAGATAGCTGCAAATCTCATTCCGGCCTGAAACAAAGGAATAAAATAAGTTTTCCTCATATTATTAACTGTACCTGATCCTGGAATTCGACCATCCTTCAGACACATCATTTTGTCTTACAGTTAATTGTAATTAATTCCCCACATTCCTTTTAATGAAAAAAAACATACCCTCTCCGCATAATGCCTTATCCATGGCGGGCATCATCATTACCATGGGAATTGTTTTTGGTGATATAGGCACCTCGCCACTTTATGTAATGAAAGCCATTCTGGCCGGCTCACAGGGCAAAATTGAGACTGATTTTATACTTGGAGCAATCTCGTGTATTATATGGACACTCACACTGCAGACAACCATTAAGTATGTATTGATCACCTTACGCGCAGATAACAGGGGTGAAGGCGGGATTATGGCTTTGTATGCTCTTGTGCGCAAGCGGAAGAAATGGCTATTTGCGGTAGCAATCATCGGCGGAAGTGCACTATTGGCTGATGGAATTATAACTCCTTCAATTACAATAGTTTCGGCAGTTGAAGGTTTAAAATTACAGTTTCCCAACCTGCAAATATTACCTATAGCTTTGGCTATTGTAACAGGTTTGTTCCTGATACAACAGTTTGGCACTTCAGCAATCGGAAAGTCATTCGGACCCATGATGATCATATGGTTCGGGATGCTTGCCATCCTGGGTTTTACGCAACTTTTGCAGCTTCCGGTTGTCTTAAAGTCATTCAATCCATACTACGGCATTCATCTGCTGTATCACTATCCTCACGGATTTTTACTGCTTGGGGCTGTTTTCCTGTGTACAACAGGAGCGGAAGCTTTGTACTCCGACCTTGGGCATTGCGGGATTGGTAATATCAGGATAAGCTGGATTTTTGTCAAAATAAGCCTCATCCTGAATTACCTGGGTCAGGGAGCCTGGATACTTATGGAACACAAACAAGGAATTTCATTACCGAATCCGTTTTTTGCCATTATGCCGCTTTGGTTTCTGCCACTGGGTGTAATGATTGCAACAGCGGCTGCTGTAATAGCAAGCCAGGCATTAATAAGTGGTTCGTATACCATCATCAGTGAGGCAATTCAACTTAACTTCTGGCCCAAGGTCCGCGTGAGTTATCCTACAACCCGCAAAGGGCAGATGTATATTTCGTCGATAAACTGGTTTCTGTTTGCCGCTTGTGTGGCAGTGATCCTTATGTTTCAGACATCCTCAAATATGGAAGCTGCTTATGGATTGGCAATAACCATCACTATGCTTTCGACCACATTGCTGATGGTTTTCTACCTAAAGAAAATAAAGAGGCAATCATGGATGATCATTATATTTCTCGCAGTTTATTTTGCTATCGAAGGATCATTCCTTGCCGCTAACCTGGCTAAATTCATCCACGGAGGATGGTTCACGATAATGCTTGCTGGCCTTATTGCATTTATCATGTATGCCTGGCAAAGAGGCAGAAGGATCAAAAATCAGTTCACCCGTTTTGTAAAAATAGAAGATCATGTACAAACTATAATAGATATAAGCAAGGATACGACCATTCAGAAGTATGCCACCAACCTGGTGTATATAACTCATGCCGACTACTCCACGGATATAGAGACAAAAATCCTATATTCCATCTGCAATAAAAAGCCCAAACGAGCTGATACCTATTGGCTGTTGCACGTTCATATTACCGACGAACCACATACCATGGAGTATTCAGTCGACAACATTGTTCCGGGTGTGTTTATACGGGTAGAATTCAGGTTGGGATTTAAGGTTCAGCCACGTATCAACCTGTTTTTCAAGCATGTGCTCGAAGAACTGGTAGCAAACAAAGAAATTGACCTTGAATCTGGGTATCCTTCCTTGCGCAAACACCATATTCCTGCTGATTTTCACTACATTATCATCCGTCGTATCCAGAATTACGACTTCGATTTCCCGGCTTTCGAACAGTTTGTTATGGATACCTATCGTTGGCTCACCAAAATGTCAACATCTGATATCCGGGCCTATGGCCTCGACACCAGCAATGTAATGGAAGAAAAAGTTCCGTTTGTAATAGAGACCGGCAAACGAAATGTATTGAAAAGAGTCAGGTAAGGATTCCCGGAAGTTGAATCGCTACTATCCCGTTTTGGTATACTCTGTCGGGTTATAAACCAAAAGAGGGCAAGAGCCTGTTTTTTTCATTCAGGATGAATGTACATTTTACTTTCAATTGTTTTTTAGTCTGAAATAGGGCTAATGCCCGGAAAGCGTACGCTCAAGTATGTCGAATTGTAAATATAATATATTTGCCATGTATTTGTTATGCAGCACATTGCAATTTTATTTATATAGCTTCCAAAGTGCATTTTCTTTTATATTTTATTGAATTATTCTTTATTAATAATCTAATTTTGCACCCTGAAATCAAAAGGAAAACTTCCTTTTCGCTTTACATTTTATTTTGAACACATGGGGGCAATATTGTTAAAAACATTGATAATGTTTGTGCTGGCATTTGTGATTTCGATGTTTGTTGCGCTATTAATTTACTGGATCCGGGGCTTGCTTACATCCGTTCGGGTGAATAGTTTTTTTGACGAAAAATCAAAAGTGGTGGTTCGACGGGCACAGCGGATTCATAAGATCCACGATAAATCATTGAAAATACTTTCAGATGAAATTGAAATGGAACTGCATCCTGAGCTATTTGATTTCTACAATGGTGTAAACGAAGATTTTGAGCCGGTCGAAGATTATGGCGGGACTTTTAAAACTACTATACAGCGGAAACGTACAGCCAAGAAAAATAAAAATATTTAAGAATTACACATAATACAACATGGAAGGTCTTGATTTTTATAAACTGTTTCAGGGATTCGGAACTATTGCAGCCTCGAGTCCGACGATTATCATAGCAAGGTTCAGCCTGATGATCCTGGGTGCATTACTGGTTTATCTTGGTAAGAGAGGAATTCTGGAACCACTGTTGATGATTCCTATGGGAATAGGCATGGCGGCAATTAATGCCGGAGTAATGTTTATGCCTGACGGAAGTATGGGGAACTTGTTTCTCGATCCTATGGTAAGTGAACCTGATCAGCTGATGAATATTATGCAGATTGACTTTTTACAACCGATTTATGTTCTGATGTTCAGTAACGGGCTTATCGCCTGTTTTGTTTTTATGGGTATTGGAGCCATGCTTGATGTAAGCTACCTGCTCGATCGCCCGTTTTCGAGTATGTTTTTGGCCATGTTCGGTGAGTTGGGCACTTTTTTAACCATTCCGATCGCTATTTATTTTGGTTTGAATATCAAAGAAGCGGCATCGATTGCCATGGTTGGTGGTGCTGATGGCCCGATGGTATTATTTACTTCACTCAGCCTGGCCAAGCATTTATTCGTTCCTATTACTGTGGTTGCTTATTTATACCTGGGATTAACTTATGGCGGATATCCCTACCTGATCCGGCTTATGATACCAAAGCATATACGCGGGATTAAGCCAGAACCTCCTAAACGCAAGAAAAAACCTATTAACTCAGGGATGAAACTTACCTTCTCAGTTCTGATATGTACCGTACTTTCTTTCCTGTTTCCTGTTGCTTCTCCCCTATTTTTATCCTTATTTGTGGGAGTTGCTATTAAAGAGTCGGGATTGACCAACCTGCTTAATTTTATTTCAGGCCCGCTGCTCTATGGCTCCACTTTCCTGTTGGGATTGCTGTTAGGTGTATTATGCGATGCAAGCCTTCTGCTTGATCCTAAAGTACTTATACTCCTTATTTTGGGAATTACGGCTTTGTTAATTTCCGGAATTGGAGGAATACTTGGTGGGTATGTGTTATATTTCCTTTCTGGTAAAAAGTACAATCCAACTATTGGAATTGCTGCCGTAAGTTGCGTGCCTACTACGGCGAAAGTTGCACAGAAAGAGGTTTCGAAAGTGAATCCACAGGCATTTATCCTGCCGCAGGCTATAGGAGCGAATATCAGCGGGGTAATCACAACGGCCATTATTACTGGCATATACATTACTTTACTAAGTTAGTTTGTCTTTTATTACCGATTGATTAAACCAAATGGGGACTGAGTTTCGCTACCTCAAACAATTAGGTATTACTCATTTCAGGATTTATTGTGAAAATCATTTTCCTATTGCTTTAAGGCAGCTTTGGAGAAAATATATTCGGGAATTTTCTGATCAAAAAGGATTGATGTCATTTTAAACTCAGTCCCGTTTCCTTGCTTGAGCATATCCTTATAAATTATGGTGGTGGGGAACCAGCGGCCCTGGATTTGTTTTACATCACGGAGTTCTGTCCGTTTCAACAGCTGACCGCTTTTAGCATAGAGTTCCTGTTGCAAGGGGATAAAACGCTCGGTATCTATCCATATTTTCTGAGAATAATAGGCTACATTGTCAACCCTGGCGGTAAGCTGCATGATGAAAGTATTCCGGTCGTTCAGTTTTTCTTCCCGGATCACCATGGCGCTATATACATCGCTGAGCTTGCGGTTTTCCATCATATCTTCATACGAAAGGTCGCTTCCCATTACCGATTGCCTGAGCAAATGTCCCGAGATTTGAATAATCCGATCTGTTGAAGGGGAATAAATCCAGAGTTGTCCTTCCAACTTAAGCATTTTGGTTCCTTTATCAGCGGCAGGAGAAAGGTACTCCGAAAATGATTTTTCAGATCCTTCCGACCAGGTTTTCGAAGTCAAAGTCCGGCTGCTACGTTTCCCGTGAATGGTCATGGACGATTCCATAATCCTGTTTTTCGAGGACATATTCCTATCCACTTTGTCGAGGATGGTTTTTGCATCCTGAGCAAATACAGTGAGAACGAATAGAGATATTATGACAGAGATATAAATCTTTTTCATTTAGGTTGTGATTATGATTTTAATAATTGAATAATTCCTTTACGCAGCAGAGACGCGAAGCATCGCGTCTCTACCATCACACCTCCAATTCCTTGAATAATTGTGCCGTATTTCTTTTATAGATTGCAATTCCTGCCAGTGCATTCCCCAACACCATCGAGAAAACACCTGGAATAAATCCAATGTAAAACGCTGTCGGAGTTATTCTAGTTCTTACTACCGATGGCATCATTAAAGTAGATCGTTGCATCATGTCACCAAGATCCAGTCCAACAACCTGCAAGTAGTAGGATGCACCTAAGCCAACCATCGTACCAACAACAGATCCAATGGCACCAATCAGTAGGCCTTCATAAAGAAGTGTCTGGTAAATATGTTTTTTCTCTTCACCTAAAGCAAGCCGAACACCAAACTCGTTGTACCGGCGTAAACCTCCCAGCAATCCGGCATTCCATAGAACTATTGACATGGCCATCACAAAAATGAAAACCATTATTGCCCCCATGGCATTGGCGATATCGAGATATTCGGCCATTCCACCCTGGTCGCGGAGCCGGATCATTTGCGGAGCATATTCATCTTTGTCTGCTTCATATTTCTGGTTGAAATCTTCCATCAAGACTGTAGCCTTTTTATCATCGTAAACGCCATTTTTGAAATAGCCAAGTATTTCGCCTGCTGCTCCTTCCATTCCTAAAGCTCTCCTTACATCAGTGATATCGGCAATAATGGCGCCACGATCCACTACGCTTGAACCAAAGCGGACTGCTCCGGCAACTGTAAAGTTCCTGAAAGCCATTCCTCCGTCCATAGTTGTGCCAAAAAGCGTAAATGAATCGCCGGGCTTTACTTTGAACTTAGTCGCAAAATCGTTGGTAATCAGCGCATCACCAGGTTTTGAGGGAAGTTTTCCATCCAGGATAGCGCCCTGCAACTTGAAACGTCCGGTCTCAGTTGAGCCGGGTGAAAACATATCTATTGCCCATCCAACCACGGGACCTTGCGCGCGAGTTTCCCCCTTTTCGTCAGGGAAATCAATTAAACCACCGAAGCGGATACGGCGTACCCAGTCCAGGTCGGGATAGGCCCTTTTCAATTTGCTAACCAGAGGATCGGCTTCGAGTAAAGCCAAGTCGTTAGGCATTTGTGCATCATCTTTGGCATATGCCCGCGTCATCACTTTGAGGTGGCCCGAATTGAAGCTGGCATTCATTTCGATGCTGTCGCCCAACGCTCCTGTAATCCAGCCGTGAAGTAAAACAGTAAGCGCTACGCCCAAAGCCACAACTATGATCGGCAACAGACTGCGGCTTTTATCATTCAGGATTCCTTTAAACAGAAATTTTATCATTGTATTTTACCTTTAAGCGCATCGGTAGGTTTCATTTTCGAAATACGCCTGGTGGGGAAATAACTGACAATGGTTGCCGAAATTACAACCAGCAGAATGGTGGAAACAAGCATTCCGAGGCTGTAAAACGGGATTATCTTTTCGGATATGGCAACCCCAGCTTGATCTGCTGATTTGGGCATAGGAATACCAGTTTTATTAATAAAAAGCATCAGAGGAATTCCGTAAAGTGACCCCAGAATCAATGCAAGGATGCTGTGTGCGCTTCCTTCAACTGTAAAAAGCCTGATGACCTGAATCCTTGTCATTCCAAGGGCGATATAAGTTCCGATCTCCTTTTGGCGTCGAAAAATGGATAATACTTGTGTGTCGAAAATAGCCAGCAATGCAATTGAAAGCAGCAACAGATACACAATACGTGAACCACCTTTTTTTGCATTTATCATTTCGTCGAAATCTTTTAACAGGAACTTTGTATCCCTGAAGGACCATCCTTTAATCTCAGTGTTGTTGAGTGTGGAGGCAGCTACCAGTAAAGTTGCTTCATTTTTCATACCCGTCATTTCCTGCAATGTAGCAAGCGCAATGTAAACCTGGCTTACATCAACAGTAGGAACATTTGATTTAAATATGCCGATTATCAGGACTTCCCTTGCATCAAAAGTTCCGTTCACATCGCGCCAGCGGATAAGAACATGATCTCCTTTTTTGAGATGTGCCGATTCAGCCATTCGCTTGCCAATCAGTGCCGGAATTTCACCGTTTTGTGGCTGTAATGAAGCGGAAGGAATTGAAAGTATTTTCTGGTTTGGCTCAATACCTTTCAGCATAACATTAAGCATACGGCCCTGGGGATAAGCTGTTGCCTGGGTAATCAGCATTGGCGTAAGTTGACTTTCTTTAACCAGTTTCGCGGCTTCTCCGGTTACGGCTGCATGAGCATCCTGAAGGCTGAAAGGATCGTACCGGTCGTATAATGGGTGCCAGTACTGCCCGTTCCCGGTTTCCCAGGCAACGGTATCGCTCCTCCCCTGCCGGTTCCAACCATCAAGCATGCCGTTGTAAAAAACGATCACAACAAAAGCAAACGACAGCACCGACACGTTGAGCCAGGTACGTAACCCGGCACCTACCAGGTTTTTAAAAGCAAGTTTAATGGCTAACATGGCTTTCCGTTTTTGTATCCTGAATCAATAAATCTTTTTCTACCATTCCGTCCTTCAGGTGGATAATACGGTTAAGATACAGCATTACTTTTTCATCATGCGTTGCAAAAATGAAGGTAGTTTTCAGTTCCCGGTTCAGCTTTTTCATGGTTTGAATAATATGGTGGGAGTTTGTCGCATCAAGGTTAGCCGAAGGTTCATCCGCCAGAACGATTTCAGGCTTTTTTACCATAGCGCGGGCAATAGAAACCCTCTGACATTCGCCGCCAGATAATTGAGCCGGTTTTGATCTTGCTTTATCGGCAAGGCCAACCCAATCGAGAGCTTGCATCACCATTTTTTGTCGCTCGGTTACACTATGTTTTTGCAGGAGCAAAGCAAATTCCACATTATCAAAAACAGTATAAACCGGCAACAGGTTATAAGTCTGGAAAATAAACCCGATATGGAAATTACGCAACACCGCCGACTGCTTGTGTGTAAGCTCGCTGACTGAATTTCCCAGTACGATGGCTTTGCCTTCGGTAGGATTATCTAGAGATCCGATAATATTCAGCAAAGTAGTCTTACCAGAACCGCTTGGCCCAACCAAACCGGTGAATTCACCTTTTACGAATGTGAGATTGATATTCTTCAGGGCCGTAAAATCCCCATCGCCCATATGGAATCGCTTGGTAAGATTTTCTATTTTAATGATTTCGGAGTTTTGCATGCGTGCTGGGTGTTAGTAGAGTTTGTTTCTGGTTTCTGGTTTCTGGTTACTGGTTTCTGGTTACTGGTTTCTGGCTGCTGGTTACTGTGCACTGAAGTCGAAGTGCTGGTTTCCCAATTCCCTATTTTCTATTTTCTATTCCCTATTTTCAATTCCCTAATGATTAAAAACCATCATAATTTGAATCCCCTTCCCTGCTGTTATAATATTCTTTGTATTCTGAAGCGGCATACGGTAGTCTTCAGGATTCCAGTAAGCCATAAAATACAGGTCAAGCTTTTTAAACTGGTGTTTCCAGTTAACAAAGTTATAAAAGGTATTATTAGTCCAGTCGTGATAAAATACAACACTAAGTTGGTTGCTTAAATTAACCGGATATAAAAGGCTCAGTCCGGAAAAGGAAAGTCGTTCGTTAAAATCAAATGCCTCTTCTCCATAACCGTAAACCATATGTTCGAAAACAGCGTTCAGCCCATTGCCAATTCCAAAAGTATAGTCGGCGCCGATAGTGAAAATTTCCTGGTTGGTGGCCATTCCTGAGTTGATGGATTTATGTATCCATGCACTTTCAAACCATATTCCGGGTCCGACATCCCATTTCCCATCCAGCCCGATCCGTTGTTCGGGATTTTTTGAACTTCCGTTAATTGAATCCGATAACAAGCGCGTATCAGCCTGCCGGAAATGGCAGCTAAAGGCGGCATCCCCATTTAATACAGGCAATTGTATTCTTCCGCCAAATTCAGGAGTGTGTAGAGAAGTATTTGCCAACTCCCAGGTTTTTGTTTCTTTGTTCCCATATAATCCCCAAAGCCAGATATTGGCATTATTCAGAAAATAATACCTGCCAAGTAAACCCCACACTCCGTTTGTAATCTGCAAAGGATCCCGCGGATCGAGCTGGTCGAACCACATAAGCGGGCGCAACATGGCTGCCGTGCCGAAATTGATTTTCTGAAGTCCAAAGCGTAACTCAAACTGCCGGGTAGAATATCTGGCCCACATCCGATAAGCTTTCAGCGAAGCATCAGAATTCATTGAATCAAAAGGCTGAAAGCCAGCATTGCCGCTTAAATTGGCCGAAGCTTCAAAATCCAGCAGCCTGCTTTTGGGCAATTCAATCCTGTAATTTAATGTTGGGATATACCTGGCACCTGTCCAAACCGGCATTTCGATAGTTGGATTCAGATTGATCCAACCCGATGCCTGTCCTTTGAAGACGAGAGTATCAGCTGCCAGGGTTTTGAGTGAGTGGCAAAAGCAAAAAACAAGTATAAAAATGAAACTTAAACCTTTCATTTTAGTTGTGTGGCGAAATTCCTTATGTGAGGCGGAATCCGTGTTTCCAGAAAAGATCACGGGCTGAAGAAGTGATATGTTTGTACTTATTGCTTTTCATTGCAATTTAGATAAGTCTTACGGTTTCTAGCGTAAATATACGATATTGATATAAAAATATTGAAATAGTAACAATATATAATAAATGATCTCAGATTTGCTACTGTTGGGACGTTACAATACCAGAACTCTATAAGAAAGCCGAATTTACGCTCATGACTTTATCAAGGTATAAATCGCTGTAATTCTATTCTGTCCCTGGTTGTTTTAAGCAATATTTTGCAGATTTACACGGACTTAATAAAGAAAAACCAGGAAGAGTATCCGGGTCAGATTGGCACATTCCAGGCAAATATCCCCATAACTACCACGGCTGCACCACACACAATAATTATTGCAGCATTAAGTTTGGAAATTATAAGCGGTTCGAGGTGATCCCTATCGGTAAACACTTCACGCACCACATTGAAGTAATAATAAACCCCGACTACAGCCATCAGAATTGCGAAGATGGAAATGCCCAGAAAACCCCGGCTTATAGATAGAATAAATACCTGGTATTTTGCCAGGAAGCCTGCAGTTGGAGGAATGCCCGCCATCGACATTAGTAAGATCGTCATAAAAACGGCTATCCATGGTTTCTTCTTATACAGCCCCTGGAAAGCCGCAATATGATCATGACCGTTTGAAGCCCGTTTCACAAGGATAAATATAATGAACAAAGGAACGGTTGCCACTGAATAAACAAAAGTGTAATAAAGTATAACCGATGCCGACGATGAATGCTGTGAAAGCATGGCCAGCATAATAAAACCGGAGTGAGCTATGGAGGAATAGGCTAAAAGACGTTTAAAATTTCCCTGTTTTAATGCAACCAGGTTACCAATCAGCAAGGATAGTCCTGTCATAACCCAAAGTGCTTTTTCCAGCGGCATAGGTAGGGGTAGCAACCCTATACCAAGTAGTCGGTAGAAGGCAGCGAATCCTGCTGTTTTAACTACAGTGGCCATAAAAGCAGTCACCAGCGTGGGGGAACCTTCGTACACATCCGGACTCCAGAAATGGAAAGGGGCTACGGCGACTTTAAAGGCGACTCCGATAATAATAAACAGAAGCCCGATCAGCAACATAGGTGGCAGATTGCCGTGGAATTGCGCAATATACGTCTTGATCTCAGGCAGGTAAAAGGTAGCAGAAGCGCCGTAAACCAAGGCAATACCAAATAAAAAGAAGGCTGTGGCAAACGATCCAAGCATGAAATATTTAAAAGACGCTTCGTTTGATTTAAATGAAAATTTCTTTCCACCAGCAAGTATATATAGTGGAATGGATAAAATTTCGATTCCAAGGAAAAGCATGATAAGATTGGAAAAGGAGGTCATCAGAAATGCACCAACAAGCGCAAATACCATAAGTGAATATTGCTCAGCTACATGCAATTCCATCATTTTGTAATAGTCAATCCCAAAAAGGAAGATTACAATGGTTATAATGATCATTGAGATATTGAAGGCAACCGAAAAATTGTCAAAAATAACCATATTGTGGAAAAACGAAGAACTCAATCCCCAATCTTTAATCGAGAGATAAAGGGTAATGAGCAAACCTGTTATAGCGGCAGGAGCGAGTATAGTCTTGTTTTTTGTCAATCCAAGGTACAGGATTATAATTCCAAGAATCGTTGTAAATATTATTGCGTTCATCTGCTTTAAGAGATCAGTATGTTTGTAAAAGTTGTTTAGAGTGGTAATGCCGGCATAACTTTAGCTAATGGAATCAGCAGATTCTGCATAGTGTTGACCGACGTTTCAACAAGGTTAAAAACAGGTTGAGGGTAGATGCCAAGTACAAGTATAATGGTAATAAGCGGGATCAATACGAAGTAATCAATCCACCTGAGATCGGTAATATTTTCAAAACCAATTCTCTTTTCGCCAAGCATTACTCTTTGATAGGCATAGAGCATGTATATGGCTCCAAGCACCATGGTGATGCCGCCAAAAGCAGCAAACCAGATGGACTGCTGGAAAAGACCTGTAATTATAAGAAATTCACCTACAAACCCTGCTGTCAAAGGAAGCGCGATGGAACCAAGCACCACAAGCAGGAACAGGATTGCCATATTGGGAGCCAAAAACTTAATTCCGCCCATCTGTGGTAATTCAAGAGTGCCGGTTTTTTCTTCAATAAGCATCACAATATAGAATAGTGCTATTATTGTAACTCCATGACTAAGCACCTGGAAAAGAAGTCCCTGGAGCGCATAGTAATTGAGAACAAACATAGCTGCAACCATAAGTGAGATATGCGCCATGGATGAGAAAGCGATAAGTGTTTTCAGGTTAGTCTGCCGGAATGCTATAACCGAAGCATAAATTACACCAATAAGACTCAGAACAATAACCGTAGTTTGCCAGTATTGAACCCCCAGAGGAATAACCGGGAAAAGAAACCTCAAAGCGCCGTAAATACCCATTTTGGTCATAACTCCGGCCAATATCATTACGCCTTGTGTCGGAGCCATAGTATAGGTTGAGGGTTGCCAGGTATGAAACGGAAATACCGGCATTTTTATGGCAAAGGCTATAAACAGCACCCAGAACAGCCAAACCTGTGTATTTGCAGGAATATTAAGTTGACTGAAAGCCAAAAAATCAGTAGTATGAGCACCTGGAGTCAGAGAATACAGGTAAATAATCCCGAACAACAGGAATAAACTACCCGTCAAAGTATAAATAAAGAATTTGAAAGTGACATTTCTTCGCCCTTCGCCTCCCCAAAGGAGTAAAATAAAGTAAAGTGGAATAAGTGTAAGTTCCCAGAAAATGTAAAACAGGAAAGCATTTTGTGCAAGGAAAACGCCTGTTAATGCTGATTGAGTGAATAAGATCAAAGCATAAAGCAATCCTGCGTGTTGCTGCTCGCGTTTCATGCCAGCCATAATAATAAACGGGAAGAGCAGGCTTGTGAGAATGAGCATTATAAGGCTTGTTCCATCGTATCCTAATGCGAAATTTATTCCCAAGAAGTTAATCCAGCTTACTGAATAACTATTTGCATGAACAGAGAATACCATGCTGATGGTTGCCACCAGATTAACGATTGCTGATGCCAACGCTACCATTTTTACGGTGGCAGCATTCCTGAGCAGTAGTAGCAACAGGCCTGTAACAAAGGGAATCAGAAGAATGACCAGTACTATCATAGGGCTCAGACTATCAGGATAAAGATGATAAATAAAAGGATTCCGGCTACCATAGCAAAAAGGTAGAAACTCATATTGCCTTGCTGCAGTTTACGCAAGAGCGTTCCGACCCGGGCAGTGGTAAAACCAATTTCGTCTACAACCGGATCAAGCACCGTGTTTTCAACCTTGTTGTAAAAGAAATCAGACAAATAACCGAACGGTTTCTCGAAAACAGCAGCGTACATTTCATCAATGTGGAATTTGTTGTAAATCAGTTTGCTGAAAAATGACATTTGTTCACCGTCCTTTGCAGGAACAACTGATTTACTCACAAATGTTCTGTAAGCAAAGAAAATGACCAGCCCCAAAAGTAGTAAAGAGCCCAGGATTAATCCTGTTTCGGTGGAATGGCTCAGTTCTTCTGATGCCTTTGAAACCACAGCGGTTTGCAGAAAAGAACTGAATTTAGAATCTCCGCCAAAAAGCGAAGGAATATTCAGAAATCCTCCGAATACAGAAAGGACTGAAAGTATTATCAGTGGAATTGTCATAACCTTTGGCGATTCATGCGGATGTGCACCGGCAAGGCGTTGTTCGCCGAAAAAAACCAGGTAAAGCAGTCGGAACATATAGAAGCATGTAATCAATGCACCGCCAAGTGCCAGGATGTAGAGAATTATACTGTGTTCATAGGCTTTGCTAAGAATAAGGTCTTTGCTGAAAAATCCTGAAAAAGGCGGAATTCCACTAATCGCCAATGTCGCAGTAAGAAATGTAAAATAGGTGAGAGGCATCTTTTTACGAAGGCCGCCCATTTTACGAATATCCTGTTCACCACCCATGGCATGAATCACACTTCCTGCTCCAAGGAATAAAAGTGCTTTGAAAAATGCGTGTGTGGTAACGTGAAATACACCTGCTGAATAAGCTCCAAGTCCCAGTGCCAGGAACATATATCCTAACTGTGAAACTGTAGAATAGGCAAGAACTTTCTTTATGTCATTCTGTCTCAACCCAATTAAGGCAGCAATAATGGCCGTTGCAAGGCCAATTACTATTATGATATTAAGAGTTAACGGGGCCAGATTATACAGAATGCTCGAACGGGCAATCATATAAATACCTGCTGTTACCATGGTAGCGGCATGAATAAGTGCCGAAACCGGTGTAGGACCTGCCATTGCATCAGGAAGCCATGTGAATAAAGGAATCTGGGCGCTTTTACCAACGGCCCCAACCAATAATAATAAGGTAATTAGCGTAATAACCGGTGTACCAACCTGGAATCCAACTGCCTGTGAAAATATTTCTGAAAAAGTTACTGTTTTAAATGTGAAGAAAAGAAGAATGATACCGAGAATAAATCCAAGGTCCCCGATGCGGTTCATTACAAATGCTTTTCGGGCGGCATAATTGTAAGCAGGGTTTTTAAACCAGAAACCAATAAGCAGGTATGAACAGAGCCCGACGCCTTCCCATCCGATAAATAGTACCAGGTAATTAGCACCCATTACGAGTAACAACATGCTGAAAGTAAACAGGTTCATTTGAGCGAAGAATGAATTCACACGCTCATCATCATGCATATAGCCAATGGAATAGATATGAATTAATGCACCAACACCTGTAATTATCAGCATCATAGTCAGCGACAAATGATCGATCAGCAAGGCAAAAGGAATATTCATTCCGCCAATGGAAATCCAGTTAAACAGAGTTACGGTTGCTTCATTTTGTCCGGATGAGCGAAGGATAAAAAACAGAACTACCGATACAAGAAAAGAAAGCAGAACCATTGCACTTGCAATAATTCCGGCCTGGTTATGTTTTAAACGCTTGTTAGCCAGTCCGGTAATCAGAAATCCCAGTAACGGGAAAGCCGGAACAAGCCATGCAAGGTTAATATTTGGAATTTGCTCTACCATTTCAAACGGTTCAGAAGGTTAATATCTACCGATTCAACATTGCGTTTCATCATTACGACTATTGAAAGCCCGACTGCGACTTCAGCGGCTGCCACAATCATGATAAAAAAGACGAAAACCTGTCCCGAGGGATCGGAATGATAAGCTGAAAAAGCCGCCAGCAAAAGGTTTGCAGAGTTGAACATCAGCTCAAGACACATCAGAATTGCAATAATATTTCGCCTGAATAAAACACCCATCATTCCAATGCTGAAAAGCGTAACGCTCAGTATAATGTAATGCTGGAGTGGGATGAGTTGAATGGCGGAAGTAATTTCGTTCATTTTTTTAGGTTTTGGGGGTTAGGGATTGGGATTTAGGGGATGACCTTTTAACCATTTTCCGTTAACCATTTATTCTTTGATTTTTGGTTCCGATTTTTAGATAGAGACGCGAGGCTTCGCGTCTCTACGCTTCAATCTTCACCGACGGCATGATCTCGTTTGCCAAACATCACTGCTCCAACCATTGCCGAAATAAACAGGACTGACGATATTTCGAATGGCAGCAGGAATTCATGGAACAAGGTTTTACCAACATTAGCTACTAAACCGATTTCGCTGGTGAAAGCATATCGGGGAGTTATTACAAAAGTTTGCCTGGTGGCAGCAATCAGTACAAGGAAAAATATTCCACCGGTTACTACTGCCAAAATTCTTGCAGCAGCTGATTTCTGGGGGATAATGGCTTTATTGAGATTCAGCAGCATTATCACAAAAAGGAAGAGCACCATTATGGCACCGGTGTAAACAATGATGTGTACCACAGCCAGAAACTGAGCATTCAGCAGAATGTAATGCCCGGCCATGGCTATAAAGCAAATAATCAGGTAGATAACATTGTTGATCGGACTTTTCGAAAACACAACCAACAAGGCGCTGATCACCATTATTGCCGAAAGAAAGTAAAATAAAAAGACCATTATAACTCGTTTAATTTCAGGTTTATAGGTTGCGGATCGTAGTCGAAATGAATGTTATTTGTTATGTGCAAAACGTTTGTTCTCCTTGAATTTAAGAACACTTACAGTTTGCCGTTTTGAGACATCAATCCTTTTGGTTGGATCAAGTGGTTCCACCAGGATGTCTTTACCGTAAACAAAAGGATCACGTTTATATTCTGATGCAACAATGCGGTCGGTAAGGAAAATGGCTTCTTTAGGACAGGCTTCTTCGCAATCGCCACAGAAAATACAACGAAGCATATTAATTTCATAGGTTGAAGCATACTTTTCTTCGCGGTACAGGTTTTCTTCACCGGGTTTGCGTTCATCTGAAATCATAGTGATGGCTTCGGCAGGACACGCCACGGCGCATAATCCACATGCTGTACAACGTTCACGTCCGAGATCATCACGTTTTAAAACATGCTGTCCACGGTATATTTCGCTGAACGGACGTTTCTGTTCCGGGTAGCTTATAGTGGATTTCTTTTTAAAGAAGTGTTTCAGCGTTATTGCCATACCTTTCACAATAGCAGGCAGATATATCTTTTCAAGAAAAGTCATCTTCTTATCCGAAACCACTTTCGATCTGTTGGTTAGTTGTTGCATGGTTTCCGGATTAAGTAAGTTCGAAGAAATAATAATAAACGCCTGTTGCAACAATGTTAAACATTGCTAACGGGATCAGACCTTTCCATCCAAGGTTCATCAATTGATCATATCGGAAACGCGGCAATGTCCAGCGAACCCACATAAACAGGAAGATGAAAAAGAAAATCTTCATAAAGAAAAATGCCGTTCCCAAAAGTGTAAGCGCATTCGGCGAAAGCCCAAGCTGATCAATAAAGGGCATATTATAACCGCCGAAATACACAGTTGCGATTACAGCTGATGAAATAAACATATTAATATATTCAGCAAAAAGGTAAAACCCAAGTTTCATGGAACTGTATTCGGTATGGTAACCACCAACAAGTTCTGTTTCGCATTCCGGCAGATCGAAAGGGGCACGGTTGGTTTCAGCAAAAGCACAGGTTAAAAATAACAGGAAACCCAGCGGCTGATAGAAAACATTCCAATGCATTCCATGTTGCTGCTGAACAATATCATGAAGACTTAACGAACCGGTTGTAACAACAAGAGCAACAATCGCCATACCCATCGCCAGCTCATAGCTTATCATCTGTGAAGCAGCCCTGATGGATCCATACAAAGCATATTTGTTGTTCGAGGCCCAGCCTCCGATCATAATTCCGTATACGCCTATGGAAACCATGGCAAAAACATATAGAATTCCAATGTTAAGATCAGCAATTTGCATCGAAAATTCTCGTCCGCCAATAGTTAAATTTCCACCCCAGGGAATTACAACACCAGTGAGTAAAGCTGTGGTCATAGCTATAGATGGTCCGAGTATAAAGAGTACCCTGTTTGCTGAAAGTGGAATAATTTCTTCTTTCATAAACATTTTAACGCCGTCAGCTAAGGGTTGTAACAATCCGAAAGGTCCGGCCCGGTTAGGTCCGCGGCGGTCCTGCATAAAAGCTGCTACTTTACGTTCGCCATAGGTTGAGTACATGGCAACCACGAGGGTAACAAGCAGGATTATAAACAGGAATATGGTTTTATATAAGTACAGTGTCCAATCCATCTTAGCGTATTGCGTTGCAGAATGAGAAATTAAGTTTTACTATTTCTGATAGTGATTTATTCGCTTTCCTTACCATTTTCAGGTATATCAAGCTGTTCATAGTGATTTTGTGAAATTACGGAATGTCTTTCAATCTTCCTTGGACCTTCTATTATCCAATCTTTCGTTTCCTTATAGACAAACCGGCAATCGTTGCAGATAAACTCTTCCAGTTCGCCGTATTGATCTTTTCTTCCTGTAACGCGGAGAATTTCCTCGCCTTTCATCCACAAAACAGTTTTACCGCAGCACTTTGAGCATTCGCGATGTGCATCGAATGGCCTCGTAAACCAGACCCGGCTTTTAAACCGGAAAGTTTTATCTGTTAATGCACCCACAGGACAAACATCAATCATATTTCCTGAAAAATCATTATCAACCGCCTTTTCAATCAATGTGCTGATTTCCGAATGATCGCCACGGCCCAAAACGCCATGAACACGGTTATCAGTGATTTGATCGGCAACTTTCACACAACGGTAGCATAATATGCAGCGGTTCATGTGAAGTTTAATCAGATCACCTATGTCAATAGGATCAAAGGTTCTGCGGTCTTCTTCAGTGCGGGTTTCTTCCAGTCCATGCTCGTAGGAAAGGTCCTGCAAGTGACATTCACCTGCCTGGTCGCAAACAGGGCAATCAAGAGGGTGGTTTATCAGAAGGAATTCGGTAATTGCACGGCGGTTATCCATAACTTCGGGTGAAGTCCTGTTTTGCACCACCATTCCATCCTGAACAGGTGTTCGGCATGAAGCTACAAGCTTGGGCATAGGTCGATTGTCCTTAAACGAACCCTGTGATACTTTTACAAGACATGTTCGGCAATAACCTCCGCTGCCTTCCAGTTTCGAATAATAGCACATGGCAGGCGGAACCACGCTGCCGCCAATCTTTCGGGCAGCATTCATGATGGTTGTTCCGGCTTCGACCTCAACCTCAATATTATCAATGGTTACCTTTAAAAGGGGCATTTCTGGAGTTTTACGTGATCTTCAAATTCTTCGCGGAAATGACGTATTGCGCTTGCAACCGGCCATGCAGCAGCATCGCCGAGCGGGCAAATTGTATTTCCTTCAATATGTTTTGAGATATTGACCAGCAGGTCGATGTCTTTCATTGTTCCGTGACCGGATTCGATTCGGTGCAGTATTTTTTCCATCCAGCCTGTTCCTTCTCTGCACGGACTGCATTGCCCGCAGGATTCGTGGTGGTAGAATTTGGCAAAAGTCAGCAGGTTTTTGACAATGCAAGTTGTTTCGTCCATTACAATAAACCCGCCAGATCCAAGCATCGTGCCTGATACAAATCCTCCTTCCGACAAGGATTCATAACTCATCAGCCTCGGTTCGCCAGTTGCAGTTTTTAGTATCAGACTGGCAGGAAGAATCGGAACGGAAGATCCACCGGCTACAACAGCTTTTAACTTGTAACCATAACGAACGCCTCCGCAAAATTCGTCGCTGTAAATAAATTCTTCAACCGGTAATCCAAGTTCAATTTCGTAAATGCCTGGTTTGTTGATATGACCACAGGCTGAAATAAGCTTAGTTCCTTTGCTGTTGCCAATTCCGATGGAAGCATAAGCCTCGCCTCCATTATTCATAATCCAGGGAAGTGCAGCAATGGTTTCAACATTATTAACAACTGTTGGACAGCCATACAATCCGACCACGGCCGGAAATGGTGGTTTGATCCTTGGATTACCACGTTTTCCTTCCAGTGATTCAAGCAACGCTGTTTCTTCACCACAAATGTAAGCTCCGGCTCCCGGCTGGCAATACAAATCGAGAGAATAACCGCTTCCAAGTATTTTCTCACCCAGGAAACCATTTTTGTATGCTTCAGCAATCGCTTTTTCAATGATTCGGAGGACATAAAATAATTCGCCACGGATATAAATGTAGGATGTACGTGCTCCTAAAGCGTATGAACCAAGTATCATTCCTTCGATCAACTGGTGAGGATTGAGCTGGCCAATATGCCTGTCCTTAAATGTTCCGGGTTCACTTTCATCAAAATTGCAGACGAAATACCTGGGATTATTAGTTTTTTTATCAATAAAGCCCCATTTCATTCCTGCAGGGAAACCGGCACCGCCACGTCCGCGTAAACCGGATTTTGTCACTTCGCTGGTAACCTGGTCGGGAGTGTAGTTTTTGAGAGCTTTTTCGACAGAGGAATATCCTCCCAACTTCCTGTAAACCTCGTAACTGGCCAGACCGGGGACATCAATATTTTTTAAAAGTATTTGTTCGGCCATGATTTACAGGTAAGGATTTGTATGCGATATTTTATTTTCAGCTTTCCATTTATCGAGCAACTCATCAGCTTTCTTAGTGGTAAGATTTTCATGATACTCGGTTCCAACCTGTATTACAGGTGCATTTCCACAAGCGGCAAGGCATTCAACTGTTTTGATTGTAAATTTTCCGTCAGCAGTAGTTTCGCCAGCTTTGATACCCAATCGATTTTCAAAATGAGCCAGAATTTCTTCGGAACCTTTTAACCAGCACGGACCGGTCTGGCAAACTTCAATAACACAATTCCCAACAGGTTGCAGGTTGAACATGCTGTAAAAGGAAGCAACCTCATAAACTTCGATAGGTTTAATATCAAGTAAGGATGCCACATATTCCATGGTTTCAGAACTAAGCCACCCCTGATTTTCGGCCTGGGCAATATGAAGTAGTGGGAGTAAGGCTGATTTTTGCCGTCCTTCCGGGTACCGTTTTATGATCTTGTTTACGAGATCAAGCGTTTCGCGGTTAAATTCTATGTTGAGCTTTTCTGGCATTTGAGAGTCTCTGGTTTTTTTTGACCCCTCCTAAATCCTCCCCGTTGGGGAGGACTTGAGATGGTTGTGACATTTGGGTTTACGAGCCTATTTTCTATTTTTCTATTTTCTATTTATCTCTGGTTTCAGTTATCCAACTTACAAAATCTTTACGCATCCAACTCCCCTGCAATCACATTCATCGAACTCATTGTAAGAATTGCATCGGATAACATGGCTCCTTTTACCATTTCAGGATAAGCCTGGTAATAAATAAAGCATGGGCGGCGAAAATGCAGCCGTGAAGCGGTACGTCCGCCATCACTGACAAGGTAAAATCCCAGTTCGCCGTTGGCAGCTTCAATACTATGGTATACTTCACCTGCAGGAATATCTGTTTCACCCATCACAATTTTGAAATGCCAGATCAGCGCTTCCATATTGTTGTAAACTTTCTCTTTTGGCGGCAGTACAAATCTGGGGTCAGGTGCAAAATAGGTTTCCTTATCTTCCATTTTATCAAGTTTGGCAATTGCCTGCTCGATAATGGAGAGACTCTGCCTCATTTCTTCCTGCCTTACCATAAAGCGGTCATACGTATCACCGTTTTGTCCAACAGGAATAATAAAATCGAAATCTTCATATGAGCAATATGGATTCATAACCCTGACATCGTAATCAACTCCGCAGGCACGCAGGTTTGGACCTGTAAATCCATAAGCTAAAGCACGATCAGCAGGGAAAGCACCTACATCAATGGTACGATCCATAAAAATGCGGTTTCTTGCCAGCAATCTTTCAAATTCATTGAGCTTGGCAGGATAATCCTTTAGGAAAAACCTGATCTTTTCCCATGCTTTGGCGCTGAAATTACGTTCAAATCCGCCAATCCTGCCCATATTGGTTGTAAGGCGCGATCCACAGATTTCCTCATAAATCTCGTAAATAAATTCCCTGTTCTGGAAAATGTAGGTAAAGCCGGTAAGTGCTCCGCTATCCACGCCAATTACACTGTTGCATATCAGGTGGTCGGCAATACGGGCAAGTTCCATAACTATGATTCGCAGGTAATCGACACGCTTTGGAGTTTGAATCCCAAGCAGTTTTTCAACCGTCATGTGCCAGCCCATATTATTAAGAGGAGCTGAACAATAATTCAACCTGTCGGTCAGAGGTGTAACCTGGTAAAAAGGCCTGCGTTCGGCAATTTTTTCGAATGCACGGTGAATATATCCAATGGTTTGTTCGGTACTTACAATAAATTCACCATCCATCAGCATAACGTTCTGGAACACGCCATGCGTAGCCGGATGAGTAGGCCCAACATTCAGAGTGTTGTACTCCTTCGGCTCTTCCGTTTTAACGAAATCTCTTACCCAATAATCCGAATCCAGTTCTTTTGCCATGTATTATTTTGTGTTCTATTCTAATCGTCCAATTTAATGATTCTATTCAGTTATTAGATCTTACGTCACTTGTCTCTGGTTACTTGTTTCTGGTTTCAACTCATATCTCATAACTTATAACTCATATCTCATATCTCACCTTCCAAACATCCTGTCATCCTTATCTTCCCTGGTCTGATCCTCAAGCGGGAAATCTTTTCGCATAGGGAATCCGACAAAATCATCAACATTCAGAATACGTACAAGGTTGGGATGACCTTCGAACTGAATTCCGAAAAATTCAAACGCCTCGCGTTCCATCCAGTTTGCCGAAGACCATATGCTTGTAATAGTTGGAATTGTCGGTTTATCAATTTGAGTGGTTGTTTTTATGCGTATTCTTTGGTTGTTAACGAAACTGTGCAAATGATATACTACACCAAGTTGTTCCTTTTCAGGGTAATGCATCCCACAAAGCGTAGTCAGGAAATTGAACTGCAGTTCATTGTCATCACGCAGGAACTGAAACACGTTTTGAATTTCTTCCTTTTTTACATGAATGCAGAGCATATCAGCCTGCAATTCACCCGATAGAATTGCACCGCTGAATTGATCAGTGAGCTTACGTAGAACTAACTGGTTTCTTTCTGGATTGATCTGGAACACTAAGCAGTATTTTGTGGAAAAATTAAACAAGGAATTCTTTCTTATTCAACCTGTGGTTTTCAAAGGTACCGAATTCACCTGAAAATCTATTCCATATTATATTTTTTCATTAAATCTTCATATTCTTTGGAACTTCTTCGCCTGAGCGACTCATTACCAACAAGTTCCTGTATTTTTATGATGCCGTCGATAATTTGCTCGGGCCGCGGAGGGCAACCCGGCACATAAACATCAACAGGAATTATACGGTCAATGCCTTGCAGAACGCTGTAGGTATCGAATATTCCTCCACTAGAAGCACAGGCGCCCACAGCAATTACCCATTTGGGTTCAGCCATCTGTATATAGATTTCGCGTAAAACAGGTCCCATTTTTTTTGCCACGGTTCCCATTACCATCAGCAAGTCGCTCTGGCGTGGTGAAAAGCTTAATCGCTCGGATCCGAACCGTGCCAGGTCGTAATGCGAGGCCATGGTGGCCATAAATTCAATTCCACAACAGGATGTAGCAAAAGGTAAGGGCCACAAGGAATTTTTACGTGCCAGCCCGATCGCTTTTTCAAGTGAGGTAGCAAAAAATCCCTGTCCTGAAACACCTTCGGGAGTTTCGGCTACTGTTGGTTTAATTATCTGATTTTGATTTTCTGACATGAACGAGTTATTTACAGCTTTCATTATCGTTTATCCCATTTTAATGCACCTTTAAGGATTATGTAAACAAACCCGGCCAACACAAGTGCCATAAACAAGAGCATTTCAGTAAAGCCATCTTTTCCAAGAGCTCTCAAATTAACAGCCCATGGATACATAAAAATAACTTCCACATCGAAAAGCACAAAGAGTATAGCAATAAGAAAATATTTTACTGAAAACGGACTACGCGCGTTTCCCATACCCTCGATGCCACATTCAAAATTCTCAAGTTTGGCTTTCGACGAGCGTTTGGGCCCTAGAAAATGAGTTGCTACCATGGTGGTAATCACGAATCCGAGAACAACCAGTGTTTGAAGTAGTATTGGGATATAGTCTTGGGGCATTGCTCTATATTTATTGTGAAATCATTAACAATTGAAATTATTGATTGTTTGTAAAAGTAAAGATTTAATTGAAAAAAAGAGAATTTTTGTTGATCTGCCAAGAAAATATCCTGAATTTAAGCATGATTCCTGACGTTCCTTCAAAGTTATAAAATATGATTCTGCCAGGCATAAATGGTCATATTGCTGAATCTTATAAATGCTTCTCAAATCAACACAAAGCTGATGATTAAAAAGTTAAAAAGTATAGCAATCGCAATTATGCCATCAACCAGAATGCAAATATTTCTGTAACTTCGTGCTTTATTTTACGTCTATACAAATTACATCTTAATCATACAAAAAATGAAACAATTCTTTAAGTTTACTTTCGCCTCGATGTTAGGATTCCTGCTTGCCGGATTCCTTGTATTTATTATTGTAGTAGGTATAATAGTTTCTGCCGTTTCTATGGGTAACGAAGAAACAGTAGCGGTTCCCGATAAAACAATTCTGCTTCTCACTCTAAATGAGCCGATCAGCGATCGTTCGTCCGATAATCCTTTTTCCCATATCAATTTCACCAGGCCCGATGTTTCAGCTCAACTTGGTTTAAATGATATCATCAGCAACCTGAAAAAAGCGGCTTCCGACTCAAAAGTGAAAGGAATTTACCTTGAACTGTCGGATATTCCTTCGGGGCAAGCCACTGTGGAAGAGATCCGGAATGCACTCATTGAGTTTAAGAAATCAGGGAAATTTATCGTTTCGTACGCCGAAGTTTTCACCCAAAAATCTTATTATCTTGCTTCCGTTTCCGATAAAATATACCTAAACCCGGCCGGTGGCATGGAGTTTAAAGGCATGGCAGGACAGGTGATGTTTTTTAAAGGATTGTTAGACAAAATAGATGTGGAAGCCCAGGTGATCCGCCATGGCAAATTTAAAAGTGCGATTGAGCCATTTACGCTCGATAAAATGAGCGATGCTAATAAAGTTCAAACACTTACATTTATTTCGGGCATGTGGAATCATATGCTTGCGGGCATTTCAGCCAGCCGTAAGATTCCGGTTGATGATCTGACAGCCATTGCAAACGAGTTTAAAATTAAGTCGCCCGAAGATGCAGTTAACCTGAAAATGGTTGATAACCTTTTATATAAGGATCAATTGCTCGACGAACTTAAGAACCGCGTGGGTGCTAAATCCTATAAAGACCTGAAATTTATGAAATTAGGTAAATATGCGAAAGCACCCGATGGCGAGAAAAAATCAAGTGCCGATAAAATTGCCGTCATTTATGCCAGCGGAACCATTGCGGGCGGCGAAGGAGATGATGAGTCCATAGGTTCGGACCGCATTTCGAAAGCCATACGCAAAGCCCGTATGGACGACAAAGTAAAAGCTGTAGTACTCAGGGTAAATTCACCGGGAGGCAGCGCACTGGCTTCGGATGTCATCTGGCGCGAGATGGTGATTACACAAAAAGTAAAGCCTGTGGTGGTTTCGATGGGCGATGTGGCAGCTTCGGGCGGGTATTACATATCGTGTGCTGCCGATAAGATTTTCGCCTATCCCAACACAATCACGGGATCTATCGGTGTATTCGGCATCATTCCCAATATGAAAGAGATGTTTAATAAAAACCTCGGGATAACTTTTGACGAAGTGAAGACTAATCCCTATGCAGATTATATTCCTGTGACACGTCCCATGAATACAGCTGAAAAACAGATCATTACCAAAGAAATTGAAACTATTTACAGCACATTTATTACTCATGTTTCCGAAGGACGTAAAATGACTGTTGCCCAGGTTGACAGCATTGGACAAGGCCGGGTTTGGAGTGGCGTAGATGCAAAACGCATCGGCCTGGTTGACGAATTCGGCGGGTTGAATGATGCCATAAAAGAAGCGGCCAAATTAGCTAAACTTAAGGAATACAGCACGTTGGAACTTCCTGAGCAGAAAGACACTTTCGAACAGATTATGGAAGCCTTTTCGGGCGACAATACTTCTGTTTTTCTAAAAAATGAACTCGGAGCAGCCTATCCCTATTTCCATTACCTCAGCCAGATGAGTCATATGCAAGGGGTTCAGGCACTTATGCCTTACCAGTTCGATATTAAATAAATGAAGTTGATTCAGTTTGTAAAAAAGGCGGTCCCGGTAGGGATCGCCTTTTTTATGAAAATCCATTTTAATTATGAAATCACCGAATTTGTAAACCCCCGAAACTAAACTTTTACCCGGTATCAAATGTTTAATTAATAGTTTTTGCGAAATTAAAACCATTAACAAAGCGGCAAATTATTGTTTTATCTTATGTTTGATAACCGGATTCAGTAATAGCTCCTTCAGGGTTAATCTTATAAGTTATATCAGGAAATTTGAATGGTTAAAACTATGAAAATCGGGAATGAATAAATTGATTTTTTTGTGCTTTTTTCCCCATGTGTGGTTTACCTTAACATTGCATAGTCAGGGTATTGGCCGGTACCAGGCAGAAGAATTTGACTTGGCCCACAAAGCCGGTGTCCCGGCCGTTTACAGCATGTTTCAGGATACAACCGGTGTAATTTGGTTTGGCTCAACCAATGGAATATATAGGTACGATGGTTCCCGGATATTTGAGTTTGATGCCGAACAGAAGAAATTATTAGGCAAAACAAATTATACTTTTTTAGAGGCAAAAAACGGGGATGTACTGATAGGCAGCGATTTCGGGATTTGCAGGTACAACATACATGAAAACACAGTTAAACTGATTGTCACTATCGATAGGGTGTTTCACAATCGCAGCGGGTTCTCACCAGTTTGTTTTGATGATAAAGGTAATTTGTGGTTCGTGGCTTCGGGCAAAGGAATCGGATGGTACGATGGTCGAAAAGTTTCATGGTTTGAGAATCCACCCATCATTCATCCAGAATCAATCGACAAACTAAACGACGCATGCTACGACAGTAAAACTGGCAATGTGTACTTAAGCAATTATTATGGAAATGTATCAGCCATTTTTAACACAAAAATCCGTTCACTAACATTTGATGCATTATCCGCTACAGCTACATTCCAACTACTAAACAACGTTTTATACAGAGTCAAACTCGATAGCATTCGTACTTCTAATCTTCTGACAGGAGAGCAAAAAGTGTTTGGTGCCACAATGAGGAAAGAGTTGGTTAATAATTTTATGTACTCAAAATCCGTCATTATTGATGAAGAATGGCTCTGGATTTCGTTGCGCGACGGGATAAGGCCTTTTAACTACCACAGTCAAAAGTTTGGCAACGCGTTCGGTTTCGAAGGCGATACCAAAAGTTCTCTCTTAATGCATATTTCGGAATTATTCAAAGACAAGGAAGGGAATATCTGGGTTTGCACCGAAACAAACGGGATTAAGATTCTGAACCAGTTTCAATTAAAGCGATTTCAGTATTTAAGAGATTCCGGCAGTGCAAATAACATTATAATGGACATTGAAACTGTAAACGACAGCCTGTTGTTAGTATGCCCTTTGGTGGAAACACCGCAATTGGTTAAGATTTTTACAAACGAATTTACAGATATAATTCCTAAAAATTCTGTAGCGAGCAGTTCGTTTAATACAGTGAGGGTAAACAAGTCATACATTCTGATTGTAAAGCAGAACGGGGAAGCTTACACCTTCAATTCATCAACTCTAAAGTTGAAACGACTTGTGATGCCTGACGCTTCTATTGGTAAGGTAATAAAAGCATCTCAGCCCAATACCGTTTTTATCTACAACGGCTCTGATTTAAAACTGTGTAATTTCGAAAATGAAGATTTAAAAGTTTTGAAATCGCTTGCCCTGAATTTTTCTTCCGAAAGTATTTTATACAATCCATTCAAAAATGAAATCCACATCAGCAACCAGGAAAAAAGCTGGGTAATTGATGGTGAAACTTTAACTAAAATAAGTGAGCAAAAGCCTGTTATCGGGGCATTTATGGATAATTTCTGGAATAAGGACAAAACATTATGGCTCGCAACGCGATCAGGCCTTTTGCACTACAACATTAAATATCAGCTTATTGAATCGTTCAATACAGGTAACGGGCTAAATAACGACGTGGTTTATGCCATCCAGCCAAATCACGACAGTACAAAGTTATTCCTGAGCACCAACCTGGGAATCAGTTGCTTTACCATTGCATCAAAAACTTTTCAAAACTACACACCTTCCGATGGCCTTTCGGAATCGGAGCACAACGGGGCAGCTTCGGCTAGCGATGGAAAAGGCAACTACTATTTTGGCAACATCAAAGGAATTACAATTTTTAACGAGTCGTTCAATACAACTACAGCTACCAGGCCGTTATTAATTATCCAGGGAATTTACATTGACGATACTGTTTACAATAAACTTGTAAACGCAGATTTTATCAGGAGCATAGATGTTTTTCCTAAAAATACTGTCTTTGGAATTAACTTCAGTTTGCTAAGCACATCGGAACCTGAGAAGCTTATTTACAGCTATAAAATTGAAGGTATTGATAATAAGTTCCATCGGTCGAATGCAGCCACTGCAATAAGAATTTCCAAACCACGACCCGGCACCTATACCATAGTGCTCAGAGGCGAGATAGAAGGAGGCCTTTTTGTTGAAAAGCGCATTAAACTCGTAGTTCATGCTCCATTTTATTTTAAATGGTGGTTTTTAATTCCGGGCATTCTGCTCTTCCACACATTTGTATTTTTGATTATTCGCCGTATAATTAGGACTCGGTTGAGGAAAAAACAACAGGAAATGGAGAATGAACGCCGTTACTTTGAGCAGAAATCACAGATAGCCAGGGAGTTGCACGATAATGTGGGCGCCCGCCTCAGTATGATGCTCAATACGGTAGATTGGATCGGCAAAAAACCGGTTTTGGAAATTACAGATCTGAATGAAATAAAGGAAAATACCAAAGCTGTTATTCAGGGCCTTCGCGATGCGATTTGGGTAATGGATAAAACTGAAATCACTGCTGAGGAATTATTTGATAAAATTAAATACTATTCCAACCAGGTCACAAGGAACTATCCTGTACATTTGATCTTTAACGAAGTTACACACAAAGCGGTTGTTTTAAATACCACCGAGGCTTTGAACCTTTTTCGTATTGTTCAGGAATCGCTCAACAATGCTTTAAAATATTCAAATGCTGCGCAAATCGAAATTACGCTTAGTTACGAAGGTGAAAATGGAATTCGTATTGAAATTAAGGATAATGGCTCCGGTTTTGAAACTGAAAAAGTAATACATGGGCACGGCCTTAAAAACATGCAGGCCAGGGCCGGCGAGATAAATGCAAATTTAAAATTGCAAAGTATTGTTAATGAGGGTACGACAGTTACAATTACACTCTACATCGTTTGATGTATTGCATCATCTTACTTCACTACCGAATTTTGGCCCATGATAAAAATAGCTATTGTTGACGACCGCGATCACGTGCGCGATACCCTTGAAAACAGGTTGCAGTATACCAATGAGATCAGGGTGATACAGACCTCGTGCAATGGCGAAGAGTTTTTAACTTATATGAAGTCCACCCAGCCGCTCAGCCAGCCCGAAGTGGTGATTATGGACATTGAAATGCCTGTTCTAAACGGAATTGATACGGTGGCAACAGCCTCAGTTTTGTATCCGGATGTAAAATTTATCATGCTTACCGTATTCGATAGCGACGATGCCATTTTTAATGCCATCAAGGCCGGTGCGCATGGCTATTTGTTAAAGGACGAAGACACCGACACAATTATTGAGCACATAAAACTGGTTGCCGATGGCAAAGGAGCCGTGATGAGCCCGGCTATTGCCCGCAAGGCGCTGGATTTACTGATGGGAAAGAGTTTCAAAGCCGAAACCACTAATGCAACAATAAAGACGGATACAACCCTTACCGAAAGAGAAATTGCCGTGATGAACTGCCTGGTAAACGGGCTTGATCATAAAAGCATTTCGCAAAAACTTGATATCAGCCCGGCCACGGTGCGCACTCACCTGGCCAATATTTATAAAAAGTTACACGTTAGTTCCAAATCGCAGGCGGTGGGTCTTGCGCTTAAGAGGAAATGGTTTTAAGAAGTAGGTTGGTGTTTGTAATGAATATTCTCAGTTTGTTGTTTGTATCGGCACCGATAGCAAATCAGCGCCAGAGGGAGGGGAAGATATAAATATGCTAATTGCGGCAAGCGCATGAAAATAAAATGCGTGGCAACTAAGATATCTCGTTGAACAAAAAACGGGATAAAACCGTACATTTTAAAATCCCATATCCAGATCCCAAGAGAAAACCATGAATAATTAGCACCTTTAAATCAAGTAAAGCAATGATTTACAATGCTGATTGATGTTGGGGATTTATAATCTGAAACCTTGAGCCTGAAACCTGAAACTTAGAATATCACTACCTACCCCGTTCGAAGTATAACTCTTGCCTTTCTAAGGTTTAACAAAAATCGAAAATGCTAACGCATGTGGTTCTACTCCATTCAGATTTGTTACTAACCCGTTTTTCCAATATTTGGCTGTAAAACTGTAATTAGGCCAGTTGTCTTCGTATCCTGCAACATAAATATCATTCCCTAAAAGGAACATAGAACTTGCTATGGCAGAATGTAATGGTGAGGAAAGCTTTACCATGACGCCATTTTTCCAATAACCTGCATCATTGCCATCATTTCCTGCCACATAAACATCATTGTCTTTGACCAAAATAGTGGTTGCCATGGATGAGGCTGTTCCATCTGTAAGGTTTACAACAACTCCGTTTTTCCAATACCTGGCCGAATAAGAAAAACTCCAGGTATGATCTTCCCAACCAGCTACATAAACGTCACTTCCTGAAACACAAATAGAAGTTGCCACTGTTTCGATTAATCCATCGCTTAAAGCAATAGCTTTGCCATTTTTCCAATACATGGCGACTGAACCTTCAAAACCTGCCACATAAACATCATTCCCCACAACACAAATGGCAGAAGCACCTGCTCCTTTTTTCCCATTTGTGAGGTTAATCCCTGTGCCATTCTTCCAGTATTTGGCTCTTGTTGACTCGTAATCTGCTAAGACGGTACCTGCAGTATAAACATCTTTCCCCGAAACCCAGATTGAAACTGCAGACCCGGAATGTGGTTCGCCTGTAAGTTTTGTTACATTGCCATTTTTCCAGAGCGCGGCATATTTAACACCATTCCAGAAGGCCGCACCGGTAAAATACAAATCATTTCCTGAGGCCCAAACAGAATGTACATCATAAAAATGATTAATGGTATCATGCAGGATAACAGCCGAATCGTTGACCCAATAGGCATCTTCCAAGTTATTAATATACCCGGCCACATAAACCTTTGTACCGGTCGACGGAATTACCTCTGTTTTTTCATCTTTCCTGCAACTTAATACGCAGAATAGCAATAGCGATAATGGAAACAAAAACTTTTTCATATCTTAAAACTAAATTTGCAGTTTGATTGATAGTAATATACCAATTCGAACTCTGGTGTCTTTTTCCCTGATGCGTGAAGAAAAGGCGGCCAAAATTTCTAAAAATTATATTTTCAACTCTATTCCGCTGCGTAAAATTTCAACCATAAATGGATTATCCGAAATGAAATCCTGTTTTGAGATTGGATGTGGTTCAATACGGTTATCAATCTGAGAAGCTAACAGCATTAACCGAACTTGTGTATCAAACCTATCGCTATCGGTTAAATTATCTATAACCAAGGCAACATCAATATCACTATCGGTATGTTGCTTGTTTTTGGCGTAAGAACCAAAAATAAATGCAGAAATTAAGCCAGGTTGCTGCTCGGCAGCCATATCAACAAATTTCCTTACTGTGTGATTAATCCCTTTATCCATAGTCTATACGATTTAAGTTCTTCAATCCAATGAGCGCAAAATTCAGGTGTACATGTCTTTTGAAAACTCAATTTATAGTCATCATACCTTGCATTGATATTAAAAGCGGTAACTGTGGCAAAAAACAAACGTTGATCATCGTTTAATTCCAGGTTACATTTTTCAGCTAACCGAAGCAAATTGTGAATATAAGGTGGATAATCATTGATTGTTTTGACTACTAAAGCTTTTAGGAGTTTTTCGATCATTAAATGGCCAACAAACATGCTCCAACTGTATCTTCGAGTATCATACATGGCAACCATAGTTTTAAAATCATCATCTGAACTATCAATCCAGTATGTTAAAATTTTATCCCTATCGAATCCAGCATTTCCCATATCACAAAGGTATGGAATAAGTAACGATTGTATCAATGATTACCTTTTGCATTTTTAATGGTTTTAACTTCTCGAGGATAAATGAAGATTTCGCATTTCAATGCGAGACATTTGCCGGACAGTATTCCCACATTACTGGATTGCTTCATGGTAGTTATTTTTTCAGAAAAGTATCATTCAGCTCATGCCTTTATCCCCTTCAACAATCTACATCATTTGATGTATTACACAGGAAATTTATCTCGTCTACTTTTGTCAAGAGTAAACGGACAAACGGTTATGAAGAATTAATAAAATTCAGAACCCGGTTTTGTCAATTAAGAATTTAAAATAAATTTATTTCTGTCTTCATAGCCGCAACTTACTGATATGAAATTATTTACAACATTTATATTCCTCGTATTAACGATCTCGCTCTACGCCCAGCAGAAACCTGAGCCAATTACTTTACCCGGCGTTGCTTACCCGATACTGAGCATGAAGAAAAGCCCTTCTTCCAAATATCTCTTTCTTTCCCTGGCCGGTGGTCGCTTTTTGCTCTACGATATCAGCAAGGGGAATCTGAACGAAAACTCCACGCCATTATGGAAAAACTTTGATAGTAAGGGTTTTGCCATTGGCGGTGATGCTGAATTTTCGGATAACGAGAAGTACATCCTGGTAGTTGAACAAAATGCAATGTATGCCCGCGATAAAGCCAAAATCGAACCTTTCAGTATAAATGTGCTTGATGTTGCTACCGGGCAGGTAGTTTACGAAACAGAGGGAGTAAACAGTGCCCAGTTTTTAATCGACAATTCAACCATTCTGCTTGCTGATGATGAGGGAGTTGCAACCTACAACTTGATAACCAAAACCAAAGGCGAAAAGAAAAAAATTGAGGCTTGCGAAATCGCCTGCCTCAACCATGCAGGAAATTTACTTTCCGCTTCGTATGATGCCGAAAGGAGCGAATTTAAAGATGAAGACGGAGCCGGGTTGAACAAAAAAGAGTTGAAAAATGCTGCAAAAAATAAAAAGCTGATCCGGTTTTATGAATATCCATCAATGAAAAATGCAGGAATCATAAATGAAGAAGTTGATGTGGTTTTCAGGATGCAATATACCGCTGATGATAAATACCTCTTGTTTTTCAGCCGGACAAGGCAGGCGGAACATACGCATGTCAGTTTGCTTAATGGGCTCGATAAAGCAAATGATCTCAACCAGTTTCAGCGTATCGACATCGGTGATTTCAGGGTAGATAATGCAAACTTCATCTATCAGACCAGCGAGCAAATGGCCAATTTTGATATCACGCCATCATCAACTTTATTTTCGTACAACGACAACCGGGGACTTTTTGCCGGCAAACGAGAGGTGTATATTACCAATTTTGCTGAGCAACAGGTAATTGTCGGGAAATTTACTTTCCAGGGACGAGCAAAAACACGAAACCTGCACCAGGCCGCTTTTGCTTTTATTGATGATTCCATTTTGCTGGTTGCCAATGGTCTAAAGCTTACTTACTGGAATTTTGCGAAACTCCCTGATTATGTAGAGTATATTGAACCTGTGAACGAAAATGCCATACTCGACAATGCAATCGGGCAGCTGGACGACGACCTGCAAGACCCTGAAAGTTCGTTATCAAAATCAATTTCGAAACGCGCGATTACAGGCCTTTACCTGATGAATATAACCATTCAGAAAAGCGGTGAAGTGGTATCCATCTTTGCCCAATCGGACGATAAAACCAATATATCTATGCAAAATATGTTGAAAGATATAATTCTTAAATACAAGTTTGATGTTACCGTACCCAAAAACGAACGATTAAAATTCACCTACACCTTTATCCTTTAAACCATTAAATCAAAAACTTATGAAAAAGAAAACTCTGGCAATTGGTCTGTTTTTAACTCTTTCGGCATCCGTATTTGCTCAAAAAAATGAAGAAATGAAAACAGTTTGGGAAACCAAACTGAATTACGAATATGACCTTACCGGCCTGGATGAAAACCTGAAAATAATCCACGGCAGCAACGACAAAAATTTCGGCGTGTTAAATGCCGAAGACGGAAGCAAGAAATGGGTAAGCAAATTCTCCGAAATTAGCGAAAACATCAAAAAAGTGGATCTTCAAATCCCGATGTACGAATCAAAGGCCATCTTCCTTTTCGACAAGAAAATGGGTAAAGACTTTATGGTAGTTGTGGATATCGAAACTGGCAAAATGCTTTGGAGTACCAGCAAATACCAAGGCATAGAAGACCAGGACGAAATTGTATATATCCCCGAAATGGATGCTTATGCGGTTGTTACAAAAGACGCGCTCACTATGGTGAAAGCACGCACCGGCGAAGAACTCTGGAGCACCAAAACCATGAATACACCTGTGGGAAGATATATTTACGATAATGATGAGAAAACTATCACCATGGTAAACATGCCACGTACTTTTCTGGGAGCAATGTTAAAAGGATTTAAAAATCAAATTCTTAAAATAAATGTTAAAAATGGTGACGTAATCTGGGAACAAACCTACCGCGGGATGATAGAGAAAAAGGTAGTTAGCAGGGAACCTGTTGCAAAATTTATATTAGCCGAAGGAAATAAGTTAATGTTACAACTTAATGGTTTACAGGTATTCGACTATAAAACAGGAAAACCACTTTGGAGTGCTACTTATGATGTAACTTTTGAGGAATTTGCCAGAGTAAAAACCCCTGGTCGGGTTAAAGCAAAAGGAGTTTATGGTGCCGTTGCAGATCCACTTTACGATGGCGAGTTTGTATATATCCTCGATTTTAAAGGCAAATCGTCACAATACCTTAAAAAATACGAAGTAAATTCAGGTAAACTCGTGTGGACTTCACCTGAGATAAAGGATGCAAGGGCAATTCCGGGTTTGTTTATGGTTGATGGTGTTTTGCTTATGCAGGTTGGAGGTGCTGTTGAAGTGCAGGGAATAACGGTTCAAACAACATCAAACTCAAGTGGTACAACTACCACAACCTACAAATCAATCAGTTATCAGAATGTAAAGCCCTACAATGTACAGGCATTTAATGTTGCTGATGGCAAGCAAATATGGGAAAGCGACCGCTTTAAGAAAGGCATTTCAAATATGTTCCTCAACGAGAAAGACCTTATAGTTTGCAGTGGTAAAGCATTGTACAACGTAGATTATAAAACCGGAGCCGAGAAATACGAGGTTTCGCTGGACAAGGACGATATTTCGCTGGCTGAAAAAATTATTGACCCGATTTCTCTGGGTGAAGACGTGAATAAAGACAATGTCATTATAGTGGGTTCAAAAGGAGTTAGTGCACACAATATGAAAACCGGGGCAAAAGTGTGGGCAAACAGGACCAAAACCGGCGATTTCAACGGCATTTACGGAACCACTGCATTTTACCAGACTGAAAGCGACGATCAGTTTGCCATTGATGTGAACTCAGGCAAAGGCACCTATTACAACGCACGGAAAGATTCGAAATCGGAATATTCGTCAGATGGCAATTACCTGTATGCATTCGAAAAGAAAGTCATAACCAAATTAGCAACGAAATAGAAATATATTTAAAAAACGCGGGGTGAAGCCACAAGCTTCACCCTTTTTCTTATAAAAAAAAGGATTGGCTTATCTGCTAAAAACAAGGAATACCCTTAGGATCATCTGCTTTTTAACTACATCATTTGATGTATTTAATGTTCAATTCCGCAGCAGTATCTTTGTGCCTGAAAAATTTCCGATACTGAAATTTTTTCTTCAGTTTTGAATATCATTCGTTTTTTATCCCAGGAAACTGCATCAAAGGTGTAGTTTCCTTTTCTTTTGTCTGGATAGATTTTTCTTGCTTAAAAATTTCCAACAAAGATACAAGAAGTAAAAAACTAACTGGACAACTTATACGACTCAGAACCCTGGTATCCTTCATGGTAATATCAGCGCAATTGCCATAGATGAAAAGGGAACAAAATGGATCGGGTATATCTGGGATGATGGAGTCTCGGAATTTGACAGTGCCACCTGGACAGACTATATGCATACTGAGGGTATATCTTATAGACTCAGCAGTCAGCTGATAGACGTAGATCGACAGGGTAATAAATGGTTTGCAGGTCGTGGTTATGGAATATGGAAATTTGATGGTATTAATTTCTTTTCATATAATACCGTAAATAAAGGTTCTCCATACGACCAAATAAACGCATTATTTATCAATAGTATGGGAATTAAATGGTTTGGCGTTCAAAGTGGAGTTTTAAAACTGGAAGATACAACCTGTACCGCCTACAGCACCAGTAAATTGGTTAATGATTATGTTTATGAAAAAACTGAAGATGCAAATGGTTATAAATGGTTTGCCACATTGGGTGGGGTATCAAGGTTTGATGTCACTAATTGGATAAAATACACTAATTCAAATAGCGGATTAGTAAACAATAACGTTATCTCAATGGCCATTGATAAGAAGGGGTATAAATGGATGGGAACGCTAAATAGTGGTATTTCAGAGTTTCAGAAATAAAGTTTAAAAACAGAGCCATACATAAGGCTAATGTATGGACATAAAAATGAATTAAAATAATTGCAGTCCATAATCGGCCATCATTTCTCTTTAGCCTCTCTTACTAATCTCCTTCAGAGCATCTCTCTTAAGCACTTCAATATCTTTATCCACAAGCCTGATCAGTCCATCCTGCTCAAATCCTTTGAGCAGTTTCACAGTGCTTTCGGTGGATAAGCCAGCAAAATCGGCTATTTCCTTGCGCGTAAGAAAGCTGAAAACGCTTTCGTTATTGTATTGCACGGTATCGAGGTAAAGCAACACATCGGCTAGCCTGCCATGCATTTGCTTATACATCATACTGCGGATAGTGCCGTAAAGAGAACTGTCGTTTTCATAATACCGGTTTATCAGGCCATAGGCGAAGCTGCCATTACTTTTTATCAGACCGGCGATAGCATCTTTTTCTATCAGGCAGGCCAATGTTTCTTTTACAGCGATTGTCGAATAATCATATGTGTGCTTGCTGAAAGCAGCTGAAAGCCCAATAAATTCACCACCTCGGATCATACGCAGGTTGAAATCACGGTTCGAATCCCCGATAATGTACTGCCGCACCAGGCCTTCAACAACAAATAAAACGCTCGAAGCAAATGCTCCTTGTTTTGTGAGGCTTTCGCCTTTGCGGAACAGCACCTGAATTTTGCTATCCTTCACCAGGTCAATCTCTTCGGGCAATAAATTTGCAAAACAGGGAGCTTTAAGCCCGCCAAGCACACAATCGTCAATTGCAGAATACGTTTTCATTTATTTTAAGTCTATGTGCAAAAGTAAGAACTATAATAACAACAAACCTGAGGAATCACAACGAATGGAATATTCACACGTCCAACAGAAGTTTTACCTTTGCCGGTAAGTTAGTGTAATTTTGCATTGAAATAAAAACCGATATTTATCATGAAACATACAGTAGATACTTCGTGGCAGGGCAATATGAAATTTGATGCCGTCGTAAGCGGTCATCACGTTATTATGGATGCTTTACCTGCAATGGGTGGCAATGATGAGGGCGCACGTCCCAAAGAACTGATGCTGGCCGCTTTAGCCGGTTGTACCGGAATGGATGTGGTAGCCATTCTGAAAAAGATGCGAATCGAACCAGCATACTTCAATGTGAGGGTGGAAGCTGAAATGACAGAAGAGCATCCCAAGCATTATACCGCCATGCACATTATTTATGAGTTCAAAGGTGAAGGCCTGGAAAAGGAAAAATTACAGAAAGCCGTTGACCTTTCGCAGGAACGCTATTGCGGTGTCTCGACTGCTTATCGCAAGGCTATGGAAATTACACATGAGATTGTTATCCTATAAACGAATACTGAATTTCGAAAGGCAGAAGCAAATGTAATGAAATGTATGGCTTCGGGCTAACACCCGCCTCCTGATGAAGCTGCTTTTTTAACGGGTGTAACTGTCTTTTTTTCGGATTTAACAGCTTTTACAACTTCTTTTGCATCAGCGGCCGGTGAAGAGATCATTTTTAATGCAACTGTATCAATAAGAGGTATTTCACATAATTGAGGCAACAGTCTTGTAAGTGAATCAGAGTTTGCAATATCCAGTTGTGCATAGCTTCCTGTAAAAAGCAAAACGTTTTTAAATCCGGTTTGCCTGAGCATAAGCCAGGGGCCATTGGCCTGTTGCTGGGTTTCACCGTATATAACAGCAGTTTGTCCGGCTTTTTCGATATCACGAAAAGTGGCTTTGCTTTTTTTTGCAAACAATTCACGAACCGGTATATTAACCGCGTTTTTAATATGTCCGCGATCAAAAGCTATTGAATTACGGACATCGATAAAAACATATTTGCCGTCACTTTTCTTTAATAAATCAGCTGCTTGTTCAGGAGTAATAACCGAAGCCGTTTCCTTCAGTAAAGCCAGGCTTTCAGTCAGCGAAAGCTTATATTTAACCTCAGGCCTGCGGAATGTGATCAAACCTGTAACAATTACCAGCACAATAATAACTACTGTTATTGTAAGCCTGTTTGTCTTATTAAGTTCTTCCATCATAATATTCTGTGTTTTGAAAGTACAATTAACAACCGCCACCCGATGAAGCCCCGGATGCTTTTTTAACAACGTTTACCTTTTTCTTGACTGTTTCAGCTTTTGGAACTGCAGCCATCTCATGACTGCCATAGAAATACTGGCAAGCCGCTATCCTGAACTGGTAAAGCGCCAAAGCTTTAGCTGTGGCAGTTTCGGCAGGTTTTTCAGCTTTAACAATGGTGTTGAACCATGCATTAACGCCGCCCTGCATCACATAAATCCGTTGTAGTTTCATGCGTTTACAGATGATCCATGCCTGGTCGGAGGTGACATCCGCGTTGGAATAAAAAACTTTATCCATCGCTTTTTGATTCAGAATTTCCTGTGCTGAAGCTGAAAGCAGGGAATCTGAAGGAATATTGATGGCTCCGGGAATAGAAAAAGCTCTGAACTGGGATCCAGGTCTCACGTCAATCAATATCAAAGCCGGATCTTTTTTTACAAGCCTGTCGGTGATATCATCAGTGGTTAGAAACCTTGATGGATCATCGATTGCCGCAAGTAACAGTTCGGGTTGAGTTTGTTTGGCAGTATCTTTTGCAGGCATAAAGAGTATTCCAACTCCCAGCGCAATTATAATTCCTGCCAGTAACAGGTATCTTTTGTTCATAGTCTTAACTCTTAGTACTCAACTTTATTTACCTTCTTTTCAACAAATGCAGCTCCATAAAACATCCCAACGGCTGCAACTATCAGAAGGAAAGCAAAAACAGTGTCGCGCATGCCAAGGAGATCGTAAATCTTAGCTCCTCCCAGGTTATGGCTGTTGTACAAGCCCTGAAACAGAGGGTAAAGTTCCGAGAAAATAAATACCCCGATAAATAATCCGCCACTGAAAAACATGGCATCAATTTTCCCTATGGCCACGCCTGTAAAACTGGTGCCAGGGCAAAAGCCTCCCAGCGCAAAGCCAAATCCCATTATGATACCACCAATAATAGCCGACATCACATAATACGGATTGATATAAAGCATGGACATATCCATCCAGCCCATATAATCGAAATAAAATATTCCGGTCATGGCTGTGATGGCAGCCGTAAAAAACACGCGTAAAACCACAAAATCATATCCGAAAAAGGTCCCCATGATTTTGCGTGATGAAGAAAAACCGGAGGCTTCGAGAGAAAATCCGAAGCCGACTCCCAGTAACAACGCAATTACATTGTTCCAGGTTTCGGGTATAACACCCATGGGAATAAGAGGTCCTACCATATATTTTTGAGTTTAATGCGTTTAATAATATTATTTTTTTGATTTAAGAATATCGATTTACGATTTTTAAATTGTGATTTCTCCTCTGATTTAGTTTTCTTCTAAAATCTAAAATCGTTAATCTTTGTTCTTAAATCCTTAATTGTATTTTTTGACACTTGTCAATAGGATTAGTTCTAAAATATTCAGCCAGAGATTCATCTTCACTAAATCCATAATTTCTTAAAAATCCATGAAAACAGGTAAGCAGAGCCGAATATAGCCATCATGGTAATTATCCCAGAAGCCGAAAGCACAGCCATACCGCTTAAAGCAGCGCCGCTGGTACATCCGCGGGCAAACTGGGAGCCCACTCCGAAAAGGATGCCACCGGCCAGAGCTGCTATAAGCCTGGTTTTGCCGGTAATTTTAGGTGAGTGTTCTACTTTGAACTTCAACCTTCCGTAAAGTGTTCCCGAAAGAAATCCTCCGACAATTACACCTATAACTTCAAATACCAGCCAGTTACTCATCGGGCTGGCATCGTCGCTCAGGAATTTGCTGTAGTATTTGTTTGTTTCCGCATGAACCGGAGCTACTGTATGAACTGCTGATACTACAGAGCTTTTTACCGCACCACTTGCACCAAGTCCGCGGCCGGTGATATAATAAGTGCTGAAGAGCACCAAGCCCAATAATACACCACCCAAATAGGGATTGATGTAAAAGGAGCCATCTCGTGTATTCTTTGCCATGATTAACTATTTTTTGTGTTGAACTTGTTTTGTGTTAAACGCATTTAAAGTTTTGGAAGTCGGGGGTCAGAAGCCGAAAGTTAAAAGTCAAATTTGTTGCCCTTTCTCCTTGTCGCCCCTCACCTTGTCGCCCCTCGCCCTGTCTCCCCACTCACAACCCCCCAAACCCTAATCCCCAAATCCTAACCCCTAATACAAATACCGTGTAATCTGCCCAGCTTCAACCATGATAAACCTGAATATCAGTCCCCCGAGAAGAACCAATATAGCCGGGATCATAATAGGCACTTTGAAGCCGACAAGTTCGAGAACTTCCAGTACTGCAGGTAACAAAAGTCCCAAAAGGATTACAAATACAAAGAATGGAACTGTAAATTGCCCGCCCAGGAACAAGTTGGCTGCGTCGATCTGTACCTGTGATCCTGCCAGGAATCCCATAATCATATGGACGATGAAGAACAATTCCACCGCTATAAACAACAGGTCGAGGCGGCCGATAAGCCGGCGTTCTTCATGGTTTTTGCTCATCAGTATAATGCTTGCTGCACCCGTCGACATACCGGATACCAGGAACAGAGGTCCGAGAATGGTCGTATTCCACAAAGGCCGCGCGTTAAATGCTGAAAGTAAAATCCCGGTATAAATCCCAAGGATAACGGCATAAATGGCCATCGGCCAGGCAATAAACCATCGGTTTTTAATTACCCAGGCTTCGAAGGTATAAAGGAATTTAAATTTCCAATCCCAGTTTGGAAATACTTCCCTCACATAACTGGCTGACCATATGATCGAAATCGGAGTCATGATCATCAATACCCATGCGCCCCAGCCCATTGGCGATTCAAGACGAATGGTGGTGTAAAGTTGCCAGAAATAGAGTTTGTGCTTTAAGTCGAGGAAAAGCATAAACAAACCGATAATCAGCGCAAAAGGCACAATAAAGGGTGCCCATTTTACGGTAGCCTGCATTTCTTTCTCCTTGCCTATAATGGTATAAACAGCAGCCAGGAACAATATACCGGCTGCCAGGCCTCCCAGGAAAAGATAGATCGGGATTTGCCAGTGCCAGATATGCAGATAAGGGTCAATATTAGGAATATTGCGACCACTTACAAATAATTCTTCTTTCATATTAAATCGAATATTTTTGATTTATCAGGTCAGGTAAAAGATATTGGGTTTAGTTCCTGCTTCGGGTGCCAATGCCTTGAATTTTCGGTTCTTAAGAACGTTCACAATTTCTGAATTAGGATCATCAAGATCACCGAAATACATGCAACTGGTTGGGCAAACGCTCACGCAGGCCGGATTTTCACCTTTTCGAACCCTGTGAATACAGAAAGTACATTTATCCACATACCCGTCAGGATGCGAATACCTAGCTTCGTAAGGACAGGATTCGATACACGCACCACAACCAATGCATTTATTGTGAGTTACAAGCACAATTCCACCATCTTCGAAGTGACTTGCACCGGTAGGACAGCAACGTACACAAGGCGAGTTATCGCAGTGGTTGCAACGTTCCGAACGCAGTTCAATGCTTACGTTGGGATAGGTTCCGTCAACGGTCTCGGTTACCCAGTCGCGGCAGAAACCAATGGGAACCTTATTTTCGGTCTGGCAGGCAACTACACAGTCGCTGCAGCCAACACATTTTTTGGTGTCGATAGCCATCGCGTACCTCATGCTTCAGCCTCCTTTCCTGGATCTTTAGTTAAAAATGTCACAAAATTACCCCTCATGCCGGTTCCGCCCATTGTGGGATCCATCATTACGTTTGTAATAAGTTCAGTGTCGTTAACACCGCGGCCATTGGCAAGATGCAAAGGTTCATGATGATGCCCGAAACCATGCACTATATATACCGAATCCCAGCGTATGCGTTCGGTGAGCCTCACTTTTACAGGAAATTTCGAAACAACTCCGTCCTGGTTTTTAAGCCACACATACTGGTCTTTCCTGATTCCCCATATTCCTGCAACCTGTGGACTAATCCAAACAGAGTTTTCGGGCATAAGCGCGACCAGGTTCGGGTTATTGGCCGTGCGGCTGAATGTATGCATGGGAGCACGGCCATAGATCAGCCTGTAAAATCCTTCCTGTGGTTCGGGATGCTGAGTGAAAACAGGCATGGGATCAAATCCCGCAGCTTCCATTTCGTGCGAATACAATTGTATTTTGCCAGAAGTAGTTTTGAACGTATGAATTGTACCTGTTTCGAAATAAGGAGAACTCTTGCGTGGTATTTTTTTAACACCAATCCGCTTCATCTCGTCGAGTGACGAACCAACCTGTTTCAACTGCCAGTCAAGAACTTCAGAGAAATCTTTATAATTGTAAAAAGCACCTAAGCCCAGGCGTTCGCCCAGTTGTTTTGTTATCCACCATGCAGGTTTTGTTTGATTTTTCGGCTCGGCCGCAGGCATACGCAAGGCAAGCGTAGGCTCACGATGGGCGGTGGCGCGGATATCATCATACCTTTCGAGGTATGTGCATTCGGGTAATACAACATCGGCAAAACCTGTAATTTCCATCGGCATTGTATCAACAACAACCAATAATTCAAGCGAATCCATGGCTTTAAGGAGTTGTTCCTTCATTGGAACAGATGCAATCAGGTTGGTACCTGCAACAATCCATCCTTTTATTTTTGCTTCCTTTCCGTCGGCAGGAATAGATGATTCAATAACCAGGTTGGTAGGGGCTTCGTTAGCCAAAGGGTATTTGCCATTGAGTAGATCTTTCCACGTCCAGGCTGGTTTCGGGTATTCGGCATGTGGAAATTCAGGTATCTTAATTCCTTCTTTCAGGAAAAGACCACCCCTGTTACCCCAAGAACCGAGCAATGCATTCAGTATTGCGATAGCCCTGGATCGCTGTACATCGTCGCCGTACCAGGCAGCATGACGTCCGGGGTGAATAATTACCGAAGGAGCTGCATTTGCCATTTCACGGGCAGTAGTGCGAATCAGATCGGGTTTCAGCGTGGTAATTCCATAGGCCCATTCGGGAGTAAAAGATTTAACATGAGCTTTTAACTCTTCAAATCCTTCAGCATAGGTTTCTACATAGTCCTTATTATACAGTTCGTCATAAATCAGAACATGTATCCATGACAATAATAAAGCTATATCCGTTGAAGGTTTTATCGGCAGCCAGAATTTTGATTTTGAAGCCGCTGTCGAAAGGCGTGGATCGACAGTTATAATGACAGCGCCATTGTCAATGGCCTGGCTCATTTCCTGTACCTGTCCGTTATGCATGTTTTCACCAATGTGCGAACCGATAAGCACAAGGCATTTTGCGTCGCGGATATCGGTCACTTCGGGACTGCTGACTGACTCGCCAAATGTAGCCTCGAAACCAACATCGCGGGCTCCGCGGCATTGCGCAAATGAAGGAGCAGCAAGATTGGCAGTGCCATAGGCTTTCATCAGGTGCGAGAAATGGGGAGCTGGTCCGCCATGCATGAACAATGCCATGCTTTCAGGACCATATTTGGCTTTGAGATCCGACATTTTTGCGGCTATAAAACCGAGTGCTTCATCCCAGCTTGCTTCGCGATAGGTTTGTTTGCCATCTTTAGTAACACGTATCAGTGGAGTTTTGAGCCTGTCAGGATCGCTGAACATGCCAACACCACCGGTGCCACGCGGGCAAAGCCTGCCGTTGCATTGCGGGTCATCATCATTCCCGGTGATCTTTTTTATATTTCCATCTTTGGTGACGTGAGCCCAGGCAGCGCATTTCCAGAAACATACTTCGCAATAGGTCGGAATTCTGCGCAGGGTCTCTGTTTCATTTTCGCTGTCGTCACCAAACAAAGATGAACCCAGCACAGCTTTGGCAGCACCAGCCGTCACGGCAGTGGCTCCGAGGCCTAACGCTGAAATTTTAATAAAATCTCTCCTTGTCTTCATGTGATTTTATTCTTTTAACAATCAGTCATTTAGAGCATTCAAATGACTTTCTATTGTTTATTGAATAACAAAGGTATTGTAATCTTAATCACTTACGAAAAATGTTAAACATATAACTATATACGTATCATACTGATATTGTGCTAGTTAAAATTGTATTTAAATCGAAGACAATATTGAAATATATACATAATGCACAGTATCAGGCAAATACGCTCTTCTTTAGAATCCTTATAAATTCAATACATAAAATCTATGTATCAGAATATGAGGGCATTACGATTAAATATAACTACTCAAAGTATAAACTGTCACAGAACATAAAAAAAAATGATATATAGCAACTGCGTACAAATGCCTCCATGCTAATATCATGCACTATTCAATTTGAAGATAGGACATTTCTATGTATCTTTACAAAATAATCTCATTTCCGATAACTCTATGAGAGTAACCTGTATCATAATCTTCCTGGTGTTCTTGTGTACCGATTCAGCATTTTCACAAACAAAAAACGATCCCGGGAATGGGAAATTTCTAATCGGTTTCTCCCAATGCACAACAGGCGATGCCTGGCGTAGGTCAATGGACCAGGAAATGCAAAATGAGCTACTTTATTATCCTAACTTACAACTTCTTATTAAAGATGCTGAAAACAGCAGTAAAAAACAGGTGAATGATATCCGGGAATTACTAGCTGCAGGGATTGACTTGCTCATTATTTCGCCGAATGAATCACAACCACTTACTGGTATTGTAAGTGAAGTATACAAAAAAGGCATTCCGGTAATTCTTATCGATCGTAAAATCGAATCGGGCGATTACTCTGCATTTATTGGCGGAAACAGTTACCAGATTGGGAAAGAAGCCGGAATTTATGCCGTGAAGTTGTTGAAAGGGAAAGGGCGTATTGTTGAAATTTCAGGTCTTGAGGGTTCATCGCCTGCCAAAGAACGGCACAAAGGTTTTGTTGAGGAAATTTCTAAGGCACCAGGAGTTACAATTACCAAATCATTATCCGGGGAATGGGAAGTAGCTGTCAGCGGGAAGGTCATGAAGAACTATCTTGAGACGAACGAGCCTTTTGATCTTGTTTTTGCCCACAACGATGTTATGGCGCTTGGCGCTTATAATGTGTATTTTCAGAAGTACGGGAAGAAAAATGCTTTCTTTATCGGAGTTGATGGTTTACCTGGAACAGGATGTGGTATTGAGGCGGTAATGGACAGGAAACTTAATGCGACATTGCTTTATCCAACTGGTGGCAGCCTGGCTATTTCGCTGGCCTGGGATTTGCTGAACAATTTACCGGTAGAAAAAGAGAATATACTGAATACGCTGGTTATTGATTCGACTAATGTGCGGGCTTTGAAATTCCAGACCGATGAGATACTGAATCTTCACAACAGAATTGTTAATTCCCGGAAAATCCTGGATGAACAGGTTAAAAAATACCTGAGCCAGCGGTTCTGGTTAATTGTGGCGCTCAGTTCGCTGTTCCTGGTGATTGTTCTGATTGTTTTACTTTTCAGGGGATTCAGAAATAAAGCTAAAGCCAATCTTAAACTCGAAGTTCAGAAACAAGCCATCACCCGGCAAAACGAGGAACTGCGTAATATTTCACTCGAGCTGGAAGAAGCCACAAAGGCCAAGCTGGTTTTTTTTACAAATATCTCACACGAATTCCGCACACCGCTTACCTTAATGATAGGGCCCCTGGAAAATATTCTCTCGGATAGCAAACTTTCAATTTCATTCCGAAGCCAGTTGCAGATGATGCTGCGCAATGCCACACGATTGCTCAGGATGATAAACCAATTGATGGATTTGAGGAAGGTTGAAGATGAAAAGATGAAAATCAAGGCCGGTGAATACGACATTGTCAGTTTTACAACTGGAATTAAGGAAGCTTATGATGAACTGGCGGCCAGAAAAAATATCTGTTTCAAACTCAATACCGCGCAAAACAGACAACTTGTCTATTTTGACAGGGATAAGGTTGATAAGATCCTTTTTAACCTGCTTTCGAATGCTTTTAAATTTACTTCCGAGTCGGGAAGTATTGATATTAATATCAACAAGGTGCAGCACAACTTTACTGGCGTTGAGAAAGAAGCTGTTGAAATTGAAATCCGGGATAATGGAATTGGAATAGCAGAGGATAGCCTGAATAAGATTTTTGAACGGTTTTACCAGGTTGAACAGAACAAAGGAAATATTGTGGCTGGCACAGGAATTGGTTTGCCCCTGTCGAAAGGTTTTGTCGATCTGCATCATGGTGATATTACTGTAAAAAGCAAAAAAGGCAAAGGATCCATTTTTACTGTCTATTTCCAGTTAGGGAAAGCTCACTTTACAGAAGAAGAAATAAGTAATGAAGATCTTGAATTTACCAGGATTGACAAACAGATATTCCCTGAATTAAACCAGGAAGATGCGGATGTTGAAAACATGAATCAAACGCATATTACGAACGACTATGAGAACATGCCGCTTTTATTGATCGTTGAGGATAACGCAGATGTAAGTAAATTCATCAAATCATGCTTGGTTGACAATTACAGGATAATGACAGCCTCAAATGGAATAGAAGCCTTTGAGAAGATTTACATTGACCAGCCCGACCTGATAATAAGCGATGTGATGATGCCGGAAATGGATGGCCTGGAGTTCACTAAAAAGCTGAAGTCCGATATCCGCACCAGCCATATTCCGGTAATATTGCTCACAGCTTTATCATCACATGAAAGTAAAATTGAAGGCCTCGAAACGGGAGCGGATTCTTATATAGCTAAGCCTTTCAATAAAAAACACCTACAGGTACGTGTAAAACAACTTATTGAGAACCGGCAGAAAATCCGGAAACATTACCAGCAGGATGTGATAACCCAGTTTGTGAAGGAAAATAAAATATCGCAACTGGATAGCAGTTTCCTGAAAAAGTGCAATGCCATCATTGAAAAGCATTTAACGGATAATGAATACGGCGTGGAACAGATGAGCGTAGAGATGAGCCTATCGAGAGTGCATGTTTACCGGAAAATTAAACACCTTACCGGCCTGACAGTTAGTGAGTTTATACGTAATATCAAACTAAAAAAAGCAGCGGTTATGTTGCAGGAAAGTGGGAAAAACATCGCCGAAGTCGCCTATGAAACCGGGTTTTCAAGCCCTTCGTATTTTTCAAAATGTTTTAAAGATTTATATAATATATCTCCTACTGAGTTTGTTCAGAATAATATTTCTGAGTAAGATGGCAGGGGCAAAGAATATAATAAGATTTCGACCTATAAAAAACAACCTGGAACCTCAATACTCTTGTTAAAGAAGCATCTTAGTGCCAGGTTGCAACCCAACCTCAATCAATCAACCAATCTTGTTTTAATTTAATATTAAGTAACACCGCTTATTTTTTCCAGATAGAATTCAATTTATAAATAGAACCTGAATCAAGTTGTGCTTTTCCATTTTTACTGTACAAACGGATGCCTGAGAATTCTTCGGTCGGGAAGAAAATTTCTGTCATAACCACTTTTCCACTCATGGCAAACAGTTCGACCGAAGCGGCATCAATGATTAAATGCAGATCAACTGAAGAATCATTTAATATGAAAGGTGCAACGTGAATTCCGCTGAAATCTTTCGAGAAATCGCTATTGCCGGCATTAGTCCTGTTAACATAAAATTCACCTTTGGATTTATCATAGCCAATCAGCAGGTTTTCGCCTTTTGAATTGTAGAGTTCCAACCCAAAATCTGTTGCAGTTTCGTTTGCAGGAAAAGAAAGCTTCAAGCTAATCTCTATGGGAGATGCAGGTTGGGAAAGATTTTGTCCCAATTCAAGTATACTTGATATAAGGGCAGGCTTTAATTCTTCCTTGCGCTCATGTAGTTGTTGAATTTCCTGCACAGGAGTTGAAATCAGGCTGTAATTGTTATTTTCGAAAATTAATTTAAGCTCTCGAGGAAATGTCATGGCACTACGCCATTTTACAGTCGGAACAACCTGTGCATATTGCCAGTTGCTCATCCAGCCTATTAAAATTCTACGCCCATCAGATTCAGGTATGTTGGAAAATGTAACCCCTGCATAATTATCCTTACCAAAGTCCATCCAGTGTGTACCAGTTGATTCGTTTGTGAATTTATGTCCATCAAATTGCCCCACAAAATATTGTGTTGCTGATCCTTCGTTGGGTCCTCCGGGATTAATACTTACGAGTAAAATCCATTTCTTTTCACTTTTTGAGCTGCCAACAGGTAACTCAAATAAATCGGGGCATTCCCAAACACCGCCATGTGCGCCGATGCCTTTGCCAAACTCACTTTCCAAAGACCAGTCCTTTAGATTTGGAGACGAGTAAAAACAAACATGGTCGCCTGAAGCCAAAGTCATGATCCACTTTTTAGTTTCGGTATTCCACGAAACTTTCGGATCTCGGAAATCGCGCTGCCCGGGGTTCTTCAGTACGGGATTCTTTTCGTATTTGGTCCAGGTTCGGCCTTTGTCGTTACTGTAAGCGATTCCCTGAGTTTGATAATCATTTCTGCCGGATTTTTCTCCAGCCATATTATGGTACGTATAAATAGCTACCATTGCCGGGTTGTTTGTCTTCCCAAATCCACTGGTATTATTAATATCTATAACAGCACTTCCTGAAAAAATATAACCAAGACTATCAGGATATAATGCTATTGGGAGATGTTTCCAATATACAAGATCGGTGCTTATCGCATGCCCCCAATGCATAGGACCCCAAACCGTGGAATCGGGATAATACTGATAGAATAAATGGTACTCTCCTTCATAATAAACCATTCCATTGGGATCGTTCATCCACATAGAATCGGGTGTAAAATGGAAATATGGCCTATATTGTTCCTTAGTAAATATTGCAGTATTATCAGCCTGGGTTGACGTAGTACAACTCTCAACAGTAGTCATTAAAACAGAAGCAATAAGAATTGTAAAAAAAGTACTAAATTTCATTTCGGCATTATTTTAAAATATTTTTAATGTATTGCATGTCTATTTTTTTATTCAACCGGACTCAATAGAACTTCTAGTAGATGCAAGTGTAGGAAGTTATTAAGCAAACAACTATACTTTATTGAATGATAATCTTTCTGGACCTGTTGAAGGAATCGCTTTGCAATTGAAGTATGTATTGACCTTTTGCAAGTTTTGCAGGAAGGCCTTTTATCTGGATTTCTGAAAGATACTTTTTATTTATAACCTGGTTAAAAACAACTCTGCCATACAAATCTGTTAATTTTATGAGGCCATGATCTATCAACTGAGGACTTTCAGTTTTAAAAGTAAGTACATCACCCTCCTTTAGCGGATTTGGGTAAACGAAATAGCCTTGCCCTCCGGTTTCTGATTCAGGAACTGCATTTGGTAACTGATCAGGTGTTATCCCCCAAATGGAATTCATTTTCCATATTTCGAGATTGAGTAAAGTTGCATCATCTTTATCGGAAAATAGCGAAATACCTGTTGTTGTAGGTTTTGTATATACCAATGCGGTCAGCACAGTCTGGTAATTATTGGCGAATACTTCGACTGAAGATTGATCCATATAAATATGGAAGTCAATTATGCTATCTGCCGGTATCGGTGTGGGTGCATACATTATAGTAGGAAAAGCCTGATTGAAATTTACTAATCCAGCTTTTCTACGATCGATGTATATTTGAGATGTTCCTGCATCATACCCAATTATAAGCTTTTGACCAGATGAATCGTTTACTGCCAGATTGATTCCAAAAACCTGGTTTTTCGAATCAATTTTAAAAGATGCTTTAAGTTCAAAAACATTCCATTTTGGTTGAATTCCATCTAAAGGTTTATTGCCGCTTACCAATGTATTTCCGATAGAATAATGTTCATTCCTCAGTGTGTTTAGTTCTTCAATTGGATGTTGAATTAGCTGATAACCCTCACCTTGATTAATGAGTTGCATAGTCCTGGGAATTGATTCACTTCCTTGCCAGGGATTTGTAGGTACGCTTCGAGCATACGTCCAATTGCCTAGCCATGCAATCCAGACAGTTCGATCTTTATTATTAATTGAATAATTTCTATAAGCCCTCGCAGCATAGAAATCTCTGCCCCAATCCACCCAGTTAGCATGTTCAATGTGGCTATCATATAAAACATCAGAAAACATTAATTGATCTACAAGAATATGGCCCCAACCCCCGGTTGCATCATCTACAATCTCAATATGTGCAGTTTTGCCTTTCCACTGTGAAACATTCCAACCATTCCAGCGTAAAGTTTCCTGGTTTTGTTGTGAAGTACTCGATGCCACAATTATTCCATCTACATAAAGGCTAATTTTAAGAAGACTATTGCTTCCACCACCTATCAGAAAATTTATATGTCTCTTCTGAATTTGGAAATCAGGAGAAATCATTTTCCCGGTCGAAATATCCCCATTGTGGTATGAATTGACAAAAGACTTGCCCAAGTAACTATTCACCTGCTGCTGATTTGGCAAAGTTCCACTTGCCGGACCGCTGCCAAAGGCGTCACCGGTAATTTGCCAATTTCCAAAATTACCACTTTCAAAACCTTCAAACAGTTCGCCTGGTACCTGGTTACCAGTGTATAGGTTATCAAGAGTGTCTAACTGGAAAGAAGTTCCATCAAAGTTACCAACCCAATATTGCATTTTATTTGGCCCCATTCCACAAGTCATTACCCATTTCTTATTCAATGGATCATTATTAAGAGGTAGTTCTATCAAATCGGGAGTTTCCCATACCTGATCTTTTGCTCCACGGTTATTGAAAGAGCTAAGAAACTGCCATGTCTTCAGATCCAGAGAACTATAAAGTTCGATTTTTCGATCTACTGCCTTGGCTATAACCATAATCCAACGTTTGGTAGGCTCATACCAAAACACCGAAGGGTCGCGGAAGTCTTTTTGATCGGCATTAATAACCGGATTTCCGGCATAATAGTCAAATCCAATATGGTTGAGACTACTTGAAATTCCTACTTTTTCATAAGCAGTAGCATCGTAATGCATGGTATAAATTGCAACCAAGGCAGTGTCTTGAATTGTATTAAACCCTGCTGAATTATTGATATCAGCTACCACTGAACCTGACCAATAGCCAAATCCACCTGGACCACCTTTCATGGCAAAATTGCTATACTCCACCCAATGAACAAGATCATCAGATAAAGCATGGCCCCACCACATGAGATGATATTTCCCATCGAAATAAATCATTCCGTTGGGATCGCCCATCCCTCCCCATTGGGGGCTCAAATGATATTGCGGACGGTAATATTCAGCATAAGTAGTTTGTGCTTCGATATGTGAAACAAAACAAAATGCCAGGATAATCAACAGGGATTTAATCATTTTCAGGTATTAGTTTTAAACAGTTGGTATTTCAAAGAAAACTGAAATACCAACTGTTTGATGACTCCAAATTATTGATCTATTTTTTAGCAAGAGCTAAGTCAACCAAGTAATTAAGTGAGTTTTTTGTCAGAGTTTTAAGATTTCTGTCACCATTGGTAATAGGATTACCAACGTACCAGTCTATAGTTCCACCAAGAGCGGCTATAACTGCTCCTTTTGTTCCTTTAGCATCCCACATTACCATCTGTCCTTCATTCTGTCCACCATTTTCAACAAGAATTTTAGCTCCGGTCAATGTTAAAAAACTAGCTTTTCTGGTTGCTAATGGATCTGTGTCTCCGTTAGGAGCCCAAGGGCCAAAGTTCAGACTGTACTGGTTTGACCTGTTCTTTTTTAAACCTCCTGCTTCAATCAAAATAAAAGCAGGAGCCTGTATGCCAGGATCAGTGCTAAGGGATATTCCAGAAAACAGAGGACTTGTCGGATCACCTGCCCATCTTACCATCCAGGCACTGGCAGTAGCACCATCATCTACAGTTGGACCACCCCATGAATTGTTAGGAGCGTATTCTGGCTTTGAAACAACTCCAATTTCATCAACAATAGAACCAGCATAATTCCCAAGGAACAGATTGCCCCCTGCTTCGTAATAGGCTTTTATTTTTGTAATGAAATTGCCTGCTAACGTTCCACAAGGCACGTCATATCCAATGCCGGTATTACTTAATAAGCAATGTTTTGAATTGCTAGGGAATTGGGCAACTTCGCCACCCCACCATCCACCATCAAACTGAATCCAGATTGCGTGGTATTTGCTAAGATCAGTTGCAGCGGCAGCATCCTCAAATGAGAGATAAGTAACTTGAGTTGTGCTTGAAGCCATAGATGTTAAACACCAATTAGCTGCTGTTTTATCATCCATAATATCAAAATCTGTTCCGTTCAGTTTTGTCCATGCTGCATCCGTGTTCGTTGCAGCCTGGCCTATAAAAGCAATTTTGCGTAACTCAACTGATTTAAGTGTTACAGTATAAGTATTGGTTACAGTACCGGATTTATCTTTAACAGTATAAGTGGCCGGATTTGTAAAATCAACAGTAGCACCCGAAACTGGAGTTATTGTTGCTTCTGCAGAAATAACAATTACTGGCTGCAAAGCAGCGAGGTTAGTACCAGGAGCCAAATCAGCAGTTATAGTCTTGGCCCCTTCGTTTATTGTGGCTGTAACATCACCAATCTTGAAGCTGATAATGGATGCTTCGCCAGGTTGAACTTCATCTTTTTTACACGCGGTGAATAATGAAACTGCAAAAAGTATCATTATAACCCAATTTAGTTGTTTTCTCATTTTGTTCATTGTTTCTGATTTTTAAAGGTTAGGTAGTTATGGTTTATTAATTGTGACTTTGATGTTTAGTTTAATATCCTTTATTCTGTTTGTATAAGTCTTTACTTAGTATTATCTGTTGTTGGGGGATTGGTAAATATTCATTCTTGCTTTTAGTAAATGCTCCATCAACCAGGTACGTTCTTTTAGTTTTTTCTGTTGCAAAATAGTTGTCTAAGGTTTCTTTGGCAATGCCCCATCGCACCAGATCAAAGAAACGAATCCCTTCTTCAGCAAATTCCAGTCTCCGTTCCCACCTTAATGCTTTCCTTGCAAAATCCTTGTCAGGGAAGCTGGTGTATAGCCCGACCTTATAATTTGCTAGGGGATTACCGTTCTTATTATATAATCGACTGGTACTGTTAGCAGCTCTTTGCCTGATATCATTAATTATTGTGAGGGCTTCATCCAGTTGATTAAGTTCTATTAAAGCCTCTGCTTTCCACAAAAGGACATCAGAAAACCTCATCAGAATTGTATTTTTGGAACTGGACATAAAGGGTGCTATGCGTTCAAAACATTCGCAATTAGGCGATACATTTTCCTTTAGTGAAGAGAAATTTCCATAAATATCGGGACGACGGGTCCAATCTGCGACAGTGTAAATTAAATTTGGTTCATACTTCCAGGGCTGATTAGGCATTGCAACTGTGTGACTCAATCTTGGATCAACAGTGTTAGAGGTTAGATTAAGATCTGAGTTATTAAATGTATCAAACAATGGAAGACCTATAGCATCAGTTTTAAATGAATTTACCAGGTTCTGACTTGGTATATGAAACCAGCAGCAGCCATATTCATTACTCATAGGAGCATTGAGCATTGCGGAATAATCAACGTTTCCTGTAAGTGTGCCATCATTATGTGAGCGCTGAATTGCCCACACAGTTTCTAATCCATTTTCGTAATCGGGAAGGAAGTTTTCTGCAAAATCATTTGACAACTTGTATTTGCCTGAAGTAATTACCTCGTTCACAAGTGATACGACTTCCTGCAATTTGGCAGTATTGATATTTGTTACATTATAATTTTCGTCCTGTTCGTATGCTTGAAATAAAAGGACTTTTGCCAGGTAAGCTTTTGCAGTGAATTTATTAGGCCTGCCTTTATCAGCCTGCGTTTCTGGTAAATTATCAACTGCAAAACGGAAATCATCCGCTATTTTATCCCACAACTCATTGCTTGTATAAGCTGTATTAGAGATTGCCTCAATATCAGATGCTGAAGCGTTTTCATCAAACCAAGGCACGCGATTATAAAGTATTTTTAAATCAAAGAAGTAATGTCCTCGTAAAAACTTCATTTCAGCTTCCCGGGTTGTTTTTGAAGGATATTGCTCAGTTGTAAGGGCTTTGAGACGAGCCAAAGCCAGGTTTGCACGTGAAATACCTACATATTGGCGTTCCCATTTTTTATTATTAATATCTCCGATTGCAGATGGAGCATAAGCACTCATATCAGCCTGTATGGTTGAAAATACCTCAAATGCATGAAAAATTGAAATGTCGGCAGGTCCATCTCCTCCTTTGTAAGAATCACCTGCCCTTAAATCACCATATGGCCACAATAAATTGGGTACAGTGTAATGGTCGTTAGCCATTTGTGCATATGTTGCAATAACAAAGCCATCAATATTTTTAGGCGTACTTAGTGCATCATCACCTACTATTCCTTGCGGCTTTACATCCAGATAATCTTTGCAGCCAAAGAATGCAGCACTGGTTAATATTACTGTAAGAATTATTTTTATCTTTTTCATGGTTTATAAGTTGTTAGAGTGATAAATCCAATCCTATAGAATAAGATGCCGGAATTGGGAAGGCATAATTGGGGTTTTCGGGGTCTGTACCAGTAAAACTTTTACTCTTAATGGTTAACATGTTTTGACCCTGAAAATAGATACGTACTCTTTGCATTTTGAGTTTTTGAACTATTTTCTCAGGCAACTTGTATCCTAATGTGAAATTTCTGAGTTTGAGGTAAGAGCCAGACTCAATAAAGTAAGTAGATAATCTGCCCTCGTTATTCCTGTCGATTATAGTTAATTGTGGAATTGTAGAACCAGTATTAGTAGGACTCCATGCATCCAGCGTTCTGGCTCCCCAGTTTGTTCCCGGCCAAAGAGAAGCGAAATCAGTATACGTTTTATATGAATTGTAGACATCAATTCCTGATACACCCTGTAAGAAGAAAGAAAGGTCAAATTGCTTATAGTCGACTGCTATGTTGAGGCCGTAGGTAATTTTTGGATCAACAGTACCGATAAACTGCTGATCTTTTTCATTAATGATTCCGTCGTCATTAAGGTCTTTATACCTAATTCTACCAATCCCTTTACCTGTCTGTTCTGCATGTGCGTCAACCTCGGTCTGATTCTGGAATAATCCATCTGCAACATATCCGTAAATAGAATTAACTGAATGGCCTACAATCAAATCACGTCCTAATTCTGTTTTTGCTTCGTTAGGTACAATAGGGCTAAGTGGCGCATTTATTAATAATTCGTCAGGAATATCAACTACAGTGTTTTTTAATGTGGCCATGTTACCAGAAATATCCACAAAGAATTCGTGAACTTGTTTGCGATAGTTCAGTAAGAACTCAAAACCTTTATTCTGTATATCTCCTCCATTCACCATCTGTTTGTTACCTTCTCCAACTGCACTTATGAGCGTACGGTAGTATAATATATCATTTGAGTTTTTAATAAAGTAATCAACCGAACCACTCCAATCATCAAAAAGAGTAAAGTCAATCCCCAAATTTGTTTGAGCTGTTGACTCCCATTTGAGGTTATCGTTAGCCATTTGAGAATAAATAAATCCTGATGGCAACTGTCCTTGATCAATGCCGGCTATATCATAGGCAGTTCCTAAACGAGGCAAATATGTTGGGGTTGGATTATCCCATATCGGATCTTCTTTGCCATAAACAGCCTGATAAATATTGTATATAGCAAGGTCATTGATTTCCTGGTTACCATTTACACCCCAGCTAGCACGAATTTTAAGGAAGAATGGAAATGAGATATTATCCTTAAAGAATTTTTCTTCTGAAATTTTCCATCCGCCAGAGACTGATGGGAAGTTACCATATCTGTTATTTTTGCCGAATCGGGATGATCCATCGCGACGAATTGTAAAAGACAGAAGGTATTTATCATCAAATGAGTAGTTTAATTTTCCAAACAGCGATGCAAGTGTTGAAATTCTTCCTCCACCAGCATTTAATTGGTTTTTTGATCCGGTGCTCAAGTAGCCAAAATCCAGGTTTTCGCTTACCAATCCTTGCCTTGAAGCGTTGAACCAGTCTTCTTTATACTTAATATGTTCAGTGCCAAGCAAAAAATCAGCATTATGACGGCCTTGACTAAGCTTGTAAGTGAGAGTATTTGACCAAACATAATTGCCTTTGATATTGGTGGAATTACTTATTGTATTATCATCTTCAACTAAAAATCCTGAAACATAACTTTTCTGAAGCGTACGTGCATAATAAATACTGTAATCAATTCCAAAACTCGATTTAAAACTAAGGTTTTTAATCGGATCAATTTGTAAATACACATTTCCAAATGGGCGTGAATACCGATAAAAATTTTGTTTGTTATCTTCAATCAATCGAACCGGATTCTGCCTGTCAGTCATACCAGGTGCAGGACCTCCCCATCCACCATCAATAGTATGGACTGGAACTATAGGTTGCTGTACAAGAGAAGTAAACAACACATCACCTGAGTTTATCATACTTTCTTGCTGGTATGAGATTGTGAAGTTCTCACCAATTGTAAGTTTGTTGTTAAAAAGGTTATAACTGGAATTGAAACGAGCATTATAACGTGTAAAGTTGGTTTCTTTAATAATCCCATTATTATCATATACGCCCAACGAAAACAAGCTCCTGCTTTTTTCACCTCCCTTTGATACAGTAAGGTTATAGTTTTGTTGTAATGAGGTATTTGAAACTTCATCATACCATCTGGTATCGGCGGCTCGCATAGTATGGTCAGGGTCAATATATTCAGGGAGAATAATATCACCTAGAATGGGATTGTTGTAGTCACCATTCCAAACGTATGTATAAATAGGATTTGCCGGAGAGAGTTTGTCGTTAACACAAGCTTTCCAATAAACCAGGCCTCTATCATATGTATTAAGCGGATCTAACTTGGTTGTATAATGTTGTGACGACAAGTTTGAAGTGAACTCTATCTTTGGTTTTTCATTTTTTGCACTTTTTGTTGTAATTACAATAACGCCATTGGCAGCCCTTGAACCATAGATGCTAGCTGAAGCCGCGTCTTTCAATACCTGCATTGATTCAATATCATTAGAATTTAATTCATGCATGCCTGATTTTGTTGGCACACCATCGATTACATAGAGTGGATCATTATTATTAAGTGTACTACTTCCCCGTATACTAATTCTTGCACCTGCACCCGGTGATCCGTCGGTTGTGACAAATACACCAGGAACACGGCCCTGGATATTTTTAATGATATTTCCAGAAGGAAGACGTTTTATTTGGTTTAAGTCAACAACAGAAACAGAACCTGTGAGATCTTTTTTCTTCTCGCTGGTATATCCAACAACTACTAATGCATCAAGTTGGGTTACTGCTGGTGCCAGAGTGATATTCTGTGTTTTGGTTTGGTTAACTTCTACTTCTTGTGGCTCGTAGCCTACAAAAGAAAATACTAACGTGGCTATTTTCGAAGGAATATTTACAGTGTAATTACCATTGATATCAGTTACAGTACCGGTAGTAGTGCCTTTAACAACAATATTGACACCTGGTATCGTTGATTGGTTAGTTGCATCTGAAACCGTGCCTGTGATTTTAATTTGCGCAAAAGCACTGGCTGCTGACATTCCAAAGAATATCACCAAAGTCAAATATCTGATAATTAATTTTTTAGGGGTTGTATTTCTCATGGTTTTATTATTTGAGAATAGTTTTAGGTATGTTTGTTTGAAATCTATGTAGTTTCAACTTTTGATGTCGTTATGAAATCCAAAACTACTTCTTTTTTATAGTCAGGTGTTGCACCCGGTTGTGATGCAACAAAAGCACCAATAGCAGAAGCTTCGGTAAGTGCGGTTCCCATGTCTTTTCCTTCAAAAAAGGCTGCCAGAAAACCTGCCAGGAAAGCATCGCCAGCTCCTACTGAATCCTCTGTGGCTACTTTAAATCCTTTGTGATGGTAGAGTTTATTTTTGTGAAGAATATAAGCTCCGTTTTTACCCATAGTAACGATCAGGGTCTCCAGGTTCAATAAAGTACCGAAAGATATGATCCTTTCTTCAAGTGTACCGGATAAATCGTACCAAACGGAAATTTTCATCAGTTCATCATCATTTAGCTTAACTATGTCAGCTTTTTCCAGCAGCGGTTTAACATTTGCCTCTGTATCGTAAGGTGGCCTGAGATTAACATCCATGATTTTCAGGATGTTATTTTCCATAAGCTTGATGAGTGTATTCCTTGTAGTGGTATTGCGTGATGCCAGCGAGCCAAAGACAATGGCGCTGGATACTTTCACTTCGGCCAACAATTCAGGGGTAAGAGTTATTCCATCCCATGCAACTGGCTCACAGATCTCGTATGAAGCCGTGTTATGCTCATCCAGAAAAACAAGCACTTCGCTTGTTGGTAAAGATTCGTGGACCTGGATCAAGTCGGTTCTTAAACCGGATTGTTTAAGGAAATCAACCAGGTCAGTTCCCTTTTTATCGTTTCCTATACTGCTGGCCACCGATGAACTGATGCCAAAACGTGATAAATGCAGCGCAACATTCATAGGAGCTCCTCCTGGCACTGGTCCGCTGGGAAGATTATCCCATAATATTTCGCCGAAGCAGAGAATCTGGTTATTATTGTTCATTGTTTTGGTTTTAATTTTATTCAATTTGGGCTTGAAGTCAGAAGTCGGGAGACCGAAGTCCTATTCTTCAAGTTTATTTTAATTCGTCAAAATCTTTTCTTGCCGTATTTCTTCCCTCCGCCCTTCGACATCCAACTTCCGACATCCGTCTTCCAGCCTCTCTCCCCACTATTTTCTATTCCCCATTTTCTATTAACTAATTCTTCCCCAGCAATTCAGCATGTATAACCTCGAGCGCTTTTCCCTTGGTTTCGGGGATCCAGATCTTTACAAAAATCCAGGCCACTACACTGAAGAATCCGAATATGCCAAACAGATATTGTAAACCCAATGTTCCGTGTATTACCGGAGCAAAATAAACGGTAAGGAAAGTGCATAACCAACTTACAGCCGTTGAAAACGACATGGCAACACCTTTGATCCGGTTTGGATAAATTTCGGAAATGATCACCCACATTACCGGGGCAAACGAGGCTGCAAAAAATGCTATGTAAACCAGCATGGCTATTAAAACGCCGGTTCCGTTTTGCTCTGCTTTTGCGAATTCAATTGTGAGGTATGCAAGCGAAGCAGTCATTCCAACGGCTCCCCACAGCAATAAAGTTTTGCGTCCGCTCTTATCAACCAGCCACAAAGCAAGTATGGTCGCCAGGAAGTTTACTGTACCTACAATCATTGCCAGCATTAACGAATCAACCTTAGCTGCACCTGCTGCCTGGAAAATATCAGGAGCAAACATGATTACGGCATTTATACCTGTCACCTGCTGAAAGGCTGCAATCAGGGTTCCGATCAGAACAATTTTCCCTGTTTTTCCTTTAAACAGTTCGCTTACCGACATTTTCTCCTTCTTCTGTTCTGCTGCCAGTGCAATTTTCATTTCCGGCAATTCTTCATCCACCAGTTTTTGGCCTCCCAGTTTGATCAAAACTTTTTCAGCTTCCTCTTTATGTCCGTGTGCAAAAAGCCAGCGGGGACTTTCCGGAAAATCGAGAAGAAGAAATATAAGGTAAAATACCCCGAAAATGGCTGGAACGGCAAGCATGTAACGCCAGCTGTTCTCACCGGAATTCACCAGGAGATAATCGAATATGTATGCTACAACAATTCCGATTGTAATAGCAAACTGGTTGAATGAAACCAGTCGTCCGCGTTTTTTGGCGGGAGCAATTTCAGAAATATACATGGGAGCAACCACCGAAGTAGCACCTACAGCCAGGCCTGATAACAGGCGAAATGCAATAAGTATTAATGAAGAACCGGCAACTGCACAGCCCAAAGCTGATATAATATAAAGTACAGCGGTTGCTATCATCACTTTTTTTCGCCCGTACTTCTCAGTGAAGTTGCCTGTAAATAAGGCGCCTACTAAGCACCCGATTGTGAGTAAGGCAGCAACAGTGCCCAGACCGCTGTCAGTCAGCGAGAAATCTCCTTTAATTCCATCAACGGCACCTGAAATTCCTGCCATGTTTAATCCAAACAGTAGCCCGCCCATTACGGCTACAAAAGTCACCCAGATTAAGAATCGTGTATTCATCTTTTTAAAATTTAAGTTTCTACTATTTAGATTAGGTGTTCGGATGGTTGGTTACCCCTTTAGAAATCCCGCCAGTAACAATTTAGGAAGGGTTGTGCTGATTTTTTTTCGCGGTGGAGCAATGAATTTTTGTGATTGTTCTGAAGCAAATTTAATAATGTCTCCAGCCGGGGGCATTAAAAATTGATACAAGTGCCACGACTGATGTTACATTTTTGCCGATTTTAATGGCTATTATCAATTATGTTACACGAGTGTCAAATTTTGAAAAATAGCTTTGAAAGATTTTCAAGCTCAGCTTCAAACATTTCATTTTAGTATAATACAGTCATTGATGAAAAATCTTTATAGTTTTGACGAATATTAAAAATGAATTGGATAAAGGCAGATATATAAACCGTAAAACATTCCTGAGGCTGGCAACTTTCGGTGTAGCTGCGACATTTGTTGCGCTATGGAGTATTCTGGCAGGGAAAAACAAACAGTTATCGGAGCGAACTTCTGTTAGCCGGATCAATGCTGCTAAACTGGGAACCGGAATTTTCCTGTTCGACAAATACATTCTTGTAAAATCTGCTGCTTCTTTAAAGGTTTTTTCGAATAAATGTACCCATGCCGGTTGCCGCATCAACCAGGAAATCGACGGTCAGTTGGTTTGCCCGTGCCATGGTTCAAGATATGATTCATCAATAGGCAAAGTATTGCAGGGACCGGCAGGACTTCCATTATCAACAATTCCTTTCAGCACGGATGCAAAAACCGGCGAAATCACAATAAAAATCTGAGGTTTGAAGATTCCAGAAAAGATACGCAGGTACATTCCTTTCGACACATATGGATGGGTTGCTGCGGCATCCATTATTCTATGTGCCGTTTCGGGTGCGTTGCTTGCTGTGCCTTATGATGTTGCTTCACCATACCTTTCGGTTACCAAACTGGTGACTATCAATCCGGCTGCGTCCTTACTCAGGAATATACATTACTGGAGCGCACAGTTATTTCTGATACTGACACTTATTCATATTTTCGATCATCTCTGGAAAGGCACAGAAGTCAACATTAAAAAGAAAAGTGCCTGGTTCAGGCTTACACTTTCGTTAGTTTTTACAGTTTATGTGATGCTTTCAGGATTTATATTGAAAGCAGATGGCGACAGTTTGCAGGCGCACCGGATACTTTCGTCACTGGTAAGCAGCCTTCCATGGATTGGATCCATGTTGCAGCAAACCCTGATTGGGTCTGAAGGGAATTTCCAGGTTTTATACATTCAGCATGCAGCAACGGCAACAGTGATTCTTTTTGTGATCATAATGGAACATGCCCGGGGTTTAAAAGTAAACATCGTAACACTCCTGGCTACGGCTGGAATAATAACACTTCTCAGTTTCCTTTTCAGGGCGCCAATCAATGGATTGAACGATGCAGTAATGAAAGGCCCCTGGTATTTTGTCGGATTGCAGGAAACACTGCACTGGGTTTCCAATCCGCTTTTTATAACCATTGGACTGATTATTTTTCTCGTATTAATTTATCTGATCCCCTGGGTAAAGCCTGTCTATTCAAAAATCATCAAACAATTTTTTGTTGTGATGATCATTGTCTATGCCTTGCTGACATTAACCGGGTTTTTCTTCCGCGGGCCCATGTGGCAATGGCAATGGCCCTGGGATACAAATTACAAAATGCAGCCTTTGCTGAATTCTGAAAAAATCAGTTTTTCAGTTTCTGATACTGCCCAACTCGTTATAATTCAAGGGCATGCCGAAGGCTGTGTTTCCTGCCACAAAGGCATGAGTGGTTTTTCGGATGCGCACAAACCCGAATATATAGGATGTTATTCGTGCCATGGCGGAGATCCCTTAACACTCGATAAAGCCAAAGCTCACAGCAAAATGTTTCCTGTACCAGGGAATTTAACCAATGCCTCTGAAACATGCGGAAATGTGGGTTGCCATCCGGGAATCGTAAACCGGGTCGATGTTTCTCTTATGACATCTTTAAGTGGAATAATCAGTGTGGATAACTGGGTTTTTGGCGAAACGGATGATCTGAATCTGGCTTCACATATCAAGGATATAGGTTACACCGCTTCCGGACAGCACCTGAGAAATTTATGTGCCGGTTGTCATTTGGGAAACGAAAAAATAAAAACCGGTCCGGCTGAATGGCTCGAACGAGGCGGCGGGTGCCTGGCTTGTCATCTTACTTATGATGTGAAAGCTTTATCCACGCTGGAACAATTGAAGAGAAGGCAAAAATCGGATACAGCACTTCCTATGTTTCATCCTGCACTGGATTTGAATGTTACGAATGACAAATGCAAGAGTTGTCACAGCCGGTCGGGGCGTATTTCGATGAATTACGAAGGCTGGCACGAAACTGAACTGAAACCGGAAACTGTTAAAGCCGGGAACAATTACCAGGTTTTGCCCGATAAACGTGTTTTTGTAAAAATGCCTGCCGATATCCACCATGAAAATGGAATGCTCTGTGTGGATTGCCACGGATCGTATGAATTAATGGGAGATGGAAAGCATTATGCTCACAAGGAAGATGCTGTAAAAATTCAATGCAGCGATTGTCATGCAGTGAAAGCGTTTAATCAGAAGCTTCTTGCAGAAACAGATCAGGAAACTCAACTTATTTCCTGGTCGCGAAAGTTTAAAACCGAAGGCGTACGGGTAATCCTCACTCAAAAAGGTGACTTACCACTTGTTAATACGTTAGTAGAACAAGAAGGCACACGCTTGAGCATGATAAAAAAAGCGGGCACCGGAACGATAATTATGAAACCACCAGCTAAAGCCTGTTCTGAAGGTAAAGCTCATGCGAGGTTAAGTTGTGATGCCTGCCATACAGCCTGGGCACCGCAATGTATCGGATGTCACAATAGTTACGATAAAGAAACAAAAGGCTTTGATATGCTGAAAAACACCACTATCGAGGGTACCTGGATTGAATATTCCACCGAAGGAATGGCAGAATTACCGGTTCTGGGGATAAATGCTTCAGATCAAACAAAGAAAAACGGGCAGGTCAGTACTTTTACTCCCGGTATGATCATGACCATTGACAAAGGCTCATTCAAAAAAGAAGATAAAACAGTATTTCATCGCTTATTTGCCCCCGCTTCGGCACATACAACAGTGCGCGTTGGAAGAAGCTGCAAATCATGCCATAACGACCCTCTTGCTTTGGGTTATGGAAGGGGAAATTTGACATTTTCAAAAAATGGCAAATGGTCATTCGAAGCCCTTTATGAAAATAGCAAGTACGATGGTTTGCCGCAGGATGCCTGGACTGGTTTTTTAAAAGAACGCGGGGATCAGGCTGTTACACGTAAAAATATGAGGCCTTTTAATCTGGAAGAGCAGAAAAGGATTTTACAAGCGGGTGCATGTTTAACCTGCCACGATGCAGCTTCTTCGGTTATGAAACGAGGCCTGGCAGATTTTGAAAAAGTGATTAGTGAAAGGAGCAAGCGTTGTATAATGCCTGTTTGGTGAGACAGGAAACACTATATAGAACACAAAAAAAGCTGCCCTTTTCGGGCAGCTTTTAACCAAAATAATCACCAACCCACTTTTATTTTTCAATTTTATTTTCAGGAAAAGAAGCCCATTCGGCATAAGCACCGGCGTAGAGTTTTACGTTCGGGAAACCGGCGATTTCTTTTAATGCGATATACATAACAGCAGCTTTTATGCCCGTTTGACAATAAACAACAATTTCCTTTTCGGGAGTTGCGCCAAATTTAGCAGCGGTTGCTATAATTTCTTCTTTCGTTTTATAAGCCCCATTGGCTGTCAGCACTTCTTTATAATTCATTAAAACTGCTCCTGGCAGATGGCCCTGGCTCTTTTTATCCTTATCAATTCCGTTATATTCATCCGGCTCGCGAACATCAAGCAAGAGCGCATTCGTATTAGCACCCAGGGCCTTTACAGATGCCATATCAATGTTCATTGACAGATTGACTGTTGGAGTAAATGTAGTTGCTTTCAGAGTAACGGAAGTTGCCGTCATTGGTACACGCGCGGCTTCCATTTGCCCTGCTTCTTTATGAAGCAAAGAAACATCCGTTGCTCCAAGGTATTTAAGCACCCACCAAACGCGGCTGTTGTATTTTTGCGAACCATCGTCATAAACTATGATTTTCGAAGTGTTACTCACACCTTTTTTACCGAAAATAGAAGCTAATTCGTCGGTCGATAAAAACTGTCCTTCTACCGGACCGGTTTTATAAAGACTTTTGTGCGGGATATTAATGGCTCCCTGTATATGTTGTTTTGCATACACATCTGCAGCTTGCACATCGATAACCACCATTGCTTTATTGGTTTTAAGCTCCGATACGAAGTCCTTTGCAGATATGGAAACCTGAGCACCAGCGCATAGGCATGTAAACAATACTACCAGGCTTAATACTATTCTTCTCATTTTTTTTTGTTTTTGCTTTTTATTTATAAAAGTTAACCGTAATGACTCCGCCTTAATTCAGTTTAACCTGTATTTGCATTAGGAACATGTCGTTAGGAACTTCGTTGTAGTTTACAATGTCAGTCGAAGAACTGCTTTCGATGTTTGACAGATAGTTTAGCTGGAAACGAACCCAGTCATTTGGATAGTAATTTAAACCGAAAGTCAGGGTCGATTTACGGTAGGCACTATGGTCGTAATCTTCTTTATCCATATCGGGATCGTATGTTTCGTATTTTACAAGCGGCATGAGCTTCCATTTGGTGTTGTACATAAGCTGTGCAAAGTAACCATTACTTTTAAAGTTACCTGCCACAAGTTCGGGGGTAGCACCGCATCCACCGCCAATAAGCTTAGATCCGTTATCGCCGCCATAAATATACTCGGCTTGCAGTATGAAATTATATTTCTTCAGGGTAATATCTCCGCCATACCGCATGCGTTCGTCCATTTTTGTGATAGTCGGATCTGCATTTTTCTGTTTGCCAAATTGGTAGCTTCCACCAACGCTGATCCAGTCAAAGGGAGCTATTACCAGCCGGCCGATAAAATCTTTGGCACGATCGATATCATATACATTCTTTCCGGTTCCGTTGGTAACCGATAAGGTATAGGATAAAATATTCTCCTTTTCGAGACCGAAAAATTTCTTTGTCCCTGTACTTCCACTCAGCATTATTCCCAGGTCCCGGTCAGGAGAAGTGAGTTCGTTCACCACTTTCGAACGGTTAATGGTGTATAAATCCTGGCAACCTGTCGCTCCAAGCTCAAGACCGAAAGGTTTTTTAAATTGTCCCATCGAAACTTTAAACCAGGGTTTAAAACGATTGTAGGTCACAAAAGCGTCTAGCAGGTAAGGTCCGTTCTGGAATGAACTGAATTCAGCCATAACATAATACGAGAAATCGTAAGGAATGTTTCCGGTAACGCCCAAACGGGCCCTGCGGAAATAAAACCCATTTTCGTTTTTTGAGCTGCCATCAGCATTTTCCCCGTTAAAGGCGATTTTATATTCAGGCTGAATGTAACCTATTACGGAAACCCCGCCTGAAGCCGATGTAGGCTCCATACAACCTTGTGCATTTGTTCGTACAAATGAAAACAAGGTGAAAATTATAAGTATTGAAAAAGCTTTATTCATCCGATAGGTTTTTATAAAGGGGAAGAATCCACAGATCCTTCCCCTCCTGGTAAGAAATAAGAGATCCGATTAGTTAGGCACAACGGCCCAGTTTTTAGCTCCTGGGTAAACAGATTTTTTCGCAGCTTTCATAGCAGTGTAAACCATGTGGTTAGCTCCGAAAGAAATGCCTTTTGTGCTGTAGCCCAATACGTTAAGCCAGAATGTTGCAATACTTGAGGTTTGACCGGTATAGCAATACACAAGTTCTGTTGATGCAGGATCGAAGGCTTTAACCAGGTCGCCGGCCAGGGCAATAGTTGGAACATTAAAAGCTCCTGAATAATGTCCCAAAGCTAAATAATCAGCATTGCTCCAGTAGTTAACAATCTTATAAGTTGCAGGATTTGCCAGAACATCGTCACCAGTAGCAGGTGTAAACCCGGCATTAAGAACTGCCTGAACACGCTCGGCAAGTATGGTGGCACCATCAGTAGAAGTGGATGTCCAGACGGGTTCGTCAAAAACACCGTTAGCCGGAGCTGCTGTTGTTACCCAATTCGGGCTGCCGACTGCTTTGTCGCCGTTGGCGGCAACTTCAACTCCGGAGTTAGATACCCAAGGTCCTTTGTATGTAGCATTCCATCCGGCCATGCCCCATTTGAGTACAACTGCTTTACTCCAGCCCAGAAGGCGTAAAGCCATTACAGCCTGCCCTGCAGTTTGACCTGTATAACAAACTACCAGAATTTTGGCATCTTTTGCTACTGCGGTTGTGGTAACTTTAGTAATAATGTCTTTCAATACGACGTTGGTTGCATTCTTTATATGACCGGCAGCAAAATCAGATGCTGAACGAAGGTCGAAAATAGTGTAGCCCGGAACGGTTCCATTAACCGAGTCAACAATACCGCCCATACCGGTCGATTTTGGGTCAACGATCCAGTTTGTAGCCAATGCCGGCAAATCGAGGTTATTGGTAACCATGTAGGATTTTAAAGTAACATACGCATTTACTGCGTCGGGTGCATCTTCCTTACATGAAGATAAAAACAACACGGGCACGAATGCGAGGGCGATTGCAAATCTGATCAGCTTTTTCATAATTTTTTTTGATTTTTTAGTTTGTGAATTTGTTATAGGTTGATTAAGTGATTTTTGCATTGTTATTCAGTTCACAAAACTATTCCCAATCCGGTACGATAATTAAAACTTTTATATTGGTTTCAATGGTAAAAAAACTGAGTTTCATCAATAAAAACATGACGCAAATCATAAAAATATGAATTTAAAGTGTACTTTTATCCCGAAATAAAATCTGCTCTTATGCCTTATACCGGCCTCGATACTTGTGTGTCATTTGTTTACGAACTTTCGTGCTTCGACCTGTTAACCGGAGAAGAAAGGGAGTTGGTTAACACCCAATCGGTGCTGGTTAATTATAAGAAAGGTGAGATGGTTTGCAAACAGGGTTCGTTTGCATCGCACATTATGTACCTCGAAAAAGGCCTGGTTAAAGTTTACCTGGAAGGTAATCCTAAAGACCTGATTCTGACTATTACCCCGCAGAGAAACCTTATGGGTCTGCAGTCGCTGTACGAAGGCAATAATACCTTTCTATACAGCATTTCCACTTATACCGAAACTGTGGTTCGTTTAATTGATATTCAGATATTTAAGCAGCTGCTAAAGCAAAACCCCCAGTTTGCTTACAGGATAATTAACATACTGAATGAGAGCACATCGCAGTCGTATGGTCGCTTCTTCAGCCTCACACAAAAACAATTGCATGGCCGTTTAGCCGATATTTTACTTTGTCTATCACGCAAGATTTTTAAGTCCGAAACTTTCGATTTACCCCTTACCCGCAGCGATCTGAGCGAACTAACCAGCATGTCGACAGAAAGTGTTATCCGGATATTGAAGGATTTTAAGGACGACGGAATTATTGATATCAGCAACAAATCCATATCACTTCTCGATTTACCAAGGCTTGATACTATAAGTAAGAAAGGTTAGGAGGAAGAATTGATGTGGAATGTGGGATGTGGAAAGTGGAATGTAGGATGTGGAATGTGTGATGTGTGATGTTTACTGGAATGTCGATTTAATTTAAAAACCAGAATGAAAATCTTTTCACTTGTTGCCTTTCGCCCTGTCACCCCTTCACCCCTTCACCCCTCGCCCCGTCTTTTCTGAAAAACACCCTATTCTTTTACCCCAATACTTCCGCTGATATCACTCAGTCCTATCTGGTTAGCATAAATATCGAGCACATCTGTTAATTCAAGCAGAATAACCCGTTCAATTTTATTATCGGCCTGCCTGTACCATATTTCGGCATAAAAGTCCGAAAGGGTAAAAAGGTGTATGGTATAGAAAAGGTAAATACGGCTCATCACATGATTGCCACCTGCTAAAAGCAGTTCTACCTGCCTGAAAATTGTGAGTTTTCGAAAATCGTCGCTTTTCACCTCGTTTGATATTTGATTTCAAGCAAAAAATGGTATTGCAAACTAAAGGCTCTCGGGAAGCATTTTAAGATTCACAAGCTCCGGAACCAGAAAACACAGCAACAAGCATTCAACATATTTCCCTGAAATTGAATGCTTTCTGACAAAGTCAAAAGGCAGTATTGTTGTCATTTGGCTTTAAAAAGTGCCGGTGCTACCAGATTGTAAATATTTCACTGCTTGTAAACTAACAGATACTATTCCGATCAAAGCCCGATTAACAAAAATATAGATTTTTTCCAAAAAAAGCAAACGTCAAAGCGAAATTCTTCTGCTTTTTTAATATAATAATGGGAGAGCCTTGACTGGACTTAATCACCAATCGGAGTTGATAATATTCAATCTGGCGTCTTTCATCCGCCCAGAAAAAACAAATAACAACAGCTGAAAGAAAGGTCATATCGATAGCATAACGGGTAGATTAAAAATGAAGCAAGAAAGGGAAAGAAGGTGATAAGTTACCCGGTATTTTTTTTGCCCGATACATTTGCATCTTGTACTATTGAATAACTACTTGTCTTACAATTATTTTCAATGTTGCCAGTGTAAAACTCCAGGTTGTCGGTTCCATTCGTTTCCTGGCTTCAGCCCTGTGCCCTTTCCCAGAAAACCAATTCCTCTTATTTATGTGGCCAAAAAGCTGGTTTTGTAGTATCGCCCCCTGACATAAGACAATCGTAGCAATAACTATCAAGAATTATCATCGCGAAATAATTAGGTGTTGCATACAGGTAAGCAGGGTAAAACGTAAAAGGAATTCCTTTCAACCCGGTTCTCCTGGGTTCTTCAGATTCGATCCCGCAACCCGGATCATATTCGGAGGCCAGATTTTCAACCTGATTGATATAAATACGTTTTGATGTAACTGTGGCAGCACCGAAGAAACCCAGAATTTCCTGTCCCGGGTTGGTAACATTGTGCATATTTCCTCTGATTACCAAAGGTTGTTTTTCGTATAAACCTCCTTGTTCGTTGCTGTTGACGCGTAGCTTTTCCCAGTAATCGAAAGCTGCTTCACTTATGGCATATTGCCTGAGTAGCACGCTGTATCCATAAACCAGGCGGGAGGACGAAACGTTATCGACAAAATGGAGCGGGAAAAAGTTATACTTGTTCTGCGACAGATTTTTTGTAGTCAGGGTGAAAACATTATTCACCAAAGCCGTTTTCCAGCATACCTGACGCGAATGATCGGGAGGCAATACATGGTGTAGGGTGCCATCATACCACCATTCGATAGGATAAACTGCATGATATTCCCACGATTCGGTTGCTTCCCACCTAAAATATCGGCTATCAACGTTTTGTGCATCCAGGTCGGTATAAAACTGTATCCCCCTGGTGGCAATATACGGGTTGTTGGAGGGTATAGTATCCAATAAATAATAAACCGAATCCACCTTAGGGCAATCGTGGATCTGATCGAAACCGGAAACTATATTTATGCCTCCCGGCAACTGAATATCAACTTTAAACGAGGTTCCGATTGTAAGGTTGGTTTGCGGGATTGCCACTTCGTAATTTCCATCCTGTTTATCAGTTGCAGGATATGAATTACCCTCGTCATCCATTATTTTAACAGTGCAACCTGTAACAGGGATGTATCTCGACATACTTACAGGGGATGTAGTTGATACGTTAACACGCTGAATATCATCACCCCTGTTAACCTGCCCGGTTACAACAAACTTTACAGCATCCTTACTTTCTATTTCAGGATCGTAACGTTTAATGCAGGAAGCAAGCACAACTGACAGCAGCGTAATTAGGAATAAGATTTTTTTTAGATGCTTCAATTTAAAACAATTTATGTACTTGTATGATGGCAACTGAAGTAGTTCTAATTTAGAGACATGCAGCCTTGTATGTATTTTTTCATTTCAAAAAGGCCAAAATGAAGGCTTGATGTTGGTTCCACCTGATAACAAGCAATTGAAACACCTTGGGTCGGGTTTAACCATTGGATCAGCTTCGGGCTCACAATCAACATACAGAACAGGAAGTCCTTTAACATTTTGCACAAATATGCGTTTCGATTTTACCGTATTTGCACTAAAATACCCGAGAACGATCTGATTGGGGTCAGAAATATTGTGAATATTTCCTTTGATTGCAAGTGGTTGTTTTTCGTATAAACCGCCTTGTTCGGTACTGTTCTCCTGTATTTTTTGCCAGTAGGTATAGGATGCTTCGCTCATTGCATACTGTCGCACCAGAAGACTATATCCAAAAGATAATCTTGGTGAAGATATATTGTCGATAAAGTGTAGCGGAAAATGATAGTATTTGTTTTGTGTAAGATTTTTGGTTGACACTAAGTAAATGCTTTTTATCGGGACGGTCGACCAGCAGATCTTTTTTGCTGAACCGGAAGTGGCGAGTTTTGCTTTATATTCCCAGGTTTCGGTCGCTTCCCACCTGAAATATCGGGTAGAAAATGTTTCGGCATTCAGATCAAGATAAAAACGTATGCCATCAATCTCGGGTGTATATTTTTCGGCTGGCAATTGCTCCAATTGATAGTAAACAGTATCTATTTCGGGGCCATCGTGTATCTGATCGAAATCGGAAACCAGATTTACGCCACCAGGTACAACAATATCCACTTTAAATGACGATCCGACCGAAATTTCACTCTGAGGTATGTAAACTTCGTAATTTCCATTCTGTACATCGATAGCCATATAGGAATTGCCTTTGTAGTCAATAATTTTCACGCTGCAACCTGCAACAGGAAAAAGTCTCGGATTGCTCACCTGCGATGAAGTGGATATGTTAACACGTTGAACATCATCTCCTTTATTCACTTGTCCGGTAACCACAAACTTTACCGCATCCGTATTCTGAATTTCAGGATCAAACCGCTTGATACAGGAAGTTTGAATAAATAAAAGCAAAACACACAAAAATGAGAATTTATTCCGATGCATAATTCCCGAGTTTGAATAACCATGTTGCCATAAAAACAGGCACTGCAATAACCGAATACTGGTAACTGCGAATAACGCCATCTTCCGTTTTGTAATAAACCGAATAAGGATTGTCCCTTCCCGTGGCGTTATACAGGCTAAAAATATAGGAACTGTGCATGAATTTCTGCTTTTTCAGGTTTCCCTCAATTGTAACGGAGAAGTCAGTCCTGAAATAGTCGGGGATGCGGTAGGCATTGCGCTTGGAATAATCGAGTACCGGTAAGCCGTTAACATAATATACTGACACAGGGTAGGTAACCGGTTTGCCGGTTTGATAGGTGACAATGGTTGCGAAGGTGATTCTTCGGGTAATGTGGTAATTAAGCACTACATTGGCTACGTGCGGTATATCGAAGTTGGCAGGATAAGTTTCGCCTCCGTTTATCTGGTTCCAGGCCTCACCTCCATCCACTTTTATCATCGAGCGGGAATATGTGTAGGCGATCCAACCTTCGATCTTACGGGCAGAGCGTTTGATGAATAACTCGATACCCCAGGCTTTTTGGTTTCCTTGCAAAACGGAGGTTTCCACCAGGGGATTGTTCAGAAAATCGGCTCCATCCTTAAACTCCGGAAAATTGCGGGTTTGCTTGTAAAACAGCTCTGCTGATGTTTCCAATCCCCATTCGGCCAGTGTGCGGAACACACCTGCTGACCACTGACTGCTTTTTGATGGAAGCAGGTGATAATCAGCAAGCTTCCATTGTGTATTAGGTGCAATGGCAGCCGTAGTACTGAGCATAAATAAATTCTGGTGCATTTGATTAAATGCAAGTTTAACGGAGCCGGCAACATCTGTTGTAATATTTACGGCTACCCTGAAATCAGGCTCGTGGTACCAGCAGATTGGCTGATTGGAATTAAACGTAAGTGTATCTTCGATATTCCTGATGTCTTTAGGTTGATTCTCAGTATAAGTGTACACAGTCTTCGGCCCGGTTGGCACATACAATGCATACCGCATTCCTGTCGTAAGTTTCAGCCATGGCAAAACATCGCATGTCTCCGAAAGATAAATGGCATTTTCGAATCCTTGTTCCCTTCCAAGGTCAACCGGTTTACGGTAAGATTCATCTCCGTAAGGAAGCACTTTTCCCCTGTCGAGTTTATAAAGAATTATGCCTAAACCATATTCGAGAGAATTCCTCTCGTTGAGCACCTGTTTAAAATCGCTTCTGAACTCGTAATGCTCCATTTTGTAGGCATGCTGATATGAGTTCGATTCCTGCTGCTTATCGATGGTGGAGAAAGTATATTGCGAACCGATCAATGAAAATTCAGCACGCAGAGAGTTGCTGAAGTTGTGGTTTACAGAAGCAGATAATCCATTGTTTGCGTATTCGTAGCTGCTCAGTTCGGCCAGATCGAAACGATCGAAACTATGATAAGCCAGAACTGAAAGTTGTGATTTTCGGAAATCATAGTTCAACCCGGCTGAAAAATCGTTAAACAAGGCACTGCTGTTCTGAATATCAGGACTTTTAATCTTTGTCAGTATCCAGTCGGAATAGGATGAACGGGCACTGAGAATGAACGAACTGTTGTCTTTTGTTATCGGGCCTTCGACCACCAGGTTACCAGTAATCGGGCTTATTCCGCCTCGGGCTGTTATATGTTTTCGATTGCCCTGGCGCGTAATAATATTGAAGACTGACGAAAGATGTCCACCGTACTGTGCCGGGATGAAACCCTTGTAAATTGAAAAATCTTTGATAATATCGGCATTGAAGGCAGGGAAAAAACCGAATAAGTGGGAAGTATTGTAAATGGGTATTTTGTTGAGATAGAATGCGTTTTGGTCGGAACCACCACCACGCACGTTAATACCTGCCGAACCTTCGCCTACACTGACAATACCCGGCAAAGTACCCGAAACTTTCAAAATATCGCGCTCGCCCATCATCATCGGTAATTCCTTGATTGATTTTATCGACAATTTAACCAATCCTGCATCCTTGGTCTTGAAAGCCATTTGCCGGTCGCCGTATACCACAACTTCCTTCATCTGTATCATGGTCTTGACCATTTTAATTGTAAACTCCCCGTCAGAAAGCACTTCGAGTTGATATTTCTGCTTAGCATAGCCCAGGTATTCGAAATTGGCGGTATATTTTCCGGGCAAGAGTGATAACGACACAAAACCATTAATATCCGATACTGCACCGTTTTTGGTTTCAGCAATATACATGATGGCCGAAAAAATGGGCTCACCGGTTTCCTCATCCAGGATACGACCCAATAATTTAGCTTTTACTCCCGCAGCAATTGCATTTTTTTGGCCAACACGCAATATCTGAACCACATCAGCCTTGCGTCCCGTAATATACTTTTCTTCACTTTCGGTTATTGACTGTGCCGCCGAATCTTTCACAATGACTTTTTCTTCCAGACCTGCATATGACGGCAACTCAGAGATGAGCTTTTCGCCAGGCAAAATAATGAGATTGTCGTGCCAGGCCGACACTTCGAATCCTGAGCCGTTCAAAGCCCCCGATACAGCATCATATGCTGAGGAAGAATCTGTATCCATGGTGACTTTAATATTCTTAACCCAGCTTTCCTGGTAAAAAACTCTGATTGAAGATTGTTGAAATACCAGGTTGCAAAAATCGCTGAATGGGACGTCTTTAACATGGCAAGCCACCGCATGCTTGGGTTGTTGGGCAGTTGCGACTACGGTGTACAAAATAAAAAATGTAAATATAAGTAACTTGTTCATCATCGTTTTATTATGCTATAATAATCAACTAATTCACGCATCTGACCGTCGCTTGCATTCTTTACGCTTATTTTATTCAAACGGATAAATTTCTTAATCAAATCCTGGTCTTCAGGAGGAAAAGCTTTAATGAATCCACGGTTGTTTTTGAATGGTATCATTTTATCAGTGAGAAGCAGGAACATTTCCTTTTTAACTTCCGAAAAGTAGTGACTTCCGGAAGATTTAAAACTGTCCAGCATCAATTCCTTGCTGAAGCGGTATACTATTTTTTCGCGGTTGCTGCCTAGAACCTGGTAAATACGCTTTGTCGAATCTAACCCTGCGAAGGTTTCAAAATGGCGGCTTCCGAGTTCAAATGCCTCGAGCCAGGCTTCCGAAATCGAAATCATATTGGTCGAACCGGCAGCATTAACATATTTAAAAACAAGCAGTTGGTTATAAATATCATAGCTGATATTTTGATTCAAATAGTTGACTCCCCGCAATGTAATTACCCCTTTAGAATCAAAATCCTTGTCCAGGTACTGCGAACCTTTGGTTCCTGGTTTCGGGAAAAAGTAATAAATCCTTCCGTTGTACAACAAAGGATCAAAACCATACACAGAATTTTGATTATCAGCTGATTGCGCACAGGCTGATGATAAGCAAAAAGCCGCAATAATCAGGGTGAAAAAATACCGGAATGCCTTCAATTGACTTAAAATTATTTGGTTTGAGCAACTCGCAGGTTTTATTCTGAAAAACCGAAAGTTTAAAATTGTAATCGGCAATGTTTTTTTTAAAGGCTTAGACTCAAGTGAACAGTTAGCAAACTCTCCGTGCAAATCTATGAAAAAAATACACTGTTGCAGGAGTAAATAATATGAATAAATTATCGATATAAACTTCGGGCAATAGACACTGAACAGAGTGCACACGTGAATTGTGAGCTTTGGAATAAAAATCAATGCAGTTTGATAAAGAAAAAGCAGTTTAATGTCTGTTTGAACAGATATATTGTTTGTTTTTACCTTTGAATGCCAGTGATGAAACAGTTTACTCCCTCCTATTAATTAAGGATGGCATATAATTCGGGTTGCTAAACGAAGCAAACACATATAAACCAAATATTTCGGTATTAACCGTTTACACTAAATATTCATATCGATTTTTTTATTCAAATAGCTTGAAAGGTACCAACACTTTTATACTTTTGTGAATTGATTAACAGACAGAATTAAAACCTGAAATATGAGCTTAGAAAATTTTCAAAGCACCCACAAACTCTTGTTTTCTTACAAGTACACATGGGTCCCGATCGAAAAAGGGTACAACAACCGTACGCTTTATGTAAATGTTGGTACCGGTGAAATCAAGGAGCGACTGGTTTCGGCACAGATGAAGGAAAAGTTCACCGGGGGCAAAGGCTTTGGTCTGAAACTGCTATGGGATGCTACAAAACCTACCACCAGGTGGAACGATCCCGAAAACGAAATCGTAATTAACACAGGTCCTATCTGCGGAATTACCCAGTATTCGGGTACAGGTAAATCGTTGGTAGTCACTATTTCGCCTCAAACCGACATTCCGGTTGATAGCAATGTTGGCGGTTTCTTCGGTCCGTTTATGAAATTTGCCGGTTTCGATTCACTGGAATTGCAGGGAAAATCGGACAAAGATGTCATTGTCTTAATTGACGAAACCCGCGAATTGATTGAAATTTACGAAGCCGGCGACGAAAGCGCCGACAGTCACCTGATGGCCGAATACCTCACCGAAACACTGGCTACAACCGAAAAAGACCGCTTGAATGTATCAGTAGTTTCGGCTGGTACAGCAGCTGATAACTCACTTATTGGCATGTTGAATTTCAGTTTCTTTGATTCCAAGCGCAAGCTGGTTCGATTGAAACAGGCCGGCCGTGGTGGAATCGGAACTGTTTTGCGCGACAAAAAAATCAGGGCAGTTGTGGCACATTCCAAAGGTGTTACAGGCAATCGTAACGGAGTTATCGACCTCCAGGCAATAATGGAAAGAGGGAAGATATTTAACAAAGAAATGCGCGAACTTGATGACAAGCAATGCGAGATGCGCAGCAAAGGCACGGCCCACCTTACCCTGGTGATGAACGACTATGACCTTTTACCTGTAAATAACTTTAAATTCGGGAGCCATCCCGATGCCGTGAAAATATCGGGTGATGTATGGAAATCCTATTTCACGCAAGGCGTACCCGATGGCTGCTGGATTGGATGCAATATGGCCTGTGCCAAAGGTGTTGATAATTACGAACTCCGCTCAGGACCATACAAAGGCTCAAAAGTAATCGTCGACGGACCCGAATATGAATCCACTTCTTCATTGGGATCAATCGCTGGCATTTTTAATCCTGATTTTACAATTGAGTCAAATTTCTATTGCGACACTTACGGCATCTGCACCATTTCGTGGGGGACCATTCTTGGATTCGTGATGGAATGTTACGAAAACGGAATCCTGAATGAGGAACGTACCGGTGGCATGAAAATGAATTTTGGCAATGCCGACACTGCAATGGAACTGCTTCACATGGTTTCGCGTGGCGAAGGTTTTGGCAAAATTGCCGGGCAGGGTGTTCATAAAATGAAAGAACTGTTTGCCAAAAATGGCTGGGGCGATGCAGGCTTCATGCAGGATATAGGCATGGAAAACAAAGGACTGGAATATTCGCAATATGTGTCGAAAGAATCATTGGCACAGCAGGGCGGATATGCCATGACCAACAAAGGACCGCAGCACGATGAAGCATGGCTTATATTTATGGATATGGTTAACAACCAGATACCTACCTTTGAGAAGAAAGCCGAAGCTTTGCACTATTTCCCTATGTTCCGTACCTGGTTCGGATTGCAGGGACTTTGCAAACTGCCGTGGAACGATGTGGAGCCCGAAGATAACCACACCCATGCCGAGCCGGGAAAGGTTCCCGGGCATGTTGATAATTATATTGCTATTTATAAAGCAGTTACCGGCAACGATTTCAGCAAGGAAGAGTTGATACGGCAGAGCGAGAAAGTGTATAATTTCCAGCGTATTTTCGATATACGTTGCGGAAAAGGACTTCGTAAACATGATGCACAACCCTACCGTGCTGCAGGGCCTGTTACCGAAGAAGAATACCTTAGCCGCCAGGAAAGGTACGACGGCCAACTCGTTGACCTGATCGGAATGGATCCATCGAAAATGACCTTGCAGGAAAAGATGGTTGCAACCCGTGCCTATCGCGAAAACCGTTACGAACAACTGCTCGATGCCGTGTATGCCCGTCGTGGCTGGAATAAAAACGGAGTTCCAACCCTCGCACACCTCAAGGAATTAGGCATGGACCTGCCCGAAGTTGTTGAAGTAGTTACGCCATTGCAATAAAGTTTATTTTAGAATGCAAAATCCTCATCACCAAGTAAATATGGTGGTGAGGATTTTTTATTTGTGCTCTTGTTTAACTTAGCCGTAGCTGGAAAGTATTCTTTAGCATAGTTCTGATTGCTAATCCGCGCCAACGGAAGAACAACAGCGGCTAAATATTTTTCTTTTGCGGGTTCTGCCGGTTGTCAAAAAAATCAAGTAAAATGATCTTGCCATCACGAACCAAATAAAACACATTAATTTGTTTTGCGATAGTAAAACCACTGATTCCCTTTTCCTGATTTTCAATTGTTCCAATCTCGGGAAATTCTGAAAGGACTTCGAGGAAACTGTAAACTTTTTTGATAAATGTTCCAGTAACTTGTTCATTCCAGTGAAGCGACAAATATTCTATGATTTTATCAAACTTCCTGTCTGCCTGCTTAGTCCAGAATATCTCTAAAGCCATTTCTTATGTTTCTTTTTCAATTCATCGCTGCTGATAAGGTTTTTCTCGCTTTTGCTTTCTTCTACCGCATTCAAAAGCTCCTTCTGCTCTTCATAATCCAGCTTGTCCCACAACCGGCCATCTTTTACTTTCGTCCGCCGTTTCAATAAATCATAAAAATCCAGTAAGAGGTTCTCATTGTCAATGCTGTCGATAAGGAGGTGAAAACTCTTTTTTAGTTCTGTTGTGTCCATAATTATTCCTTTTAGTATTGCAAAGTTAACAATCATTATAAGTTATTGTCTAATCCGGCTTGCATTTCGTCTGTTGTTAATTTACCAGGAAAAGGATTCACTTGGCTTCGGGTAAAAATATTTGATATTTCATTATTTATTCCGGCACGGATTGCAATTCCGCACCAACGGGGTTGTTTTTTTTATAATCCCACATAACGCTATGCAGCAATGTTGCTTAACCGAACGCATCTGAAAGAAGATGGGCATGAACGGGGGGGAGCACTGAATCCTGACTACCGTTTTCACTCCCCAAAACCTTTAAACCGCCGAAAGGCAGATAGTAATCCCTGGGATGCAGTTCAACCGGGAATAATCGCTGGGCGCTCCGCACCGCTCGTATTCCTATTTAGTACCATGCATTATATTTATTGAGTTGTAAGGCACTTATCTTGTCCATCAGTTAACCATTCTAAAGTAAATTTAACAAAAACATTATCCTTATAATTATCTTTTTCGAATAACAAACCAATATCTCCGTTTGCAAGTATACAAATTGAGGAGTATGCCGAACTTGCAGCATATATAGTTCTCCCGGCAGACCAAGACTCCCCCTCATCATAACTTATTCTTACAGTCATATTAAACCTGTCATCTTTCATTTTCGCATTTGAAAAAATAAGTCTGTTCTTATCAGCACCATCTTTAGTAGATGTATATCTAATAATACCAGCGTTACAGCCTGGATCAATAAGTGAAGAATCAGGCCTGGATAACCAAGTCTTTCCCTTATCTGTTGATGTATGAATAAACCTCATTCCTTTATCTGTACGGCTATTTATCATCCAGGTGCCATCAACAAGTTCAACTATCTTAGATTCATCTCCCGGAACAATTGGTGTGTCATTTAGATACCAAGTTCTACCATGGTCGTCACTGCCAAAAACAAAAAGTCCTTTTTGAAGGTTTACTATGGTATTTAATATTTGACCTGAGTTGGTTTGGATGCCAGTTCCGGATGTAATAAACTTAAAATTGCGATGCCATTCCGGTTTTGTAATTTGTGACGTAATATCTACAGGAGATTACCAGGTTTTCCCATTGTCACTGCTCCTTATAACTTTAAAATAGTAAACATCTTTTTCCAGATTCAGATCCATGAAATTGAAGAATAGGAAAATTTCTCCAGTGATCCTATCCACTATCATCGAAGGGTCGGATGCTGATTTACCAAAAGGATAATCAACTAACGTTTCTATCTCAGACCAGGAATTACCATTGTCCGTGCTTCGACGAATAACAATATTTATATCTTTATTCCATTTTAAGTCTCCACATGATGGCACTCTCTCATCTATTGCAGCAATTAAATCACCGTTTGGAGCTTTAACAATAGCAGGTATTCTATAACAAGATATGCTATCTCGTATTTTATTATTGAATAAACTCTTGAATTCTAATGAATCATGATCGTTCTTGATAACCTCGCTCTGTGAATAGCTGTTAAAAAAGATTGATACAAAAAATATTAATAATAGGTTTTTCATTCTTGTAAGTGGTTTTTCATAATGCATGGTAACAGCTGACGCTATGTCAAGTGCGGGATTAAATTGTTGTTCAACTGTCTGCCAGCACAAATATATATAAAGATTTCAAATGTTTCAACGAACGCGTGTACCCGCATTTGCTACAGTGTTTGTTGAACTAAATCCCTGCGGAATAACTCTTTCTAAATTCATATCGGTCGGCTGACCCAAGCTTTTGTTACTTTTGCGCATTGTAAATATATGTGTTTAATTCTACATTACTAAAATAAACCTGACAAACATTTTGAACCACATAGTCACAGTAGAGCACATAGATATAGATAAGGACATAATAGAGTTCAGGATAATATAAAATTTTCAAAATAAGGTAACTGCCAGTAGAATTAACAGCTTACCTATGTGGTTTTCTAATGTGTCCGATTGTGACTATTGTGGTTTTCTTTTAATCTGGCAAAGTAGAATTAATTTAAAGTAAATCATCAAACGGGCTTTTTATATTTTGCAACTTTTTGTGATTACATGCGTGTATATTTCAGTGGCTTTTCAGCTTTCATGCCCCAATAAAACTTCTATATTCCATTAATCGGTTGTGGTTTCCACTCATAAGGGGCATCTATCGTGTGATTAATGCGATAAATCCCTAACTTTGCGCAACACAAGCAGCCTGAACGTGAAATTTTCTCCCCTCGGTATTATAAAAGATCTTCGTCGCCGCGACCATAAACCGGCGCTGGGAGGGCTCGAAATTTTCAAATATATAGGTCCCGGGTTACTGGTTACCGTTGGCTTTATCGATCCGGGCAACTGGGCATCGAACCTGGCTGCCGGTGCCGATTACGGGTACGAGCTCCTGTGGATGGTTACCCTTTCGACCATCATGCTTATTGTGCTTCAGCACAATGTGGCACATCTCGGTATCGCAACGGGTCTGTGTTTATCCGAAGCTACTACCATGCATACCCCGCGATGGGTGTCGCGATCGGTATTATCGTCGGCTATAGTTGCTTCGGTATCAACCTCCCTGGCCGAATTACTGGGCGGGGCGATAGCACTGCATATGCTTTTCGCGATACCCATCCGGATAGGTGCCATAATCACACTCATCACCATAGTTATCCTTTTATTTTCTAACTCATACCGCAAACTCGAAAAATGGATCATCGGCTTTGTGAGTCTCATAGGACTTTCGTTTATTTACGAACTGACGCTTGCCGATATTGCCTGGAGCGAAGCCGTGATAGGATGGATAAAACCTTCATTTCCTGACGGATCCATGATAGTTATCATGAGTGTACTGGGCGCGGTGGTAATGCCTCACAACCTTTTTCTGCACTCCGAAATCATACAGAGCCGGCAATGGAACCTTACCGATGAGAAAATCAAAAACAAGCAACTGAGGTACGAATTCCTCGACACACTTTTTTCGATGATAGTGGGATGGGCTATCAACAGCGCGATGATACTGATGGCAGCAGCCACATTTTTCAAACATAAAATCCCGGTCCAGGAACTTCAGCAGGCTAAGGATATGCTGGTGCCTTTGCTTGGAAACAATGCATCCGTTATTTTCGCTGTTGCGCTTTTGCTAGCCGGGATTGCCTCTACCATTACCTCGGCCATGGCAGGCGGAAGCATCTTTGCCGGTTTTTTTGGCGAACCTTTCGATATGAAAGATAATCATTCGCGCCTGGGTGTTCTGATATCGTTAATACCTGCTTTACTGATTATCTTCGTCATCAGCAACCCGTTTAAAGGCCTGATATACTCGCAGATGTTGCTTAGCATACAATTACCCATTACCATTTTCACACAGATTTATCTTACCTCTTCCGGGAAAGTAATGGGTAAATATGCCAATTCGTTACCACTTACCATTTTCCTGCTTGTAATTGGATCTTTAGTCACCTTTTTAAACATACGCCTGCTTGTTAGTTTTTTCTAACATTTATCTAATCCGAAACATCAATGAACCGAAATCTCAAAAATATAATTTTCCTCCTGCTGGCTATCGCATCTGCATCCCCGGTATTTGCTCAGGACGACGAAAGAAATATAGAAATAGATAATACAACAGATGGCAGAGGCTGGACCTTCGGTTTGAATTTAGGTGTTTACTATCCTTCGAAAAGCACAGCCAATTATTACAATGGCAATCCCTGGAATGAAAACAATGCGCAGTTTGTGATGTCGAACTACACCTGGTATAACGAAATATTTCACTCACTGCAGGCTCACGATACAGTGTATATCGATGGTTTGCCACAAAACATGCACTACACCCTTACCATGCAGCCAGGCATATACGCGCAATACAGTTTTAACCCGGAATTGGCGCTGATTATTGAATTCAATTACATGCTTCTCAAAACGAATGACGCAATCAGTTTTAAGGTTGATCCTCTGACTCATCCGTCTGACAAAAACCCATCGCTTTTATATCCTATACGCGGTGCAGAAGAAAGAGTTTATGCCGATATAGGCCTCAAGCGCAATTATATTGTTGATAAAAAGCTATCGTATTTCGCTATGGGCGGACTAAATGTAAACAGCACCAAAGCTAAGAAATGTGCTTTTTATGTTGAAGACATTGAATACAGCATGGTAAACAATTATGTAAACGGAAGTTACGTGCCGAATGGCAACAGTCAGACATACGGAGTATACCAGGGAGGAATAGGTATTGGAATGTTTGCTGGCGGAGGCCTTGCCTTTACCTTTGGTAACGGCATAGTGTTGGAACCCGGGATAACGGCTCACTGGCTGATGGTAAAACTCCATGGCTACCAGAACATGAACCCGGGTGCCGGTGCTTATGTAAGGTTTTTGTTTTAAATGCTTAGTTCTTTCAGCCAGGTATGGATTTTCAGTATTCAGAACAAGTTGGGACCGTTTGACAAAGTTCATGCTGAAGTTTTATGCCGAAGTCGAAAAGCAATGAAAAATACTTAGCATTAAATTAAGAATGAAATAGTAAGATGCTTGCCATACTTTTACATTTTGTGTTCAGTGTTTAGTGTTTTTGATTCCCAATAGAAGCACTATGCCAGAAAAAACATCAAGTTGTAAAAAAAACTTCTAACCGGATTACTCGTTAAACCAACACTTTATGAAAATAATTTCATACTTTTTTGTCAGGCTCCTGATACTGTTTATAGGGCTAATGCCATTCAGTATTCTGTATTTATTTTCGGATGTCGTTTATTTTTTCCTGTTTCACCTGGTAGGGTACAGGCGTAAGGTTGTTTTCGATAACCTGGGCAGATCGTTTCCCGAGAAAACTCCTGACGAGATCCATTCGCTCGCAAAAAGGTATTACCATCACCTTAGTGATATCACCCTCGAAAGCCTGAAAGGATTTATGATGAGCCCAAATGAAATCGTACGCCGGCATCACATTATAAATACCGAACTTGCTGATTATTACTACAATAAAGGAATCAGTGCCATAGCAGTGACCGGCCATTACAACAATTGGGAATGGGGTTCCCTGTCGCCCGGCTTGCAGATCAAATACCCGATTATTGCTTTCTATAAACCTATGAGCAATGCATTGTTTGATAAATATGCAAAGAAACACCGGGCAAAATTTAACACACAACTTGCTTCTATACGCGGAACGGCAGCTACTTTTGAAGAATTAGCCGGCACAGCCAATGCTTTTATTATGGCGGCCGATCAAAGCCCTTCGAATATTAAAGATTGTTATTGGATCAATTTCCTGAACCAGGATACACCCTGGCTGCATGGACCCGAAAAATACGCTCGCAAATATAATTTGCCGGTAATTTTTATTGATATCCAAAAATCAAAAAGGGGTTGTTATGAGTTAAACCTGGTCGTACTTGCCGAAAACCCGGCATCCTTGCCCGATGGAGAAATCACTAAACTTTACGTGCAGCAACTCGAAAAGTCAATTTTGCAGGAACCGGCCTACTGGCTTTGGTCGCATAAGAGATGGAAACATAAGAGAGGTTAGAAGGATTTCAGGGTTTCAAGTTTCTGGTTTCTGGTTTCAGAGTTTCTGGTTTCAGAGTTTCAGCGTTTCAAGTTCAAAGTTCCAATTTCCAGTTCCCAGCCTCAAGTTTCCAGCCTCCAGTTTCCAGCCTCCAGTTCCCAGTTTCCAGCCTCCAGTTCCCAGCCCCCAGTTCCCAGCCTCCAGTTCCCAATTTCTATTTTCTATTTTCTATTTTCTATTTTCCAGGTTCCAATTTCCATCCTCCCGTTTCCAGTTTCCAGACTCCAGTTTCCAGGCTCCAGTTTCCATACCCCAGTTTCCAGGCTCCAGCCTCCAGTTTCCAGCTCTAATCACCGCTATACATACTTTCAATTTCAGCCTTGAATTGCTCTGCAACCACTTTGCGTTTTATCTTGAGTGAAGGGGTTAATCCACCCGTCTGTATGGTAAATTCCTCAGGAAGTAGAACAATTTTCTTCACTTGTTCGTACGAAGAAAGGTTTTTCTGCAACTCATTGATCCGCTGCTGGTAGAAAGCCACAACAGCGGCTTCTTTTACCTGATATTCTTTCTTAATCTTTTCAAGCCCCATTTCCTTCATCAGTTCATCGAAAGCAACCGAAGAGGGAACAACAAGTGCAGTGACATACTTGCGTTCGTTACCAATGATTGTAATTTGTTCAATATATTTATCCCCTGATAAAAGGGATTCAATTTTTTGAGGTGCAATGTATTTTCCTGATGAAGTTTTGATAATATCCTTAATCCTGTCAGTAAGGTAAAGATACCCGTTTTCATCCAGTCGCCCGGCATCTCCGGTGCAGAAATATCCATCTTTAAAAACTTCGGCGGTAAGTTCCGGTTTTTTGTAATACCCCATAAAGACAGTTCCGCCTTTCACCATTATTTCATTGTTTTCGCCTATTTTAACTTCCAGCAGAGGCATTACTTTTCCAACCGAACTTGTATTTATATCATCATCCAGCAGGCATGTAACCGAGGCCGTTGTCTCTGTGAGGCCATAACCTACTTTGATATGAATGCCAACCTGTTCGAAAAAGTCAACAATTTCGGTCGAGATAGCCGCACCTCCGCAAACCATAAACCTGAAATTGCCGCCGAGCACTGCCCGTCCTTTCGACAATACAAGTTTATCAGCTAAAGCGTAAGCCATTTTTACCGAGAGTGGTACAGGTTTACTGTTGCATATGTAATTGAATCTTTGACCACCCACACTGATTGCCCATTTAAACATGGATTGTTTCAATGCTGAACTCCTGGCAATTTTTGCATTTACACCTTCGTAGGTCTTTTCGAAGAATCGCGGTACCGAGCACATCAGGGTCGGCTTCACCACCTGAACAGCATCGACCACCTCTTTGGGGTTACGCAGGTAGTACGAAGTCATTCCTTTACTCAGCACATTAAACGTCCAACCCCGCTCAAAAATATGGCTGAGAGGAAGAAAACACAGTGAAACATCCTTATCGCTGACAGTAAGGCGTAAATCGTGGATGAGCAAACAATGCATAAAATTAGCCACCGAAAGCATTACCCCTTTAGGTTCGCCGGATGTTCCGGAGGTATATAAAATAGTACAAAGATCCTGGTCCCGGGCATCGTTTACAAGAATCTGCAATTGTTGATCGTAACTGCCATTGCTGCCAGATTTCATGAAATCAGCAAAATGTTCGGAGTTTTTTTCCTTCTCAATCTTTACGGAACTGTCGAAGGCAATTATCTTACTCAGAGTTGGCACCTTCACCAGTAAATTCTTTGCCACCTCATATTGTTCCTGCTCTCCAACCAGGATGAGCACAGTTTCCGTTTCGTTAAGCATAAACTCTGCCTCCGCCTCGCTGGTTGACGAAAACAAAGGAACTGACACAGCGCGTACTAATTGCAAAGCATAATCCGAAATCGTCCATTCAGGCATGTTCCTCGACATGATGGCTACTTTATCACCGGGTTTGATGCCATTGGCAAGTAAAGACTTTGCCATGTCCTCAATTGTTTTCCATAACTCAACCCAACTGATTGGTGTCCAGCTTTTATCACTTTTCTGATAAAATATTGCACTTCGAGATCCGTATTTTATGCTATTCTCGCGTATTCTGGAAGTGAGATTCAGATTGTTCATTGCTAAAAATTATTCAGATTAATGTATCAGGAAATAGCAGCCAAAAAAAAGCAGCGCTTCAATTTTCTGCAAACCGTTTTTGAGTTTTATTCAAAATTCGAGGTAAAGATATGATTTATTGGCAAAAAAACATATTTCGCATCCTTCATATACAAACTTTTATATTTTTT
>JBAXBJ010000007.1:0-90132 GCA_037142075.1 Bacteroidota bacterium
CAAGGCTCAATATCGCTTTGCGCGAACGGAATGGAATTGCGTACAACCTCGAATCAAATTATCAGCCATTTTCGGATACAGGCTTACTGAGCATTTATTGCGGCACCGATGATAACCTTATGCCCAGGGCTATTGAATTGATTCACAATGAATTGACGAAGCTGAAAGAAATTAAACTTACAACGGTCGGTCTGCATACCGCTCAACGGCAAATCAAAGGGCAACTGGCTATCTCACTCGAATCGCATCAAAACGAGATGCTGGCTATAGGTAAAAACCTGCTTGTGTATGGCAAAACGGATCCGGTTGAAGAAATTTACCGGAAAATTGACGCCATCACAGCCAACGATCTGATGGGAATGGCCAATGAAGTTTTTGATATTCCGAATCTCAGTATGTTGGTATTCAGTAACCTAAAAAACGCGAAACGATGAGCGAATCCAACGAAGGTCTTTTGAAGCCGGGAATTGAAAAATATGCCATGAATCATACCTCCGCCGAGTTGCCGGCATTGGCCAAACTCACGCGTGCAACCCATCTTCGGACGCATCAGCCTCAAATGCTGTCGGGGCATTTGCAGGGCGCGTTTTTACAAATGATCAGCCAGATGGTAAAGCCCTTTTCCATACTCGAAATCGGCACATTTACCGGGTATTCAGCCATTTGCCTTGCCCAGGGTTTGCAGCCGGGAGGTAAACTTATAACGATTGACTGCAATCCCGAAATGGAAGAATTTGCTTCTCCTTATTTCGAAGAAGCAGGTTTAAAAGATAAAATCACGATGCTTACCGGCGATGCCACCGAAATCATTGAGCAGATGGCCGGCCCTTTCGACCTGGTTTTTATAGATGCAGATAAAGAGAATTATATTAACTATTTCAGGCAGGTTTTCCCGAAATTATCACCCGGCGGTTATATTCTGGCTGATAACACACTTTGGTACGGAAGGGTATTGGAACCCGGCGCTGAATCGGATCGTGAAACGGCAGGCATTGTCCGGTTTAACCAATTTGTGCAGCAACACGAAGGTGTTGATAATGTGCTGCTTCCCATAAGGGATGGGATTATGATGGTGAGGAAAAAGGTTGATTTATAAAGCTGGCATCAATTTTATAATTACAGAGATGAAAGCAAATTTTACATTCTTAATATTTTTTTCAGTGCTTAACCTGGTAAATTGTCAAGCACAAAGTTTTGTCGAATCAGAATGTGGAATAATGTATAATCCATCCTATTCGTATACTAACTACCAGAATGCCAATTTCGGATTAGGTTACAATTTATACCATAATAATGTTTTAATCAGTCATCAGGAGGGATCACAGGCAGGCCGGGGTTACCAGGTAGTCCTGATAAAGTTTATTAATGATACTAGCGGCTATATTATTATCAGTTCGAAACAACATAGTGTACTTACAGAGTATTTTGTCGATAAAATTATAGGGAATAAATTCATCCCTCTATGGGATGCATACAATACGGTCAGTCTTTTTATTGTAAATGCGAACCTGGCATACCTGTCAACCTACAGCATGAATTGGGAACTTGTTAAATGTTCTGATGTACAACCTTCAAAGAGACTCATGTATGGCAAGCCAACATCACCTACTACAATAATTGATACAATTATCGGTATGCCTTTATGCCAAAATCTGTCAGAAATAAATGTTCGCTACGATACCGTAAATTGCAAGATAGTATTTCACATCACCGATTCGGCATATTCCATTAACGAAAACAGCCTTTCCCAATGGAACGTCTTCCCCAATCCTGCCGATGATTATATTAATCTTAAAACAAGTAATCCTTCCATTTCCTGCGTATTTAAAATAGTAAACAGCATGGGGATTTTGCAGAAATCAATAAGTTTAGATAAACTTTCGGAACAAACCATTTATGTGGAGACTTAAGAGCGGGTGTGTATATGATTGAATTTAATGAAGGGAGAACAAAATACTTTACTAAAATGATAAAAATATAAAACCGGAAATAATAAGCTATATCAAATGGATGGTTTTTAGTATTTTGAATATCAGTCGCTTACAGAATCGATCGTTTGTGGGGATATGTAATCCGGATTGGTAGAATTATAAAAAAATGAATTATAACTTGTTTGTTCTAATATTATGTCTTGAATCATGCACCCGATCTCCCCTGGATTTAGATTGAGAGTTACCGAACCCGTATTACCAGCCACTCTAAGTTGATAAATATAATTATTGTTAATCTACCAAAGGAAAACTGACAGGCATATTATACCTAACCCTTACCGGTTCCCCACCTTGTTTGCCCGGATTCCATTTAGGCATATGCAGCACAAGCCGTATCGCTTCTTTATCGCAGCTACCTCCAATTCCTTTTAAAACCTTGGCATTGCGTATAGAGCCGTCCTTTTCAACAACAAATAAAACATAAACAGTCCCTTGAATATGGTTCTTCCGAGCATCATCAGTGTAATGCAGATTTTCCGATATATATCGTATTAACGCTTCCCCGCCTCCGGGAAATGAAGGCATTTCTTCAACAATCACGAAAGCATCATAAGTATATATATCAGAAATATCTATTTCTTCAGACCTACCATTCCTATTTGAAATAACATAAATGGTGCTGTCTTTCCCGAACAATTCATGCTGAATTTCGAGATGAGTGGCCGTGGGCACCCTGAGTTTTACAGAATCAGGCAAATTATTATCTATGGTAGAATAAATGCATTTCTCTTTATAAAGTTTAATAGCTTCACCATCACCTAATCCCACCGCATTCTTCAGGTCAAGACAAAACCGACAAGTATCACCCAGAAAATAATAAGCAGCTGACCTGTTATAATATGCATCTGCTAATGGAAACTTACTGATTGAATAAGTGAAAAGTGAAATCGCCTTTTCATACTCCTTCGATTTTAAAGCCTTGGTGCCTTTCTTGTAGCTGCTTTCTGCAATATTGACTTTCCCTTTTTCTAACGGATTGTACACAATAGTTCCCTTCATATTATTATCGTATTCTGATGCCAGGGCGTACTGAGTATTGTTAATTATATTATTCCCTGTTTTAGTGTAATCTGCAAGAGTAAACTTAACAGGCAGAGTGGTTTGCACTTCCACCGGAACATCTTTTCTTGTGCCAGGTTTCCAACGAGGCATCAACCGGAGAACCCTGATATACTCTTCATCACACCCCCCACCAATGCCATTGGTTAGCTTTATATCTGATAAGCTTCCATCACTATCAACAAAAAAGCGGGCAATTATTGTACCTTCAATCTTGGCGTCCCAGGCAAACAGAGGATATTTAATATTCTCTGCAAAGAACTGCTTTATGGCAATCTCTCCTCCTGGGAATTCAGGTAACTGGTCACACTTGCTTTGAATTCTATTATTATGCCTATCAAAATAATTTTTAAAAGATCCCGAATCATAATTGTGGATGGTAATTACGGTATAACTATACTCCGGAAATTCTTTTGATATTGAATCAGAATTTTCAACAATTGTATCTCTTTTCGCACAGGTTTTGTAAAAAAAAACACCTGCCTCTTTATCATTAAAATACCTGATTGCAGCGTCCAAATCGTCACAATAATTACAGGTATCTTTTATCCGGATATACGATAATGCCCTATTGAAATAGGCATCGGCAGCAGGGTAAAGTTTAAGGGACTTTGAGTAATACTCAATTGCTTTCCGGTAATCCTTTTGACTAAAGTACTGATTTCCCAAATCGTAATTTTTTGTTGCTTCTTGGGACTGCCCAAAAACAAAAATACTTAATAGGCTGAAAATCATAATGAATGTGAAGTTTTTCAAAGTCCACTTTTTAATAGTATTTTGATTGAAATAACACCGCAAGATATAAATTACTGGTCAAAACAAGAAAACTTGTTTAGAAACGCTTTTTCAGGTGTGGTTACCCTAAATTACCGTTCTGGCAGGATGAGCATCATTCTCGTATTCATAGTGCCAGAAACCAGCAGAATGCACTATCTGAATGGTTTCAGGTTCATGCAAGCCTAAAATTCTCCCAATATTCTTTAGGGCTAACAACTCTTGTGCCCTCGAAATTATTCATTGTAAAATCATTGGTATTGCCTGTTATGATAAAATCTGCTTTCGACTCGGAAGCTAATTCAAGCAATCTGTTATCGTTTGTATCATCAATGATTTCGAATCTCTCTGTTGGTGAAAATTTAGTAGCTAAACTCTCAATCTGCGATAATACAAATTCTGCCTTTTTAAGAAAATCGGGATATCTGCTAAATTTTGGCCTGTTTATCACCTCCAGGTATTCTTCGAACAAAGCATCAGATATACATACTTCAACAAGATTTTCGAACACACAATAATTGAGGATAAAATTCGGATAACTCTGCTGAATCAATGCTGAAACCAGCACGTTGGTATCAATGATTACCTTTTGCATTTCTCACTGCTTTAACTTCAAGTGAAATTTCATCCATTGTCATTTTCGAGAGCTGATACCTTTCCGCCAATTGAACACTTTTGGCAAGGGCTTGTTTCGAAATCTCTTTATTCACAAGATCAACAAATTCCGTAAAAGACAACTTATCATTTTTAATTCCCAATTGGTTGTATTCCAAATCGGAAATTGACACACTAATTGTTTTCATAGCCTTTATTTTATGCAAATTTACATAAAAACCCGTCTGCATGTATCTTCATTCTCCTTCCTCTCTGATGCATGCCATCCAAATTATGGTTTTGCCAGGTATGTGCTCTCTTTCAGATGCGCTTGTCTGATATTTTCAACACTGCTTTGATTGCTTGGGCATGGCAATACTGTTTGAATCCTAAGAAATTAACCATAAAAAAATATTATTCTGATATTAATAAAAAAATGTAATTTTACGTATACATTCAGCACTTTTTGATTATGGATATTGAAACTTTAAAGTTTTTAACGCAAAGCAATCTTTATTTTCTTCTTTGCGGTTCTCTGCGGTAAAACTCTGCGGGTCTCTGCGGTTAAATTTTCAACATCTTCAGCTAACTCAACTCATTGCTTTTTCAATAGTGCTTTTTCAAACTTCAAATGCATCCTTTTACCCCCTGACAGCCTAAACCCTTAACAGCCTAACAGTCTAAAAGCCTAACAGCCCAACAGCCTAAATAAATACAAAAACATACCCTACATGAAATACCAGGAAGTTAAAAATTATATCAACGGCGAGTTTGTTGCATGCGACAATAAACGCATGGATGTTGACAGCCCGCTAACAGGTACAATTATCTCAACAGTTCCTTTGTCAACCAACAAAGACGTTGACAGCGCGGTGCAGGCTGCAAAAAATGCTTTTCCTGCATGGTCGGGAACGACATCAAAAATGCGTTCGCAGATTTTATACTCTTACCGGCAAATCATTGAACAGAATGTGGAAATGCTGGCTGCCATTATTCACGACGAAAATGGTAAAACCATGGACGAGGCCATCGCCGAAGTGCGCAAGAGCATTGAACTCACCGAGTTTGCCTGTTCAATCCCTCAAATAGCTGTCGGCGAAGTGCTCGAAGTGAGCGTAGGTGTGGAATGCCGCACCGAATTTGCGCCCCTTGGAGTGGTTGCCTGTATTAATCCGTTCAATTTCCCGCACATGGTACCACATTGGACGGTTCCGAATGCTATTGCTTTAGGAAATTGTATAGTTGTAAAACCTTCAGAACTTACCCCAATCACCACCATGAAAATGGCCGAAATGCTGAAGCAGGCCGGTCTGCCCGATGGTGTTTTCAATATTGTAAACGGGGCAAAAGAAGTGGTTGAGGCCATTTGCGATCATCCGGATATTAAAGCTGTGTCTTTTGTCGGCTCCACTCCGGTAGCTCAGATTGTGTATCGCCGCGCCACTTCTAGTCTGAAACGTTGCCTCGCTTTAGGCGGCGCCAAAAATCACCTCATCGTACTGCCCGACGCCAACCTCGAACTTTCCGCTTCCGACATCGCCGCTTCCATGTGCGGTTCCGCCGGACAACGCTGTATGGCAGCTTCAGTAATGATTGCAGTAGGAAATGTAAATCCGATTATCGAAAAGCTTTGCCAGGAAGTCTCAAAATTTATTCCCGGCACTAAAATGCCGCCGATTATTTCGCGTCAGTCAAGGGAAAACCTCGTTACTTATATAAATGAGGCAGAAAAACAAGGAGCTGAATTATTGGTGGATGGACGCAAATTCACCAACGACTCAACTGCCGATACGAATGGATATTATTTAGGTCCTACCATAATCGACTGGCGGAACTCAGGCGTTAAAATGCCTGCCAGTGAAGTTTTCGGCCCGGTTTTCGAAATTATTTCCGCTCAAAGCGTGGAGGAAGCCATCTCGATACAGCACGAAAGCCCCTTTGGGAACGCAGCTTCAGCCTTTACACAAAACGGAGCAATCGCAAAAATGGTCGCTCAAAATGCAAGCGCCGGTATGATAGGCATAAACATCGGCGTTCCGGTTCCGCGCGAACCCTTTTCTTTCGGTGGCTGGAATGCTTCGAAATTCGGGGTTGGCGATATCACCGGGAAAAGCTCACTTGGATTATGGTCGCAGTTAAAAAAGGTAACATCCAAGTGGGCAAAACAGGAAATTACAGATTGGATGAGCTAATTCAATGGACAATGGATAATGGACAATGGACAGTTGAAAATGGATAATGAAAAATGGTTTTATATGTTTAAGATTTTAAATTGCACAAAATGACTGAAAGAGAACAAATTGTAAAAAACAGCCTTGATTACACCTTTTTCTCCTGGTCGAAACAGGCCGGATTAAACCCGATTGCAGTGAAATCGGCGAAAGGTGTTTACTTCTATGATTATGACGGGAAAAAATACATCGATTTTTCGTCGCAGCTAATGAACGCCAATATCGGGCATCAGCATCCGAAAGTTATTGAAGCGCTCAAAAAACAAGCCGGGGAACTTACTTTTGTCACCTGTTCCATGGCAACCAATGTACGTGGTGAACTCGGCAAAAAACTTGCCGAAATTACCCCGGGAAGTTTAAAGAAAACCCTTTTCACACTTGGAGGTTCCGAGGCTATCGAAAATGCTGTAAAACTGGCACGTTTATACACCGGCAGACATAAAATTATTTCGCATTACCGCTCGTATCATGGTGCCACATATGGAGCCGTTTCGGTTGGCGGCGACCCGCGGAAATTTCTTTTCGACGACCAGGGAGTCCCGAATATCGTTCATGTCGAAAACCCATACTTCTACCGTTGCCCCTGGAAAAGCGGCTCCATCGAGGAATGTGGCGAAAGAGCAGCGGCTAACCTTGAAAGAATCATACAGTTCGAGAATCCGGGAAGCATTGCCGCCATTCTTATCGAAGGCGAATCAGGAACCTCGGGCTGCATAAAATACCCGCCGTTTTACTGGAAGAGAGTAAAAGAAATCGCCGATCGTTACGGCATTCTGCTAATTGACGATGAAGTAATGAGTGGTTTTGGCCGTACCGGAAAATGGTTCGGAATCGACCACCACGATGTAACACCTGATATTATGTGTGTAGCCAAAGGTTTGACTTCGGGCTATGCCCCGCTTGGCGGGATCATCGTAAAAGAAGAAATTGCAGCCCATTTCAATGATGTTCCGCTTCCGTTGGGCTTGACTTATTCGGCCCATGCGCTGGGATGTGCAACAGCTTTGGCCTGCATCAGCGTATACGAGGAAGAGAATCTGATTGAGAATGCTGCTCTTATGGGCAAATACATGGAAGAAAAAGTGAAAAATCTGGCCGAAAAGCATCCTTCCATAGGCGATTTCCGTAATACAGGGTTACTTGGCGTGATAGAACTGGTTAAAAACCGCGAAACCAAGGAGCCGCTAACCCCTTTCAATGCTGCCGCAAAGGACATGGAGCCTACCAACAGGATGGCAGCCAAACTACGCGAATTGGGCCTGTTCACCTTTGTTCGCTGGAACTGGATATTTGTTGCACCTCCGCTGATCATAACCAAAAGCCAGATTGATGAAGGACTCGATATCATTGAAAAAGCAATCGAAATTGCGGATGAATATTATAAGTAATTCTGCAACTTCATCAAGCTCAAAAAAACAATATGAGTGCCCGAAATTTTCAAATTCTCAAATTTTCAAATTCTTCCTTATGTCGATACTTGTAAAAAATGGCAGAATCATAACTGCTACAGATGATTATACGGCTGACATTTTCATCGAAGGAGAAACAATTTCGGTTATTGGTAAAAATTTAACCATGACCGCCGATACCACCATCGATGCTTCCGGGAAACTGGTTATCCCGGGAGGAATTGATCCGCACGTTCACCTCGAAATGCCTTTTATGGGCGCATTTTCGAGCGACAACTACGAAACCGGCACCCTGGCTGCCCTCCACGGGGGAACCACAACAGTTATTGATTTCGTAATCCAGTCGCAGGGAAAGTCGTTGTATGATGCTTTGCGCGAATGGCAGGCACGGGCAACAGGAAATGTTTACAGCGATTATGCTTTTCACATGGCTGTTACCGATTTTAATCCCCAAACTCAGCTCGAAATAATAGACCTTGTTGAGAAAGAAGGGATTAGTTCCTTTAAAACTTTCATGGCCTACAAGGGATCTTTAATGATCGACGACCGGCAAATGGTTGGCCTGATGAATGAAGTTAAAAAACACGGCGGGATCGTTACTACCCACGCTACAAATGGCGATATCATTGACTACCTGGTCTCGAAAAATATAGCAGCCGGCAACCTTTCGCCACTGTATCATTATTTATCTCAGCCCGAAATAACAGAATCGGAAGCCACCGGTCGGTTTATAGATATGGCCTATCAAACCGGGTCATATTCCTATATTGTTCACATGACCAGTGAAGGAGGCCTCAACAAGGTAAGAGATGCACAGAAAAGGAACCAGAAGGTTTTTGTAGAAACGTGTATTCAATACCTGGTTCTCGATTGTTCAGTTTATGATCGGGGTTTCGAAAGTGCGAAATGGGTGATGAGTCCGCCCATCCGTGAGAAAAAAGACCAGGCAGCGCTCTGGGCCGCTATCAACCAGGGAGTTATACAAACGCTTGCAACAGACCATTGCCCTTTCATGTGGGATGATAAGCGCAAAGGCGAAAACGACTTTACTAAAATCCCGAACGGCGCACCGGGAATTGAGCACCGCGTTGAATTAATTTATTCCGAAGGCGTGAAGACAGGCAAAATCAGCCTGAATAAAATGGTTGATATCACTTCGACCGCTTCTGCGAAAATATTTGGGATGTTCCCTAAAAAAGGAACTATCGCCGTGGGTTCCGACGCGGATATCGTAATTTTCGATACTGCGAAAAAACATATTCTTTCGGCATCCACCCATCACCACCATTGCGATTATTCGGCATACGAAGGCCACGAAGTTACCGGGAAGGCCGAAACGGTCATTCTTCGCGGGCAAGTTGCCATCGAAAACGGGGATGTAAAAATCAAAAAAGGGTATGGTGAGTTTGTAAAAAGATCAAAGTTGACAGATGTTCTGTAAAACTGGTTACTAGCCACTGGTCAGTTGATTCTGGTTGCAGGTTTAACATAAAACGAATTTAAATGAGCTATAAGAATCTTGAGATTTGGGAAAGGTCAAGAGAAGTAAGTATAGCTATTCATAGAATGACCTTGACAGAACTTCCTAAATTCGAAATGTATGAAGAAGGAAGTCAGATAAGAAGATCCGCCAAATCAATCAGGTCTAATATTGTTGAAGGATATGGCAGGAGGCGATATGTGATGGAATACATCCGCTTCCTTACTTTTTCAATAGCATCAAATGATGAAACAATTGATCATTTAGAAACATTGTTTGAAACAGAATCGTTAAAAAACAAGACATTATATGATGATTTACATGCTCAACTTGAAATTTTAGGTAAAAAACTGAATCTTTTCATTCAGGCGATTGAGCGCAGTAGTCAAAAACAGGCCACCAGTGACCAGTAACCAGCAGCCAGCCACCAGCAACCAGAACAACCACCAAATTGAACAATTTAAATAAGACCAAAACTATGTCACGAAAAATTAAATCCGGTTTGATCCAGATGTCGGTTCCGATATCGGAAGGCGAAGGCAGCATTGCCGAAATAAAGGAAGCAATGATTCAAAAGCATATTCCTTTTATCGAAAAAGCCGGTAAACAAGGTGTGCAAATTCTTTGCTTACAAGAAATCTTTTTTGGCCCGTATTTTTGCCCCGGTCAGAGCAATGATTGGTATAAAGCCGCTGAACCCATTCCCGGAAAAACAACGGAACTCATGCAGGGGTTGGCAAAAAAATACAATATGGTAATAATCGTTCCGATATACGAACAGGAAATGCCGGGAGTATTGTATAACACGGCTGTAGTAATCGATTCCGACGGAACCATCCTGGGAAAATACAGGAAAAACCATATTCCTCACGTAGCTCCAGGTTTTTATGAAAAATATTTCTTCAAACCCGGAAACCTGGGCTACCCGGTATTTCAGACCAAATACGCAAAAGTGGGAGTTTATATCTGCTACGACCGCCATTTTCCTGAAGGTGCCAGGGAACTGGGCCTGAATGGTGCCGAAATCGTTTACAATCCATCAGCTACAGTTGCCGGTCTTTCGCAATATTTATGGAAACTGGAACAACCGGCGCATGCCGCCGCAAACGGGTACTTTATGGGCTGCATCAACAGGGTTGGCGTCGAAAAGCCCTGGAATATCGGTAAGTTTTATGGCTCATCGTATTTTGTGGATCCCCGCGGACAAATATTTTCACAGGCATCGGAAGACAACGACGAACTTCTGGTTGCTGAATTTGATCTCGACCTGATTGATGAAGTACGCTCCGTATGGCAATTCTACCGCGACAGAAGACCGGAAACGTATAAGAGAACGGTAGAGTTCTAGATAATTGACAATGAAAAATGGATAATTGACAATTTTGCTGAAACTAAAATGAAGGAAAATATTGTCAAAAATAAGTCATTTGATTTTGCCTTACGAATTGTGAAACTGTACCAATTTCTTGTGGCAGAAAAGAAAGAGTATGTTATTAGTAAACAGCTTTTACGCTCCGGTACATCAATTGGTTCCAATATCAGGGAAGCCGAACACGCAGAAAGCAAAGCTGATTTTATCCATAAAGTATCTGTGTCACTAAAAGAAGCAAATGAGTGCGAGTACTGGATTGAACTACTCTTTAAAGCAGATTACATTGATGAAAATCAATTCGTTTCGTTAGATAGTGACTTAAAAGAGATTTTAAGGCTTTTAACTTCAATTATAAAAACAAGTAAAAACAAATAGCAATTAACAATGGACAATGGATAATTGACAATTAGATAAAAATATCAATCTAAATAATACATCAAGTCCATTGTTAATTGTCAACTGTCAATTATCCATTGTCAACTGTCCATTGTCAACTGTCAATTATCCATTGTCAACTGTCCATTGTCAACTGTCCATTGTCAACTGTCCATTTAAAAATCTTTCCCATGGCTGAATCAAAAAATATCCAAAAAAAACATACACCCTGGCAACCCTTTGCACAGCTAAAACCGCTGATGAATACTTCTGAAGCGTATTATGAAAGCTCGAGATGCCTGTTTTGTTACAACGCACCTTGTACGCTGGCTTGTCCTACCGCTATTGACATTCCTCTGTTCATCAGGCAAATAAACAACGGAAATGTTACGGGAGCCGCAAAAACGATTTACCAGGCTAACTATCTTGGAAATACATGTGGCAAAGTGTGTCCTACCGAAGTCCTCTGTGAAGGAGCATGTGTTTTTACCAAAATGAATATAAAGGCACTTGATATCGGCAGGCTTCAGAATTTTGCGACAAAAAATGCCATTCTGACAAATCAGAAGCTCTTCGAAATTCCCGAAGAGAATGGAAAAACTGTAGCTGTAATCGGAGCCGGTCCGGCAGGAATTGCCTGTGCCTGCGAACTGCGGTCCGAAGGTTATAAGGTTGATATTTATGAAGCCCGCAACAATCCTTCCGGCCTGGCATTGCATGGCGTTGCTCCCTATAAAATAACCAACGAGGAAGCCCTGATGGAAGTGGAGTTTTTGCGCAAGCAGTTTGGTTTCTCGGTTTTTTATAACAAACGCATTACAACGCAGGAAGACATTGAATCTTTGGAAGCCAGGTATGATGCCATATTTTTAGGCATCGGACTGGGGAATTCGGCAGAAATAAAAATAAAAGGCGAAGACAAACCCGGATGCATCGGAGCCACCGAATTTATAGAGCAAATCAAATTACACCCAGATGGGAAACCGATGGCAAAAAAAGTAATCGTGCTTGGCGGCGGAAATACTGCCATGGACGCTGCCTCAGAATCGGCCAGGTTGGGAGCTGAAAAAGTTATAGTCGCCTACCGCAGGGCTAAAGACGAAATGAAAGCATACTATTTCGAGTATGATCTGGCAAAAGTCACAGGAGTTTTGGGCATGTTTAATATTGCCCCGGTTGAATTTGTTGGCGAAAGTTCAGTAGAAGGTGTAAAATTTATCCGGACTGAAACAGTAAATGGCATATTTTCAACTATTCCCGGCAGCGAGTTTATACTTGATTGTGATCTGGTCATTAAAGCAACCGGTCAGTTGAAGCAAACTTCGGTAATTGCTACTATTCCCGGACTGGAAATGGATGAAGCTGGTAGGATTTTGGTAAACCAATCAAGTGGGCAAACGATGAATCCCAGGTATTTTGCCGGTGGCGATGCTGTTAATGGTGGCGCGGAAGTTGTAAATGCAGCAGCCGAAGGAAAAATGGCAGGAAAAGGGATACATGCTTTTTTAACCAAACTGTAAACAATTGACAATTGACAGTGGGCAATTGACAATGTTAAAAAAATAAAAATAAATGATTTGTTTCGGAAAAACCAACAATATTAGCTTTCTTTAAAAATAAAATTATGGCTGACCTAAAAATAAATTTCGCAGGTATTAAAGCTCCAAATCCATTCTGGCTGGCATCCGGACCTCCTACAAATTCCGGTTACCAGATTATGAAAGCATTCGACCAGGGCTGGGGTGGGGCCGTTTGGAAAACACTGGGTGTACCCGTTGTGAATGTTTCGAGCCGTTACGGTGCCATCAATTACCGCGGAAGCCGCGTTGTGGGTTTCAATAACATTGAACTCATTACCGATCGTCGTTTGTGTGATAACCTCCGCGAAATGGAAGAAGTCAAAAAATATTTCCCCGACCATGCGGTGATTGCTTCCTTGATGGTGCAAACCAAAAAGGAGTGGCAGCAAATTGTAATGGATGTTCAAAATGCCGGAGCCGATGGGATTGAATTAAATTTCGGATGCCCGCACGGCATGTGCGAGCGGGGAATGGGCTCGGCGGTGGGCCAGGAACCGGATGTGCTCGAAACCATCACCCGCTGGGTTATGGAAGTTGCAACAATTCCTGTAATTGTAAAACTAACACCAAACATTTCGGATATCACCGAACCTGCGCAGGCAGCCCGTCGTGCCGGAGCCAATGCAATATCACTGATCAATACCATTCAGAGCCTGGTTGGTGTGGATATTGATAATTTTGTGACCTACCCGGTGGTTGAAAATCACAGTTCCAATGGTGGTTATTGTGGTCCCGCCGTGAAGCCCATTGCACTGAATATGGTAAAAAATTGTGCACAGCATCCTTTTGTTCAAATCCCAATATCCGGAATCGGCGGTATTGAAAACTGGCGCGATGCTGTCGAGTTTATGCTCCTGGGTGCTTCATCGGTGCAGGTTTGCACTGCCGTGATGCACTATGGATTTGGAATTATCCGCGATATGACCTCAGGGCTTGAGCAATATATGGATTCGCACGGCTTTGCAACCATTGACCAGTTTGTAGGCAAAGCCCTTCCAAATGTGAAACACTGGGAAGAACTGAATTTAAAATACAGCGTTAAAGCGACTATTGATGAAGAAAAATGCATTGGATGCCAGCTTTGTTATATCGCCTGCGAAGACGGTGCTCACCAGGCAATCGAGCTGAATGAGGATATAAACAACAGGACACCGAAAATTAATGAAGAAAATTGTGTGGGCTGCAATTTGTGTTCCCTCATCTGCCCGGTCGAAAATTGCATCACCATGGTCCGGAAGGACGATGCAAAACAGCATCTTACCTGGAAACAGCGAACAGAAGCCAACAATGTGCCAACTACATTTGATGATGAATTAGCCGGTGGCCTTTCCCATTCAGTCCCCATCCCAACCGCTGCACTCAGAAAATAAAATCCACGCATCAACACATCAACCCATCAACATCTCAACCAATCAACCCATCAACCCACTAGTACATTAGTACATTAGCACATTAACGCATTATCAAATTATCACATTCACCTACACCTTAAATTCATATTTCACCTTCGTAAGATCTTCGTTTGCCTGTAAAATTTTCAGCTTGAGTTCTTCCTTAAAAGCAATCAACCTGCTGAAAAGTTCCGTGTCACCAAGTGAAATCATTTGCGCGGCTAGTATCCCGGCATTTCGTGCTCCGTTTACAGCAACGGTGGCTACAGGAATCCCCGGAGGCATCTGAACGATGGCAAGCAATGAATCCATCCCGTCGAACGATGATTTTACAGGTACACCAATTACGGGCAAAGGCGTAAAGGCAGCAATCACACCGGGCAAATGAGCGGCCATGCCTGCACCTGCAATAATCACTTTAATTCCACGGTGGTGGGCATTGCTGGCGAATTCTTCCACTTTTTCAGGGGTGCGATGTGCCGATAAAGCATTCATTTCAAAAGGAATGCGTAATTCATTCAGCACCTTTGCAGCTTCTTCCATTACCGGAAGGTCGCTGGTGCTTCCCATTATTATACTTACCATCGGGGTCATAGTGTAATTTTTTTGCGAAATTACACAAAATCCGACTTTTAAACCTTCTTACGTCTATTCCACCACATTTTAAAAGAGAATTATTCAAAAAAACGTCCTGCTTTCATCTTTTTAATGGAAATATCATGCTTAAACCGTAATTTTGCGCGTACTGCAACCATAAAACATTCAACTATGCCGGATACATGGATACTAAAGGACAAAAGCTTCAAGAAATACATTACAAATGAGGCCATTCAGGAGAAGATTATAGCACTTTCAGCTCAGATGAATACCGATCTTGAAGGTAAAAAACCACTGTTTATTGTAGTACTGAATGGCGCATTTATTTTTGCTTCCGACCTGCTTAAACGGATTACTGTCGATTGCGAAATTGCTTTTGTAAAATTATCTTCCTACCACGGAACCCATAGTTCCGGTGTCGTTCAGCAGATTATCGGCCTGGATCTTGATATTAAAGGCCGCACTATAGTGGTCATTGAGGATATTGTTGATACGGGACTTACCCTGGTTTCTTTTCTTGAGACTCTCCGGAAAATGGAGCCTGCTGAAGTAAAAATTGCTTCTTGCCTGTTGAAACCTGAAGCGTTTAAATCAAAATTTCCCGTCGATTATCTTTGTTTCAGTATCCCGAACGAATTCGTGGTAGGCTATGGCCTTGATTACGATGGGTTAGGGCGGAATTCGAGTGATATTTACAAAATTGTCGAATAGAAATAACTTCCTTTTCCTCCGTCAAAGATTAATCGCCACATCAATATATAAAATTACTAATCTTTCGTAAGAAGGGCTTTAAAAAACTATCCTGATATGCTCAATATCGCACTCTTCGGACCTCCAGGAGCCGGCAAAGGAACTCAGTCGCAGATGCTGATTGAGAAATACAACCTGGCATATATTTCTACCGGCGATCTGCTCAGGCAGGAAATAGCCGAAGAAACCGAACTTGGAATGCAGGTGAAGGATCTGATAAGCCGCGGCAGCCTGGTTTCTGATGAAATTATGGTCGACCTGATCGAAAAAAAAATTATTACCAGTTCGGATAAAAAAGGAATTTTATTTGATGGATTTCCACGTACACTGGTTCAGGCTTATATCCTGGATGGCTTGTTACTGAAGTTGAACACCTCGCTATCATGCATGTTAAGCCTGGAAGTTCCGGATGAAGAACTTACACGCAGGCTTATCGAACGAGGAAAAGTATCGGGTCGTGCTGACGATACTGAAGATGTAATTAAGTTCAGGCTCACCGAATACAAAAACAAAACTTCACCGGTTATAGGTTATTACCAGGAACGTAATCTTTATGTGCCCATACAAGGTGTGGGACCCATCCCGGAGATTTTCGACACACTTTGCAACTCCATCGAATCCATGCTTGAAAAAGAATGGTTCAACCTTGTATTATCAGGTCCTCCGGGTGTTGGCAAAGGAACACAGGGTAATATGCTGGCCAAAAAGCTTAATTTCTACTACATTTCAACAGGATCGTTGTTGCGTAAAGAAATTAAAGCCGGAACCGAATTAGGAATCAGGGTGAAAGAAACCTATGAAAGAGGGGACCTCGTTTCGGATGAAATTGTCATCAGGCTCATCGAAAGGGAAATTAATGTACACAACCATGTGAACGGATTTGTTTTTAAGGGTTTTCCCCGCACCATCCTTCAGTCGTATATCCTGGATGGCTTGCTGCGTCGCATGAATATGGGTATATCCTATGTTGTTGAACTCAATGCCCCAATCATCGAACTTGTAAAACGCCTTGATAAACGGGGACGTTCAGAAAAGGCGCGTATTTATGATGTTTCGGCCGAACTTATTGTTCACCGGCTTGAGGAGTATTCTACAAAAACTGCTCCCGTTATGGAAATGTACAAAAAACAGAACAAACACGTCGTTGTAAATGCAATGGGATCCACCGAGGAAATATTTGATCGTTTGCTCGATACAGTACAGTCGGCTATGAAGAAATCAAGATAATTCACTTTTGGCAAGAAACTAAAGTGGCGGATCTTTGTTTCTATTTACTGTAGGTACTCTCCGCCTTTTTCTGCTTCAGGCAGATTTATCGTATTTCACGGTAGCCGTGATATTTCAACTCATCTCTTCAATTAAAAAAAGTAATAATGGCCAGTTCCAGTTTTGTTGATTATGTAAAGATCTATTTAAGATCGGGTGCTGGAGGTGCAGGTTCTCACCATTATCTTCGCACCAAAGGCAATCCCAGGGGCGGCCCTGATGGTGGTGACGGAGGCAGAGGCGGACATATCATAATCAAAGGAAATAAACAGTTATGGACAATGCTCCATCTGCGTTATACCAAGCATATTATTGCCAGTGAAGGCGAGAGTGGATCAAAAGCCTTGTCAACCGGGGCAAACGGCGAAGACCGTATCATTGAAGTTCCGCTGGGTACCGTTGTTCGTGACCCGGAAACAGGGGAAGTGGAATTCGAAGTTACTGCCCACGACGAAACACATATCATAGTGCCTGGTGGCCGCGGCGGTTTAGGGAACGATCATTTTAAAACATCCACAAACCGGTCTCCCAAATTCGCTCAACCCGGCGAGCCTTTTATCGAGTGCTGGAAGATTTTTGAACTTAAAATATTGGCTGATGTCGGCCTGGTGGGTTTCCCCAATGCCGGAAAATCTACCTTGCTCTCGGTGCTTTCAGCGGCTAAACCCGAAATTGCAGCGTATCCTTTCACTACTCTCAGGCCTAACCTGGGAATAGTACCCTATTATGGCGATCAATCTTTTATAATGGCCGATATTCCGGGAATTATCGAAGGTGCACATGAAGGCAAAGGCCTGGGTGTAAGGTTTCTACGTCATATCGAACGCAATTCCGTGTTGCTTTTTATGATTCCGGCTGATAGTAAGGATATTAAAAAAGAATATAAAATACTTCTTAATGAACTCAAACAGTTTAATCCTGAGTTACTCAACAAAGGCCGTTTGCTTGCCATCACCAAATGCGATATGCTCGACGACGAGATGATGAAACTGCTGAAAAAAGAATTGCCCCGTATCCCGTCGGTTTTCATTTCGTCGCACAACCGCACTGGCCTCAGCACGCTTAAAGATATGCTCTGGGCACAGTTAAATGCCTGATATTTTGAGAAATATTGAATTGACCTTGTAAAATTTCATAATTACTGAAACAAGTATATTTTGTCACTATTCACCCCCTGAATTCGCTATTTTTGCCACAGATTTCACTGATTAGCACAGAGTTATAGCTATTTAGGATTGTTCTTGTGCTGAAACTGACTGAATTGCTTTAATTTTAATCTGCAAAACTTGCGAAATCTGTGTCAAATATTTGTTTTTCAATACTTTATAATGGCTGAATAGTTACCCTTGATTGGACTTTTGTTGCAAATTTAATTTAAATCAGACTTCCATGAATAAATTCGAAAATCTCAAACCGGAATACAAAATATGGTTCTCTTCACTTCAGGGTGATGGTATTCTGGGAGATGGAAAATGGAAAATCCTGAAGCAGATTGATGAATGCGGCTCGTTGGTTGCTGCATGTGAAAAGATGGGGATTACCTATCGCCGTACATGGAACGACCTTCGTAAAATAGAAAAAATGCTTGGGTTTCATCTGCTCGAAACCATACGTGGCGGACAGGAAGGCGGCAGCACGAAACTATCTCCCGAAGGCCGGCGTTTGGTAAAAACATTCGATACTTTTCACCAGCGAATGGATAAAATAATGCAGAAAGAATTTGTCAGGTTACTCGATAACCTCAATACATAGCTTCCAGGAAGCTGATCCGCCATCGGCCATGATTCAAGTCCCAAATATGATTATGATTGGAGGCAATTCGCGAAATGCCGGTAAAACCACGCTGGCCTGCAGTATAATCAGCAAACTGGCGGCCAGGTACGAGGTCATCGCGCTCAAAGTTACCAGTGTCAGACCTGACGAGGCTGATCTGCATGGCAACCACACCGATGAATCAATTGACGGTTACCATATTACACAAGAGTTTTTGACGGATACGCACAAAGATACATCGATGATGAAGCGGGCGGGGGCCTCCAGCGTTTTTTATATTCGTGCCGATGCTGGTTTCGAGGAGCAGGCGATTCTTCATTTTATCAATCAATTTACTACAGATCAGCCAATTATCTGCGAAAGCAGGAGTCTGCGTAGTCTTGTTGTTCCCGGTTTATTCCTTATGACGATGCGCTTGCCGGCAATCGGAAAAGCGAAAGAAGTTTCGGCATACATTTCATTAGCCGATAAAGTTTTTCATTATGATAACGGTCTCTCTGAAATAGCTCAATTTACTCATGATTTGCACTTTGAGAATGGAAGATTTTTTGTCGGGAATTAAACTTCTGTCTTTTTCAATTACATATTGCCGGAATAAGATGTACAGACTGATAATAATTTCCACACAAATTGTTCTTTGATTATCGGGAACTCTATTAAAGAATTATATTTACAAGCTATTGACAATCAGATTTTTAAAATCTTTATCCGTAAATTCTCCCCGACTCTTTCCTAAATTGCTTTTCACTGAGTGTAAACACAACTTGATGAAGAGTTAAATTCGAGTACTTTTGCAAAAAAAAATCTCGGAAAATGAATAGATACAAACTTGTATTAGTCATGCTCATTGCCCTTCTCCTTTACTCCAATAACACCAAGGCACAAGATGACGGCTCTGTATGGCTAAGTGCTCTCGGAGGGCTCAACAGCAGTTGGATAATAAACCAGAATGCTTATGGGAATCCTGAACTTGATTATTCCACCACATTCGGTCTGACCGGCGGATTGCAATATAGTTATTTTTTCAAAAAAGAATGGGGATTTAACGGATCGTTGCTGGCATCAAAAATAGGTCAAAATTATGCTGGAAAGCAATTTGAGGGCGAAGCCGACCGGAAAATCAAACTATCGTATGTGGAAGTTCCTCTTTTAGTGATGCGAAAATTATCGGGAGGTAAAAATCCTTTATGGCTTTCGGTGGGTCCCGACTTAATGTTTCTCATCAAAGCAAAACAGGAATATGGTTATATAGGGCCAACACCACCGGAAACTGAATTAAATGTAGGTTACCTGGAAACAGGAGATATAAAAGAACGTTACAAACCTTTTGACGTTGGTTTGAATTTTGGTTTTAATAAAATGTTTGAATTCCAGGCTAGTGATGTTGCGGCTTTAACATTATCAGCCAACGCTGCTTTGGGGCTGACTGATATTAACAGCACCGAGTGGCAGATACCAGACCGGAAAGGGGAATACAAGGCTTCTCATAATTTTTATATTGGGATTAAAGCAGGCTTTTCTTTTAAGGTTTCAAAACAGTAAACATTTCAACCAATAAACAAAAACGCATCCAAACCGGATGCGTTTTTTCGTTTATCGAAAGAGTAATTATTCAATACTTACAATCGGCCAGGGTTTTGCCGTCTCCCAGGCACCTCGGGTGAAATCAGGAACATCTATTGAATTGCCTCTGTTCAGCACACTTTTCTCGCTTAAAGGTACAATGCTGCACCAGGCTGCTGCATCATATACATCCTGGTCGAGGGGTAAGCCATTACGCAGGCAATAAATCAAACGGTAATCCATTATAAAGTCCATTCCGCCATGTCCTCCCACTTTTTTAGCTTTTTCTCCCATTTGGACTGCTAACGGATGCTCATATTTTTTCATCAGAGCATCGAAATCTTCTTTCTTCAAAAATTCATGCGCATTGGGTTCCAATGCTATTTGTTCTTCAGGATATTTTACAGCCATTCCCTTTGTCCCGCTGATACGATGAATGCGGTTATATGGGCGCGGACTTGTGGTATCATGCTGTATCATAATAGTTTTACCCTGTATGGTGCGGACCACCGTGGTATTCATATCACCCAGCTTGTAGGTTTGTATTGCTTCAGGAGAATTTGCTCCAAATTTATCCTGTGCATATAACGACATACCAACCTGGTTGGTCGAAACTGAGGTCAGATAATCGAACCTGTCGCCACGGTTTATACCCATAAGTTGTGCCAGCGGGCCAAGGCCATGTGTTGGATAAGGATTGCCTGTATGTATCTTGCTGTATTCAAGCCGCCACATATCGTGGTACCCGCCCTCTTTCATAAACTTGAGCCAGCGCAGGTCGTGTATATATGCACCTTCGGCGTGGAGAATCTCGCCAAATACGCCGTTGCGGGCCATATTCAGGGTGTTGAGTTCGAAAAAGTCGTAACAGCAGTTTTCGAGCATCATGAAATGCCTTTGAGTTTCTTCAGCTGTATTAACCAAATCCCAGCATTGATCTAATGTAACTGCACTCGGTACCTCGCAGGCAGCATGTTTTCCATGTTTCATGGCGTAAACAGCAATGGGTGTGTGCAACAACCAGGGTGTACATTGATAAACCAGGTCAATGTCGTCGCGTTCGCAAATCTTTTTCCAGTCCTCTTCGCCAGTGAATTCAAGGGCAGGCTTCAGGCCTATATCGGTGATCTGCTTGTTTGCATCTTTAACCGCTTTTGGAACAACATCAGCAATTGCGATTAGCTCAACCCCTTCAACCTGCACCAGTCTTCGCACGGCTTCGCTGCCTCGCATTCCTAATCCTATAAGCCCGATACGAACTGTTTTTAAGGGTTCGCACCTCAGTCCCATCACCGATTTACCTTTGCTTGCAGGTACTTTCTTTTCGGAAGCTAATAAATCAGCATCCGTTAGATTTCCTGCTCCAAATACATTGGTTATTGGCGCTGCGCCCAAGGCTATTGATCCTGCGGCGGCAATTTTGATAAAATTCCTGCGGCTGTTGTTTTTATTGCTGCTTGTCATTTTGAAGGTATTTGTAATGACAAATGTAAGGAATTAGGCATGCAGACTACAACTGAGGGTGAAAAAAAACAGTTTCTGTCGTGAATTGAATGGAATTGATTTTTGAAAGCCAAGAAGCCAGAAGAAGAAAAAAAATACTTCACTGGTATTCCGCTCTGAAAATAAGCTGAAGGTAGCTAATTTTCCGCTCTAAAATAATTAGATTGACAACCCGTTGAAAAAAGCCATATAACAAAAAAGGTTAATAAACTGAATAACAGCATATTAACCTTATTTCCCCGTACCCGAAGCCGGAATCGAACCGGCACGGCCGCAATGGCCAAAGGATTTTAAGTCCTTCGTGTCTACCTATTTCACCATTCGGGCAGCTAAAAAAAACCTCCTAGTAACTAACAGGAGGTTTTTAAAGCAGAGCGAAAGACGAGACTCGAACTCGCGACCCCGACCTTGGCAAGGTCGTGCTCTACCAACTGAGCTACTTTCGCATTATATCCTTTTTGGGTGTGCAAATATACATACATTTTTCATTTACAAAAGCTTCTCTAGTATTTTTTCAACATTTTTTTTATCTCGTTCAGTTTCATCAGGGCTTCAACGGGGGTTAATGTGTTAATATCCAAACTCATAATATCATCGCGAATGCGCTCCAGCAGCGGGTCATCCAGCTGAAAAAAACTTAGCTGTATATCTTCTCCTTTTTTGTCTTTTTTTGATGATAAGTCCGTATTTTCCTGATCATCAGTTACATGCTTTTTCTCGAGTTGTGCAAGTATGTTGGTAGCCCTTTGCAAAACACTTCCTGGCATTCCCGCCATACGGGCCACATGGATACCAAAACTGTGTTCGCTGCCCCCCGGAGTTAATTTCCTCAGAAAAATAACCTTTTTCCCTATTTCCTTTACAGCAACGTGGTAATTGCGAATTCGCTGCTTGCTGGCAGCCATTTCGTTTAATTCGTGGTAATGAGTTGCAAACATCACCTTGGCTCGATAGAGCGGGTGATCGTGCAGGTATTCGGTGATAGCCCTGGCAATAGATATACCATCGTAGGTGCTGGTTCCGCGTCCGATTTCATCAAGCAAGATCAGGCTTCGGTTCGAGATATTGTTCAGGATACTGGCCGTTTCGTTCATTTCGACCATAAAGGTAGATTCGCCTGAAGTAATATTATCCGATGCTCCGACACGTGTAAATATTTTATCAACCATGCCGATTGTGGCAGCATCGGCAGGAACAAAACTGCCTATCTGGGCCATCAGCACGATTAAAGCGGTTTGCCTGAGCAGAGCCGACTTCCCGGACATATTGGGCCCGGTTAAAATAATGATCTGCTGCCCATCGTTATCGAGCAAAACATCATTGGCAATATAATCTTCGCCCGTGGGCATATGTTTTTCAATAACCGGATGCCGTCCATTGGTTATATCAAGTGTATAAGAATCTTTGAGCTGGGGCTTTACATACCTGTTTTGCCTGGCTATACGGGCAAATGACAGCAGGCAATCGAGACGTGCAATAAGTTGCGAATTGAGTTGAACCGGCTGCACATATTCAGCTAAATGAATAACTAATTCATTGTAAATCCTGTTTTCGATGGCAAATATTTTTTCTTCGGCACCGAGAATTTTTTGTTCGTATTCCTTTAATTCTTCAGTAATATAGCGTTCAGCATTTACCAACGTTTGTTTGCGTATCCATTCGACCGGAACCTTGTCCTTATGCAGGTTGGTAACTTCGAGGTAATAGCCGAAAACATTATTAAAACTCACTTTCAGCGAGTTAATGCCGGTTCGCTCAATTTCGCGCTGCTGTAGTTTAATAAGGTAATCTTTACCCGAATATGCAAGGCTTCTGAGATCATCAAGTTCGTCCGAAATGCCGGGTGCAATAACCTGTCCCTTCGAAACCATAGTGGGAGGATCGTCTTGTATAGTCTGGCCTATTTTATCAGCGATTAATTCGCAGGGGTTTATTTGTTCCCCCAGGTGATTAAGTGCTTCGTGTGTTGCATCAAGACAAGCTTTTTTGATAGGAACAAGAGCCTGCAAAGCCCGGCGTATCTGTAATACTTCACGTGGATTTACCCTTCCGACGGCAACTTTTGAAATCAGCCGTTCCAGATCGCCGATAGTCTTTACCTGCTGTTCAATTATTTCGGTAAAAGGCTCGTGTTTTAAATAATAGTCAACTATTTCGTGACGCTCGGTTACCGGAAGGCGATCTTTTAGCGGAAGTAAAATCCATCGCCTGAGAAGGCGGCTTCCCATGGGTGAGATTGTCCGGTCGATGGTTGAAAGAAGCGTGTTCGCATTGTCGTTTGGTGATTGTAACAATTCCAGGTTCCTGACCGTAAATTTGTCCAACCACACAAAATGGTCCTCTTCAATCCTGCTTATTTTGCAGATGTGTTTAACTTTATCGTGTTGCGTTTCGGAAAGATAATACAGGGCAATACCTGCGGCAATTATACCGTTTTCAAGTTCGCTGATGCCAAATCCTTTCAGCGATGCAGTGCCGAATTGTTTGAGCAACAAATCTTTAGTGAAATCAACGGTAAAAACCCATTCATCGAAATACGAGAAATAATACTTGTCGCCAAAGGTTTCGACAAACTGTTGACGTTTGTTCTTCTGAACCACTACTTCCGAAGGCCTGAAAGTTTGAAGCAGTTTCTCTATGTAATCGTTTGAACCCTGGGCCAGCATAAATTCGCCAGTAGAGATATCGAGGAATGCAATACCCGAAGCTTTTGGCAGTAGATGAATGGCTGCCAGGAAATTATTTTCTTTATTTTCAAGAATCTTATCGTTATACGAAACTCCTGGTGTAACCAATTCGGTAACGCCCCGCTTAACTATTGTTTTTGTAAGCTTTGGGTCTTCCAACTGATCGCAGATAGCTACCCTGTACCCGGCTCTGACTAGTTTTGGCAGATAGGTGTCGAGCGAATGATGTGGAAATCCGGCAAGTTCAATATATGTGGCGGTACCATTAGCCCTGCGTGTAAGCACAATGCCCAATATCTCCGAAGTCTTAATTGCATCCGAACCAAAAGTTTCATAAAAATCGCCAACCCTGAACAATAACAAGGCATCAGGATATTTAGCCTTGATCGTATTGTATTGTTTCATCAGGGGCGTTACCGTAACATCTTCCTTTTCTTTGCCTTTTGTCACTTCCCTAAAGTATAAATTGTAATGGCAAATATAGGATTATATGTCCGGATTTTTATCCGGGCTGCTTAAGTGTTAATAATTATTCCGTTTTGCCCATAAGGAAATACGATTAAATTTGCACGAAAAACCGGAGTATGCGAAAACTTAGTATGGATGAGCTGAACAGGGCTACTGTTGAAGAATTTGGTCAACTCGACAAACTGCCGGTTATTTGTGTTTTGGATAACATCAGGAGCCAGCATAATATCGGTTCTATCTTCCGCACCTCTGATGCATTCCGGATCAAGGAACTGTATCTGTGCGGCATCACGGCCACGCCTCCCAACCGGGAAATCAACAAGTCTGCCCTGGGAGCCACAGAGTCGGTTAAATGGCAATACTTCGACAATACCTGCACCGCAATTGAACAGCTTAAAAAAGCCGGGTATAAAATTATTGCCATTGAACAGGCTAGCGGAAGCATTTTTCTGGAGGATTATACTGCTGACACCGATGACAAAATGGCCTTGATTTTTGGCAATGAGGTGACGGGTGTAAGTGACGAAATAATGGCATTGGCAGATGGCTGCATAGAAATACCGCAATTTGGCACCAAACACTCCTTTAATGTTTCGGTAACGGCCGCCATCATTTTGTACCGATTTTATATAATGTTTAAGAAATCAATGATTTAACCGGAAGAAATTTCAGTTAAATTCATGCATATCTAGCAGTTTTTACTTTATTACCTACAATAATCTTAACTCCTTTGCATTTTTCAAATCAATTATACTAATATATTTTCTTTTGAGATACCACTTTCCCAAATATATGTTTATCTTTGTTGAGGTATTTTAGTTAAAATAACAAATATTAATAATTATGAAAAAATTTCGTTCACATTTTTCGATAATTGTTTTGGCAATTATTGCATTTCAGTTTGTTTCTTTCAAATCATTCGCCCAGAATGATAGCATCAAACTTCCATTTTATAAGTATCTCTACGTTCAGCCTAATTTCGGCGTAACGGAGTACTTTGGCGACCTGAATCCTGATGATCTATTTAATAAAAAAGTATCCTTTGGAGGAGGTGCAATACTTGGCTATCAGGTAAGCCGCATTTTTGGCTTGAGAGGCCAGTATACTATCGGTAAACTTACCAGTAAAAGCGATGCTTTTCAAAAAGAATTAAGTGGTAACGTATGGGATCTTACCGGGCAGTTGACAGTTAATATCAACGAGATATTTAACAAAAACCCAAACCGTAAGTTAAATTTATATGTTTTTGGAGGTTTTGGTTATTTAAATTTAAACACTACTGTTGATAATTATGACGGCACCCAGTTTATGACCGGAAAAAATGATGGCTATTCCTGGCCCATCGGTGGCGGTCTGGCATTTCGTTTGTCGAAAGCACTTGATCTGAACCTCGAGTACGGTCAGCGCGTTACTTCGCGCGACAGGGAAATGGACTTTATAGAATCCGGCCTGCGTTATGACCAGTTTTCATATGCTTCAGCCGGTCTTACTATTAAGTTTTTACCAAAAGACAAGGATAAAGACGGTATCAGAGACAAAGATGACCGCTGCCCTGAAAACCCGGGTAAAATTGTTTTAGCTGGTTGCCCGGACAAAGACAACGACGGCATTGCCGATATAGATGACGCTTGTCCTGACGTTTTCGGAAAAGGTGAATTTAAAGGATGTCCCGATACCGATGGCGACGGCATACCGGATAAGGATGATGTTTGTCCTGCGGTAGCAGGAAAACCTGAACTCAAAGGTTGTCCGGATAAAGATGGCGATGGCATTCCTGATAAAGATGACAGGTGCCCGGATGAAGCTGGCAAAAAAGAATTCAAAGGCTGCCCTGACAAAGATGGTGACGGAATACCCGATATAGATGATGTAATGCCTGCTTTGTTTGGTCTGGCAATATACAAAGGTGCACCTGATAGTGATGGAGACGGAGTTCCTGAGAATTTGGATAAATGCCCTGACGTAGCTGGAGTAGCTGAAAATAATGGGTGCCCGGCTGTAATAAAAGGCTCCGTACTTGAAAAAATTGTATATTTCGATACAGACGAAAGTGTGGTACTTGCCAAAAATATTATCAGTTTGAATGAGATAGCTGCCTATATGAATGAGAACCCAACTGCTACTATCTCGGTTGCCGGACATGCAGACTTTCTTGAATCTGTAAATTACAACTTACGATTATCAGAAAGACGCGCTGATTATGTTATCGACTACCTGAAGAAGAAAGGAATGAAATCAGCTAATGTTGAAAAATCTTTCTTTGGCAAGAGCAAGCCTGTTGCTGATAATAAAACAGCTGCCGGACGTGCGCTTAATCGCAGGGTGGAGATTAAAATCACAAAATAATTGATTTCATTTATAAACGCAAAAAGGCTGACAAATACTGTCAGCCTTTTTCGTTTGTAATGATCAATCAGCCTTTAAAGAGTGAATTATACTAAAATGCGGTAAATCATTGTTTTATTTAAGCCCCCGGATTCCAAAATGGATTAAGGCAGAACTTTGGACTTGGATTTTGGGACTTGGGTGTTCTTGTCTGTGACTTTTTTCGGGCATAGTATACAGGATTTGCCTATTGTGAAACAATCCGACTTGCAGGTTTATTAGTGCAAATTAGGAAGCCAGATTTAGTATAAATCTTATTTAGACTCCCAGTGGTTGCCAATTACTTCTCTTTTTAATCCCTTTATTGCATCTACAGTAAGGTTATGCCGTTCAAAATTAGTGTAAAAAATCTAAAAGGAAGATAGTCAGTTACTAAAAATCAGTCTTCCCGATTTGAATATTTGCTTTCCGATTGATAAAGAGAAAGCAAAGCACGTCTTACACTTAAAAGCGAAAAAATCTCTCAATCAAACGCCATTGCCAACATGCAACTTCAGGTTAGTATAATTTCTCTTACCTGAAAGCCATCTTGCTCATATAGAAGACATTACGCTTAGCCGTTTCGAGGTGGTTATTCCGAATAGTCTGATACCCTGTAGCTAAAAAATAGTCATTATACCAGTATTCAATTGTGCCCAGGTATTCATCTAAAGGCTGGTCGGTGCCTCTTTTGGGAGCTAAAGCAATATAAGTAGTATTATCAACAACGTTTCCTCCTTTAATTGTTTTAAAAGCAATTTTATTGTTCGCATTATAAAACAGCACTGTTTCATCGTTCTCGAAAAAACAATTTAATTTCCTGTTTAAATAGCTGGTTAAGATATCGCGCATCTCCATCCCATTATTCCAGAGCATTTTACCACTGCTATCGAACCCGGCTATAAAAGCATGCGAATAGCGGAATCCGTCGAAAACCTGGTACGAAGTTGGGAAAGATCGTCCGTAATAATCGTACGACATCTGTGTATTGGTATGATATTCAGGCGAATAAGCTTCAGATGCAAGAAATATTTGTCCTTGATTGATAAGTACTTCGTGCGAAATAAGCCTGAGGTTTAGCGTTTTTTCATTACTGCTGTTCGTATTTGAAGGATCTTCGTTGTTTTGTTTATCACTCTTCTTATCCGGTTTTGTTTTAACGCGGAGTGCACCTGGTTCAGTTATGTATTTAAAAGCATTGGTAAACCCGCCAAAGTAGTAGTAATTAATTTTATTTGCTATTCCGTTGTTGACAACGGCGGTATAATACCCATCCGACACGGGAGTCTTATCTTCGTTGGCATCGTACTCCGATTGCCTGGAATAGTATGACGAATTGTAATTGTACGCATAGTTATTATGATAATAATCGTAGTAGTCGTATTGCCTCCGCGTATTTGTCACATTGTAGCCGTAAGTTCCTGCTACAATTCCTCTTCCTTCACCCAAAGGCAGATATTGAGCTGAATTGAAATTCCGTTGTTCGTTCTGATCGGTAAAATCAAAAGTTTTTTCGAGTGCCCCGGAAGTATTATAACGGTTAACAAACAAATGGTTTCGGGAGGAAGAAAACTGAATTTTATAAGTGGCAAAAATTTCTTTTCTTGTCGTGTCAATCGAAACATCCAGCAGAAGTGCATCTTTCTCGGCCGTAATCTCATAGTTTCTTTTTTCACCTGTAATAAGCGAAAAGCTAATGACTGCAGGCTGGCTCTTCCTGCTGTTGTAACCAACAAGAGCATACCCATCTGATACCTCGAAATCAACTACTTCAGCATTTTCGGGTATCACTCCGGCATGTTTTGTTATTAACTGAAGACGTGGAATAATCATAAAAACAAAAAGATTACCGTCCTGATTTCTCTTTGTATCGTGAAAAAGCAAGTAAATGGCATCTTTGGTAGAGAGACTTTTCAAATAAGTAACATCTTTCGAAAGCGGAACCTGTTTGTGCCATGATTCTTTAAGTTGGTCATCAACCATCATAAACGACCAACTCACGCTGTCTTTACCTGTTTCGCTAACAGTCGGGTAAAAAATACAGACTCCATATTTTCCCGCCGTCACATAATTAAACGGGTCACTTCCTGCCGGTGCGGGTATTTCGAGACGTAAGGGATTACTGCTCTGCGCCCATAAGGCGACAGCTATGGATATAAAATATAGGATAGAAAGTATTTTTTTCATCAGTTTCTATTTGATTTTTACAGGTCAGATGGAATACGCCATAATGAACCTTAATATTATCATCGGTTGGTGTTTTCCGATCATGGCAAGTTCATCTGTACAGTTTGTTTGTTATGCAAAAGAGAGGATTTCAGATCTGAATTTAAATTGCTAAAGATTGATGCTATTCAAAACAATTTGTTTAATGAGAAATCGGATTTCACACTCCAAAATTAAGAATTATACGGGCACTAATGTTTATTAGGAAAGAAAAAAGGCTGCCTGGTTACAGGACAGCCTTTAATCACATTTTGGTTATACTCAAATAATTAACGTACAACCAATTTAAGTACCTCTTTTGATCCGGTGACTACATTTTGAATTGAAACAAAATACAATCCGGCTGCAAAACCAGTAGTCTCAATTTTCATGGTTTTATCAGTTGCTTCCAGTGTTTTAACTGTTGAACCTAAACTGTTGCTGACAGTAACTACAAACCTACCCTTATCAGGCATTTGTAAGTTAAACCAGCCATTTGTGCATGGGTTAGGATAAATGCGTGCATTCTTAGCAACTGGATTTTCGTTAATGCCTACACCGCTGATTGGGGTTACTGATGCCCAGGTAGCTCCAACTCTAATTTCATCGATATGAGCTTTAGGTGTTGTAGCGTTATTTCTCAGACAGATTGAACCTGTGGCAAAAGAAGTGAATGCATTTGTTCCGGTGCTGTTCGAAACACCACCTGTTGGTTCGGTTCCTGCCAGATTACCCGGGTTTACCCACATGGTAGCAACAGTCAGAGCTGCACTTATATCATATTTAACAACTACAAGATAGGTTGTACCAAAGTTCAGATCTGCACCATTGTCCGAATAAACTGGTGTACCGCCCGAAGTATTCAAAATAATAAATCTGAAGTTAGTACCGGCCGCATTTTTCACTACACCCAATCTACCTCCGAAAGTGGTATTGGCTGCGCCTGTGGCTGCGCCAAAATGCATAAAGTAGTTATCCGGAGTTGTAGCAATCTGACTGTTATCTATAATATTTATTAATGCTGAGTAGTAAAGAACCAAAGATGTTGAAACAAATCCCCTGTTTACGTCCCTGCTTACTGCGTTTGCATTACTAAACAAATAAACTTTATTGCCTGTTGAAGTTGCAAATCCCGGATAAGTCAAACTACCGTCCACGATATCTATTGTGGTTGTCTGTCCGGCAGTAACACTGTGGGTTGTCCAGTTATTTGATGTTGATCCCGGATCACCGTTACCGCCGATATAGGCTGGTGTGGTATAATTGAATCCTTCATACAGAAGTTGCGACCATCCCGTTAAGCTGAAACCAGCTAGTAAAAATACCAGAATTATTTTTTTTAAGGGTAAAAATTTTTTCATAATTGATTGGTTTGTTTAAAGGTTTATTAATTTTTTTGTTACTACAAAGATACACATATAAACAAGAAGAACTGACAGTTCAATGAAATTTTAACTTTTTCAATTGAGATACCGCCAGTCCTTCTTTGTAAAATTTATTGGTACTATTTAAGCACTACTTTGATAGTCTGAGTATCACGATTCACTTTGTTCATGATTCTTACAAAGTACAATCCCGTGGTTTGACCGGTGATATCAATCGAAATGATTTCATCGGATGAAGTGGCGGAACCCAGTTGTTTTCCCAGCGCTGAATATATGGTAATCTCTTGCGTACCCCTTGATGGGTTTGTAATTGAGAATTTGCCATTTGTTGGATTAGGATAAACTGAAACAGATGAAGGCAAAGTAGTAATACCATCAACCCCAACACTGATATAATTAGTTTTGGTCAGAGTGCTACTTCCATAAGCATTGGTTGCTGTGAGTGCAACAGAATACAGACCGTAAGTATTATATTGAATGAGTGGATTCTGAGCAACAGAAGTCGACGGTGTTCCGCCGGTAAAAGTCCAGGCCCACGACGTCGGATTATTGGTGGAAAGATCGTGGAACTGAGCACTTTGTCCTTGAAGTAAAGTAGTGGGTGTTGCATCGAAGTTAGCGACTGTTGGCGGGTTATAACAGCCAGCCAGCGGAGTGGCAAATATACTATCGCCAGCGGCATTCTTGACAACGAATTCATTTGAAGCTGTCCAGGAAGCGGGCAGTGAATTATTTGCATTTGGATCACAGAGAGTCAGGGATGCACCTAATCCGTTAGGATGGGTTGGCCATGGTGCTGCAACGCCATAAGTTACCTGGTCAATCGTGACACCATATAGATCCTGGAGCGTAATTGCCTCGCCGGAATTGCTTAATGAACCTGTTGTCCATTGCAGGGATGGTTTTCCAAACGTGTTCAGTATTGCACTCGATTTCAAAGACACCAACATGTATTGACCGGCAGCCAGGTCAAACGAAGGAAATGTAAATGTGAAAGCATCGGACACTTTAAACCCCAGAAGATTTACAGCGGTTCCCTTGTTGTATATTTCTACAAATTCAAGGCTATCGGTACCTGATTCAGGTGGGTTATACATAATTTCAGTAATGACAAGATTAGCCCCACTGCTGCATGAACTGCCCGGAGAAGCATAAATAGGCTGACCCAAACCATTAACGGCAACCTGGTTAGTGGATGCCGACCAATTCTGACCTAATGAATTATCGAGAGTTGTGTTACAGAATGTGAGTGAAGGACCTCCGTTATTAGGTGCAGTCGGCCAGGGTGCAACAGGCAGATAATAAACGCTGTCTTTAACTTGTCCGATTGCATCTTTTAAGACGACAGGTTCTCCGGAATCATCAAGGAAACCTTCAGTCCATTGGGCACATGTAATTCCGAATGTGTTATGCATCGACAATGCTTCCCGGGCAACAACATAGTATGAATTCGCTGCTATTGACTGATCTGGAAAAACATAGGTAACCCCTTTCGAGAAAAACCAGTCCTTAATATTAACACTTGCTGCTCCCTTATTATACAGCTCAATAAATTCGATGGAGTCGTTGCCCCCATCCTGAGGATTGTACATTATTTCGGTGATCATAATGTCATTACTGGAGTTGTACTGGAAATCAGCAAGACTGCGGCTTGTAATATGATCGCCATCTACCCGCGAGTTAGGAATAACCACAATATCTTCTCTTACTATTGGAACCGGTGTATTGATATAATCCACATCAAAAAAGGTAGTACGGAAATTACCTGCTCCGCCAATGTTGTCAGTTACCGGATAAATAATTCCATTCGCAAAATTCCCTGTTGGGCTAGTAAACGTAACATTTGGAATTTTAATAAGTTCGGCTTCGTAGTTTTCCCAGTTGGCATTTAGCTGAGCCAATGTGACGACCTCAGGTGTAATGGTATTGCCGGTTGAGGAGGCTGCTCCCGGATCCGATTCAGGAGTGAACTGCAACATACCGTTGAAAACAGCCACAGTTCCGCTGATATTCGTAATGGCATCGCCCAGGTTGTAGGTAGTAGTTATTTTTCCGGCATTATCATCAATCAGTATTGCTGCCGTTGCATCCTGAATAAATTTCTGTTTACGGAAAGTCTGCTTAAAAGTCAGGATGCCTTGTCCTGTATATGTGTAAACCGTAGCAGTTCCGGGTGTTACAGCCCTTAATGCCGCTAACGTGGAAATCTGAACCGGAGGAAGAACAATGCTGAATGTACCGCTGCTGCCAGCAACCGTTTGAGGGATATCTGAAATGCGGATTTTACAGTCGGTGCTTAATGCCTGCCCTGCCGGAATACTCCAGGCCCAGGTGCCTGCATTTGCTGCTATACTTGCATTTAAAGTAGTCCAGGTTGGTGTACCGGCGGATGCATTATCAGTAAATTCAATTTTTACGTTTGCATTTGTACTGGTTGCCGACCAGGTAATATTGTGGGTAGTTCCCTGGCGCCATTGGTCACCGGTTGCAGGAGAGTTAACCGAAATGGCGGGTGCTGCTGCTCCTGTCGGTGTTACATCGGCCCATGCTGCGCCAATCCTTATTTCATCGATGTATGCTTTTGGCGTTGTGGCATTATTCCTGAGGCAAATAGAGGCGAAAGCAGCAAAAGTTCCTGTTCCTGTAGTGTTTGTAACATAACCGGATGTTTGTTCAACGCCTCCCAGTGATGTCGGATTTATCCACATGGTAGCCACTGTTGGCGCGGCACTCCTGTCGTATTTTACTACAACAAGATAGGTCGTTCCGAAATCAAGATCTGCACCATTGTCGGTAAACACAGGTGTTCCTCCTGAAGTGTTAATAATAGCAAACCTAAACTTTGTTCCTGATAATTTTGCGCCCAGGCGGGCTCCAAAACTGGTTACATTTGTTCCTGCAGTTGCCCCGAAATGCATAAAATAGTCACCTGTGGCAGTCAGCTGGCTATTATCAATAATATTAATAAAAGCAGAGAAATAGAGCGTAGTTGCGGTTGAAGTTATTGCCCTGTTAATATCTCTGCTGGTGGCGTTTGCATTTCCGAAAAGAAAAACTTTATTTCCCACAGGAGTCGGCAATCCTGTATAGGTCAAACTTGCATCCTGTATATCTACCGTTGTTGTTTGCCCTGCAGTCACACTGTGGGTTGTCCAGTTATTCGATGTAGAACCGGCAGCTCCATTGCCTCCGATATATGCCGGAGTAGGGTAGTTGAAATCCTCATACAATATTTGGGTCCATCCGGTCGAGCAAAGTCCAAGGAAAAGAACTGCCAGTATGATTTTTTTTAAGTGTAAAAATTTTTTCATGATTGGATTAATTTGAAGTTGTTAGATCGATTGACCGACAAATATAAATACTTTTTTGCTCCGACTCCTTTTTGTTTTCGATTTAATAATTTTTTAAAACAGAAATATCATTTATCATAAATTCAAGAGGCTGTATCATACTATGATACAGCCTCCAACCTGATAATTGTGAACGTTATTTTACTTCTTCAAAGTCAACATCCGTAACTTCCTGGTCAGCTGGTTTGCCTTGTTCCTGACCGGGCTGACCTTGCTGTTGTGCACCTGGTTCGCCTGCTTGCTGAGTGTTTTTGTACATTTCCTCACTGGCAGCCTGCCAAACGCTGTTCAATTCGGCCATTGAACTGTCGATACCGGCAATATCACGGTTTTTGTGGGCCTCACGGAGTTTATCCAATGCACTCTCTATAGGAGCTTTCTTATCGGCAGGTAATTTGTCGCCAAATTCTTTCAACTGTCGTTCCGTCTGGAAAATCAATGAGTCAGCAGTGTTTACCTTATCAACTTCTTCCTTTGCTTTACGGTCGGTTTCAGCATTCAGTTCAGCTTCTTCTTTCATACGTTTGATATCAGCATCGGTAAGCCCTGATGAGGCTTCGATACGAATCTGCTGCGATTTCCCTGTACCTTTATCCTTGGCAGAAACATGAAGAATACCATTAGCATCAATATCAAAAGTAACTTCAACCTGTGGCACTCCGCGCATGGCTGGTGGAATACCGTCGAGGTGGAAACGGCCCAGACTCTTATTGCCTTGCGCCATCGGACGCTCACCCTGCAGAATATGAATTTCTACAGAAGGCTGATTGTCAGAAGCAGTACTGAAAGTTTCTGACTTACGGGTTGGAATAGTTGTATTTGATTCGATAAGTTTGGTCATCACACCGCCCAGGGTTTCAATACCCAATGAAAGTGGGGTAACATCAAGTAACAATACATCCTTAACCTCTCCTGACAGAACACCTCCCTGGATTGCGGCTCCAATGGCAACCACTTCGTCCGGGTTAACTCCTTTTGAGGGTGCTTTTCCGAAGAAATCTTCAACCGCTTTCTGAATGACCGGAACACGGGTTGAACCGCCTACAAGAATTACTTCGTTAATGTCAGCATTTGTAAGGCCTGCATCGCGCATGGCGTTGCGGCATGGCTCAATGGTAGCACGTACAAGGTCATCAATCAATTGTTCAAATTTTGCCCTTGTCAGAGTACGTACAAGGTGCTTAGGCATTCCATCAACCGGTATAATGTAAGGCAGGTTTATCTCGGTGGATGATGAACTCGAAAGTTCTATCTTGGCTTTTTCAGCAGCTTCTTTCAAACGTTGCAATGCCATTGAATCCTTGCGGAGATCAATACCTTCGTCCTTTTTAAATTCGTCAGCCAACCAATCAATGATGCGGTGATCAAAATCGTCTCCACCCAGGTGAGTATTGCCATTGGTTGATTTTACTTCAAAAACACCTTCGCCGAGCTCAAGTATCGAAATATCGAAAGTTCCGCCACCAAGATCGTAAACGGCAACCTTAATATCTTTATGCTTTTTATCCAGGCCATAAGCAAGAGCTGCTGCTGTTGGCTCATTGATGATACGTTTTACGATGAGACCGGCAATTTCACCGGCTTCTTTGGTCGCCTGGCGCTGCGAGTCGCTGAAATACGCAGGAACTGTGATAACAGCCTCTGTTACAGTAGTCCCAAGATAATCTTCAGCCGTTTTCTTCATTTTCTGTAAAATGATGGCTGATATTTCCTGCGGGGTAAAAGTACGGTCATCAATTTTAACCCGGGGAGTATTGTTGTCACCTTTCACAACGGTAAAAGGCATACGTTTTATTTCCTGTGTAACCCTGTCATAAGTTTCACCCATAAATCGTTTGATTGATGAAACCGTTTTGGTAGGGTTGGTTATAGATTGCCTTTTGGCCGGGTCACCAACTTTTCGTTCACCGTTTTCGGTAAACGCAACTATCGAAGGCGTGGTGCGCTTTCCTTCACTGTTAGGGATTACTACCGGTTCGTTGCCTTCCATTACTGAAACACACGAGTTGGTAGTCCCAAGATCAATACCAATTATTTTTCCCATTATATATGTTATTTAAGTAGTTATTATTCTTTTTGAGATATTGGGATGTCTTTCAATCATTATGCCATAAGTGAATCTGAAGCAGGACGTAAATTAAAAACAGAGACCTGGACGATGCATTATAAACTGAAATAGATTTAAAATACTGTATATCAATTTTTTAAATAGAATAGATTGTTAAATTAGAACTGAGAATAGAATTGACAGCGAGAGATTGTCAGCCTGTTATTGTGCTGACAAAACGGCAGAAAATGGTTTTCTATGAAATAAATTGGGTAAGAAGGACCTGAAGTCGCAATGATCAGTTTTCGTTTTTGGATTGGTGGGACGACACTCTGTTATAAAACAGCCCGTTTTCTGTTAAGTGTATATTTCTTCAATTACACGTTTCTTCCCGGACCAATATTTCGGTGAGAAATTAAAAACATTAAACTCAGAATGCAAAATATAAAAGTATAAGAGCCCTCCTGCTTTCTCGTTCTTGATTTTATGGAAAGGATCTCTTTTAGCTTGTTTGCTTCGGTACGACCTCATCCGAACGATTCAGGGTTGCCCAAGATAGGCATGAATTCTTCTGCCTGGATTAGATGAGTCTACTTTGTAGGCTTTGCAAATTTCAGATCGGTTGTGGTATTCAGATCGAGAACGGTAGCTGCACTCAGTGGAAGTGGAAGACGCCGTATCTGGAATCTGCTGGACAGTAAACCGAGCCCGTTTGAAATATTTGTGTAATTAGGTTTTTCGATCAGAACGCCTGTCGAGGGCCCATTGGCATCCAAGTAAGTGTTAAATTCATCGCCGATAACAGAGACTTCGAGATCGCAAGTTGATGCAAAACGCTTAATAACAGCATCTTCAGCAGCCTGATCAGTATAAGGAATTTTGCTTTCGCACATTTTGAAAAAATCCTCGTTTTGATAAGCAGCCTCACTCGATCCGCTGCCATCAATGGTTTCGGTAGTTTGCTCGGGGAATACCCATTCAGCCTTACGATGGGTAGTATCTCCCTTCAAACCTAATTCCTTATAGTTAAAATACAATTTAAACTGGTACCTCTTGCCATTTTTTGCATTTTCCCAGATAAATTTTTGTTGTGACGTACTGGATCTCGGAAAACTGATTGATTTTGCGCCCGAAAGAGGCTTGGTAATGCTGAAGGTATGAATAAGTTCGGTTTTTGAACTCACCACACTTCCGGACTTTTTATTGGTAATCGTTAGATCATAGGAGTTATTCTCGTTAAATTTTGCCTTTGAATAATAGAATAACTGGTCAGGAGAATAAAAATCGCCGGACTCTTTATTGTGTAATGTAATCGTATCGAAAACAATCTCCCTTTTAATGCCCACTAAGGTAGTTTCAGTGAGAACTACATTGATATCATTTCCAAAACTCGAAGAATCTGCAACCTGAGCATATAACATAGCATCCCCATCGCCAAGAAAAGCTTTGTTTATACGAAGATAATGCACGCTGTCATTCTGGTTTAACAAACCATAAACGATGGCAACTTCTTTGTAATCAGCTATTACATCAAAATCAGTTTCGCATGAGCACAAAAAACCCAGAACAAGGAACAGGAATAGTAAACGGGATTTTTTTATCATCTGAACTAAGAAATCAAAAAGTTTATGCAGCAAAAGTAATTATTATTCGAAGACTAAAAAACGGAACCTGCACATGTGATGGATTATTTGTAATTTTGCAGGGGTGACAATCTGTTCTATCGTATCCCGGCTCGTCCGCGGGTAAGGAAAGTCAGGACAACACAGAGCGCCATACTTCCTAACGGGAAGGTTCTGCGGCTGAACACCGTGGAAACAGCCAGTGCCACAGAAAATATACCGTCGCATCGCAAGGTGCGATAAGGGTGAAAACGCGGGGTAAGAGCCCACGCTGTGTTGCAGCGATGCAACATGAGGGTAAACCTTATGGGTTGAAAGACCAAATATACCGGGAGTAGTGCCGTGCAAGCGGTTGCTGAAAGGGTTGCTCGCCCGATGCCCGGGGGGTAGGTCGTTAGAGACCGTCAGTGATGGCGGCCCCAGATAAATGATGGAAGCCGGAGGGTCGGCAACAGACCCGAAGGAACAGAATCCTGCTTATAGGATTGTCACCTAAAGTGTTGCATTTTAATGGTCAGGGGTTTGGGATTGGGGTTTGGGTGTTAGGGGACTTTATGTGTTAAATTGCTGCATTTTATAATCCAGCACCGATTTTAAATTGTCATTGCAAAAAAAATAAACAAACTATGAAACAAGCGTTATTACTATTTATTATTCCTATCCTATTTATTTCTGGCAGTTTCGCACAGCAAATACCCAATGGCAGTTACGAAACCTGGACCGGAGGAGAGCCGGATAACTGGAATACGACAAATATGAATTTTTTAGGAACCAACTTTGTTACTGTTACCAAAGATTTATCAAACCCACAGCAAGGTACAGCTTCCGCACAACTCACAGTGGTAACAAAGTCGGTGCTTTTTAATCCGGTTACGGTGCAAGGGGTTCTCACTCTCGGCGTTTTAGATATAAATTTAATTACCCAAACAGCTTCGGTCACAGGGGGATACCCTTTTACCGGAATGCCCCAGAAACTTGCCGGTTATTTCAAATACCAGCCTGTAAATAATGACGCCTGCGTTGTTGGAATGGGACTTTTTAAAAGGATCAACGGAGTACAGGATACAATTGCATTTGGAGCAGTCACACTATCAGGCACTTTTAATGATTGGTCATATTTTGAAGTTCCGATCGAGTACGATCAATGGATAGAGCCCGATACCATGAATATTTTAATACTAAACTCTATTCCTCAGGATGGGATCGACCATACCGGGACAAAAATGTGGGTTGATAACCTTTCCTTTGTTTATGGTACCGTGGGAATTGAGGGCGTCACTTTTGCCAAAGATATTAGCATCTATGCCGAACGTAATTCCAGTCAGCTTATTCTTTCATCCACTTTCGAGAAGCAGGAAAATCTTACCATAAGCCTGTTTACAATGGGCGGGATTGAAACCAAGAGTTGGAAACGAACTATGCAACAATCCACTGAACGACTGGATGTAAGCGCTATTCCTCCAGGCACTTACATAATAAGGATCACATCGGGATGCCGCCTGGTTGATACCCGCAAGATCACGATTCTGAACTAATCCCTTTTCATTTGTTTCATTTCCGTAATTCGTCAAGGTTGCATCTTTGTTGTAGAAGCTTTGTGTCAATATTTTATTGACACGACATGCAATATTTTTCGCCAAATTTGTTGTATATTACAGATTAACAAATATTTACCCTAATATTTCGCAATTTTCATTTCCCAATTCTTCCCCTTTCTATACTATATACTCTCCGGCAGCGTTAAGTTTTCAAACCTTGAGTGTTGATAAGTTATGCAACACCTGCCTGTTGCCTTAGATACATTGATGTACCTTTAATCCTGATTTTCATCGTTTCACTATGAATATAAGCCAAATTTTAAGCACTGCATTTTTTATTCTGATAACCAGCCTGTGCATGCAGGCTACAGCTCAAAAAACCAGCATTTACGACAACCCGCAAGCCGCTTACGACCAGGCGATTGACCTGTATTACAAAGCCAAATACGGTTCGGCGCAGGTTATATTCGATCAGTTGGTTACCGGAGAATCATCCAACATCAAAGCCGGTTCCGAGTTTTATTCTGCCTTGTGTGCGGCGCAGCTTTTTCATCCGGATGCCTCGCAGCGTTTTGAAAGATTTATCGAAACCTATCCTCAAAATGCACAGGTAAACGAAGCCTTCTTTGAACTTGGCAAGCTTGAACTCAACAACAAAGAGTTTGGCAAAGCTCTCGAAAGTTTCACTAAAGTGGATAAATACGAACTGACTGCCGAACAACTGAACGAATACTATTTTAAATGTGGATATGCCAGTTTTAAAACCAATGACCTGAAAAAAGCCCGTGAATATTTTGTGCTTTTAACTGAGAAACCGAACAAATACAATATCCCTGCCAATTATTATTACGGCCATATAGCATATTCCGAAAAAAACTATGAAACAGCACTGAAACATTTCGAACGTGTTTCAACGGACGAAACTTTCCGGGATGTTGTAAATTACTACATTGTCCAGATTTACGCCCTGCAAGGCCGGTATGATGAATTATTAGCTAAATCAATTCCTTTGCTTCAAACCGGTAGCGACAAAAAAACAGCTGAAATTGCCCGCCTCACTGCGGATGCCTATTTTCACCAGGGCGAGTATAAAACATCGCTCAAATATTTTAACCAGTACCTCGATTCGAAACCTTCATCCGTTTCGACCACCGACAATTACGAAATTGCCTTTGCTAATTATAAAACTGGAAATTTTATACAAGCTGTTAAATATTTTCAATCTGTGGCAACAGCGCAGGATACCTTATCTCAAAATGCCTATTTCCACCTGGGCGATTGTTATATAAAAACCAACCAGAAACGCTTTGCTTTCAACGCTTTCAATTCCGCTTATAAACTAAAAACAGATCCGGCTATCACGGAAGAAGCACTCTTCAATTATTCAAAATTAGCCGTTGAGCTTTCGTACAATCCATATAATGAAGCTGTTAATGCTATTCAGGATTATCTAAGCAAATACCCCGAGTCGATTCGCCGGGATGAATTTTACGGGTACCTGGCGGACCTGTATCTTCTGACAAAGAATTATAAAAATGCACTTACCAGCATTCAGCAGATAAAAAAACACAGTAACCGTCTCGATGCCGCTTACCAGCGTATTGCTTATTACCGCGGCATTGAAGTGTTTAACGAAACAGATTATGCCGGATCTATTTTACTGTTCGCCCAGGCCCGCGAACTTACTACGGATAATTCCATCAAGGCTTTATCTTCGTATTGGACAGGCGAGGCATACTACCGTACGGCTCAATGGGAAAAGGCTATTGAGGCCTTCAATAAATTCCTTGTAACTCCCGGTGCTTTGAACCTGCCGGTGTACAACACGGCAAACTACAATATCGGGTATTGCTATTTTAAAAAGAAAGAGTACGCTAAAGCTGCAAACGGCTTCCGTAAGTACCTGGCTGACAAGAAAACAGATCCAAAACTGGCAGGTGATGCCAACCTTCGCCTGGGAGATTGTTTCTTTATGACCAAAGAATACACAACATCGGTTGAATATTACCAAAAAGCTCTAACGGCGCGGGTTTCAGATGCCGACTATGCCATGTACCAAGCGGGTATTTGTTATGGAGTACAAGGCGAAATGGAAAATAAAATTGCTACACTCAGGAAGATGCTGACTACCTACAGCAAATCGAATTATACCGATGATGCTTTATATGAAATCGGCCTGACTTTTAATGTGATGGATCGCGATGCTGAAGCTCTTACGTATTTCCAACGTGTTGTAAAAGATTATCCAAATAGCACTTACGTTAAAAAATCGCTGCTTAAAACGGGCCTGATTTTCTTTAACCAGAACCGCGATGAGGAAGCACTTACCATGCTGAAACGTGTGGCGAAAGAATATCCCGGCACACCCGAATCGAAAGAAGCATTGAGCAGCATAAAGAGCATATATGTGGAAATGAACCAGGTAGATGAGTACGTTGACTTTACCAAACAGATTCCCCAGGCTGATATTTCGCACTCGGAGCAGGATTCACTCACCTACATTGCGGCCGAAAATCAATATATGAACGGAAATTGCGAAAAAGCAAGCGATGGCTTTTCGAAATATATCAGCAAGTTCCCTGAAGGATCATTTATACTTCAGGCGAATTTTTATAAAGCCGAATGCGATTACAGGGCAAAGCGTTACGACCCGGCTTTAATAAACTATGAATTCATTCTGGGCCGGCAAAATTCGCGTTTCACTGCCAATGCGGCTTCCAGGAAGGCACATATAAATCATGAACGAAATAATTATGAAGCTGCTCTTGAAAGCTACATCCGCCTGGAAGAAAATGCCGATCAGCCAGCCATGACAATTGATGCGGTATGCGGCCAGATGCAATGCAATTATGCATTGAAGCGGTACGGGCTGGCCATTCAATCGGCTCAAAAATTGCTTTCCCTCGACAAAGTGCCCGAAAACATAATCTCCGAAACCCACCTTACCATTGCCCGTTCGGCCTACGCTCTTTCCAATACACCGCTGGCCTTTAAAGAATACAATGAAACTTTGAAACTTTCGAAAAACGAAATGGGAGCCGAGGCAAAATATATGATCGCTCAACTTGAGTTCGAAAGTGCAAAATACGACGAGTGTGAAAAAACTGTCTTCTCCCTTTCGGAGAACTACGCTTCCTACGATTACTGGGTAGCAAAAGGCTTCTTGCTGCTGGCTGATGTTTATCTCAAAAAAGGCAATACTTTCCAGGCAAAACAAACACTACAAAGCATTATCGATAATTACGAAGGAGCTGACCTGGTGGCAGTTGCGAAGGAAAAACTGGCTGTTATAGTGGAGAAGTGAGAATTGGACAGAGATGAGGGGCGAAAGAGCGAGGGGCGACAAGGTGAGGAGTGACAAGGCAAAAAGGCGAGGGGTGACAAGTCGAATAAAAATGATATTTTCAGGAAATAATGAAATTAATTTCGCAAAAATATATGTCAATCAAAAAATATAAAATAACACTTGTTGCATTGGTTTTTGCAATGGCATTTTCAGTCACGGCTTTTGCACAGGTAAAAACCTACAACGAACAAATCACGGTTGTGGCTCCTTTCGACCCGATAATACCTGATGCCTTCAAAATCAGTCAGAACCCGGTTGCCGATGACACCACAACTTCCGTCCCGGTCATGAATTATAACATTATGCCCCACATTGCAGATGTAAAACCGGTGATCGACCCCTTGCCTGCTGTTAAATTAGTTGCCGAACCTCTCAGTAAACTGTACCGCAATTATATCCGTGGCGGTGTTGGCAACTATTCGGCTTTATATGGCGAATTGTTTATGAGTTCGCTCCGCAGCAAGCAATACCTCACCTCGTTGCACCTCAAACATCAGTCGGCAGCAGGGGAAATAAAAGATTACGGATCGCCCCAGAATAGCCGTAACGAGGCCGAATTAAACGGTTCGAAGTATTTTGCACTTCACACACTCACAGGCAAAGCTTTTTACTACCGCGATGGACTTCATCTTTACGGATACAAACCTGCCGATTTCCCCGATACCCTTATTGAAAAAGATGATGTGAAGCAACACTACTATACTGCAGGAGCTTCAACCACATTCAGCAGTAACTATAAGGATGCGGCTAAGCTAAACCACACTTTTGGACTTTCGTACTACCATATGGCCGGAACGCATGTAAACATTGAAAACAATGCACAGTTCACTGCAACCATTGATAAGCGGTTTGACCTTTTTAAAATTGAAACTGACCAGGTGCTGGGCATTTCTGCGGGATATAATTTCCTGAACCAAAGCGACTCACTGGGGCATATCAACAGCGGCATCTTACTGGTTAATCCTTTTATCAAAGCACAGATAAACGAATACAGTTTTATGGCCGGCTTTAAACTTAATGTCGCGTCCGATTCTCTCACCAAAGGACACATCTACCCGGTTGCTGAGGCAAGGCTCGAACTTATCCCCAATGCTTTGAAACTGTATGCCGGTATAAGCGGAGGTATGGAACGCACTTCGCTTCAAAGCATTACAGAACAAAACTCATACATCAGTTCGGTCATTCCCTGGAATTACGTATACGACAAATTTAAAATTTATGGCGGATTCCAGAGCAATATCAGCCGCAGTTTCAATTTCAACGGAAGTGTTTCGAGCAGCACCTACGAAAACTATCCCCTGTTTGTAACCGATACCAATGCCTATCTCCTCAATAGTTTTACAGTCATTTACGACAATATCAGCACGGTAAAACTCAAGGGCGAACTCGAATTTATAAAATCGGAACACTTACGCCTGGCATTCATCGGCAATTATACACATTATAAAACCATTGAACAGGAACATGCCTGGTACAAACCTGCCTATGAGTTTGAGCTTACCGGCAGGTACGACATGCAAAACAAGATTGCAATCACAAGCAAAATTGTCGTGAATGGGCCTGTCTGGGCGTTGGTTCCGGTTGAGGTGCAATATATTATGCCCGGACCAAAGTATATCATGGAGGCACAACAACTAAAAGGCTGGGCCGATATAAATCTCGGGACCGAATACCGCTTCAACAAGGCACTCTCGTTCTGGCTTAACTTTAATAATATCACCAACAGTAAATATAACCGCTGGTACAATTACCGGTCGTATGGAATCAATGTGATGGGGGGAGCGAGTTATTCATTTTAATGGACAATGGATAATGGATAATGGAATTGATTGATTAAATGTGGAATACAGAAAGTTCAATTAACTATTTTACTGGTGGCGAAATAAGTAAATATCCGGTAAAAATCAGGACTGAAAGGTTTGATTTTTCAGCAAAATTTATTTAACACCAATAGACTTTTCCTTTCTGCAAATGAAAATTACAAAGTAAAAAACAATAAAAAACTTCAACCCTAAAGCCCAATTTTCAATGGAAACCTTCATAGCATCGCGCCTTACGGCAGGCAATAAAATTTTTCCTTCTAAAATTATCATCGACCAACTCGGCGTCACGTTAAAAATCCCCGGCCTGTTCAGCGGAAACGAAAAAACAATTCCTTTCAACCGTATTTCATCGGTTAATATTATTTGTCCTTTCACTGGTTTCTCAACAATCAGCATCGAAACCACCGGCGAAGGAAGCATAAAAGCACATGGCTTTTTGAAAAGTGAAGTAATAAGGATTAAAGAACTTATTCTTCAAAAGATATAACATTTATAGTCAGGAAAAGTCTTTCCGATTCCACAGGAACGTGCAGTAAGAATGAAAAAGTCCCTGTTACTATTGGCAACAAGGACTTTTTATTCCGGATCCGAAAAGCCTGGAACAGCCAGAAGTTTGCGTTTAACCGGTTAAAATAAAATTATTCTTTTATCAAGCCATCCTTTTTAAGTTGCTTGATCATCAGGCGCGAATAGCGTTTAACCCAGTCATGCGTATTTTCAGGGTTGAATACATCCGATTGTATCGAACTTAACATCTCGTTTGAAGCCAGGTCGTAAAAATTGGTTTCGAGGTAAAAAGTTTTGTCAATAATGGTGTATCCCGGTTCTTCCACATAATCGTAGTAGTAAACGGCATACCTGTTGTAGCTGTCGTAGAAAGTATGATTGACCGGGGTATAAGTCATCCCCTCCTGGTAACTCTCTTCAGTTTTTACATCCACCAGGGCAACTGTAAATACCCCGTCGCAGCCTGTCTTGCTTATGGCTTGTACTACTTGCTCCCTGGTATTATTGGTGTCGGCTAAAAATGCAGAAGTAAAAACATCACTGCTTTTCACAGCCCTGCGTCCACGTGATTCAACCACTTTTGCCAACTCGTTTTCGATGGCTATTTTTGCGTTAATTTCCTGGGCAAATGCAACAATAAATATGGATTCATAGCGATCTTTGGCTTTAACATCAGGGTTTACCCAGGAATTTATCACCTGTTGAGATGGAACACAAGCTGACATAACAGCCAGCAGTAGCATCGATATAGCTATCAGTTTCATAGAGCTCATCTGTTAATTTTTAAAATTGATCCCTCTTAAAATCAAGAATGATCCGAAGTGAGGGCATGACTCATTTATAACTCGCTTTACCGCGGAGCTACTTTATTTTAAAGATCAAACCACCGTTGAACCCAAATGACCAGATAGGAACATACCCTGTTAAACCAACACCCGAGCCTCCCGAACCCCAATACATACTACCTCCGGCACTTGTAATGGGGAAAATAAAGTTGGTTTGCAGCCTGAGCCCGATTTTTTCGCTGACCATAATTTTCAAACCGGCATCAAATCCCATCGAAAATTTTGTAATCGTACTGAAACTGCCGTCACTCGATCCTAGCCAGCCAGCTCCGATGTTAAACCCGGTAAATGGCGTAACTTTATCATTTACAGGAAATAAGCGTTGGCCGCCGATCAACATGTAATTAACAGCTACCGGCGTTGATTTAAATTCAAAACCGGAATAACTCGACTGAGCTGTTGCATCGGTTTCGTAGCGGTAATAGGAAATCTCAACGGCATTATACGGGCTGGGTGCAATGGTAAGTGCACCTCCATATGTAAATCCATCGTTAATCCTTGCTTCGCCGTTAGTGATGTGAACTGTGCTCCGGAAAGTGTACCCGGCTAGGGGAGTCAACTCAACAGTCTGGGCCATTGAGGTTAATGCGAATGCCATAAGTAACAAAATGGCGAAAATGGTAGTTTGTCCTTTCATAGTTTTGGTATTTATTTATTGTTAAATATAGAGTTGCATTTAATTTCAAAGATACTTATATAAAATTATTTTATTCGCCAGAAGGATAAAATACTTATTCTTAAGTACTACCCACGCCAAATCAGGGCTGTAAAGATGTTCAATTCGAATTTAACTTGTTTTAGTATAAATTGGCAGCCTGTCAAGTAAAGATTTCGGCAGTCGTTCTTGATAATTTAAATTTTTGTCAGAACCCAGTTATATTTTTTGTAAATTTGGGAAGGAATTAACCCTATCTAAACAATATGAAAAACAGTTTTTTAGCCTTATTAATACTTGCAATGAGTTTGCTAAGCTTTCCGGTTTTATCTCAAACAGAGAGTGATACGACATTATTAGGTTTACCGGGTGATAACCTGGACCTTTTTGCCGTACTGGAACTTTTTCAAAAATCAAAAACCATTGAAGAATTTGAAAAGACCTTAAACACGGAAAAAACAGGAATCAACAACCTGGATTTGAACCTGGATAAGAAGGTTGATTTTATTAAGGTTGTGACAAAGCAAAAAGACAAGGATTTCACATTTATACTTCAGGTTGATGTAACTGAAAAAGAAAAACAAGACGTTGCCGTTATCCTGGTTTCAAAAGACAAAAACGACAAAGTAACCTTACAGATTGTAGGGGATAAGGATTTGTACGGTAAAGATTATATTATTGAACCCAAACCTGCTGCTCCTGCAACTACGGCTAATCCCGCATATTCCGGTGCAGACCCTGTTGTTGTAACTGTTCCGGCGCCAACTACCGTTGTCGTTGTTGAATCGGCACCCATCGTACAGTATGTATATTCACCGGTCTATGTGCCCTATTATCCTCCCCCACTTCCTCCACCCTATTTCACCGCTTTTGCAGTGATAGCAATAAGTACTTATCATCATAATAATTATTACTACCATGGCGGGTATCACGGTGGCTATCATGGCGGGTATCACGGCGGAGGTAATACAGTAGTAATTCATAATACGAATAACTATAATAATTACAATAATTCCCGCAATACGTCCAATACGGTTAATCATAATAATGCCAGTGGCAATTATAACGGGAACAGGGCATCTACCAACCAGGCAAAAGGTTCTCCAGCATCTACTCGTCCTTCCACAACTCCATCAAATAATGCTACAAAAGGATCTTCTGCATCGGCACGTCCCTCAACAACACCTTCAACCGGTCAGTCAAAAGGGACCTCAGCCACTGCCAGGCCATCAACAACACCATCTACCAGTCAATCAATGGGATCATCTGCTTCTTCGCGCCCATCTGCATCACCTTCAGCACAACCATCAAAACCAAGTTCCATGGGATCATCATCCCGTTCCGGCAGCAGCAGCGGTGCCCGTCCCAGCGGAGGCAGAAGCGGCGGGGGAGGAGGAAGAAGACGATAATTAACCATGTTATTTATCTGGCCGCTAAATAAGCTGACGAATTAAAATTCTTTTTTATCCCCGGTAACCGAAACTATTACCGGGGATTTTTCATGAAGATGCACAGTGGTTCTATTTGCTGGTGAAAAGTAAGTGTGAAAACCAGGAATTTTCGTTATTTGTAGTACTTTTGTACCTTTGAAGTTGAATTTATTTCGAAACTAAGTTTCTTTATCATGAAATACTATTTTTTGTCTATTATAATACTCATGATGAGTATGTTAAGCCTTACTGGTTTTTCGCAGACTAGTAGTAAAACTGAGAATGATTCGACATTGTTAGGCTTACCCGGAGATAACCTGGATCTTTATGCTGTGCTGGATCTTTTTCAAAAGTCAAAGACCATTGAAGCGTTTGAAAAAGACTTAAATGCCGAAAAAACCGGGATCAACAACCTGGATTTAGATTTAGATGGCAAAGTCGACTTCATTAAGATTGAAACAAAGAAAAAGGACGATGACTTTACATTTGTACTTCAGGTTGATGTGAGTAAGACCGAAAAACAGGATGTTGCTGTTATTTTAGTTTCAAAAGATAAAGATAAGAAAGTTACCATGCAGATTGTCGGCGACAAGGATTTATATGGCGAAGGGTATATTGTTGAGCCTAAAACTTCCACAACACCTGCAGTTACAGCCAATCCCGGTTATCAGGGGGAAGATCCGGTTGTGGTGAGTGTTCCGGCGACAACCACCGTTGTGGTAGTCGAATCGGCACCCATTGTTCAGTACGTGTATTCACCTGCATATGTGCCGTATTATCCGCCCTATTATTACGGGTATTATCCGCCCTATTATGCAGCATTTACAGTAATGGCAGTTGGCATTTATCGTCACAATAATTACTATTACCATGGAGGTTATGGCGGATATCATGGTGGTTATCATGGCAATACAACTGTGATTCACAATACCAATAATTATAACAATTACAATAATTCCAGGAATACCTCCAACACCGTTAATCACAATAAAGCCAGCGGCAATTATAACAATAACAAAGCAGGAGCATCGACCCGACCTTCGGGCGGAGCATCGGCATCAACACGTCCGTCAGGCGGAGCATCAACACGGCCTTCAGGAGGAGCATCGGCATCAACACGTCCATCAGGTGGAGCAAATGCTTCGACGCGTCCGTCAACCGGAGCTTCAGCTAATACACGGCCATCAAATGGTTATTCTTCACCGTCAGCAAGTCCGTCAACACGTCAATCATCATCAAATAACTATTCCCGGCCATCCAGCTCTTCGAATTCCTATAATGGCGGAGGCCGAACTGGTGGAAGTAGCAGCCGAAGCAGTGGAAGTTATAGTAGTGGCGGAAGTCGCAGCAGCGGCGGATATAGTGGCGGTGGTCGGAGTGGAGGTGGAGGCGGAAGCCGCGGCGGCGGAGGGGGAAGAAGATAGGAAATTACAAAGATGTATTCTATTTGAATGATTTGATAAAATACCGATGATTTTTCGCGCACACGAGGCTGTTTTCTCCCATGAAACAGCCTCGTTTTAATATCCGTGAAACCGGACTTACTAATCTAATGCAGGAATTACTGAATTCTTCGAATACACAAACAAAAAAAAAAGAAACCGCCATTACCAGGCAATGACAGTTTCTTCGTTTCAGATTAACTAATTGTTTTACTCAGGTGTAGGATGAGCGGTTGCCATATCCCGTGTGCAGACATATTTTCCGTTTCTCTTTGCAAAGAAACTGAAATAGTGACCGTTTTGTAATATTTTACCTGTAGAATCCACCCGTTTGTATGCCCCAACTTCAGCTACTTTATCCCCATCATCCGTAACATAAATTTCCAGGGTTTCATTAATGATTTTTGCCCCTTTTGGAAAATCTTTTAATTCTTCCAATATAAACTTGTGAATGGCCTCTTTCCCGACAATAGGCTCTTGACCTACAAAATAGCTCACAGCACTATCGGCATAATAGGTTAATGAATCTGCATTCCTATGCGAATAAACTTCCGCAAATTTATTTTCAATTGCCTGAATTTCGGCCTTAACCTGATCCTTATCAACAGTTGGTTTTGCCTTTTCCTGATTACAGGCTACCGATAAAATCAGCGTAACTGCCATTAATCCGCCCAGTAAAATCTTGTTTTTCATAATTAGGTTGGTTTAAATGTTATTCTCTATGTTTAACTAACGTCTTTAGCTTGAAATTTGCTGTTTTGCCATAAAGTTAAGCCTCTCGCATTTTAGCGAGAATCAAAACTCTAAAATTCCTTGCTACAATTCCTTGGTTTACAAGACAAGATTGGTGATCATTTCAAAAAACCAAATCATTTTGCATTCCATCCTCCGCCAAGTGCTTTAAATAGATTTACTACAGCGATATTTTGTTGGGTTTGTGAAGAAGATTCGTTGAATTCAGCAGCAAACAGGTTATCCTGTTGGATGAGCAATTCCAGGTAATTGGTATAGCCATCGTAGTAACGGGCCTCAGTAAGACTGTATGCCTTTGTAGCAGCATCAAGAGCTGATTTATAGGCTTGATATGCCTGCTTATTGAGGCGGAGTGTTGCCAGCGAATTGTCAACTTCAGCAAAAGCATTCAGTACCGTTTTCTGATATTGATAGTTGTATTGTTCAGTACTATACCTCTGGGCTTCGACACGTCTTTTGTTTTTACCAAACTCAAATATTGGCCCCACCAGGTTCCCTGCAACACCGAAGGCCAGAGAAGCAGGATCAGCAATGGTAGCCAGGTCCGGAGTTGCTGTACCTAAAAAACCTGTCAGGCTTATAGACGGGAAACGCATAGCTGTTGCCACACCAATTTGTTCAGTCTGCGAAATCAGGGTTTGTTCAGCAGCAATAATATCGGGACGGCGCTGCAATAAATCAGACGGAATGCCTGCAGGGATTTCGGGAGGCAACTGCTGCCCATAAATAGTATTTCCACGTGGAATTGCTCCAGGTGTAAGTCCTGTTAAAACCCTCAGGGCATTCTGGTTTGTTATAACCTCGCGTTCTGCACTCGGAACGGCTGCCTGTGCAATTGCCAGTTGTTGCTGGGCCTGCAGCTGATCCAATTCCGACACATACCCTTTGTTAAACCTTTCGGATATTGTTTTTAATGATTCGGTGCGGGACAGAACAGTTTTATTTGCAATAGCCAGGCGGTTATCCGCATCACGAAGAAGGAAATAGAGAGTTGCCGTTTCGGCAATCAGGCTTACGCGAACGGCTTGTGCATTATTTTCGGTTGCAAGGAACTGAGCCCAGGCAGAACGTTTCTGATGACGAAGCTTCCCAAACAAATCGATCTCCCAGTTCATGGTAGCAAAAGCGCCATAGGATTGTCCATCAATGCCTGCGGCTACACTCCGGGCATTATCGCCAACATCACTGATGCCTGCGTTTACATTGTAGCCAAACGAAGGATATAAGCCGGCTTTGGAAATGCCGTACATAGCACGTGCTTCTTCAACGCGGGATATGGCTGTAAGTAAATCCATGTTGCTCTTCAAAACGGTCTGGATAAGTTTTGTGAGCTCAGGATCTTTATACACTTCAGTCCATGCTATAAGCGCAAGTGAATCTTTGATGGATGAAGAGTCGAGAACAACCGTTGAAACTGCAACAGTTGAGTCACCGCCGGTATAAGCAGTGTTTGCCTGCATGGCAGGACGGTTATACTTAGGCCCGACCAGGCAGGATGAAAGTATTGTTATAAGTATAATAACGCTTAGTATCTTTTTCATATTACTTGCCCTCCTCAGTTTTAATTACTTCAGGTACAACTTGTTTCTTCTTACCCATGTTTTCAATCATAACAAAAAGTGCCGGAATCGAAAGTACACCGAGAATAGTAGCAACCAACATCCCGCTGAAAACTGCCATACCCATTACGATACGTGCCTGCGAACCAGCTCCTACAGCGGTAAGCAACGGTGTGACACCCAGGATAAAAGCAAAGGCAGTCATGAGGATGGGCCGGAAACGCAATTTGGCCGATGACATTGCTGCTTCAAGGAGGGGAACTCCTTTTTCCTGCTCAGCTTTGGCAAATTCTACAATCAGAATCGCATTTTTAGCAGCAAGCCCGATCAGCATTACCAATCCTATTTGTGCGAAAACATTTAATACATATGCATCGTTTGTAAACCGGGCCAGGAATAATCCCAGAAATGCACCGAAAACAGCAAATGGAGTTCCGAGGAGCACACTGAAAGGAAGCTTCCAGCTTTCATACTGAGCGGCAAGGATAAGAAAAACGAACACCAGGGCCATTATAAACACGGTTCCGGCGGAAGGAGAGTGTTTCTCCTGGTAGGAGAGGTTTATATAATCATAACTCATAGTGGATGGCAGAACTTCCTTAGCCACTTCCTCCAATGCTGTCATCGCCTGTGAACTGCTATATCCTTCAGCCGGTTCACCGCCGATTTCAGCGGCACGGAAAAGATTAAGGCGATTGGTAAAATCAGGACCGGTTACCTTAGTAACGGTAACCAGGGTTGAAAGCGGCACCATATCTCCATTACTGTTTTTAACAGACATTTGTTGCAGCGCACCGGAGTTTAACCTGTCCTGCCCCTCAGCCTGGAGGAACACTTTATACTGTCGACCGAAACGGTTGAAATCGTTCACATAGTTGGCTCCCAAAAATGCGCCGAGAGCTTCGGTGACTGTTGAAACAGATACTCCCAGTTTCATGGCTTTTTCGTTGTCAATCTCAAGTTTTATCTGTGGGGAACCTGCATTAAAAGTAGTATATATCCTTTTGATTTCAGGCCGTTTTTGTGCCACGGCAATAAAAGCTCTGGTTTGTTGAGCCAGGTATTGTGGCGTATTTCCTGACCTGTCCTGCAGCATCATGCTAAAACCTGCCGATGCACCTAGGCCCTGTATAGCTGGCGGTCCAAAGGCCATTACCGTGGCATTGGTAATTTGGGCCCCGAAAATCTTATTTAATTTATCTGCAAGTTGTTTTGCCGTCATTGTTCTTTCTTCCCAGGGTTTCAAAGACACAAAAATAAATGCGTTGGAGGGCAGATAGGAACCAGTCAGCAAACTGAACCCATTGATAGTTGTATACGCTTTAAGAATTTCCTCTTTTGCCAGTATAGCCTCTACTTTGCGTGCAACCTCATCAGTCCGTTGTAATGACGATGCAGGAGGAGTGTTAATATTGACCAGGACATAGCCCATATCTTCTTCGGGAACAAAACCGGGAGGAACCTTTAGTCCTAAAAATCCTGCAACAATTATCACAACTATAAGCAAACCGACAACACGGAAAGATTTGCGGGCGAAAAATCCTGCGCCGCCTAAATATTTATTGGTTACACTTCCGAAAACCTTATTAAACCCACGGTAAAACTTAGGAAGCAAACCTTTTTGCTGATCGAGTGGTTTGGTTGGTTTAAGCAGCATGGCACATAAGGCAGGGCTGAGCGACAAAGCGCTGAAAGCAGAAAAAGCAACTGAAACAGCGATGGTTAATGCAAACTGTTGATAAAACCTTCCGGTAATACCAGGAGTCATAGCAACGGGAACAAATACGGCAATCAGAATGAGGGCAATAGCTATAACCGGCCCCGACACTTCTTTCATGGCTTGTATGGTAGCCTCTTTTGGTGTTTTACCTTGCTCTATATGGTGCATGACCGCCTCCACCACCACAATGGCATCGTCGACCACTATCCCGATGGCAAGCACCAGCCCCAGTAACGATAGGGTATTGATAGAGAAACCCAGCAATGGGAATACTGCTATGGCACCCATCAGTGAAACCGGCACGGTAATTAATGGAATAAGGGTTGCCCTCCAGTTTTGCAGGAAGATAAAAACCACAAGAATTACCAGGATAATTGCTTCGAACAGCGTTTTAACAATATCATCAATCCCTGCTGTAATGGCAAGAGTGGTATCCAGTGATTCCTCGTATTCGATGTCTTTCGGAAACCGCTGCGACATTTCTTTCATTGCGGCCTTTGCATTTGCAGCTACTTCCAGGGCATTGCTGCCCGGCATCTGAAATATAGCAATTGCGGCAGCTGCCTGTCCGTTTCTGCGGGCTGTCGAACTGTAGTTTTCAGTTCCCAGTTCTATACGGGCAATATCACCAAGCAATACCTGCGATCCATCTTCCTTGCTCCTGATAATAATTTCGGAAAATTGTTTTTCGGTTACCAGGCGATCCTGTAAGGTTGCACTATAAGTAAATTCGGTTCCGGGAGGAGCAGGCTCGGCACCGAATTTTCCACCCGGGCTGATCATGTTCTGCGCGTTCAGTGCACTTTTTACCTCGGCAACGGTGACGCCAAGTTTACTCATTTGGCTGGCTTTCAGCCAGATCCTCATGGAGTAATCACTGCCAAAAAGAGTAACTTCTCCAACACCCCTGATCCTGGCCAAGGCATCAACTATGTTAATACTTGAATAATTGTTCAGAAACTTTGCATCATATTTTGGATTTTTTGAAACAACCGTAAAAAGCAACATGGGGAACGACAAGGATTTCTTGATCGAAACGCCTTGTTGTTTCACACTCTGGGGCAAGAAGGGTTCCGCCTGCTTTTCCTTATTCTGGGTAAGCATGTTGGCATTGTCGAGGTTGGTGCCCACATCAAAGGTCACTTCAATGGTAAGTGCTCCATCGGAAGTGTTGATTGATTTCATGTACAACATGTTTTCCACCCCGTTCACCTTCTGTTCGATGGGCGTGGCAACTGCCTGTTCAACATTTAATGCATTTGCACCTGTGAAACTGGTGGTAATTTTTACCAGCGGAGGAACAATATCGGGATATTGAGCTATAGGCGTCTTTTGCATGGCAAGGAAACCAAGTATCACTATAATGATACTGATTACCATGGCAACTATTGGTCTTCGAACGAAAAATTCTCCCATAATATATGTTTTCTTAAATTATTTAGAAGGTGCTGTTTTCTCGCCAGGTAAGCCGGGTTGCCACTCTGACGGTTTTGGAGTAACGACGGTGCCATTTCTCAATAATTGCGTACCACCAAAGGCGATTTTATCGCCTGCTGCCAAACCATCCTCAACAACATAAGCGTCTTTGTAGGTAGGTCCTGTTGTAATAATTTTCATCTGTACTTTACTGCTATCGCCCAGCATATAAACCTGGCTTATTCCCTGCATTTCGATAACAGCGCGCTGCGGAATAAGCAAAGCATTTTTACGTACATCAGTAACTACCAATACTTTAACATACTGCCCGGGACGCAATAATTTCTCGGGATTTGAAAATGCAGCTTCAAATGTCATTGCACCTGTGGTTGGGTCAATCTGCCTGTCGGCAAAACTCAGTTTCCCTGTTTGTGAATACATTGAACCGTCAGATAATTTTAAGGAAATATTCTGTCCGGCACCTTTCAGCTCCGAATTTGCCTTGTTTATTTCCCTGAAGATACGAAGGTATTCCTGCTCACTGATCGTAAACCGAACCCTCATATCACCTAAATCAGAAATTGTATTTAAAACAGACGCAAGCCCGGGCCGCACATAATCACCAACCCTCACTTCCGATATCCCTATTAAACCTGAAATCGGCGCTGTAATTCTGCAATACCCCAATTCGATTTTTGCATTATCCAGTTCAGCTTCGGCAGCTTTTATCGAAGCTAATGAGGCTGCATAGGTAGCTTTGGCTGCCACCAATTCCCGTTGGCTGACAGCATTGATTTTAGCCAGGGGCTCAATCATGTCAAGGTCTGATTTGGATTTCGCCAATTTAGCCTGTGCTTCTGCCAATGATGCATCTGCTTCATTAACTTTGGCCTGGTAAGGTAGCGGATCAATGGTGTATAGCAATTGGCCTTTGGTAACCAGGCTGCCTTCCTTAAAATTAAGGCTTAAAATTAAGCCATCAACCCTCGGATTAAGCTGTATATCCGATTGCCCAAAGGTTTGACCTGTGTACTCCGATACAAGCCGGACATCCTGTTGCACAACATTGGTAACAGGTACTTCGAGCGCGGATTGGACCGGAACTTCTTTTTTACCGCAGGCGGAAAGAAGCAGAAAAACCGGTAATGCCATCAGTGTAGTAATAGTTTTCTTCATAAAGGGCTTTTTTAAATTGTTGTTGCTTGATATGATTATCTTGTTTAAATTCCTTCGTAATTTTTAAATTTGTTCAAACTATCATCAGCTAATAAGTACGTTGCAAGTCAGGATTGCTATTTGTAAAACAGTTTACAATTATCAGTAAATATCAACATGTGAAAATGAGTAAAAGTTGATTTTGTAACTGATTATTAAATGAACAGGAATGACAGTAAATGAAAGAGAATGCCAAGTATATTTAAATCAAAGGTATAAAAATCTAAAATACATTTTAATACTTAATAACAAGTATAATTGAAAAAAAATCACCTAAAGAATCACGCCTGATTACTATGAAAACTAAATAAAACACACAAACTAATCCATCAGCATTTCATCGGGTTGTATTGGCCGTAGTTTAACCACAACTTTGGTTTTCCAGTTGCCTTTCAAATAATAGAGGTACGATAGTGTCATACCGATAAACCAGGCCACCGGAATTGACCACCATATACCATCAACGCCAAAATAACGCGATAATATCCAGGCAGCCGGAATGCGGATTGCCCAGAGCGCAAACAGGGTAATAAACATCGGAATAATGGTATCGCCGGCACCACGCATCACTCCACCTATCACAAACATGGTTGAAAAAAAGATATAAAAAGAACTCACAATCACGAGGTATTCAGCACCTATGGCGATAACGGCAACATCGTCAGTAAAAAGCCCCATCAGCGATTTTCGAAAAAGAATTACAACAATACTAGTAAAAAGAGCCAGCGCTCCCGACATCATGAAAGTTGCCTTTAAACCTTGCTTTACCCGATCCGGTTTATTAGCCCCCAGGTTCTGACCTACAAAAGTAGAGAGTGCCGCACCAAAATTCATGGCCGACATTCCGGCCAGGGAGTCTAACCGCCCTGCCGCGCTATATGCCGCAATAACATCGGTTCCAAAGCCATTTACAATACGGGTTATCGCCAGCATCCCCATAGACACAAAGGTTTGCTGTAGTCCGGTCGGGAGCCCGATCATCAGGCTTTTTCGAAAAATAGCCCTGTCGAAAACCAATTTCAGCGAATTGAGTTTCACAATTTCGTGGGTTCGGTTCAGGTAGATAACACCGGTAAAAAATGCGCCCGCCTGGGCAATAACAGTTGCCCATGCCGAACCAGCCACACCCCATTTGAAAACAGCTACAAATAACCAAACCAGTATCACATTCATCACTGTCGAAATCACAAGAAAATAAAGGGGTGTTTTCGAATCGCCCAATCCCCGGAGCACAGAACTGATCCCATTGAATCCAAAAAAGAAAACCGTACCTACCAGGTAGATATTAAAGTATGTAATAGCTTGTGGCATAACATCTTCAGGCAGGTTTATAAGTCGGAATATCGGGCCGCTCAAAGTGATACCCAATATGGTAACTCCAATGGATGCGAAAAACAGAAAAATAAACATGGTTTCGATCGCTCTCTTCACATTTTTGATATCCTTAGCACCGAAAAACTGCGAAACAATAATCGTAGTTCCCATTGCCACCCCTACAACAAACGAAATAAGCATAAAAATCAGAGGAAACGAAGCACCTACGGCGGCCAGCGCCTGTTTGCCAATATAACGCCCAACTACAATGCTGTCAACAATATTATACATTTGTTGAAACACATTTCCAATAAGCATGGGAATGGCAAACTTAAATATAAGGCTTCCGCTATTGCCTGTTGTAAGGTCTTTCATTTAGAGTAAAGTATCGGTAAAATCAACAATGCGCAACAAATCAACAACAAAATTCAATCAAGGATATTGATTACAGATATCCTAAAAAAATGGACGTAAGAACCGGGGCAATTTATCTGGTACGTAAGCCAAAGAAGTCTCGTAAATGAATAACAATCAAGCCATTCACTGGCCGAAACATGAAAATACTACGAAGGAAAATCCGTCTTCATCTGATCAATAACGGGGATACTGTTTTTTTCGACGTATTCAATAAGTTCCGCTAGATTTTCTTTATCGCTGTTACTCCGGGCAATATCTTCAATCATTTGCAATGCCCGCTGAATATGAGATATACCGAAAAAGGTAAAATGCGGCTTAAGTTTATGCGAAAACTGCCTGAGTTCCTCCATATTGTCATCGGCAAAAGCTTTCTTTATCGCTGTTATCGAATCGGGCGTGTTAACAACAAACATTTCGACGATTGATTTAACGAATTCAGGTTCGTCATCGTCGAACATCTCCAACGAATAAAGTTTACTTTTGGTTGTATCCATTACTTGACTTTGTATTTAAAACAAACACATCATATTATTTAATAGGATTGAATCACAACTGAACAATACAATTTTAATGCGTGTTGCAAAAGTAACAAGCTTTTCGATAGTAAAAGCAAAGTAACTAAAATTCCGGATTTCGGCTTTGTACAAGTGCTTTTGTCGACAACAAACCACAGGCAGCATCAATATCCAGGCCACGGGATGCCCTGATGGTAGTAACTATCCCCTTGTCATTCAGTGCTTTTTGAAATTCGAGAAGCCGGACCTCGTCGGTTGGTGGCAGTGGCACGTTGGGCACGGGGTGAAAGCGGATCAGGTTAATCCGGCACCGCAGTTTATTGAGTAAGCGTGCTAATTCTTTTACATGCCTGGAAGTGTCGTTCAGTCCCCCAAACACGATATACTCAATCGAGACCCGCCTGTATTTCCCCAGATCCGATCTGGTGATAGTTTCGATAACATCCTTTATAGGATATACGTGCTGTATGGGCATCAGGCGGCGGCGCTCGTCATCAAAGGGCGAATGCATACTCACGGCGAGATTGCATTTGCTTTCGCGAAGAAACACTTCCATGGCAGGCACTATGCCAATGGTTGAAACAGTTACTTTGCGCACACTCAGTTCGAACCCATAGGCAGATGTGAGTATTTCCTGGGCTTTCATCACTTCTTCCACATTGTCGAAAGGCTCGCCCATTCCCATAAAAACAATATTGGTAATTAAATCCCGCTCGGGCAAACTGCGAAGTTGGTTCAGAATTTGTCCTGCCGACAGTTGTGCCTGGAATCCTTGCCTGCCGGTGGCGCAAAACAGGCAACCCATCTTACAGCCTACCTGTGACGAAACACAGAGGGTGTTGCGCTTTTCGTCAGGAATAAAAGCTGTTTCGATGAATTTATAACTGCTTACCGGGTATAAGTACTTTTTCGTACCATCGTTCGATTGCTCGACTTTAACAGGAGCCTGAACCCCGAAATCGAAATGCTCCGACAAAAGAAGGCGGGCTTTTTTCGAGATATTTGTCATTTCGTCGAACGACTGAATATTCGTTTTGTAAAGCCAATAAGCAATCTGACCGGCAACAAAAGCCGGAAGTCCAAGTCTGGCCGCAATAAGTTTCAGATCTGATAAGGTTTTGCCCAAAAGCAAATCCTTTTGGAGAGGAGTTTCGGAAATTGACATTTAGTATCAGAAGTAGATTTCGGCTATAATATTGTTGAACGGAATTCCTTTTGTAAGCAGTATTTCGCGGCATTCAACAACCATTTCAGCACCTCCGCAAAGGTAATACTTTTGATCCTCGGGCAAGTCTTCTGTTTCCTCCAGGTATTGAGTAACGCGGCCATGAAATACGCCTTCACCTTCCTGCTGCGAGCAACAGCGGATATAACGCGCTCCAAAATCCCGGATCAACTCTTTACTAAAATAGAAAGAATCCAGTTTTCGGCCACCGTGGATCAGAATTTTATTGTCGCCCATTCCTGATCGATACATGCTGGTAAACGGTGCTATCCCGGTTCCGGCAGCTATCCAATAGGCTGGCTCTGCTGCTCCCTGGTAAGAACCAAAGGGGACAGTTATCCATAAAGTGTCGCCGGGTTTTAAGGCAGCCAGCGAAGGCGTTAGCTTCCCACCCGGTTTAATATTATATAGTATATCGATATTTTCATCATTTTCGCCATTTGCCATACTGTAAAGCCTTGCATCATCAGTTGGCAACAGGGCTAAACCCAATACCTGCCCGGCTCGAAAAGTAAAATCGCGTTTGAACGAAAGCAGAAAAACATTGGGTGAAATTTCGGGATTTGAAATAATAGTAACCGATTTGAATTTAACATTCGGTTTTGATTCAACAGTGTTCATTATGTACGTTTAAGATTTATCAATAAATATTAAACGGTTGAAGAGAAAATTGGTTCGATGTTACATCTTAAATTTTCAGCACTAAAGAAAATTAAACTATTTTGCCGATAAATTACTGCCGAAATGATTGCAGTCTCAAAAAAGGGTTACTTTTATTCATTATTTCTTCTCCCATCGTTAACAATTTTATTTGCGATCAATATGAAAACCTTCCTGTTTTTTTGCCTGATTTCCGCATTCACCATGTCATCTCTGCTGCTTTATAGCCAGGAAAAATGCAAGGTGTTAAACCCCAACATTTCAGGCACATACGAAGGTAAATGCAAAAATGGTTTTGCAAACGGCAAGGGCATTGCTGTTGGAGTGGACCGTTACGAAGGACAGTTTAGTAAAGGATTAGCCGACGGTACCGGAATCTACACATGGAAGACTGGTGAGACCTATTCGGGCGAATGGCTGGCCGGTCAAAGGCATGGAATTGGCACCTATACCATGCATGTTTACGGCAAGGACAGCATTCAGAGTGGATTGTGGATAACAGATAAGTACATGGGACCAAAACCGCAGGAACCACTTGTCACTTACAAGCAGAGCGTTGACCGCTATAGTTTCAAAAAAGCAAATTCTTCGTTAGAAAGAGTGCTTGTCGATATATACCAGAATGGGTCACGGAACAATAAAATTTCGGATTTCAGAATGAACTCATCGAGTGGACAGAATACGAGCAGCGGTCTTTCAATCGGCTATAATAATGTCGTATTTCCCGTGTCTGTCCATATTTCTTACACCACAACGAGCAAATTAAATACCAGCCCCGTTATGGTAGAATTTAATTTTGAAATATATGAGCCGGGTGACTGGCGGGTGTCTATATACAATTAGATGAATAGAGAGTTGAAAATTAAAAATCCGAAGCCGTTTTTGGACTAATTTGGCATTCGTCATGTACTAAAACTCATTTCGATCTTATTAGTCACAATCCTCAGTACCCAGGTATATTGATTTATGATACACCAAAACAGCACTTTATATCATTTGCACTCCAGTTATTTAAAAAGAGTATAAATTGTAGAATTACATATTTGGATTGCTGAATATTTTACTTTTGTCTTGTTATTTGAATAACAAAGAAAGCCTGATTTCTTTGGCCGATATCAAAAGAATACCACTTTTAAACTAAAGAATAATAGTTTATGTCCGCTTCACACGAAAGTCATCACCCTCTAACCCTTAGTGGTGAGCTACGGTTGGAAACCGGTGTTATTATAAATAAATGCTACCAGTGCGGCAAATGTTCCGCCGGTTGCCCGGTGGCCGAGGAAATGGATTATCCGCCCAGCCTGGTTATGCGGATGCTTCAGACCGACGATCCGAAACATTATGAAAAATTGTTGCGATCCATGTCAATCTGGCTGTGCGTCAGCTGCGAAATGTGCCTTACCCGTTGCCCGATGGAAATTGATATTCCTACCATTATGGATAACCTGCGGCAAAAATCGTACAAAGCGAAAAAGACTAATCCCCAGGCAAAAAAAATTATTGCATTCCATAAATCATTCCTCGATTCGATCAATATTACAGGCCGCCTCTATGAAATGGGCCTGATTGTGGATTATAAAATGCGCACCGGTGCCATGATGCAGGATGTGTTAATTGCGCCCAAAATGTTCGTAAAAGGTAAATTAAACCCGGTTCCTGAATTTATTAAAGGAAGAAAAAAAATTGCTGCAATTTTTAACCGGGTTCAAAAAGATAATAAGGAGGGAAAATGATAAAAGTAGGATTCTATCCGGGTTGCTCCATGAAAGGCGGCGCCCAGGAATACCAGGAATCGGTTACAGCCCTGGCAAAAGTATTTGATATCGAACTGGTCGAAGTTCCCGACTGGAACTGCTGCGGAGCTACGGCTGCCCACAATATGAACAAGGAATTATCGCTCAGTCTGCCGGCCCGCATTATGGCTCTGGCCGAAAAAGAAGGTATTACAGATATCGTGGTTCCCTGTGCTGCCTGTTACAACCGGCTTTCGATTGTGAAACACGAACTGGCAGAAGATCCTTCATTAAAGTCAAAAGTTGCGTCGATCATTGACCTGAAATACGAAGGCAAAACCCAGATTTTGAATATTATTCAGTTCATCGACAAATATATTACCGACAGGCTTGAAGAAAAAGTAGTTAAACCATTCGACTACAAATCAGCTTGTTATTATGGATGTTTACTTGTTAGGCCTCATTCAATTCTGAAATTCGACAGGGTTGAAGATCCCCAAAGCATGGATGTCCTGGTAAAAAAGGCTGGTGGAAATGCCATTGACTGGGCATTTAAGACCGAATGCTGCGGTGCCGGTATGTCAGTTTCGCGTACGGATACGGTTGCCAGGTTATCAGGCAATATTATGAAAGATGCAGTGGATCGCCAGGCTGAAGTAGTTGTGGTTGCCTGCCCGATGTGCCATTCAAACCTGGATATGCGCCGCCCTGAAATCAACAAATTCCTGAATGAGAAAATCGATATACCGGTTTTATATATTTCACAGGTTTTAGGTCTGGCAGTTGGAATTGATGCCAAAACTCTAGGGTTAAATCGTCATATGACATCAGTAAACCTGCCAGTACGGCCAGCGAAAGAACAAGCAGTTGCTGCTGTTCCTGAAAAAGTTGTTATCACTCAAAAAACGGAGGCTTAACCATGTCGCGGATAGGAGTATTTGTTTGTCACTGTGGTGAAAATATTTCAGCCACAGTAAATTGCGAAAAAGTAGCTAAAATAACCGGTGAACTGAAAGGTGTCGAATTCGCCACCGACTATAAATATATGTGTTCCGATCCCGGCCAGACCCTATTAAAGGAAGCCATTAAGGAACATAAACTGGATGGAGTTGTAGTCGCAGCCTGTTCGCCTCGTATGCACGAGCCTACGTTCCGTAAGGCTTGCGCCGAAGCAGGATTAAATCCTTTCCTTTGCGAAATGTCCAACATCCGCGAGCATTGCTCATGGGTGCATCCCAATGATGATCTTACCACTGAAAAAGCCCAGGACCTGGTCAGGGTAATGGTTGAAAAGGTCAAAAAAAATAAGGCACTGAATTCCATTAAAGTTCCGGTTACCAAAACCGCTTTGGTTGTTGGTGGTGGTATTGCCGGGATTCAGGCAGCATTGGATATAGCCAATTGCGGGCATAAGGTTATCATGGTTGAAAGACAGCCATCCATTGGAGGCCACATGTCGCAGTTATCCGAAACTTTCCCGACTCTCGACTGCTCGCAGTGTATCCTTACACCACGAATGGTGGAAGTTGCCCAGCATCCGAATATTACGCTTCATACCTATTCTGAAGTGGAAAGTGTCGATGGCTTTATCGGAAACTTTAAAGTTAAGATCCGCAAGAAATCAAAAAGCCTGGATGAGCATCTTTGTACGGGTTGCGGGCTTTGCACCACGAAATGTCCTCAGAAGAAAATACCAAATGAATTTGAACGCGGTCTTGGAATGCGTCCGGCAATTTATGTTCCTTTCCCTCAGGCAGTTCCAAATAAACCTGTAATCGACAGGGAACATTGCACCTATTATATTAAAGGTAAATGCAAGATTTGCGAAATTGTTTGCCCGACCAAGGCTATACGTTTCGACCAGGAAGATGAGGTTATTGACGTTGCCGTTGGCGCTATAGTAATGGCCACAGGCTTTGATGTTCTGAAAACCGATTATTTCCCTGAATATGGATATGGAAAATATGCCGATGTAATTGACGGGCTTGCATTTGAACGCCTGGCTTCAGCATCCGGTCCAACACAGGGGCAAATCCGCAGGCCATCCGACGGTCAGATTCCTAAAAAGATTGTTTTCGTTGCCTGTGCCGGTTCACGCGATCCTGCCAAGGGAATTGAATATTGCTCGAAAATCTGCTGCATGTACACCGCCAAACATGCCATGCTCTACAAACATAAAGTTCATGATGGAATTCCTTATGTTTTTTATATGGACATCCGTGCAGGCGGTAAGAATTATGAGGAATTCGTTCGGCGCACCATAGTTGAAGATGAAACACAATATATCCGCGGACGAGTTTCCACTATTTACGAAAAGAACGGAAAACTGATCGTAAAAGGTGCTGATACCCTGATGGGAGGCGTACCTGTAGAAATAGAAGCCGATATGGTAGTCCTGGCAACTGCCGGAGTTGCCAATCATGGCGCAGAAGCGCTTGCTCAAACGGTTCATATTTCGTACGATCCTTATAAGTTCTTTGCTGAAGCCCATCCAAAACTGAAACCTGTTGAAACCAATACAGCCGGTATTTTCCTTGCCGGTGCCTGCCAGGCCCCGAAGGATATTCCAGAGTCGGTTGCAGCTGCTTCGGGCGCTGCCGTTAAAGTAGCCGCTTTGTTCAGTAACGACGAGTTAACACGCGATCCTTTAGTGGCTGTCGTAAACCGTTCAGCACCTCCAGTGTACTCCCAATGCGTGGGTTGTTTCCTTTGCCAGAGCGTTTGCCCTTACCAGGCTATCGAACGCGAAGAAATCAAAAACAGGAATGGTGAAGTGATAAAAACTCTTGCCAGGGTGAATGAAGGACTTTGCCAGGGTTGCGGAACTTGTGTTGCTCTTTGCCGTACCAAGGCAATCGACATACATGGATACTCGAACCAGCAGGTTTATACCGAAGTAATGGCGTTGTTGAATGATTAACTGAATGATCAGGAAGATTTTAAAATGAATTAAGAACAAGGATTGAAGATTTTTGATTTTAGAAGTAAAGCGATAAATCAAAAAAATAAATCACATGAATAAGAATGATCTTGAAGAAAGATTGATAAGATTTGCTGTTTTAATTATTAAAATAGTTGAAACGATGCCAAATAATAAGGCAGCAAGTCATCTTTCGGGACAGCTACTTAGATCAGGTACTTCGCCTGCATTAAATTATGGGGAGGCTCAAAGTGGGGAATCACGAAAAGATTTCATTCATAAAATTAAAATTGTATTGAAAGAGTTGCGTGAAAGCCATATCTGTATTAAAATTATTAAACAGGCAAAGCTTTTTGAAAATGAAGAAAAAATTGAATTTGCCTTAAATGAAAGTAACGAGTTGATTGCAATTTTTGTAAAAAGTGTTGAAACTGCTCAAAGGAATAGTTTGTAGCAGTTTCATAAAATCAAAAATCATCAATCGCTATTCCTTGTTCTTAAATCATTTTTACCAGTAACGTGATGTTCGATTTGTAAATGAATTAATAGAAAGAAAATGGAGGAATTTGAACCCAAAATAGTAGCATTTGTTTGCAACTGGTGTACCTATGCCGGCGCCGACCTCACAGGCACAAGCCGCATAAAATATTCGGCCAATGTTAAGATCATCCGTTTCCCGTGTACCGGCCGCATTGACTTTATGATACTGATGAAAGCTTTTGAAAACGGGGCCGACGGCATCATCGTTTCCGGCTGTCATCCTAATGATTGTCATTATAGTACAGGCAATTTTCACGCACGCAGGAGATGGATTGTTTTCCGCAACCTGTTGAATTTTTCGGGAATTGATACCGAGCGTATTCAGTTCAGCTGGGTTTCGGCAGCCGAAGGATTCAAATGGGCTGATGTTGTGAATAACACAGTGAAAAAGATCAGGGAAATAGGTCCTTACGAGAATTATAACAAGATTGCCGTTTCCACATTGTTTAAAGAGGAGGGCGCAACCAATGAGTGATTTGATAAAAAAAGTAACAGCTTTACTGAACGATAAAACGATCAATGCTTTTATCGGGTACGAAAAAGGCTCGGCTGACCGGATCAGGGCGATATTTGCCAGGACAGAAGATCAGGCTCAGAAATTGATATTAAACGCATCCTGCACACAAAACCTTGCCGGTTACCTGATGAAACATGAGGTAAAAAAACTCGGCAAGCTCGGTATTTTAGCCAATGTTGCAGCATTACGTAGCATCATGCAACTAGCCTCTGAGTTTCAGCTCAAGGATGGAGAAGTGTATGTGCTGTTTGCAAATGCAGATGGTTCATTGACTGAATTCACTGATTTCAAATCCATTGAAGCATTGCTCGAAACAACCGATACCGGGATAAAATCCGAAGAGCAGGAAATGATCGCCAAGTTGGAAGCAATGACAGTGAACGAACGCTGGCTTTTCTGGAACAAGGAATTTGAGAAATGTATCAAATGCTACGCCTGTCGTGCTGCCTGCCCGATGTGTTATTGCCATCGTTGCACAACAGACGTTAATCAGCCGCAATGGATTCCGGTAGCCAGTCATGAACTTGGTAATTTAGATTACCACCTTATGCGTGCCATGCACCTTGCCGGACGTTGCGTAAACTGCGGCGAATGCGCCACCGCCTGCCCGATGGATATTCCTTTAAACCTGCTTACTTACCAACTGATCAGCCCGATCAAGGCTACCTTTGGTGCAACTGCCGGAATGAAATCGGATGCCATGTACGCACTTTCGACCTATAAACCCGATGATAAGGAGAACTTCATTATCTAATCTGATAAATAGGAAAAATCAAAACAATGAGTAGTATCAAGCTTTTTGAAAGTAAGCAAATACGCACAGTCTGGAATGAAGTAGATCAAAAATGGTACTTCGTAGTAGAAGATGTTGTTTTGGTTTTAACCGAAAGCAAAGACCCTAAGCAGTATATAAAGCGAATGCGCCAGCGAGATTCAGAACTTGCCAAAGGATGGGTACAATTTGTACCTACCCTTTTCGTAGGAACTGCAGGGGGTAAACAACGGATGGGGTGTGCCGATGCAAAAGGACTTTTACGTATCATACAGTCTATCCCTTCGCCAAAAGCGGAGCCTTTTAAACTCTGGTTAGCACAGGTTGGATCCGACAGATTAGATGAAATTGAAAATCCTGAATTAGCAACCCAAAGAACCAGAGAACTTTATAAATTTAAAGGGTATCCTGACGATTGGATCGAAAAACGGATGCGTAGTATTGCTATCCGCGAAGAATTAACAGAAGAGTGGAAAAACAGGGGTGTAAAAGAACAAATCGAATACGCAATATTAACAGCTGAAATCTCAAAAGCTACTTTTGGATTGACGCCTTCGGAATATAAAAAACTGAAAGGATTAAAAAGTCAAAACCTGCGTGATCATATGACGGACCTTGAATTGATTTTTTCCATGTTAGGGGAAGCTTCAACCACAAAAGTAACCAAAGCAAAAGATGCCAAAGGATTTAACGCAAATAAAGTAGCTGCCAATATCGGGGGGAGAATAGCTGGAAATGCTTTGAAAGAGTTAGAAAAAGAAAGCGGTGAGAAGGTAATTACATCGGAAAACTACTTGCCTGAAGCAAAAAAAACAAAATTATTGAAAAATAGCAAAAACAAAGAATAACCATTTTAACATCCGTATAAAAAAAGGAGATTTAAAACTGAATCGTCCAAGTTTAGTTTACATAGACCCATGGAGAAACAAATAAAAATACTGAAATACAGCGACCTTTCGAAACTGATCGAAAAGTTCCGTTCACAGGGATTTCCTGTGCTGGCACCTGTCCGCAAAGGCAAGGTCGTAGAAATTGAACTGGTACAATCGCTTGATGAAATCGCGCTTGATGTTTTGCTCTCAACGCAATCAGCAAAAAAAGCTGTATTTCCGAAAGTTGAAAAAGTACTGGAATATACCCTCGAAAAATCAGGCACAAAACAATTCCCGGTTGATCCGGCGGATTATAAGGAAACTATCCTTTTTGGAGTAAGGCCTTGCGATGCTTCCGGTTTCAAATCTCTGGATGCCATTTTTGGTGAAGAACCTAAAGATCAGTTCTACCTGGAGAAAAAAGGGAAGTCCACCATTATTTCTTTTTCCTGTCCTGTGTCTGACGAGTATTGCTTCTGCACCTCGGTTGGCGGCGGACCCGGAAATACGGCTGGCAGTGATTTACAGTTTACCGGTATCAGCAAGGATGAAATTCTTGTTGAAATCCTTACAGAAAAAGGGGAGAAACTGACAGCGACATTTGCTGATCTGCTCTCTGATGCAGGCAAAGACATTGACAAGAGTAAATTCCTGGCTGATGTCAAAGTTGTATTTGATAAGGATAGCGTTGTTGAAAAAACAACTGCTTCTTTCAATAATGCAGCTCTCTGGCTTGAACAATCATTACGATGTATCGGATGCGGGGCATGTGCTTTTGTTTGCCCGACATGCGCCTGCTTCGATTTCCAGGACGAGCAGAATACAAAAAAAGGAGTTCGTCTTCGTCTTTGGGATTCATGCGGATTTTCACTTTTTACCCTGCATACTTCCGGACACAATCCACGCGAAGTACAAAGCCAGCGGTGGCGCCAGCGGATTATGCATAAATTCGCCTATATGCCCGAACAACTTCATGTTGTCGGTTGCGAAGGCTGCGGACGCTGTTCAAGAGCCTGCCCGGTGGATATGAATATAAAGGAGCATTTGACGGCGATAGAAACTCAGGTCGTAGTTTAAAGTAGTGCATAGTGCTCTGTGCACAGTGCATAGCACTAAGCACTCAGCACTCAGCACTAAGCACCAAGCACTAAGCACTAACAAAAATAACCAGCATATAAAAACATGGAGCAACAGAATATTTACCAGCCTTACCTGATGGAGATCGAGAAGATCACTGAAGAGGCGCCTATGGTCAAAACATTCAGGTTGAAATTTAAAAACAAAGAAGAAGGAAATAATTTTTCTTTTCATACCGGACAGTTCGGCGAGTATTCTGTTTTTGGTGAGGGAGAAGTGACCTTTTGTGTTGCATCGCCTCATACCCGCAAAGGATATATTGAATGTACTTTCCGTGAAGCAGGAAGAGTAACCTCAGAACTAGCCAGCCTGAATGAAGGTGACACCATTGGTTTCCGCGGACCCTACGGCAATATTTTCCCTATTGATGACTGGAAAGGCAAAAGTCTTCTTTTTATCGCCGGTGGTATTGCTCTGCCTCCTATGCGCAGCGTAATCTGGTCGTGCCTCGATAAAAGGGATCAGTTTAAAGATATTACAATTCTTTACGGAGCCAAATCAGTTGCCGATCTTGTTTATAAAGATGAACTTGCTGAATGGAAAGAACGCCCGGATGTGAAACTGGTAACAACAGTTGATCCGGGAGGCGAAACTCCGGACTGGAAAGGTGAAGTGGGCTTTGTTCCGACTATTCTGGACAGGATGACACCGATAAGTGAAAATACAATAGCCATTGTTTGTGGCCCGCCTGTAATGATCAAGTTTACTTTCCCTATCCTTGAAAAATATGGTTTTGCCGATGAACAGGTTTATACAACCCTCGAAAACCGGATGAAATGCGGCCTCGGGAAATGCGGACGCTGTAATGTAGGAAAGGTTTTTGTTTGCAAAGACGGTCCAGTATTTACTCGAACACAGTTGAAGCAGTTGCCTGACGAGTATTAGCATTTCTGCCAAATAAAAAAGACCTGCCATTGTATTGTGCAGGTCTTTTTTTTGAAGTATTATTCAGCTGGTATGTACCGGCTCTGATCGCTGTTCGTTAAGGTACTCCCATAATAGTTCATTTCTTGATGTACTTTTGTGTACTGTTTTTCAGTTTTAACATTCCAAATATCAGTTGGTTTATATCCTTTAGTCTGCATCTGGTCAAATTGCTTAAAATTCCTACCTTTGCACCTTGCTAAACTTTCAGCATGGAAAATAAATTATTCGTTTACAATACGTTAACTCGTCAAAAAGAACTTTTTGTTCCGATAAATTCACCCCATGTCGGCATGTATGTATGCGGACCGACGGTGTATGGAGATGCTCACCTGGGCCACGCACGTCCTGCAATTACTTTCGATCTGGTTTTCCGCTACCTGCGTCACCTGGGGTATAAAGTACGCTATGTGCGCAACATCACAGACGTCGGGCACCTTGAAAATGATGCCGATTACGGCGAGGATAAAATTGCCAAAAAAGCGCGCTTGGAAGAACTGGAACCTATGGAAGTGGTACAATATTTTACCGATCGCTACCACGCGGCCATGGATAAACTCAACACTCTGAAACCCAGTATTGAGCCTCGCGCATCCGGTCATATTATCGAGCAGATCGCCCTGGTAAAAACCATACTGAATGCCGGAATGGGCTATGAAAGCAAAGGTTCGGTGTACTTCGACGTTGAAAAATATAACCAGACCAATAACTACGGAATCCTTTCAGGGCGAAAAATTGAGGATTTATTGTCAAACACCCGTGAACTGGAAGGACAAGACGAGAAACGAAACAGTTTTGATTTTGCCTTATGGAAAAAAGCGCAACCCGAACATATTATGCGCTGGCCTTCGGAATGGAGCGACGGCTTCCCCGGTTGGCATCTCGAATGTTCGGCTATGAGTGCCCGCTATTTAGGCGAACAGTTCGATATCCACGGAGGTGGAATGGATTTGCTTTTCCCTCATCACGAAAGCGAAATTGCTCAAAGTACCGTTGCACACCATAAAACCCCTGCCAAATATTGGCTTCATAATAATATGATCACCATCAACGGGCAGAAAATGGGAAAATCGCTGGGAAACTTCATTCAACTGGATGAATTTTTCGAAGGGCGTCATGCTGCTCTCGAAAAAGCTTACAGCCCAATGACAGTGCGTTTTTTCATCCTTCAGGCTCACTACCGCAGCCCGCTCGATTTCAGCAACGAAGCCTTGCAGGCATCCGAAAAAGGATTCCAGCGATTGATGAAAAGCATTGCTACCATCGAAAAGCTGGTTCCGGTAAACGTCTCCACTGTGGATATCGCAGCATTGCAGTCAAAATGCTACGAGGCCATGAATGATGACCTTAACAGCCCGATACTTATTGCTCTTCTTTTTGATGCTGCCCGGATAATAAACTCGGTTCATGATAAAAAGGAGAGCCTGACCGCTGATGATATAGGATTGCTTCGCACTACGATGCATACATTTACTTTCGACATTCTTGGACTGCTTCCTGAAAATGACCCGCAAGCCGGAAACCAGGTAATAAGCAACCTGATGAACATTATCCTGGATTTACGCCGCGAAGCCCGCACCAATAAGGACTGGGCTACCAGCGATCGCCTGAGGGATACCCTGGCACAGGCCGGAGTGAGTATCAAGGATACAAAAGAAGGGGCATCCTGGGAGTTGGAAATGTGATAATGCGATAATGTATTAATGCGATAATGTGTTAATGTGCTAATGCGATAATGCGATAATGCGCTAATTAGGGAATGCAGCAATTTAATAACAACCTTGCACTTTAGTCTTAATCCTGTCCGGTTTTTGAACCTTGAATTTTGAACCTTAAACTTTGAATTATGAAAACATTTACCCGTATTATCCTGTTGATGGCATTGCTTTCGGTAATTGCTTTTGATGGATGTAAAAACAACAAACCGCACATGAAAAAACAACTGCTTTCATTTATTGAACGATTCGATTCTATTGTTCAGCCGCTCACCAATGAGGCTTCGCTGGCATACTGGAATGCTTCCCTAAGCGGGAAAGACGAGGATTGGAAAAAATCGGAAGATCTTAACATTGAACTCACAAAAGTGTTTTCGAATAAAGAGGATTTTGCTATTCTCAAAAAAATCAAAGAATCGGATGCCATCACCGATGAGTTATTGAAACGCCAGCTCGAAGTGATGTACAATAGTTACCTTGGAAACCAGGTCGATACCTCCCTGCTGAATAGCGCCATCAAAATGCAGACGGAAGTGGAGAAGAAATATTCGAATTTCCGTGCCGATGTTAACGGCAAAAAACTCAGTGACAACGATGTGGAGGATGTATTGAAAACCTCCACTAATTCCACCGAACTGCAGCAGGCATGGGAAGGGCACAAAGCCATTGGTCCGGTTGTAGCACAGGATATCATCAACCTGGTAAAAAAACGCAATGAGATAGCCAAGCAACTGGGCTTCGACAATTATCATTCCATGAGCCTGAAACTGAGCGAGCAAGACCCGGAAGAGATCAGCAAGCTATTCGACGAACTCGATAACCTGACCCGCGATGCATTTACCGGTCTGAAAGGCGAAATTGATACCTATCTCTCGAAACGTGATAACGTTAAAGCCGAAAACCTGATGCCCTGGCATTATCAAAACCGCTTTTTCCAGGAAGCGCCCGCCATTTACAGCGTTGACCTCGACAAATACTATCAAGGCAAAAATATTGAAACACTTACCACTGATTATTATTCCAGTATTGGCCTCGATATCAGCGGGATGATCGCAAAAAGTGACCTCTACGAAAAACCGGGCAAAAATCAACATGCCTATTGTATAGATATTGATAACCACGGAGATGTAAGGGTTCTGTGCAATATCAAACCCAATTACAGTTGGATGGGTACCATGTTGCACGAATTTGGCCATGCGAATTACGATAAATACATTGATGGTCAGCTCCCGTTTGCTCTTCGCAACCCTGCGCATACTTTTACAACCGAAGCGATTGCCATGTTTTTCGGACGTATGGCTGCAAATGCAGGGTTTCTGGTCGATATGAAACTTACCGATACCGCCGATGCCCGCAAAGTTGCTACCGAAAGCTTTAAAGTTCTTCGTCTGGAACAACTTACATTTAGCCGCTGGGCACAGGTTATGTACCGTTTCGAGAAAGCTTTGTACGCCGACCCTGATCAGGACCTGAATAAATTATGGTGGGACCTGGTAGAAAAATACCAGATGATAAAACGACCTGCAAACCGTAACCTGCCTGATTGGGCAAGCAAGATCCACATAGCCACTTCGCCCTGTTACTACCATAACTACCTGCTCGGCGAATTGCTTGCATCGCAGTTTAATCACTACATAGCATCTACAGTTCTGAAATCGGATGATTACGGCCAGAGCTACTTTGGTAATAAAGAAGTTGGCGACTACCTGAAGGAAAACGTTTTTAAACCCGGTGCCCGCTACAGCTGGAACGAAATGATTGAGAAAGCCACCGGCGAAAAGCTTACAGCTAAATATTATGCAGAGCAATTTGTAAATTAGAATCCGGTTACCCAGTTCAAACAACCAGTATCAATTGAAAAAAGCAGGCTTCACGGCCTGCTTTTTTTATGATCGTAATAATCGCAAAAAGGTTACATATTCCGCCTGTACTGTCCCCCAACTTCAAATAATGACTGAGTTATCTGTCCTAACGAGCAATATTTGGTTGCTTCGATGAGGCTTTCGAAAAGGTTACCACCGTGCAGTGCCTGTTCGCGTAAATGCACTAGACACCCGCGTGATTCATCCTGCCAGGTGTTGTGCAACTGCTGCAGCATAGCAATCTGGTATTCCTGTTCGGCTTTGGTGGCACGTATTACCTGTTTCGGTATTACAGTCGGCGATCCTTTGCTCGAAAGGAAAGTATTTACTCCCATGATCGGCAGTTCGCCGGTATGCTTAAGATGTTCGTAATAGAGCGACTCTTCCTGGATTTTACCGCGCTGGTACATGGTTTCCATGGCCCCCAATACACCTCCGCGTTCATTTATCCGATCAAATTCAGCCAAAACAGCTTCTTCAACCAGGTCAGTCAGTTCTTCTATGATAAATGAGCCCTGAAGTGGATTCTGGTTTTTGGTAAGCCCAAGTTCGTTGTTGATAATCATTTGTATGGCAATGGCCCGGCGAACAGACTCCTCGGTTGGAGTTGTGATGGCTTCGTCGTAAGCATTGGTATGCAGCGAATTGCAGTTGTCGTAAACTGCATAAAGTGCCTGGAGTGTAGTGCGAATATCGTTGAAATCAATTTCCTGCGCATGAAGCGAACGCCCCGAGGTTTGTATGTGGTATTTGAGCATCTGTGAGCGTGGCCCTGCTTTGTAAAGTCCTTTCATAGCTTTGGCCCATATCAGTCGTGCCACCCTGCCCAAAACCGAATATTCGGGATCAATGCCGTTGGAAAAGAAGAAGGATAGGTTAGGTGCAAATTTATCGATATCCATTCCGCGCGAGGCGTAATATTCAACGTAAGTGAAACCGTTTGCCAGGGTAAAGGCAAGCTGGGTGATCGGGTTGGCACCGGCTTCGGCAATATGATAACCTGAGATGGAAACAGAGTAAAAGTTCCTTACATTATTCTCAATAAAATACTGTTGCACATCGCCCATCAGCCTGAGTGCGAAATCGGTGCTAAAAATACAGGTATTCTGGGCCTGGTCTTCTTTCAATATATCAGCTTGTACCGTACCACGGACATTGGCAATGGTTTCAGTTTTAATCTTCGTGTAAACCTCTGCCGGAAGCACCTGGTCGCCGGTAATGCCGAGCAACATCAAACCCAATCCGTTATTCCCTTCAGGTAAATCCCCCCGGTAACCAGGCCGTTTTGAGCCGTGTTTCCGAAAAATAGCGTTTATCTTCTTTTCGGTTTCCTCTTGGAGCCCGTTTTTATGTATATACAATTCACACTGCTGGTCGATGGCGGTATTCATAAAAAAACCAAGCATGGCGGGAGCCGGTCCGTTGATGGTCATAGAAACGGATGTTGCCGGATCGCATAGATTAAAACCCGAATAGAGTTTTTTAGCATCGTCGAGGCAGGCTACCGAAACACCGGCATTACCTATCTTGCCGTAAATATCAGGTCGTAATCCGGGATCGGCACCGTAAAGTGTAACTGAGTCGAAAGCCGTGGAAAGCCGTTTGGCAGGCATGCCGAAGGAAACATAATGAAAGCGCTTATTGGTGCGCTCGGGTCCGCCTTCGCCGGCAAACATACGTGTAGGGTCTTCGTTTTCGCGCTTAAAAGGATAAAGCCCGGCAGCGTAAGGAAATTCACCCGGTACATTTTCGCGAAGACACCATTCGAGTATATCGCCCCAGTCGTTGTAACGCGGCATAGCAATCTTAGGAATGCGCAGATGCGACATCGACTCGGTGTACGTTTGCACCTTTACTTCTTTGTTGCGGACTATATATGTACAATTATCCTTTTTTAATTCCTTGATACGATGTTGCCAGGTATCGATAAGTTTTTGGTTGGCCGGTTCCAGCTGTTTCTGCGTTTCTTTATAAAGTTTCTTTAATTCAGCTGATAGTGCAGGAGTTGAGCTGGTGAGCAGCGTATTCTCAGGGTAATTGAGTTCTTCGATCGCAATATGAAGCCCGTAAAGTCGGCGGGCAACTGCGGCCTGCTGCTTTGACCATTTGTTATAGTTACGGACGCTCTCCGTAATTTCGCCCAGGTAGCGGACCCGCCTTGGCGGAATAATGCCGGCAATGCTGACGATATCTTCTGCCATAGTAAACTGCGAATCGTAATTTGCCTTGGTTTTGGCATTCAAAATATGGATGAGTTCACGATATAGCTGGTTTACTCCATGGTCGTTAAATTGCGAAGCCATGGTTGCAAACACCGGTAATTTCTCGGGATCGGTGGCAAAAAGCATACGATTGCGGGCAAACTGTTTGCGCACATCGCGCAATGCATCCTGTGCACCGCGTTTATCCGATTTATTAAGGGCAACTATGTCGGCATAGTCAAGCATATCGATCTTTTCAAGCTGTGTGGCGGCACCGTATTCCGGCGTCATCACATACATGCTTACGTCACAGAAATCTACTATCTCAGTATCCGATTGCCCGATCCCCGAAGTTTCGAGGATCACCAGGTCGAATCCAGCATTTTTAACAATGCAAAGTGCTTCGGCTATATGTTTCGACAGGGCCAGGTTAGCCTGACGGGTTGCCAGCGAACGCATATAAACCCTTGGCGTGTTAATGGCATTCATGCGGATCCGGTCCCCCAGCAGTGCACCACCGGTTTTTCGCTTCGATGGATCCACCGAAATAATGGCTAAGGTTTTATCGGGGAAATCGGAAAGGAAACGCCTGACCAACTCGTCCACAAGCGAAGATTTTCCTGCACCACCGGTACCGGTTATTCCCAAAACCGGAGTTGTACCCGACGAACATCCTGCTTTAAGTTCAGCCAGGAGGTTTTTAACTTCCGAATGATGGTTTTCGGCAGCCGAGATAAGTTGGGCTATGGCGTGGTAATCGCGTTTCAGAATATCGGATTTGGTAATTGTCAGGTCTTTGCCTGTCGGGAAATCGGATAGTTCAACCACTTCGTTGATCATGCCCTGCAAGCCCAGGTGGCGGCCATCGTCAGGCGAAAATATCCTTGCAATGCCATACTGTTGCAGTTCGTTAATTTCCTCCGGAAGGATCACTCCTCCCCCACCGCCAAATATCCTGATATGACCACAGCCCTTTTCCTTCAATAAATCATGCATGTATTTGAAAAACTCCATATGCCCTCCCTGGTAGGATGTAATAGCTACAGCCTGGACATCTTCCTGTATGGCGCAATCCACAATTTCCTGAACCTGCCTGTCGTGCCCGAGATGTATCACCTCCACGCCAGTGCTCTGCAATATGCGGCGCATGATATTAATGGCTGCATCGTGCCCGTCGAACAATGCGGCAGCAGTTACAATGCGGATATGATTTTTGGGCTTATAGATATCGGTTTGCATGGGTGGGATTTATAGCTGATAAATAAATGTCGTTTACCTGACAGAAAATGTTAAAAAAATAACCGCAGAGAACCGCAAAGTATTATGCAGAGTTCTGCAGAGAAGGCTACCTGGCATGAACTCTATGGCTCTCTGCGCCTTCTCAGCGAGCTTAGCGTTAAACACTTTTCGCTTCCAATACCTTTTATCAGGTGACAATGGCTTTTAAATAATGTTAGCCACAAATATATAATTTTTTGAATGTCTTTATACTGTCGGTAAAAATATTTTGAGTGAACTCAGCAACAGTTTTTATGATAAGTAAGAAGCATTGCTGACGTTATTATATTGAATTGCAAAAATTTCCTGTTCATATCTCAGACACAAAAAGGTTGATTTGCAAAAAGTTGGCCCTGGTGATGACCGGAAATAAAAAACACAGTTACCCGTTTTAGCGGATAACTGTGTAGACTGTATGAGCCATGAAGGCGTTTGCGATTTATTCGCCTGTAGGATTAGCGCGTACTACATACACTTTTCTTCCGGCATAAGCCATCGCCAAAGTGAGTAACAGAAAGGTGCCATTGCCAATGGGCGCGCTGCTGGAGCCGCCAACAGGGGTGTTGCCTGCACCTGGAGCACCATTTCCATTATTAGGATGAGGCTGAGCGAATATCAGCAGAGGAGCTGTTGCCAGTAAGACTGCAATAACTAATATTTTTATGTTTCTTTTCATATGTCTTTGAGTTTATTCTTGTTTCTGATTCTTTATTATAGGATTTAGGGGTTAGGATTTAGGGGTTAGGGGCCGTTTAGTCGCCCCTCGCCCCTTCGCCCTGTCTCTTAGTTAATGAACACTTTTCTAACCACTGTATTATCCCTGTTAATCACTTTCACGATATAGTTACCCGTTTGATTAAGGCCTATCTCGTTCATTCCCTGTGCTGACATTTTAGTAGTAACCAACTGACCGGCAATGTTATAAATATAGATATCGCCTGCCTGTTTATCTTTCATATTTACATAAACTGTTTGACGGTAGCTGTAAATATTGGCAGATGAGCTTTCAGTTTCGTTAACTGCCAAAGGTCCGAAATGCAGAACAAATCTCTGTTCATTTTCGCCAGGTACAAAGTTAAAAGTATAGGAAGTTGTAAGCAGATCAGTGAACACCGCGGTTTTGGTATCTTCGAGGGTTACTTTGGTAAAGTCGTTGATTTCGGTAGCAGCAATGGTATAAGTACCGGTTGAGCCAACGTGAATTCCAACAGGAACGGTGCTGGTTTCGGGCATTGTGTTGATAGCTAATGGAGTACTGCCTAACGTATAGAGTTGGGCTGCTTTTGCAACATCGCCAAAAAGTTTATACGCATCATAGTCGCCGTCAAATTCTGCTGTAGCATTGGCAGTGAACCTCACAATTGCTTCGTCAGTAAAGCCCTGGCCGGATACCTGTAACCTTACAAGGTTGCTTACAGCGCTTTTATAGAAAGGAGTTGAATTATGTACCCTAATACTGTTATTCATTGTGAGTGTACCGTTCCCAACACTCGCTACATTTACAAAGAATCCCTGGCCTGAAGCAATAAATTGAGACCCTCCGTTAGCACCAACACCACCCGCATAAGATGCCCAATTAGAAGCATTTACATGAATATAAGTAGCATCATTTAAATTGGTTTTGGTCCAGCCGGATGAAGCATTCCAGTCGATTGAGGATGGGTAAGGGTTGCCAACAAGGTTCCATCCTGAGAAATCACCGGTTGCCGATCGTGTAACATTATCAGCTGATCCAATAGCGCCTGTATTCAGAGTTCCTGTATATTGAGCTGTAAAATCTGTTGCATTATACAACGCAAAACCTTTTGCCGGTGTAAGGGCCTCGGTAACTGACTCAATATCAGTAAATGCATTAGTTGATTCAGTATTTTTCTGCAAGAATTTACCTGTGAACAACCCGGAAACTGCATCAGAAATTGGTGCGGAAATTAAATGCCATTCGCCACCGGCAATAGCACGTTCTACCGTAACATTAGCTCCAGCTTGGTTAGTAATAGTACCATTATCAAGTAATGAGGCCCCTGATTTCAGTGTAAGGGTACATCCTTTTAAATCTATACTTGCATTGGGAACTGTTACCTTTACATTAGAATTAACAGTTATATTAAGTGTTGTAGCTAACGGAACAAAATTATATAAGGCTGAATTGCTTGCATGAGTATACATCACACTGGCATCCATTCCAAGTGTAAGGTTGGTTATGGCATTTGTAGTCGTAAATTTCGACATCCTGCTAATTTTAAACAGTCCACTACCGCTTATTATGCAGTTTGTTCCTTCTATATCAAAACCTATACCATCAGTTCCGCTGGCATCGCCTATAGTGCCATCGCAGGTAATATTTCCATATGCATATAAAAACCTGGCAGTTGCGCTTCCAGACCATACTTTGCCACCAGTGTTAACTGAAAGATTATTAAACATACCCGTATTGTCAGTTAATGCAACTGTATGAGTATTTAGAATTGTCGCATTTTTATTTGATGCATTTGGATATTCGGCTGCATTATACCAGCTGCCTGAAATCTGAATTTCCCAGGTGCCTGCAGTACTCCAGTTACCACTTGCCTTGGTTCTGTAACTTGGTGTTGTACTCGCAACATAAAAGGATGAACTGGTACCAGCCGTTAAAGTTGGTGTTCCCGAAGTTTGGGTTGCAGTAATCGTTAACCCGGTACCTTCTGACATGGTCACACCGTTAATAGTCACACTACTCTGCCCGTTAGTGATTGTTCCTGTAACTGTACCTCCTATGCCAGTACCTGAAAGTGTAATATTAACATCCGAAGTAACAGGCTGAGGTATACTACTTCCATCCTGAGATTGAATAACTACAGAAAAAGGGACACCGGAAACCGGAGAATTATTGCCATTTACGGAAGTAACAGCAAGTTTGGTTGGAGCACCTGCTACTGATGAAGGTGTAACAGAGGCCCAGGTCGTGCCTACTCTGATTTCGTCAAGTATAAGAGTTCCAGGTGTACTTGATGTATTATCTTGTCTTAAGAACATTCTTTGGATAGAAGTAGCATCTGTTGCTGATGCATTTGTAGAAGTAGCATCACTTGACGGTTCAATTCCTCCCAATGCAGGATTTATCCATAGTTTAGCAATATCATTCGATGCTCCAGAAATTATTTGATAAGAAATAACAACTAAGTAAGTAGTCCCTACTGAAAGTGCATTAGTAGCCCAATTAATATTTGCAGCAGCAGATCCTGCATTTATTCCAATATTATATGATGTACCACTAAGCCTGACCCAAACACGTCCATAAAAATTAGATGTAGTCCCATCTATAAGACCAATTGTATACCCCCCTGTTGCATTCAAAGACCCTAAAGCGGTAACATCTAAAAGAAATGACATATAAACTGTTCCCGAAGTTTGGCTTGTAAATGCTCTATAGTATTCTGCTCCTGCCCCACCATAAGTAATGCTGTTACCTGAAGATGCTGGAAATCCTGAATAGGATAAATTTCCACTAATAACAAGTATACTATCACCAGCATTTACGGTGCGCCAAACATTTGCACTTTGTTTAGCTAAACCATTAGATACATCTGGAGTATAATTAAATGGTTCAGTTACAATTTGCCCCCGCCCTATTCCCGGCAGTAGCATAAAAATAATCAAAGCAGCTAAAGCATAGCTAAACGAAGAGCGTAATTTTTTAATCATAGTGTTTTGGTTAAGGGTTTATTTTTGGTTTACTTAAGTTCAGGCTAATAAAGAAAATCGTTATCTGCTTTTCGAAGTCAGGTAGTAAAGAAAGAAATCAGATAAGCGAAGAAAGATTGAGCATATTAAGTTAAGCGCGATAATTAAGATAATCAGGCAGCCGTACATCAAATCAGTCTATTGCAACATCTTTAGAAAACAAATATATTATTTATTATTATACCGGCACTTATTTTAAGATTATTTTACTATTAAATCAGAAAGTTTATGATTAACTGCCATTCTATTCCGGAACTTCTAAGTTTATGTATCTTAGAATGAGTACTTAAGCTCTTAGAATGTCAATACCGTGTGCAGTCTAAATTTCCTGTTTACACAATCTGATTTAAAGTCTCAAAATTCTGCTGACACAGTTTAATTTACACGCCCAATCTAATTTTCATTCTCGTTATTTCTTCACACTCAGATACCTTCATTTCCGTGAAATATCTTCTACCGGGCTCCACTTTTCACTATTCCATTTTCAGTTCACTAAAAAAAACCTTCCCCGTTTTCACTGGAATGTCTTTTCATGTTTTTCACCACAATAGGCACATAGGCCACATAGAGGCGAGGGGCGACGGGGCGAGGGGTGACAAGGCGAGGGGTGACAAAGCGAATACCTGTAACAGAGCCTCACTTTTCACTATTCATTTTTCACTCTTCACTAAAAAAACCTTCCCCACTTGCACAGGAAAGGCTCTTTTTTTTGTCGAAGGTCAAAAGCCGAAGGTCAAAAGTCAAAGGTCAAAAGTCATTGTCAATTATCCATTGTCCATTGTCAATTATCCATTGTCCATTATCCATTGTCCATTGTCCATTATCTACTGACCACAATTTTCGTACTAACCACTTTGCTGCCGCTTATAAGGCTTACCACGTAAACGCCGTTTTGCAGCTTATTGGCATTTAGTAACGTCTGTGTATTGCCGCCGGTGTTGCCGCGGAGTACTACCTGGCCTATCATATTGGTGACACGGATTTCGGTATTGGAAGCCTCCGGTGTAACAACATTGAGGTTGCCATTGTTTTGGTATACGCTGAAGTTTTCCTTTGACGCAGGATCGGGAACGGAAGTAGCATTCTTGAAATGCAACTCGAACCTTGCTGCTGCATCACCCGTGGCGGAAGTAAATGCATATACAGGGTTCACTGCCAGATTCTGCTTGATGCCCAGTTTGTTGTCCCAAAGGTAAACGGCTGTAGCTGGCTGAAAGGTTTCGATGCCTTGTGCTTCGATCCGGAAATTGTTGCCGTTGTTTTTGACAAAACCCATTGGAATTACAGTTTCATCTGTAATTTCAGGAATTGAGTTGGTTGAAAGTTTGTCGCTGCCAACTACTGAATAAAACTGCGGAGCATAAAATGGTGCAAATTCACCGTCGTACAACAAATCAAATCCGGCTGTGGACTCAGGGTTAATCCGTATATCGCTACTTTGTGCTGTTTGGCCGTCAAGGTCCCTGGCAGTTAAAGCAAAGTGTTGTATATCGGAAGATTTAAGCCAAGTTCCTGAATGGCCTCTTTCCGTTGCAGGAATTGTTATGCTTGTAGCATCCACTGAAGTTTTAACAAAAAATCCATTCATCGCTGGGATATATTCATCAGCGCTGATGTCCTGATAAGAACCGTCAGTGCTTTTCATGATTTTGGCTACTCCGCCAACATTTATTGCGCCCCAAGTGGTTACATTCCATTTAAGACCACAAGCAAAGGGATTGCCAAGCAGGTTCCAACCTTTACGACCTGCATCGGTATAACTTAAAGTTAGTGGAACATTGGCAACGTTCAACGAGCCGGAAAATACCTTATCTGAAGTGGCACTATAAGAAACAAGGTAGCCTTGACCTATCACAAATGAACTTCCAAAATCCGCAGTGTTAAATGTATACGGGGCACTAGCTCCAACTTTACTGTTTATCCATTCGTTAGTTGTCTCCTTCCATAAAAAGAAATCTTCATTAGCAGATGGTGGGGAGGAAACAAAATTGGATTGAAAACCTTGGCTTGCAACCGGTGATGACAGCAAATGCCAACCTACCATTGTACTGCCCCAGGCAGGTATATTGCGTTTAACCGTGGCTGCTACACTGGCAGTATTGTGTAAGAGTGAAGCATCCGATTCGATTACCAGTCCGGAAGCGGTGGCAGAGTTGGTTAATGTGCCACTAACTGTTAACTGTTTCCCGCTTTCCAGCGTAAACAACTTCCCTGAATTGATAAGCATGGTGCCGGCAACTGTCAGTGCGATGTTGCTGAGTTTGACACCTGCGGCATTATCAATCGTTAAGTTATTTACCGTCGCTGGTAATAAGGCGCCGGCTACCTGGGCTGATGAGCCATTGAAAGTGTAGTTGGCTGAAGTACTGTATGTTGACAGAACCCCACTTGCAGCGATATTACCATTCAAGCCGGAATTGTGCGAAGAAATAAATGCACCTCCGCCCTGCAAATCAATATCACCAGCGCCACTGATCACATAAGAAGCAGCATCAAGTTTGTTTCCAGTAGGTATGGTTAAAGTACCTGAAAGTGCCACATTACCAGAGAGCGCCACTTTCCCGACAGTGTTAGCTAAATCAATATTGTTAGCTGCGGTTAACAAAGCTCCTGCAACCTGATCTGCAGCGCCATTAAACACATAATTTGCAGCAGGATCAAAGGTTTTTGTCCCTGCTACACCTATTGAACCATTGATACCTGCAGTATTTGCAGTGTATAAGGTACCACCGCTTTGTAAATTGAAATTGCCGGCACCGGTAATTGCATAGGTGGATACTCCTAATTTATTGCTTGCAGGTACTGTTACCGTACCCGAAACAGCTATACCATTTGAAAGCGAAACTTTACCCCCGGTATTAGCCAAATCAATATTTTTAGCTGTGGTTAACAATGCACCAGTTACCTGATCTGCTGTACCATTAAATACATAACTGGCAGTTGATGAAAAGTTTTTCAGGGCAGTTGTAACCGTACCGTTAATACCGGTAGCCAATTTAGTCATTAGTGTTGCATCGGATGCTAGAGTAAACCCTGTATTATTTGCGGCTACTGTGGCATTTCCACCACTAATAACAGAACTTTGAGCGTCCAACGTTCCATTTACAGTGAATGTGTTGTATGGACCAGTTGCGGCACCGATTGCTACACCAGATAATAATTTTACAACAGTACCAGAATTTACTGAAAAAATCATTCCGTAAATTGAAGTTAATGTTGTTGTAGAACCACCATAATTTAATGTTTGAGGTACTATAAGCGTTCCTGCACCATTAAACACAAACCCTTTTGCCATGCCGCTTCCAGTTGTATAAGGCCTTCCTGTAGCATTAGACCAATTGAAATTTCCTTTTATTCCGAAGGTAATATTATAAATGGAACCACTATTTCCCCCAGCCATCCAGTCAAAGGCAGTTGTTGTATTAGATCCTGTAAAAGTTGCATCGCCATTAGCCTGAAATAAAATGGTATTTGTTGGGCTAGGCAATAACAATGATGCAGCATTACCAGAATTAGGAGACATATTTATTGAGAATACGGAGGTTGATCCTGTTACTGTAACTGTTGCTCCTGCAGTTGCAGAACCACCGGTAACATTAAATGTACCTGCTGTCTGGATGAAATTACCTCCAACTGTCAAAGTAAATGCCGAGGCTCCTGGTGTAACAGTAAATGTCCCTGCATTTTGAGTATAATTGCCACTGATGGTGGTATTTGCGGCTAAAGTATAGGCTGTACCTCCAGAAATTGTTAGATTATTATAATTGTAAGTTGCAGCAGGTGTTAATGCCGGAATGGCAAAACCAGTTGAATTACTAAAGTTAACGGTACTTCCAGTAACAGTAAAAGGACCTGAGCCCGGAGTAAATGTTGGACCTGCAATACCTATTGTTCCAGATGAAGCGAGTTCCCTTGCACCACCAGTTAAAGTAAGGTTGAAATAATTCAATGCCGGAATAGTTTGTGAGCTGGCTGAATTAAAAACTACCGTACCTGAGCCGGCAGTCTGTGTGGCATTGGTTGCCGTGTAGCTTAAAACCCCGCCAATAGTTATCGTACCAGAACCAAAGCTAACTGTGCCTGAGCCTTTGTTTCCGCTGATTGTTAAATTGTTGTAAGTAAAAGTACTCATCGTAAACCCACTTGTACCATTGTAATCAATGGAGCTTCCACCTACAGTATAAGCACCTGCGCCCGGTGCAAAGGTTGATGCAATACCCACAGTTCCACTGCTTGCCAGGACTCTGGCGCCGCCGCCGGTATTGGTAATGATATTATAATTGAAAGCAGGTATGGTTTGTGAACCCGAATTGCTGAAATCAATGGTACTTCCGGTAATAGTATAAGTGTTTGAACCCGGTGTAAATGTACCGGCAACTGCAACTGACCCGCTGCCAGCAAGTGTTCTTGCACCTGAAGAAGATGAAGTAAGATTATTGTAAGTAAAAGCAGGTATAGTTTGCGAACCTGAACCATTAAAATCAATAGTGCTTCCTGTATTGGTAAACCCACCTGCTCCCTGAGTAAATGTGCCACAAATGCCTATTGTACCTGTGCTTGCCAATACTCTTGCACCACCTGTTAAGTTAAGATTTCCATAGTTTAAAGCCGCAACAGTTTGAGATGAGACACCGCTATAGTTGAACGTACTTCCACAATCTAGGGTAGCCGTGGCACCACCAGAACCGTCATAGGTAACTGCACCGGTAACGCTTAACGAAGCGCCGGAAGCCATAACGAAAGCCCCTGTTCCATTAATGGTTAAACTGGCAACTGTTTTTGAACCTGAATTGATAGAACAATTGGTAAAACTGCCTGGCACATTAACTGTAATATTATCAATTGTACCTGGGGTTCCGCTAGGAGTCCAATTGGAAGGAGTTGCCCAATCGTTCGAAGTGCTTCCATTCCATACATAACTAACTGGATTAGGTTCTTTTCTTCCTGTAAAGTCATTTCCATTTAACAAGCCAGTGACTTGTGTCAAACCAGTTGTTGAAGTCAAAACATTTGCGGCTGCCGAACTTGTGGCATCTTCTACCCATACTGAACCTGTGTACCGGTTTAATTTCATTAAGGTCTGATCCCCTGTGATGTCCCCAGGGACATAAGTGAAAGTACTGGAGTATGTATAATTCGATAAACCGGTAGTTGTAAAACTCCAGTACCTGCTTATATAGTCAGCTTGGGGGTTGCCTGTTAAATTTAATGATGTATGGGCAGTAGCCGTTACATTTACTCCGATGGTTCCACCTATAGCATTTGCACTAAAGCTAAGTGTAACAGGTGTGTAGTTTGTTCCATCCCCAACTGGAAATGTTCTCAAACCGGAAGCGCCTGTTGTTATTGTAACATAAGCTTTACCTATTGTGGCACTGGTAGCAACAATCATGGAGGATGAACTTCCAGTACCAAGAGTTGCAGTGGAAGCGCTACTTGTAGCAGTTAAGTTATAAGCACCAAGAGTAATGTTTCCGGCAGTTAATACAAGGGGTGCAGTCGCACTGGATAGTGTTACGTTTGTAGCTAATGGCAAATTGGCACCACTGCGGTTTATAGTTAAAATTGATAATGCAAGTGGGGTTGAAGTTCCGGTAAGATTTCCGGTTATTGAACCTGATCCGCCAATTGTTAGTGGACCTGTTGCTGTTAATGTACCTGAACCAAACGTAATGGCTCCGTTTAGTGTTAGAGTGTTTGTGCTCATTGCCAGCACACCATTTGTTAGATTGAATGCACCTCCTACTGTAAGGGTTGTGCCAATGGTTGCTGTATAGGTTGCACGGTTCATTGTGAAATCCTGAACAACCCCACCACCACTGGCCGCAAAAAGAGTCGAACCGAGAGCGCCCGAACCTCCAATAATTAAATTAGAGGTTGATGTGCCAACTAATTTATTAGCATTAGTCATGGTAACAACACCATTTAGCGTAAGTGTATTCCCTGCTCCTATGCCAATTAAACCTAGTGGTGCAGTTCCTCCAGCCATAGTAGTTGTGCCGTTTACATTTGTTGAAGAGGAAAGTGTAATTGAAGGTGAGGCCACGGAACCGCTGAAAGTATTAATGAAAGTAAGGTTATTCACAGTAGCCGGCAATAAACTTCCTGTAACCTGCGCTACAGATCCATTAAAAGTAAAGTTGGTGTTATTATTTGATCCGTTAGTTAGACTAATAGTACCTGATGACTGAATGGTACCGCTGACTCCATTAGCATGGGCCGTGGTAAGCGACGAACCTGATGTGGCTCCATTACCAAGAAAACTAACGTTCCCTGTTCCATTTATTACGGACGCGGCAGGTGCAATTAATAAAGACGATGATGAACCTGTCCCTAAAGTAAATGAACCTGGAGAATTAATTGTAATAGTAGTACCTGAATTTAAAGTTAAACCGCTTGAGTTTCCTGATACTACAACGTTTCCGGTAATAACACCTGTTTTACCAGCACCTCCGGCTGCATCTAATGCATCACCTATTGATTGAGAACTCGAATTATTAAAAGTATAATTTGCACCTCCACTGAAGGATCGGGCTCCAGTTACTTGCACAACTCCTTGAGCTGTGGCTGCCGTAAGACCTCCTGAACCATTTATTTTAAATGAAGCACCACTGTTAATAGTAATTGCACCGGCACCTCTATACCAACCGCTGGAAATCTCATCGTATGTAGCTCCACTTACAATGGTTATAGCACCCGCAGATGTTGACCATATATCTGTAGCTCCATTATGAGTAAGTGTTCCATTTATTGTCACAGGAGTACTGAGTCCAATTGTTGTCGAAGAGCCAATAGCACCATTTACCGACCAATTATTTAACGATTGACCGCCACTTGTAAATGCAAAACTAGTTGAGATTGTAGCGGTTGAAATATTTGACGTTGAAGACCCAGTAATAGTGCCTGAAGTTGCAGAAATAGCTCCTGAAAAAGTGACTAGATTACTAGCACCAGTAGGCAATATTAAAGCACCCGATGTAAGTGTAGTTGTTCCGCCTATTACTTGAGTATTGGCTGAAATTGTAACACCGGCAGAATTCGCGATAACAACATTGTTATAGGTAGCAGCTGGCAGGTTTTGAGGGGATGAACCATTAAAACTTATTGTATTGTTGCTAACCGTTAAAGTACCTGCACCCGGAGTATAAGTACCTGCAATTGCAATAATACCGCCACTAATTAGTGTTCGGTTGCCTCCGCTGATATCGAGGTTATTATAATTTCCTGCTACAACTGTTTGCGGACTTGCACTATTATACAATACATCCATTGTCCAGGTTTTTGCCGTCGGTATAGGCGTTGCACTGGTTGCAGTAGGGACTGCCGTTTTTAATGTTCCCGTTCCACTTGTAGCAGTAAAAGCACCAGATAGCAAGTTAGCACTACCCATATCCAAGGTAGAACCTGAGGCAACAGTTAGTGCAGTGGTAACGCCAATTGCACCTCCCGCAGTTGCATTACCACCGGTTGTTGAAATTGAAAGGCTACCATAGGTAGCAGCAGCAATGGTTTGTGCTGAAGCTCCTGTATATGCCACTGTTCCGGTCAAAGCACCAAGAGTAGGATAGTTGGTCGTGTTAGCAATGGTTAAGGTTGCAGAGGCAGCCACATCTATTGTACCAGTAACTTTAAAAGAGGAAGGAATAGTGAAATTACAGGCATTGGCACCATCTCCTGTTATTATTTTAGAACCGGCTCCTGAAACAGTCCAATCTGCACCAATAGTGGGGGTAGCATTGTTACGGATATTAAAAATCTGGTTGTCAGCTGTAAATCCTAGTGGCGCAGTACCTGATCCATCCGTAACTGTTCCCCAGTTAGCAACATTATCTAGATTACCTGTTGATTTAGAATAGTAATTGGTAGCAGTAATTCCATTACCTGTTATCTTGATATCATCAATCGCCAATTCATCTCTACTGCCTGTACCCCCGTTATCTAAAGTGTACCACCTCAGATAAAAAGAACCTCCATTTGCAATATTTAATAATGTAATTGATTTGGTTTTAGTAGTTGATGTCCAAGTAGGAGAACCAGCAGCTGTTGTCGGTGTTGTTAAGGTAATGCCAGCGTCTGTGTATGTAGTATTATCAGAAGAATAAAAGAATTGCAGATCAGTACCTACACCTTGGTCATTATAGTACCACGCAGTATAAGAAATGTCAATGCTATTAATGCTTGATCCGGTATTGTTAGTCATTTTCATTGTTATCATGCCCGCTGTACAAAAACTACCAGATGGTTGAAAGCCAAAAGCTGGATTTCCACTTCCACAATTAAATGCATACCATCCTCCTGAGCTCACAGCTCCGGTAGATGTACCCAGCCCACCAGTTCCTGCAGTTGCAAATGTTGACACTGATGTTGTGGGTGCGCTTGCTCCATCGTTCACAAAAGCCCAAGCATCAGAATCTAATTGTCCGGATGATGGCGTAGTGCCTGAAAAAGTAGCAGCCGCCGCAAATGATCCATTATTTACACCTGAAGTGGTTGTACTAAAATCAACTGTGTATTGAGTTCCAGAAGTGGCAATTGAGAGTTGCCCCCATCCCTTTCCCGGCATCATCATCAAAATAACAATAGCAACCAAAGCCAGGCTGCGTGTAAAGCGTAGTTTATTTTTCATGGTATTTGGTTTTAATTATTAACGTGGTTTTGGTTTTATTGTTCATCAATGTAAAAGCAAAACTGCAACGGTTAAAAAGATACCGTGCAGTCGGGTAAAAGATACCGTGTAAGCAGGCAAAAGATACCGTGTAAGCAGGCAAAAGATACCGTGTAATTTAGCAAAAGATACCGTGTAGGTTGGCGTGTGTTTAGGTGGTCTTCGCAAACTCAATGGCATCAATTACTTTGGCAAATTCTTTTCCCGGCCTGAACTTAACGCTTACCTTGTTAATAGCAGTACTGCTTAAAGCGGCGGCATCGGCTGCACCTGTACTGCTGGCAGTGAGGTTAAACGAGCCAAAATCGCCAAGCCTCACAATTTTGCCATCGGCCAGGGCCTGCGGCACTACTTCCAGGAAGGCTTCGATCACCGCCATGGTATCGGCAGTACTTACCGTGCTTATGGACGAAATTTGTTTTGCCAACTGCCTCAGCGTCAAATCGCCCGAGCTTACTACCTGTGCATAATACTTTGCCGGTTCGGCTTGCTGCGATGGGTTTTTCTTGGGAACAGGTTTGTAGTTTACTGACATAATCGTTAATTTGAAAATTGGTTAATTTGAAAATGGAGTAATGTGCTAATGCGGTAATTTGCTAATGTGGCAATGCGGTAATGCGGGGCTTTGAGCGTAAAAAGACGAACATCTGCCAGGGAAAACCTTAGTAAAGTATTGTTGTTCTTAGATATTAAGATTGCAGGAGTGATGAAAAAGTGTTAAAGGGAACGGCAAATGAGAGGAAAAAACAGAAGCGCGCAAGTGTAATCAGCAAAAACAAGGCTTCAAAGATAGTGAAATGTTTAAAAACAAGGTTAATTGTTAGTTAAATTTAATAACTTGTTAACCAAGAGGTGTTAATTCTTTAATTTGAAAATTTGGGGATTTGAAAATGCGGGAATTTGAAAACGGGGAAATTTCTAATGTGTCCTATGTGCCTATTGTGGTTCAAAGTTCATACTTCGACAGGCTCAGTATCCATGCTTTGCGTTCAAGGTGCAAAGTTGGTTTAGTCGTGCGGTCGTGTGTTCGTCTATGTGTCCTATGTGCCTATGTGGTTCA
>JBAXBJ010000008.1:0-88076 GCA_037142075.1 Bacteroidota bacterium
AAAAAAGTATCTATTTTTGCCAAACAAGGAGGAAGAACAACTCTAATCAATGGAAACAGCCAGAAAACCGTTTCGCTGAAAGCAGGACAAAAAGCTGAAATTGAATGGTAAGTCAAACCTTATTATCTTGGACAACCTATCCTGTTCACAACTTAATTTTATAATCATGAATCAAATCAATAAGAATAAAATTTCGTTTCTTGCACTCATTTTTGTACTCTGCAATTTCGTTCAGGCACAGGAAGTTATAACGCTTCAAACCGGGTGGAGATTTTCGAAAGGCACTGTAGAAAATGCATTTCAAAAAGATTTTAATGATACCAAATGGCAGGAGGTCACCATTCCCCACGACTGGGCCATCGAAGGACCCGTTGTTGCTGATGGAGATGGAAATACAGGCAAGCTTCCCTGGAAAGGCGAAGGTTGGTACCGGAAAAGCCTGGAAATTCCCGCAAGCTATTCTGGCAAGCAGGTTTATTTGCTTTTTGACGGTGTGATGGCTTTCCCCGAAGTATATGTAAATGGTATATTAGCAGGGAAATGGGATTATGGCTACAGCCCTTTTTATCTCAATATCACAACTTTTTTACAACCTGGTGGCAAGAACTCAGTTGCCGTTCATGCTGATACACGCATGCACGACAGCCGATGGTATCCGGGTGCGGGTATTTACCGTAAGGTTCAGATGATCGTTACCAACCCGGTTCATATTGGTATTTGGGGAATTTACGTGACTACTCCCATAATCAAACCAAACTATGCCGATGTCCGCATTATGACCACCGTTCAGAATGAATCTCCGGTCAGCGAAGAAAAAATCACCGTCGAACAGCTTATTTTTAACCCGAAAGGGATTGAAATTTCAAGGAAATCAGTCGCCATCTCAATCAAGGCAGGTAAAAGCAAAGATGTGGAGTTGACTATTCCATTAACAAATCCGCAACATTGGGATGTTGAAAATCCCGTCCTGTACCAGATGAAAACCAATATCTACAAAGGATCTGAATTAACGGATACAAAGACCACTTCCTTTGGTATACGCACCATCCGATTTACAGCGAATAATGGTTTTTATCTCAACGACAAGCGAGTGCAACTCAAAGGGGTTTGCCTGCATCACGACCAGGGAGCATTGGGAGGTGCCTTTTATCCGCGAGCCATGGAACGCCAGCTCGAAATTATGAAGTCGATGGGTTGCAATGCAGTGCGAACCAGCCACAATATGTGTGCTCCCGAACTCCTGGACTTGTGCGATAAAATGGGAATACTGGTCTTCAACGAAGCTTTCGATAAATATGATGGCAAGGCCGATATTACAGAGGATACAGATTTTGAAGAATTTTCGGCCCGAAACATTAAGAACTTTGTTTTGATGGGACGGAATCATCCATCTGTTTTTATCTGGAGCGTCGGCAACGAAATCGGGGATGTACAGAACAATATGAACAACGGTTTCTTCCGTCTTCAAACTATGATAAACAACGTACGGAAATACGATGCTACCCGCCCCATAACCTTGGTTTGCGACGACCAAAAAAGCGCGGCATTACGCCATTTCGATCTGTACGACGTTCACAGCTGGAACTATGGCAGAAGGTACACCCTGGCCAGGAAATTAGAACCAGGCAAATCAGTTATTATCAGTGAGTCTGCTTCTACTCTAAGCACAAGGGGCTTTTACGAATTGCCATTTACCCCTAAAAAAGATGATTTTTCAAAATCACTCCAGGTCAGCTCCTACGACTTAAATGCGCCTGAATGGGCCGAAATCAGTGATGATGACTTTATGTGGCAACAAGAGGATGAATTCGTTGCAGGGGAGTTTGTATGGACAGGTTTCGACTATCTGGGTGAACCCACTCCTTATGCGAACGATGCGGTTAAAAAACTGGGAATGACCGATAAAGAGGCTTCGCGAAGTTCCTATTTCGGAATTGTTGATTTATGCGGAATACCCAAAGACCGGTATTATCTCTATAAAAGCTACTGGAAACCGGATGAAACGACAGTTCATATTTTACCGCACTGGAACTGGAGCGGAAAAGAAGGACAGAAAATCCCGCTATTTGTTTACACCAATGGCGATTGTGCCGAGCTTTTCCTGAATGGAAAATCACTTGGTAAGAAGTGCAAGGTTCCGAATTCTGCCAATTCTACTGAGCGTTTCCGTTTAATGTGGAACGACGTGGTTTATCAGCCTGGCGAATTAAAAGCTATAGCATACAAAGAGGGTGCAGTCCTGGGCGAGGATATTGTGAAAACTGCCGGCGAACCTTTTGAATTAAGGCTGACACCCGATCGCAAAAAAATAGCTTCCGGCGGCATGGATCTGTCATACATTACCATTGAAGCTTATGACAATGAAGGCAATTTATGCCCTTTGGCAGGAAATAAAATTGATATCACCCTTAAAGGCCCCGGAAGAATCGCAGGCGTTGACAACGGGAATCCCCAATCAATGGAACCCTTTCAAGCTGAAAGTGTAAAGCTTTTTTACGGGAAAGCCATGTTAATTGTAGCCTCCGGATTTAAAAAAGGGATACTTGTAATAACGGTAAATTCGGACGGATTAAAAAAGGCAGTTGTAGGTATAGAGTCAGAATAATTCAGCTGCCAACCCAGATTTAAGAAATTCTCAGCTACGAAACTCGCCACTTTTTCGAAGCACAGGATTTCACTTTCCTTAAAACCAACCTGATAGGTCCTAATAGAGGCGAATAGTATCGGAGTCGTAAAAGCGATGGCACAATAAAGCATACATACCATGAGGCTGGTTCCTGGAAATGGCCTTACCATAATAGACGCACATGCCTTGAGATTACCTAAAGGATTACTAATTCCACGGGTCAACTTTAGCTTGAGATTCTCTTTTATTTTAAACAGTCTTTTAACAGGCGAAATAAATATCATACCTTTGGCTTGGTACTAAGAATGCTTTTATTAAAGAGCATAGGAAAGTTCGGAATACCTTTCATAATAGGCCAGGCACTGGCAGAGTTGTTCCTTTTGTCCTTTCATTTTAACGTACAATTTGATTAACCCCGGGACAATTTTTCCGAATGAAATTATTTGAGAAAAAAGAAGATTGATGGAAAATATTGAAATTTTACTGGCAAAAATTAAGGACGGAAGCAATCACGCCTTTAAAAACTTATATGGCAACGAACCTGATCAACTTAAAAAACAGGAAGTACGCTATGCGGGGTTGTTGAAAAAATACGAGGAAACATTTCACACCAACGAAGCTGATCTCTTCAGTTCCCCCGGTCGTTCCGAAATCGGGGGTAATCATACCGATCATAACCACGGCCGCGTGCTGGCTGGTGCTGTGAACCTTGATAATGTGGCAGTAGTGGTTAAAAATGGAACGAATTTTATCACTATTCTTTCAATAGGCTACCCGGAATTCAGTGTTGATATTTCGGAATTAGAACCGGATAAAAACGAATTTTATACTTCTGCATCACTTGTGCGCGGAATTTGTTCCCGTATGAAAGCACTCGGATATACTATCGGAGGATTCAACGCTGTAATCGATGGCGGAGTGCCTAAGGGTTCAGGCCTGAGTTCGTCAGCATCGTTCGAAGTGCTGATCGGAACCATTGTAAGCCATCTTTTCAACGATGGGAAACTTGATCCGATTACGAATGCCATAGTCGGTCAATATGCCGAGAATAATTTCTTTGGTAAACCATGCGGTCTTATGGATCAGACAGCCTGTGCCGTAGGAGGTTTTATCACAATAGATTTTGAAGATCCTGCGGCACCCATCGTTAAAAAGGTAGACTTCGATTTTGCTTCAACCGGTTTTTCGCTGGTAATTACCGATACCGGCGGCAACCATGCCGATTTAAATGATGAGTATGCATCCATTCCTGCCGAAATGAAATCGGTTGCATCCGCTCTGGGAGAAACAGTTTTGCGGAAGGTGTCCCTGGATCAGATCGTAAATGCCATTCCATCTCTCAGGAAGAGTGCAGGTGACAGGGCAATACTTCGTGCCATCCATTTCCAGGGCGATAACCAAAGAGTCGTTGAGCAGGTGGAAGCTCTTGAAAAGGACAATTTTGAGGCTTTTCTGCAACTTGTAACTGAATCGGGTTATAGTTCTTTTATGTATAATCAGAATGTTTTCCCGGTCAACAATGTCAAAGAACAAGGTGTTTCGCTGGCGCTGGCTCTGAGCGAAATGATTCTCAGAGGCCAAGGTGCCTGGCGCGTGCACGGCGGTGGTTTTGCGGGTACTATACAGGCTTTCGTCCCTCAGCATTTGCTCACGAAATATATTTCTACACTCGAACATGTTTTTGGTGAAGGTGCATGCAAAAAGCTATTTATCCGTAAGTCAGGTTCTGTAAAAGTCGAATTATAATAGCGATATATCCTTCGATAGCAATCAGTTTGAGCGGGAATTTCTTCTTTTTTTGAAGAACAATAAAATGATAATTTCTATTTTTAATTAATTCAAACATTATGGTTGACACTTTTACGCTGAGTTTTTTAGACTATGCCATAATGGCGATCTATTTCATTTTTGTGCTTGGCATTGGCTGGGCACTGAAGAAATACATGAAATCGAGCGCACAGTTCCTCGAAGGTGGCCGGAATATTCCATCCTGGATTACAGGATTGGCCTTTCTTTCGGCTAACCTTGGTGCTCTTGAAGTTTTTGGGATGGGTGCATCAGGTGCCAAATACGGTTTAATGACAGCTCATTTTTACCTGATTGGTGCCATTCCAGCCATGATTTTCCTGGCTTTGTTTATGATGCCGTTTTATTACGGGTCGAAAGCCCGGTCGGTACCTGAATACCTCAAACTGAGGTTCGATGAGAAAACCCGCGGTTTTAATGCCATTTCGTTTGCCATCATGACCATTTTTGCTTCAGGCATCTCAATGTTCGCGCTGGCACGCCTGATGGAAGTTATGCTGCACTGGAATTTTCATTACAGTATCATAGCTTCAGCTGTTATTGTCTTGGTTTACACGTACCTTGGCGGGTTAAAATCGGCTATCTATAACGAAGTACTCCAGTTTTTTCTCATCGTCATAGGATTTCTTCCACTCGTAATTATTGGATTACAGGATGTCGGCGGCTGGGATGGACTTACAATGAGGCTCAATGAAGTTGCAGTTCAGAAAGGCTATGCTGCCGGAACCTGGACAAGTATGTGGAAATTTATGGGATCTGCTTCCTCCAATCCTATGGGTGTTGATTGGATGGCTATGTTTATGGGTCTTGGTTTTGTACTGGCATTCGGTTACTGGTGCACCAACTTCCTCGTGGTGCAACGCGCCATGGCCGCTAACTCCATGTCAGGAGCCAGGCGCACTCCGCTTATCGGAGCTCTTCCCAAAATGTTCCTCCCCATTCTTGTTATTGTCCCCGGAATGATTGCCATGGCACTTATGTCATCGCCTGATAAAGGTTTGATTTTGATAGGAAATAACGGACAGACGGATTACAATATGATCATTCCAACCATGTTGGTTCATTATTACCCTACCGGGTTGCTGGGACTGGGTATTACCGCGCTCATGGCTTCTTTTATGAGCGGTATGGCAGGTAATGTAACTGCCTTCAATACGGTGTTTACCTACGATATTTATCAATCTTACATCCGGCCGGGAAAATCGGATTCCCATTACCTGAAAGTCGGGCAGTTTGCTACCATTTTTGGAGTGGCTGTCAGTATAGCTGCGGCCTATGTTGCAGCCAATTTCAATAACATCATGGATTTCCTGCAACTGATTTTTGCTTTCGTGAACGCTCCGCTTTTTGCCACTTTCATGTTAGGCATGTTCTGGAAACGGACAACAGGCAACGCAGCTTTCTGGGGACTACTTTCAGGAACAACTGCCGCCGCATTGCATTACAGCCTTACAATTGCAGAAGGGAAAGGGGGCTGGATAGCTCAACTGGTTGAATATCCGAGTGGTATGGCCCAGGGTTTCTGGACAGCCATGTATGCATGGTCAGTATGTTTTATAATTACCATCGTTCTCACTTTCTTTACAAAGCAATTAAAAACCATTGATGATTTGCGCGGACTGGTGTATTCGCTTACGCCTAAAACCCACGATGAACCTGGCATTGTCTGGTACGAAAAACCCGTCGTAATGGCCGTAATCATTGGAACAATAAGTATAGTATTAACAATCATTTTCTGGTAGGAGGAATAAAAATGGATATGGATATTCGGATACCCATCGGGCTGCTTTTTGCGATCCTTGGTCTGATTTTGACAGCATTCGGGCTGTTTACGATAAACGATTCTGAAATATATGTACGCTCATTAGGACGCAATATTAATCTTTGGACAGGTATTGCTATGCTAATATTTGGAAGCGTGATGTTGTATTTCGCAACTAAAAAGAAAAAAACTTCTTAATGTAAAACTTATCATAAAAAGTACATTTTGAATAATCCAGATAAAATACCTGAGTGATAAATCTTAAAACCTAAAATTATGCATTTACTAGCTGTTTCGTTACTTACAATCCTTGCCGGCACCCTGCTGTTGGCAAAAACAAAAAAAGAAGAACTTGGCAAATTCTTTAAATACATATCCTGGTTTTTTCTTGTTGTAGGGTTCCTCGTTTTTATTGGATTTATTGCAGGCGGTATCTGCAAGTTTTCGCATGGTTGCATGCCAGGAAAATCGGAATGCAGGCAGGAGATTATAATGAAAGATCGCCACCATGGCATGAATGAAGGGAATTGCTGTGCTGCCGGCATGGGCAATAGCTCCTGTGAAAAAGAGGAGAATTGCGCAAAACATGATAGCACTATGAAATGCTGTCCTGGCCACCTTACGGCAGATACATCTAATAAAATGTGTTGCCCTAAATCAAAGCAGGAAGTCAAAATCAAATGACCCTTCTATCCAACCAGCACATTGATTTCTGAATAGCGGTACTTTGTGTAAATAATCCGTTTCGTAATTGCCAATGCCAGCGTTAGGGTTCCGATTCTGCCAATATACATGGTGAGAATTATGATGGATTTTCCGGCGGAACTTAATGTTGAAGTAATACCCGTGGACAATCCAACGGTTCCGAAAGCGGATATCTCCTCAAACAACAGATTAAGGAAATTTTTATCGGGTTCGGTTATCGAAAGCACAAAAGTTGAGATAAATATCAGCGAAATCGAAAATAAGGCAATTGAATATGCTTTGCTTATGGTATCGTTTGAAATGGTATGTTTAACTATTTCGACATTTTTACGACCCTTGATAGTACTTATTGCCGAACGAAGTATCACGGAAAAGGTTGTTGTTTTGATACCGCCTCCGGTTGAACCAGGCGAAGCCCCGATAAACATAAGAAACATCATAAAAATTAATACTGGCTGGCCAAGATGCGTAAAATCAACGGTATTAAACCCGGCAGTACGGCAAGTTACCGATTGGAATATTGATGATACTATGCTGCCGTAAATCCCGTATCCCGAAATCGAATGGTTGTATTCGACCAGGTAAAAAACCACTGCCCCGGCGACTATAAGTATAAATGAGGTATATAATGCTATTCTGGAATGTGTCTGAAGTCTTTTCCATTTTATTCTCCGGCGTTCTTTAATGTTCCGGAGACCAAAAACATCTTCCAGAACGATAAAGCCAATCCCGCCAAGGAAAATAAGAGCTGAGATTACCAGTTGAAGATTGTAGGCATGTCGTACAGTTAAATCATACAGGTTATCGGTAAATAAACCGAAGCCAGCATTGTTAAATGCCGATACGGAATGAAAAACAGAAAAATAGATCTTCTCCCCTACCCCTTTGAAAATCATTTCGTTGGGCCATGTTACAAAGAGTAATAATGCACCTACCGTTTCGATAAAAAAACTGTATAGAAATATTTTTCGCAGCAAACTCCTGGTATTGCTCAACTTGTCAGTTGAAACCATGTCTTTAATCAGCGATTGCATTTTAATACCCGATGAACTTCGGTTAAAGGTGGCAAACAAAGTGGCAAAAGAAATAATATTCAATCCACCGACCTGTATTAAAAGCATAATGATAGTCTTGCCTTTTATTGTAAAGCAGACTGCTGTATCAACAACCACGAGCCCGGTAACGCAACATGCACTGCATGAGGTGAATAGCGCATCTAAAGGACTAATACCCGACACTGTCATCTCGGGAAGCAATAACAGCCCGGCACCGGAAACAATAATAAATATGAATGACAAGGCAAGTAATCCCGAAGGGCCGATTTTTATATAATCGATAAATCTTCCTGCTTTTCCCAATTCAATAGCAATAATCAGGAAAAAATAGAATTGTATAAATAAATTATAATATATGCGGATACCAGGAAACCCTATGGCTTTTAAAAACTCCTGAATTATCTGGATACCGGTAAAAACATGAATTACTTCATCTAAGGCAATTAATGATAATAAGACAGCCTCAAACCTATTATTCAGAATGAAATCGACAGGGTGAAAATCGTAAAAAATCCGGATCAAAAATTTCAATACGTAAAAAGCAAGGCTAAACTCAATGATAGATTCCGTGAGCCGATTGGAATACATGCTTTGAGGAAATCCATGCTGGTAAATTATTGTTGTTATCGCTATGAGCGAAACCATTATACTGGCAATATGCAATGCCTTTACAACATAAATTCTATGTGCGAAGAGGCGAATATTGATAAATTCCCTGACCCTGAAAACCCTATCCCGCAGCATAGTTAGGTATTGATTTCGAGAAACCTGTCGATATCATGCACATGGCCAAATATGACAAGCCTGTCGGTAGCTTGTAACGATTGCTTAGAATCGGGAACACCAATGATATGATGCTCTATGGTTTCTTTTCCATCCTTCATTACCCTTAATTCTTCCTTCACCGTTATGAGGCTGAGTTTGTATTTGTCGCGGAGATCGATTTCACCAAAAGTCTTGTTTATACAATTCTTGGGGCTAAGCAGTTCGACAACACGGTGATTATCAGGAAGCTGCAAATAGCTCATAATATTTGGATTAAGCATACGTTCGGCCACTATAATGCCAACCTCTTCTTCGGGGGAAAGGATTTCGGTTATACCCATTTTTTCAAGGATAATTCGCTGAGCCTCACCATTAGCGCGGGTAATGATCCGTTTCACATTCAAATCGAGTAATATAGAGGCACATAGCAATCTCTTTTCAAAATCGGATCCAATAGCAACTACTACAGCATCAAATTCTTCAATCCCCTGGCCCAGCAGAGCGCGTTTATCTGTTGCGTCAAGAGTGACAGCATAAGCCACATCATCACCAATGCTGTCAATTATTTCTGAATTGCTATCAATTGCCATTACCTCGTAGCCCTTTGCCGATATTGCCTTTGCGATTGCTTTACCAAACTGCCCTATACCAATTACGGCATATTTATTTCCCGCCATATTTTTACATTTTTTGAAGGCGTAAATTTACACCGAATACAGAATCAAACTCAATATCTATCGAAATATCTGAATAATGTTCCGGATTATTTTCAATCTGACAAAATCCAATACCTTTCTGTATAAAAAGCAATGGGGAACAATCCTGTCGGATAGTTCCCCATTTCACTTTCGGCAGCCGTAACTGCCAATTGTGGCCGGCGTTTGCTTCGCAGAATTTACAGACTGGCAAAACCATACAGTGATGCCCTGTTCTTGTTCAAAGCAGGTGCAGGCACCTTACTTTGTTTTTGCCGACACTGGTCTCAAACCCTAGTACTCTTCACAAGGAAGAACTTTCAGGTCGATTCCGGGCTTTAAACCTTGTCCCTTTCGGAATTTCGGTCGTGGCCACGCTCGCGCGCTGCCGGTTTCTGCATTCGAAGCGTTGTTGTTATCATACCCGTAGGTTTGATAACCTCTGTAGGCTTCAGGAATTTTGACACCCCTGTTCACCCCGGTCCGCCCGATCGGCCCTCTGCCTTGCGGCTTCGTGCTTCTTCCGGCTTCGGCTCAGTCAACTCTTCTGTGACCAGATTCGCTTTTCCTGCCGTGTACCGCGCTTCGGCGATCGTGGGGATTTCTCATTCAATAGCCTTTCGGTTTTTGTTTGTTACGTCCCTGCATTCTGAGTTTCGTCGGGGCTTACTGCTGCGAGAGTCACAACTTTTTTACTTGCCAGGTTTTTCAACCTGATTTTCAGTAGTCTAAGGCTTCAAGTGCGTTTCGTTTCCGATTCACATTCTCCATCCTCGTGCTCTATGCATCTTTCGATGCACCCGTCCTCCTATTCCTTTCGGTCAATCAGTCCGGGGTGCTGCATGCCCTTTGACACCTTCCTGCATTCCGGCTTTTCAGTTCAACTTCAATAAATTCCTCTTGCGAGTTACCTACTTTAGCCTCCCTGGGTTCAGCACTTCCCTCCTTCTCAGAAGTTCGGCGGCCTCCCCGGAGCCAGTTACCATGATCTCGTCCGGTGAAATAAAATTACAACCAAACATGCCCTGTTGTCAAGTGTTTTCTAAGAAATTGCTTCACATTCACTGCACCCCAGTTATTAACAATTGTTAATAACTGGAATATATTTTAAATATATGTTTATCAATATATTATAAATCAATTTAAATGATATCCCGGCATATTTCAAGAACGGGCTTTCCTTTTTTTATGCATTTAACCAGACATCTGACTTGATTATCGTACTTAACTCCAGAATTAATGTTATCAAATAGTTGCACCTCAATGCTATTGCCCAGAATATCTTTGACTCTTACAGCATTTTCAGTCTCGGTATCTATAGATTCTTCAATAGTGAAATTATATACTTCTCCTGCCTTGTATTCGGGATGTTGTGGTTCAAGGAAAACTCTGCCGGTACAGTTAATCCTGTCAACTTTACAAAGAATCTCATCGCCTGTTTTAAGCCCGTAACTTTCATAGTATCTGGCAGGCATAAAATGTTTTAAGCCATTTATATCCTCCAGAATATAGTACCACTCATTATCCTGTAATTGCAACAAATAATGAATCCTGAATGTAAACCATTCACCTTCAGTTAATTTAATCTTGCCAGTGTCGTAACCCGGATAGTGCATAATTTATTGCAACAATATTTTATTTGATGAAATATGAGTGTGATCTTGTTTTCGGCATCAACCGGAATGGATCTATCAGATTATCAGTTTTCCCTACTCACTTTCCTGATTCCTTTAAGCTTAACCAATCGTCCTAGAATCAAATTAAGATGTGCTTTCCCATCCACGTTCACCATAATGGATCCCTCAAATTTACCATTATGAGAATTCAGGTTAACGGATCTGATATTGGCTTTCAGATCGCCTGAAACAACATTCGTGATATCGTTCAAAATTCCGGGCTGGTCGTTGCCACTTATCCTGATGGTTGCAACATATGAAGTGAGTTCCGACATTTCGGCCCAGCGTGCCTGCACTATCCGGTAATGGTAGCGTTCGAGCATCTCAGCCGCATTAGTGCATATTTTCCTGTGTATTTTAATCCCTTCGGAAACAGTAACAAAGCCGAAAATTTCATCGCCATAAACAGGCTGACAACAACGGGCAAACTTAACATCAGATAAGGCTGTGCTCTCGTTAATTATAATTATTGGCTTTTGCTGTCCTGACTTATTTTGCGAAACGTCAATTTTAGTAAAAGGTTTTGGCAGTGGTTTAACTTCCTCTGCTTTAGCAACAGGTTGAAATGCTTCTTTGACTTTTTGTATATCATATTTCCCTTCGGCCAAACCGTGAAACATATCCAGTGCGCTTGCAGCCTTAAAAAAAAGCACCAATTTGTTGCCAACATCATCGTTGTAATCAACCTTTAACTGGCCTAATTTACGCATTACCAGATCTTTGCCGGATTCTGCCTGCGAAAATTCGGCATCTTTGAGTACCCTTTTAATTTTAGTTATCGCTTTGGAGGAAGTCACCCAGTTAAGCCAGTCGATATTTGGCTTTTGATTTTTGGAGGTAATTACCTCGACATGATCGCCCGTTTTAAGAACATATTTAAGAGGCACGAATAAATTATTCACTTTTGCACCGGTACAATGCTGGCCAATGTCGGTATGTATATCGAATGCGAAATCGAGTATTGTAGCGCCTGAACGTAGTTTTTTCAGGTGGCCTTCGGGTGTAAAAACAAAAATATGATCGGCCAGGGCTTTTGTACCTGCAGTGCGGGCAATTTCATCATCGCCGGGAGTGTAATTTTCGAGTACGGCACGGATATTCCTGAGCCACTCGTCAGCCGAAGACTTTGCTCCTTTTTGCTCTTTGTACTTCCAATGGGCTGCCATGCCTTTTTCGGCATGCTCATCCATGCGGCGCGTACGTATCTGAACTTCAACCCAATTATTCCCGGGGGCTTCAACTGTTACATGCAACGATTCGTACCCGTTTGGCCTGGGAGCCGAAATCCAGTCGCGAAGCCGCGATGTACTTGGTGGATAGATATCAGTAACATGCGAATATGCTTTCCAGCATTCTGGTTTTTCATTTTCGGGTTTGCTGTTGAGTATAATGCGAATGGCAAAAAAATCGAAAACTTCGTCGAATTCGATTTCCTGTTTTTTCATTTTTGAATATATGGATGGAATAGCTTTTGTCCGAGCTTTGATCTCAAAATCGAGTTCCGCATCCGAAAGACTTTTACGAATAGGAATAATAAATTCTTCGAAGTATTTTTTCTGTTCGAGTGCCGTGTCCTGTATTTTTTTTTCAATGCTGTGATAAACCTCTGGCATTGAGTGTTTCATTGCCAGGTCATCAAGTTCGGTTTTCACCTTGTAAAGGCCTAACCTGTGTGCCAAAGGAGAGTATAGGCTGGATGTTTCATTTGAAACCTGTTTTTGCTCATCCTCAGGCAACAAATTAATTTGCCTCATAAGGTTTATCCTGTCAGCCAGTTTAATCAGCAAAACACGTATATCCCCGGAAAGGCTGAGCAAGAGCTGGATGAAATTTTCGGGCATGATGGATATTTTGTCCATTCTTATGCCCGAAATCTGTTGAAGTTTTTGAATGATATTCAACGTATCAGTTCCAAATTTTTTCTTCAGGATGTCGCTTTCAATCGTGCTTTCCACTGCAATTTGCTCCAACAATGCGGATAAAATACTCGTTGTATCGAGCCCCATCTCATTTGCTATAATGCAGGCGACGGAAACAGCATGTGCGAGTTGAAATTCACCCTGGGTGTTTTTTGCTCCTCCAAAATGGCGAAGCACTTCAATAAATGCTTGTTTTATAAGCTTTCGGTTTGATGCCTCTGTAATATAACCGCATGAAAGCATCAACTCTTTGTAGAGTAATTTGTATTTCTGATTATCGGTAAGTTCCTGATTTTTCAACGATTTTCCTTTCTTTTGTTATTACAACAAATTTACGATCAAAAAAGATATTAAAAAGCCCAGAAAATTTCCGGGCTCTAAAATATTAAATTCAGTTAAACTGAAGTTATTCGCCCTGTTTCCCGGATTGCCCTGTGCGATGCTGGTTTGGATCGCTGATTGAATCGCGCATACGTGTGTCGGCCTGAATGTTCTGAAACTTATAATAATCCATAATCCCGAGATTACCTGAGCGGAAAGCTTCTGCTATGGCTTTAGGAATTTCGGCTTCGGCCAAAATAACCGTAGCCCTTGCTTCCTGTGCTTTTGCCTTCATTTCCTGCTCGTTAGCAACTGCCATTGCCCTGCGTTCCTCGGCACGTGCCTGGGCAATATTTTTATCGGCATTAGCCTGATCCATCTGCAACATAGCGCCAATATTTTTACCAACGTCAATATCAGCAATATCGATAGAGAGGATTTCAAATGCTGTACCTGAATCGAGTCCTTTGGCCAGAACAACTTTAGAAATTGTATCCGGATTGGCAAGTACGTGTTTGTGATTTTCGGCCGAACCAATAGAGGAAACTATACCCTCGCCTACCCTGGCAAGAACGGTTTCTTCGCCGGCACCTCCGACGAGTTGCTTGATATTGGCTCTTACAGTAACCCTGGCTTTGGCTATAAGTTGGATACCATCTTTAGCTACAGCAGCCACTGGAGGCGTATCCAGAATCTTTGGATTCACTGACATTTGAACGGCTTCAAATACATCGCGCCCGGCCAGGTCAATTGCTGTTGCTGATTTATAATCGAGAGGAATATTGGCTTTATCAGCAGAAATCAACGCATTCACCACCGATTTTACCCTGCCACCGGCGAGATAATGAGCTTCCAACTGGTCGCGGGAAAGCGAAAGCCCGGCTTTTGTTGAAGTGATCAGAGCTGAAACTATGACAGAAGGCGGAACTTTGCGCCAACGCATAAAAACCAACTGAAGCAGTGAAATTTTCACTCCCGAAAGTAAAGCGGTAAACCACAGTCCCACAGGTATAAAGTAAAAAATAATCCATAACCCGACTAAACAGGCTACGCCAACGGCAACAATTGAAAACAGAGGATCCATGAGTTTATTTGTTAATGGTTACTACGATTTTATTATTTTTAACAGAAATAACAACTACTTCCACTTCCTGGTCAATAAATTCGCCAAAAGTATGAACTTCAATTATTTCGTTTTTTATTAAAGCTTTACCCGCAGGTGCCAGTCGTGAAACAGTCATTCCTTTATCTCCGATAGCTATTGAGAGACCTTCCAATTGATCCATTTTCCCGTCACTTGTAGTTTTTAGCGCCATACGTTTCCACGTTCCGGCCTTAAAGGAGAAATACAGCGAAACGATAGTAACTAAAATGGTTGCAGCCAAAGTAATATGTCCAGCGGCTACTCCCTTTGAAACATAAGCTTGCCACAATCCAACAAACAGAAGACCGAAACCTGCAATGCCGGCTAATGTCGTACCAGGAATCACAAGTACTTCCAGGAGTAAAAACAGTAAACCAAGTGCAATGAGAATAATAATCAATAACCAGGACATAGAACGTTGAATTTACTAACAAGTGATCTTTTAAACGTTGAAAAAAGGATTCTCAGCTAAAGTATGCAATTTATCTTTTTTCCTGGCTGATAAACCTCAGAATCCTGGTTATTTAACTTTAACTCCAAGTTTCTTAGGATCGACAGGTGTTGCAGGCTTTTGTTGAACCGGAGCAGTAACCTGATTTTGTTGATCAGGAGATACCGTTGTGTTGTTCTGCACTCCTTTTCCCGATCCAGAGGAATTTACCGTGTAATATTTTTTCGCTTCAGGCATAAAAGCCTGAATCTGAGCGATCCGGCGTTCGTCGCTGGGATGAGTACTCATAATTTCCGGTGGCTTTGCTCCGCCAATTTTCGACATTTCCTGCCAGAATGAGACCGCGCGTTCCGGATCATAACCAGCCATCGCCATGAATACAAGGCCCAATTTATCGGCTTCTAGCTCATGCTGGCGCGAATATGTAAGAATTCCTAATTGCGAACCCACGCCAAATGCCGACATAAAAATATCCCTGGTTGCCTGGGGTTTCTGTTGCATATATAAGTCCAAACCTATTCCTGCTGCCTGCACAGCCAACTCCTGGCTCATCCTTTCGTTACCATGCTCAGCAACTGCATGAGCTATCTCATGGCCCATTACAACTGCCAAACCGGCATCGTCCTTGGTTAATGGTATAATTCCGGTATAAACTACCACCTTGCCGCCGGGCATACACCAGGCGTTAACATCAGGGCTATCCACCACGTTAAATTCCCACTTATAACCGGCAATCTTATTTGATAAGCCATTTTCCTTCATGTATTTTTCAACAGCCTGGCTTATACGGGTACCAACATTAGTTACTTCTGCCGACGACCTTGTCGGAGGATTTACGGCCGGGTTCGACTTTAAAAACGAAGCATAATTTTCCTGCCCCATAGCTATCATGGTACTGTTAGGCAGTAATTTAAGTTGTTTACGCCCGGTGATAGGCACTTTTGAGCAGGAAACAACTACTGTTACCAGTAAAAAAAGAAAAAATACTTTGCTATATTTATCCATTGGTCATTTCATGTTTTGGTAAATAGTTCTGATTTTTTAAAGGAATGTCACGAATTAACAAAAAAGCTATTTAGAAGCTAGCTTTCAATCTTAACAATCATAAAATTTTAGAATGAATCAGGCTAAGATAGTGGATATTCCCCGGCTGTTAAGTTCATTGTTCATAGGTTTCAGCTCACTGAATGTACCAATTTTTATGCCGCATTTTCCTTTAAAATGGGCAATAACTGCACACTGCTCAGCTTGTTCAGGTTCGTGATCACAAACTTCAACTAAACTTTCAATAACAAAATCAAATGAATTCACATCATCGTTAAACAATATGAGCTCATTTTGGCTGGTTACTGATTCAAACGTTGAATCTGACGGTTGGAGTTGCTGCTTTTTCATGATATTTAATATTGGATCAAAGATACTATATAAAAAAGGAATATTTTCCTACGAAAATAAATGGCGGGCAATAAAATAAAAGGATAGTTGTTAAGGTTTAACGTAAGAGTAATTTTATCATAAAATGAATTTTGATTTTTCTTCGGTTAGTAAGACGCAATTATTTATTAATCAGCTTAAAACAGAACTTTTATCCGGGCTTCCCGGAGTAGAAGCCCATTTGCGGTTAGCTCCCGGAATCAGGATTGATGATTTGAAGGCAGGAAACCCTCCTGCTCATGCATTGGAAAGCGCCGTTCTTATAATTCTGTACCCTTTTCAAAACCGCCTGCATACTGCGGTTATCCTCAGAAATGAGTATGATGGGGCGCATTCAGGGCAAATTAGTCTTCCCGGTGGTAAAAAAGAGGAAGTCGATATTGATTTTAAACAAACTGCCTTACGCGAAGCAGAAGAAGAAATTGGAATTGTTCCGGCTGATTTGGAAGTAATCGGCCAATTGACCCGGTTTTACGTGAAGCCGAGCAATTTTATTATCTACCCTTTTATTGCATTCCAGAATCACAGGCCCGTTTTTTATCCTGACCGGATTGAAGTTCAAAAAATAATTGAAATTGATCTTTTCAATGAAATCAGTCAAGACAGAATCATGAAAAAAACCCTTGTTTTTAAAAATAACATGCAAGTAAATGCACCGGGTTTTTTCCTTGACGGCGAATTTATGTGGGGTGCTACTGCAATGATTTTCAGCGAATTAATGCAGGTATTGAATATGGTAATTGAAAAACTGAGGGAAAACCAGGCAAAATAGACAGCAATTTTAATTCCGGCTAACAAAAGTTTTATTTCATTCGGGAATTAAATTCCGAATTCAACACTTCAGAATCGAAGGCATTTACTTCGATTTATATACTATTTTGCCATCAACAATAGTATATAGTATTTTGGTATTTAGTAATTTGGCTTCGGATACTTTAAGTATATCTGCATTTAGTATCGTAAAATCGGCCATCATACCAACTTTAATACTGCCTCTTTCCTTTTCGGTAAAGGAGGCTTTTGCGGCCCAACAAGTGATACTTTTAAGGGCGTCAATCCTCGAAAGTGCATTCTCCATCATATATCCTTCGTAAGGTTCGCCATATATATTTTTTCTGGCTACGGCAGCATAAAATGTGTTCAGAGGTTGTATTCCTTCGATTGGAAAATCTGTACCGTTGGGCAGCCATCCGTTCTGTTGCAGCAGCCTGTTGTAAGCATACGCATTCTTAACTCTTTCGTAACCAATCCGATGACGTGCCCAATCCATATCGGAAGTGGCATGAGTTGCCTGAACCGAGGGAATGATATGGTATTTTCCAAACATTTCGAAATCATTTTCATTCACAACCTGTGCATGTTCAATTCGCCAGCGGCGATCATCGTTCGGTTTTAGGAATTTAGCATAGGTATGCAGAACCATTCTCACTGCCGAATCGCCGATAGCATGTGTATTTATTTGGAAACCATGCTGATAAGCTCGTTGGCAGACGGCTGCAAGTTCATCGGGCGAAATAGTGAGAATACCTTGATTATGAGGATCGTCCAGATAAGGGTTTAAAAGGCAGGCACCACGCGAACCTAAGGCCCCGTCGGCATACATTTTTATTGCTCCTACTCTTAAAAATGGTGTGTGATAAATAGTATCCTTCATGAAGTAATCGTAATTTTCCTCGTTTGGACTTAGCCAGGCATCTACGCGAAGGGCAATAATTCCAGCCTTTTGCAACGAATCGATCAACAGAATATCCGATTTGTTAAGTCCTGCATCGGTAACGGCAGTAAGGCCGGCTTCATGGCAAAGTTTCGAGGCAACGATCAGCAAATCGGTTCTTTCACTTATTGAGGGTGCAGGAATTGCATTTCTGAGCTTATCAGCCATTTCTTCCAGGAAAATACCTGTAAATTCTCCATTTTTTATTAACGCTTCCCCTTTTTTTCCTGTATTGGTAATCCCCGCTGCTTTTATCGCGGCATCACTTGCCAGCACTGCGTGACCATCAACCCGGGTTAGTACAACCGGAACATCCGGAAAAAGGGTGTTGAGCAACTTATTGTCAGGAAATACCTTTTCAGGCCAGTTATTCTGGTCCCAACCACGTCCGGCAATCCATCCTTCAGGATGCAATTTCCTGTAGCCCTGGAGTATATCTAAGACTTCGTCAAATGAATGAGCCTGGGTAAGATCGGCATACCGCAAACTAAGCGCAAAACCTGTAAAATGGGAATGTGCATCGGTAAAACCAGGATATACAACAGATCCGGAGGCATCTATATTCTCAGGAGCCCAGTACCGGCTTCGGATTTCGGCATCCGTGCCCAGGCCGATAATTTTACCTTTACTAACGGCAATACAATTTACCCCCACGGCAACGCTGTCAGGAGAGTAGATTTTGGCATTGTAGATAATAAGATCGGCTTTACTCTTTAAATCATGACAGGATTCCAAACACATGATAAATGATGTTAACAATATGAATAACAATAGTTTGCTTTTATTTTTCATAACCAGGCTTCCTATAAATAGTTTTATGCTGTAAAAGTAGTACTTACATTTTAATTTACCCTGCATTAACGAATTAACAGAAGCCCGCTCAAACACATATTATAAATTCAAGGTTCAAAACTACCTGAGGAAGGATAAAATATTGTATTCTCCTTCTGTATGTATCACGTTGTAAACTATATGCGAGCGGTTAAACTTTTTATATGTAAATTTGTTTCTTAGTTGCGTTGAGTAATTGAAGAAATACAATCGTTTTTGTTATTTTTGCCATTCGAAAATCTAGAAACAGCCTTACACAATGAAAAAAATCGAAATTTCGCCAAATTTGTACGTTGTATTAATAATGATTGCGGCTGGGGCTTTGATGCGGCTTATTCCTCATTGGCCGAATTTCACTCCGATCGCAGCCATTGCATTGTTTGGCGGTACTTTCCTGAAGAGGAAGGATTTGGCATTTGCCATTCCAATTGCAGCTATGTTATTGAGTGACTTGATTTTAGGATTTCATTCTACCATGTTTTCGGTTTACATCAGTTTCATAGCTATTGTTGGTATGGGTTTAGTTCTTCACCGCAAATTAACCGTTGTAAATACGCTTACAGCTTCGTTGGCTTCTTCAGTCCTTTTTTACCTGGTTACCAATTTTGCAAGTTGGACTTCTGGATTCATGCCCTATCCGATGAATATTGGTGGTCTGATGCAATCATACATTGCTGGTTTGCCTTTCTTGTTTAATGGAATACTGGGCGACCTGTTTTATAATTCGGTTTTATTCGGAGCTTTATATCTTGTGTCTAACAGACATGCTGTTTATTCAAAATAAATTTCCTTAAATTGATTTAACAAAAAGGGTCCTCACTATGCAGTAAGGACTCTTTTTATTTAAAATAGCTCTTATATCCTCTATACAGCCGATGTATCCCGTTCCAGAAGTAAGATTGAATGCTGGGGTACAATGAAATACTGCTGGTCGTTATAGATAATTTCGATTGAACCTTTTGCCAGAAAAATTGCGAGGTCACCAGGCTGCGTCTGCAAGGGAATGTACTTTATTCGTTCGTCTTTTTTAGGTTTCCAGGGTTCATTATCATCTTCCTCGGGTAAAAAAGGGATTGGAATGCCGGGACCGACTTTAACAACATAGCCATTCCGGATCTCTTCTTTCTCCGAATAACCGGGAGGCAAAAAAAGACCACTTTTCGTTCGGGTTTTTGTTGAGCATGGTTTGATAAGTACTTTATCCCCAACAACAATTAAATTTTCAAATTTCTCCTCCTTCATTTTACTATAATTTCTGAAAAACAATTTTGGCGAGGCAAGTCTAAAAAGTGACGATACCGTGCAAAAGTATGATTTTTTAAGGTACTTTTGCAAAGGAAAACTGTGGATTTATATTTACATTAACATTGTACAATTATCAGTTAATGAAATAATTATGGATATTCGCCTTCAGTTTCCAATATTTTTTTAAGAATTCAATTAACCACAGAGCTGAACGTATAATTTCTTTTATACTACTGCTTATTAATAAAATACAAAATGACCGATCTGATCAGGCTTCTTCCCGACTCTGTTGCCAATCAGATTGCTGCCGGCGAAGTAATTCAGAGGCCGGCTTCGGCAGTCAAGGAATTGCTCGAAAATGCGGTTGACGCCGGTGCAACGCAAATCAAACTCATTGTAAAGGACGCCGGTAAAGCGCTTATACAGGTTATCGACAATGGCACAGGGATGTCGGAAACAGATGCCCGTATGTGTTTCGAGCGCCATGCCACTTCCAAAATCAGGGAAGCCAACGACCTTTTTTCAATCCGCACCCTGGGTTTCAGGGGTGAAGCCCTGGCTTCGATTGCTGCCATCGCACAGGTCGAGCTGAAAACCCGTAAGATAGACGAAGAAGTTGGCACCAGCCTGGTGATCGAAGGATCAAAGGTGAAGAGCCAGGAGGCTGTGGCATGCCAGCAGGGAACAACGTTTATTGTGAAGAACCTCTTCTATAACGTGCCTGCCAGGCGACACTTTCTGAAATCGGATAATGTTGAATTCCGGCATATACTCGAAGAATTTCAGCGTGTTGCATTGGTTCATCCCGAAATAGAAATGTCCCTGTTCAATAACGACAAGCATGTTTTTCAACTTACAAAGGGAAACCTCAGGCAAAGGATTGTTCATATTTTCGGAAACCAGATAAATGAAAAACTGATTCCTGTCGAGGTAAAAACGGAAATGGTTTCCATTGTCGGATACATCGGAAAACCTGAAACGGCTCGAAAAACACGTGGTGAACAATATTTCTTCGCAAATGGCAGGTATATCCGTCATCCATACCTGCATAATGCTGTGGAACAGGCATTTGATGAGTTGATCCCGGATTCAGCTATCCCCATGTACTTTCTGTATATTCAGGTCGATCCAACAACAATTGACATAAATATTCATCCGACCAAAACGGAAGTCAACTTTCAGCACGGACAATTGTTGTATGCCTCTATCCGAACTTCCGTTAAACATGCTTTAGGAATGTTCAGCCTGAGTCCGACAATCAACTTTGACTCAGAACCTACTTTCGATTTTGTGGCTCCGAAAGGTTATGAACCTAAGGCTCCAACCATAACTTTAAATCCCGATTATAATCCTTTCAGGAAGCCCCAAAACTTTTTGAAAGCCAATGCCGGAATGACTCCCAACCGCGAAGGATGGGAAAAAATGTACGAAGGGATTGCACATCAGCAACCACAACAAAATCAGAACGAAGAAAATCAGAGTCCCCAATTGTCATTTGGTCAGGAACATGAGACAGATTTGCGGGCGCCGGAAAATAATGCCTATGCCGCGAATAAACTTTTTCAGGTTCAAAACCGTTTTATTGTTGCCAATGTAAAATCCGGTCTCCTGATTGTAGACCAGCAAAAAGCCTACGAACGGATCATTTTTGAACGCATCAGCTCAAATACAGAAGGACAGGTTGTTACAAGGCAACGCGTTCTTTTCCCGCAAACGATACAACTTTCGGCAGTTGATGCTGAGATTATGAATGAAATTACCGAAGATCTTGATAACCTCGGTTTTGAAATATCGGCCTTAGGAAGCGGAACTTACGTTATAAATGCTGTTCCGTCTAATTTGCCATCGGGCGAAATTATTGATTTTATTGATGGACTCCTGGAAGATTTTAAAAAGAATCGTACAGAATCAACTGATAATCAAAGAATTAAATTAGCACGTATCATCGCGGGAAATTTTGCCGTAAAAACAGGGAAATCCCTTAAGGTGGAAGAAATGCAACAGTTGATTGATGAACTTTTTGCCTGCCAGGTTCCGGATGTTTCGCCCGACGGCAGTAGAGTGCTCAAGATAATCCAGGTGCAGGAAATTGATAAATTGATTGGGAAATAATGTGGTAATTTGATAATTTGATAATGCGGTAATGGGTTGATGGTTGATGGGTTGAGGGGTTGATGGGTTGAGTGGTTGATAGGTTTACCAATGACACTTTTTAGTTAATAAAACAAATTTTACAAGCATAAATAGATAAGTAATGAGTTACGAAAGATATAGCCCTTCCGGTTTTGGTTTTTTGCCGCCGGTAGTTAAGAATTTAATAATCATCAATGGGTTGTTTTTCCTGGCCAAATTGGCGCTGGAAAATATGATGAACATTGATCTGACCGATATTTTAGGGTTACATTATTTTGCTGCTCAGAAGTTTGCGCCCTACCAGTTTATTACCTACATGTTCATGCATGGAAGCTTTTCGCATATCTTCTTCAATATGTTTGCGTTATGGATGTTTGGCAGTGTTTTGGAGCAGGTATGGGGGCCGAAAAAATTTCTGCTCTACTACATTGTTACCGGGATTGGTGCAGCATTGGTTCATTACATGATATTTTATTTTCAATTCACTCCTGTTATCAATAGCATTGATGCATTTATTTTACATCCCGATTTAGCGACGCTTCAGCAATTTGCATCAAATCACCAGTTTAATATCAGTGAGTCGGCAGGCGAAATAGGCCCGGCATTTGAAAATTTTAAACAAAGCTACAATACGTTACAGATGGATCCAGGGAATACCCAGGCGATGCAGGAATCGGTAAATTTCATTACCGCTTACCGCGAACATTTCCTCAATATCCCCGTGGTCATAGGCGCATCCGGTGCTATTTATGGATTACTTCTGGCATTTGGAATGCTTTTCCCGAATTCACTCGTTTACGTGTATTTATTTATTCCGATGAAAGCCAAGTGGTTCGTGGTAATTTTCGGTGCCATTGAATTGTTATCGGGATTTTTTGATTCAGGAAGCAATGTTGCACATTTTGCCCACCTTGGAGGAATGATTTTTGGGTTTTTCCTGATCATATACTGGAAAAAGATGGAAGCACGAAAGTACAGGAATCATTATGGGCGGTAAATTATTGATTTTTCGCTTTACTGATGGAACAAACTCCGGATCAAATTAACAACATTTAGTTTCTGAATTTTAAAACAATGAATTATCAACAATCAGCAAGTGAACGAATAAAGAGCCTGTTTAAATCGCAACCTGCTCTTTCGCAACTCATTATAATTAATGTTGGTGTTTGGTTCGCATTATCACTTATACAATTGGTGGGTTTTCTTCTGCAAACTCCGGGCACTCAGGGTGATCAGCTTTGGCTCGAAGCGGTACTTCAATGGATTGGCGTTCCCGCTTACATCCCTAAACTACTGCTGCGACCCTGGACAATTATAACCTATATGTTTGTTCATGAAGGTATTTGGCATCTGTTTTTCAATATGATCTGGCTTTTCTGGTTTGGCAAAATTTTTATGGAATTCATGCCTGGCAAAAGAATCTATTACCTGTATTTTATCGGTGGGATATCCGGAGCGTTAACTTTCGTTCTGGCGTACAATATTTTTCCCGTTTTTCACGATTCATTGCAACTCTCGACAACCATCGGAGCGTCGGCTGCCGTGTTGGCGATAACTGTGGCAACCGCTGTGCTGGTGCCGGATTACAGCGTGAATTTAATGTTTTTAGGACCTGTAAAAATCAAGTATATTGCAATATTCACCGTGGTGCTCGATGTTCTCATGATTCGTTCGGGTAATGCCGGCGGGCATTTTGCACATATCGGGGGAGCTATTTCGGGTGCATTATATGTTTTATTCCTGCGTAATAATCTGGTCTACAATCCTCGATTAACGAAACTGAAGTCTCTTCTGAACAGTTTCATTAAACCTAAAAAATTACACAAAGTTTACAGTACGGGCAAACCATTAAGCGACGAAGAATACAACCGCATCAAAGTGCAGAAACAGCAAAAAATAGATCTTATTCTTGAAAAAATATCCCGTAGCGGTTACACAAGCCTTTCAAGCGAAGAAAAGGATATTCTTTTTAACAGCAGTAAAAATTAATTCTATTATCTGATTGATTTGTAACAAAATACATTTTACGAAAAAGTGGCAAAAAAAAAGAAGAAATCGGCGGGATCGAATAAAAAGGCATCATTGGCCACAAAATTGCTAATAGCGGTAAATCTTGTCTTTATTGTTCTGTTATTGTTGTCTTATTCATCGTTATACCTGTCGCCTGAGAAGTTCTGGCCTGTCGCTTTTGCCGGCCTTCTTTACCCTGTCTTCCTGGTTTTCAATGTATTTTTTGTACTATTCTGGCTAGTATTTTTGAAGAAATATTTCATTTTATCCCTCGTTACCATACTGTTAGGATATAACCAAATCAAAACCTGTGTCAAATTTTCGGGATCAGCTTCATCACTTACTTTTGGAAACGCGATAAAAGTAATGACCTATAATGTGCGGTTGTTTGATCTTTATAACTGGAGGAGCGCTTCGAGCAGGTCAACACGGACTGCTATCTTTGACTTCATTCATTCTGAATCACCCGACATTCTTTGCCTTCAGGAATATTACAGCGGTGGAGGCAAAAATGCTGATTTCGCTGATACCATCAGTCTTAAATCCGGATACAAATACCGGAGCGTCGAACTCATCAATAAAAATAACAAAGGTTTGCCGCTCGGCCTGGCTATCTTCAGCAAATTTCCGATAGTTCACGCACAAAAATTAGTGTTCGAAAACAGCACGGTAAATTTTTGCCAGTCGTGTGATGTCAGGATTGGTAAAGATACGATTCGGGTTATGAACATGCACTTCGAATCAGTTAAATTCGGGAAAGAAGACTACAATTTTGTGAGTGAAATTGCCAACAACCCGTCGGCTAACGAAAAACTAAAAAAGGGCTCAACGGCAATTATAAGTAAAATGCGCTTTGCCTACATCATGCGGGCTTCTCAAATACGGACGGTTGTTGCTTTTTTAAAAAAGTCGCCTTATTCTGTAATCCTGACAGGCGATTTTAATGATACCCCGGTTTCGTATAGTTACAAGCAGATTCATAATGAATTAGAAGATACTTTTGCCGAAGCCGGCACGGGGCTAGGCCAAACCTATGCACAAAAACTCCCCTTCCTCCGGCTTGATTATATTTTCCATTCGCAGTCCTTACGTGCAACCGAACATAAAATAATCGAGAAAGATTACTCTGATCATTATCCGGTTCTTGCAACTATCGCACTTCCCGAATAATTAAATTTCTGTTTGGATAATTTTAAAAAACCGATGAAATTTAAACTCACATCCGAATACCTTCCGACAGGCGATCAGCCTGAGGCCATCAGGCAACTGACTGAAGGAGTTGTAAGAGGCGACAATGCACAGGTATTGCTTGGTGTGACCGGGTCGGGGAAAACGTTCTCAATCGCCAATCTGATACAACAGGTTCAGCGGCCAACTCTTGTTTTGAGTCATAATAAAACACTCGCAGCCCAGCTTTACAGTGAATTCAAACTGTTTTTTCCTGATAATCTGGTCGAATTCTTTATTTCGTATTACGATTATTATCAGCCCGAAGCATTTATTCCCGTAACGAATACATACATCGAAAAGGACCTGTCCATCAATGAAGAAATTGAGAAATTACGATTAAGTGCTACTTCGGCTTTACTTTCCGGTCGCCAGGATATAATTGTAATAGCTTCTGTTTCATGCATCTACGGAATAGGAAATCCCGATGATTTCACCAATAAAGTCATCCGCATAGCCAAAGGCGATAAACTTAGCAGGAACAAATTGTTGCATGCGCTTGTCGAAAGTTTGTATTCGCGCAACGAATTTGACCTTACGCGTGGCAAGTTCAGGGTAAAAGGCGATACTATCGATGTGTATCCGGCTTCCGCCGATATTGCTTACCGCATCATCTTTTTTGGCGACGAAATCGAAAGTTTAGCTTCATTTACTCCTCTGGATGGGCTTACGATAGAATCACTTAGCGAAATCACCATTTTTCCGGCCAATATTTTCGTTACATCCAAGGAAAAGATGAAAGAAGCCATTTGGGAAATTCAGGCTGACATGGTTAAGCAGGTGGACTATTTTAAAGAAATCGGACGGCACCTGGAAGCAAAAAGGCTCGAGGAAAGGGTAACTTACGATATTGAAATGATGCGGGAACTTGGCTATTGTTCTGGTATTGAAAATTATAGCCGGTATTTTGATGGTCGCGTTACCGGGTCACGGCCTTTCTGCCTGATTGATTTTTTTCCATCTGATTTTCTGATGGTTATAGATGAAAGTCACGCCACTGTGCCACAAATCAGGGCAATGTATGGCGGCGACCGTTCGCGGAAACAGAACCTGGTGGAATATGGATTCCGCTTGCCGTCAGCCATGGATAACCGCCCTCTAAAATTTGAAGAGTTTGAAACTTTAATTGGGCAGGTAATTTACGTGAGTGCAACACCATCTGATTATGAACTTAATCAATCACAAGGAATTGTAGTTGAACAACTTATACGTCCAACCGGGCTGCTTGATCCTCAGATTGAGGTAAAACCAAGCCTGAACCAGATTGATGATCTGCTCAACGAAATCGAACTCCGCACCGTTAAAAACGAGAGAATCCTGGTTACCACTCTTACCAAGCGAATGGCTGAAGAACTTTCGAAATACATGCTGAGGCTGGGTATCCGTTGTAAATACATTCATTCGGAAGTGGAAACGCTTGATAGAATTGAGATTCTCCGGGATCTGCGTATGGGTTCCATTGATGTTCTGATCGGAGTGAACCTGTTGCGCGAAGGGCTCGATTTACCTGAAGTTTCGCTGGTTGCCATTCTTGATGCCGACAAGGAAGGCTTTCTGCGCTCCGAAAAGTCGCTCACTCAAACGGCCGGTCGCGCTGCCCGCAACCTGAACAGCAAAGTTATTTTTTATGCGGATAAAATGACAAAGTCGATGCAGCAAACCATTGACGAGACAAACCGGAAACGTGCCATACAGATTGCTTATAATATTAAACATAACATCACTCCTACCCAGATAATCAAGAATATAGAACCTTCGGGCCTCAGCAATAACATTGAATACAAGACCGATCCAAAGGCATATGTAGAGAAAGACACCATTAATACTGCCGCCGATCCTCTGGTTAAGTATATGAATGATGAACAACTCAAGAAACAATATGATCAGTCGCGGCGAGCCATGGAGAAAGCAGCTAAAGAGCTTGATTTTATTGAAGCAGCGCGTTTGCGCGACGAAATGCTTGGCTATAAAGAGTTAATCGAGAACAGGAAAAAAAGCAGGTAAAATGGAGATTTCGGAAAAAATTATTGCCAAAACCTTAAAAGTTGCATACCTGGCCGGAAAAGCCATAATGGATATTTACAACCAACCCTTCACTTTTGAACTGAAATCGGATAACAGCCCGCTTACGATTGCCGATCAGAAAGCGCATAACATAATTTCGGAAGGATTAAAAGATTCAGGACTACCGATATTGAGCGAAGAGGGCTTCCAAACAGAGTATGATGTCCGTAAAAACTGGAAACAATATTGGTTGATCGATCCTCTTGATGGCACAAAGGAATTTATCAAAAAAAACGGTGACTTTACGGTTAATATTGCTATTATCAGCGATTCACAACCCATATTTGGAGTTGTTTATGCCCCGGTACCCGGATTGATTTACTGGGGAAGCAAATCAGGTTCGTTCAGGCTTGCTGTCAACCGGTTAGATGAAACTGATTTCGAAAATTTTAATTCCATTCAAATCCTGGCTGAACGCTTGCCATGCGTCTCGAAACGGGGAGGTTATACTGTTTTAGGCAGCAAATCGCATATGAATACGGAAACGGAGTCATTTATCAGCAATTTGCAGAAGTTGCATCCACATCTTTTGTTTGTTTCACGTGGTAGTTCCTTGAAATTCTGCACATTGGCCGAAGGAGGAGCTGATATTTATCCTCGTTTCGGTCCTACCATGGAATGGGACACAGCCGCAGGACATGCGGTTGCCACTTTTGCGGGTTGCAGTGTTTACCAGATTGCAAACGGATTGCCTGTTACCTATAACAAGCCATCCTTACTCAATCCGTTTTTTATAGCTGAGCAAAAAAAAATGAGGTAACTGTTCAGCTACCTCATTTTTTCAGAATCAAAGCACTTTTATTTATCACTGATACTAACCAGTTCCACATCAAAAACCAGTGGTGCATAAGCTGGAATATCACCTGCTCCTGTACTGCCATATCCTAATTTTGAAGGAATAATAAGCGTAGCCTTTCCACCGGCACTCATCATCGCGATTCCTTTGTCCCAACCCGGAATAACTTCTTGTTTTCCCAATGTAAATTCATAAGGTGTGGAAGGTTTCCTGGTTAAGGATGAATCGAATACTTTGCCATTCAATAATTTACCGGTGTAATGAACTTTTACTTTTTTACCGGCAGTGGCTTTTGGACCCGTTCCTTTTACTTTTTCAATATAATAAATGCCGTCTGCATCTGGTTTAACGGTAATTTTATTGTCTTTCACATACTGTGAAATGAGTGAAGGCTCTTTCGACATTGCTTCTTCGGCAGCTTTTTTAGCTTTAGCTTCTTCGTCTTTTTTCGCTTTTTCGCTTTCGGCTTTGGATTTCAGATCAAGAACTTCAATTTCATATACAACAGGTGAGTAAGGAGTAATAATATCCTTTCCCGCCTGATCCTTTTTCCCCCTGTCGCCGAAGCCCATGGCAGATGGCACAACAACAGTTGCTTTACTCCCTTTTTTCATAGTACCGATTGCCTCGTCGAAGCCTTTGGTATCAAAAGGTTGTCCATACTCGAAAGTAATTGGTTTGTTGTTATCCAATGTTGAGAATATTTTATTGCCTTCAATGGAAGAAACTGTGAGGTTCATGGTCACCATTTCCGTTTTCTGAATAGCACGGCCCGAACCCGGGTTTTGTACAATAATGTAAATTCCGGATGCTGTAGGTGCTGTAGCAACCTTGTTTTTTGTCATATAAGCCTGCAATTTAGCCGGCTCTTCAGTTTTAAACTTTTCAGCTTTCAAGGTTTCAGCCTTCTGGCGTGCTTCCATGGTTTCGCAGTTCATCAACATTACATCAAAATACATTACAGAAGTACTGTCAACGCCGGGAGGCAACTGAGGATACTTGGCTGTTTTAGTGAAGAAATCACCGGCGTTTACGATAAATGTTGCACTGTCTCCTTTATGAAGCATGCCAAATGCTTCGTAAATATCACCTTTAAATTCAGATTTAGCCAGGGTGATTTCAAAAGGTTTACCAGTCGTGGCTGAATTAAAGAAGACCGAGTCTTTGCCATTAACTTTCATCCTGTATTGGAGACTCATGGTAAGAATGCTACCCTCTTTTGCTTTAAGGGTATCTTTGCTTTCAACATGAAATTTGTAAAAAATACCACTTTCCGATTTTTTGAATCCCGGGTATTTTGAGCATGACGTAATCATAAATGCTCCGATTACAGCTCCTAAAGTAATAATTGTTCTGATTTTCATTTTCATCCGTTTGTTTTTGTTTATTTTAATTGTTTCTGTTTAGATTAATTGTTGGTAATTTATTTTAAGTCAATGAGTTTTACTGTATAAATAAGTGTGGCTTTTGGTGGTATTTTATCCTGATCACCCGACAAACCATGAGCCAGGTAAGAGGGGATAACAAATCTTACTTTATCACCTATTTTTAGCAATAAGATTCCTTCTTCCAGTCCACTTTCAACGCCACCGCTCCCTATCCTGAATTCTTTAAATCCAGTTTGCTTCGAGCTATATATAAGTTCGCCTGAAAAAAGCCTTACTTCATACTCCAACACAGCCACTTTTTCAGTTTCGGCTTTAGCACCATTTCCTTTTTCAATGAACTGGTATCTAAGACCTGTAGCAGTCTCGGTCATTTTCCATCCATAACCGGATATCAATTTATTAATTTGCTCATTCTCAAATTTAACGCTTGCGATATTCGCACCCACTAATTTCTCATTTATCTGAGCCTGGTTCAGGATGCTTTTCGATTCATTTTCACGTTTGCCGTTACATGATAATAATCCAAATACTGCCAGAAAAAATAAGATCGTGCGGAATGTATGCATCTTTATTATCCTACTTATATTTAGCAAGTGATTGATGGATTTCAGAACTGTAAGCTGGTAAAATTGATTCGAACCATGCCAGTGTTTCGGGCATAGTTTTAAAAACATCGCCTCCGGCCGCATTGCGGTGGCCTCCTCCGTTAAAATGTGCCCTTGCGAAATCATTCACCGAAAATTCACCTTTGCTTCGTAATGAAACCCTGATGCGATCGTCGCGTTCGGTAAAAAGAGCTGCTACGGCTACATTTTGTATGCTAAGGGCGTAATTAACAACTCCTTCGGTATCTCCCTGCTGGTAATTGTATTTATCAAGGTCTTCTTTTGTAAGCCAGATGTATGCAGTTGCATATTCGGGCAGCACCTTCATATTCGCACCAAGGCAGTGACCTAAAAGTTGCATACGATTTTCAGTATAAGTATCATATACAAGCCTGTGTACCCTTTCCACATCCATACCTGTCCTGATCAGGTTCGCTGCAATCTCGAACGTCTCAGGCCGGTTACAGGCATAACTGAATGAGCCGGTATCTGTCATAATTCCGACAAAGAAGCACTCAGCCATCTCTTTGGTGATCCCGCCCGAAAATCCGGATTCCGAAAGTATCTGGTACAATAATTCAGAAGTCGAAGAAACAGTGGTAAGGGAGAAAGTAAGATCAAATTCGTTTTCAGGATCAATGTGATGATCAATAAGTATCCGGGTGGCATTTGCGCTCCTGAGCTGATCTGTAAATAGTTTAACCCTGCTCAGGGCATTGTAATCCATGCAGAAAATCAGGTCAGAAGAGGTAATTATGGAATCCGCAAGTTTGGAATTTTCCGTATAAATAACCGCTTGTTCTACCCCCGGCAGCCAATTTAAAAAAGATGGCAATTCGTTTGGTATCAAAACTTTTGCATTAATTCCCTGCGAAATCAGGAAATGATACATAGCTAAAGAAGAGCCTATTGCATCTCCATCAGGATTATAATGCGTTGTGATAAGTACATCCGGCTTTTCGCTGATGAGTTTTTTGAAATAGGTGATAGCAGATTCTGAAATTTCCAAGACGCTTTGGGTTGTATAATTTTTTTTGCAAATTTACCATTTTAAACTTTATAATGATGTTGTTGTTTAATATAAAACTTAATTTTGTAGTAAATACAATTTAGCTAACTATGTCTGGAAACACCACTTTTACAATGATCAAACCTGATGCTTTTGCAGCCGGCAACACAGGTAGTATTCTTCAAAAAATACTTGATAACAAATTTAAAATCAAAGCATTGAAACTGACTCATCTCAGCAGGGAAAATGCAGAAGCTTTTTATGCTGTTCACAGCGAAAGGCCTTTCTTCAATGCCCTGGTTTCATTTATGACTTCAGGACCGATTGTGGCTGCCATACTTGAAAAAGAAAATGCGGTCGAAGACTTCCGCAAACTTATCGGTTCAACTAACCCGGCCGATGCTGCTGACGGAACCATTCGTAAACTTTTTGCTACCTCGATTGAACGAAATGCTGTTCATGGCTCCGACAGCGATGAAAACGCCCAGATTGAAGGCAATTTCTTTTTTACACATTTCGACAGGCATTGATCATTCAGGGTAATATTCCCTGAAAGTATTGTCAGAATAAAATTCCACGATTTTTACTATCGTTTTCGTGGAATGGTTTGAATGAAAAAAATTTCCTGTTTCAGTTTCCTGCTTTTGGTGAGGAATGTCTGAAACAGGATTTTTGTTTTCCGGTTCCGCCAATACAGTTTTTTCTATTATCGTATCCTTCGGTATACTTTCATCTGAAGTTTGTTCAGGAATAAAGTTGTTTTCCTTGCGAAAATCCGGGCTCGTGCCGGGAACAAACTCAGAAAACAGATCCACAGGCGCTGAAACGGGTGGAGAAACACTGCTCAAAGTCTTGTCGCTATTAGCATTGACAATCGTTTCAGAGCCTTTAAAAATTGGTCCTTTTCCAAATAAAAGCCAATCCATATTTACTTCGGGGTAGGTCAACAGGATTTTTTGTATAAAATCCAGGCTGGCATTATTGCGTCCGGATATAATATGCGAAATGCTTGATTTCTGAACACCGATCTGATCAGCAAACTGGGCAGCAGTCAGATTCTTTGCTTTGATTAATAAAATGATGCGGTCTTTCATTTGTAACCTATAATTATGTAAACACACTACAAATGTAATACTAAGATCGTTTACCAAGGTATATAAACCAAGAATATTTTTATTGCAAAACCGGCTTTAGTTTACATTTAATTATATAATATAGTTAGTATTTATAAATCATTATTAATCAGTTTAATATATATAAAATATATAAATTGCAGAATAAGAAAGAATTTTTCATTTTACTTGAAGTGTAAAGTCCGGTAATGTTTATATATAACTGATAATATGATATATATGTAGATCCATTAAGGTGAAGTTGTTGTGACAATATTAGATTATTTACAAATGTATATGCCGTAAAGTATAATCACTATTTACATTTGTGTATTATACTGCAAATCAATGTTTTATCGTTCGTTAATCTGGATATTACATTTGTATTCGAGCCATTTACATTTGGCACCAATATGATGTTTACTTTTGTTAATGCTTCAATTACATTTGTCGCCGGAGATTTATGTATAAATGTAAACCATAATTTGCTTTATTGATGAATGTAATTGTCAAAACTAACCTCCTACCCTTTTAATTATGTTAACTTATATTAGTTCTCTTTGTTAACAAGCAGTATGGCTTCTTTGATTTTTTGAGTCAGAGTGAAAACTGTCTTAAAGTGTGTATATGCGAATAATCGACTGGTTATGGCAGGCATAAAGCTATTTTTTCGATTCTCAGACGTTTAAATAATCAATAAATGATGCTAAATAGTTGGTATATAATACTATAACACTGAATTTAATTAGTTTAAATAAATAAAATGAATGCTTGCAAATTAAATATATCTGAGCCGGTTTGAGAGCATATTCCCAAAACTAAAATTGATAGCTTCAGGTAAGCTTTTTTAAAAGAAAATCCACGAATTAAAACTTTTACATTTGCGGAAAAGTACTACATGGATATTTGGGTAAAAATTATAATTGTTGCGATTATATTGCACCTCGTGGTTGGCTTTGGATGGCTAATATATAAACTATCACCCCGCAGAAAAAATGCGGATCGGGATATGGATGGACAGTGATCGTTAGAATTACTCAGAATCATAAATTATCATTGTCAGACGAAAGAGTCGGGGTATAACCACAGATTCTTTAATGCGCAACAATACTTACTCTAAAACTTAAGTTAATGCTTCCGGGAATTCAGCTACAATTGTATTAATAGCTCTTATATGCACGGAAAGTCGTACCTTTGAGCACTTTACCAATAGTAGTTAATCGTTATTGGAAAATAGTAAATAGTATTTTGGGGGCAGATTCCTATCATACAGAGCCTTCAACGATTAACAATTAACGAATAACCATTTTCTATTTTCCATTTCCCCTTAACCCTTTACCCTTTACTCAATGAGTACTTTCGAAAATTTTAACTTGTCGAAACAATTAAAAAACACATTAACCGAATTAGGTTTCGACAAGCCTACTCCTATTCAGACGGAAGCTTTCCCGGTAATACTATCAGGCAAAGATGTGGTTGGTATAGCCCAAACGGGAACCGGTAAAACCCTTGCCTATATTCTGCCCGTTTTACAGGATTTAAAATTCTCGAAGCAGATAAACCCAAGAGTCTTGGTATTAGTCCCTACGCGGGAATTGGTATTGCAGGTCGTCGGAATGACGGAGTGCTTTACTGATACTTTAAATATAAGGGTGTTAGGTGTGTATGGCGGAGTAAATATTCATACACAAAAGCAAAAAGTGGCTGAAGGATGCGATATATTGGTTGCAACACCCGGGCGCTTGTATGACCTGGCTTTAAGCGGAGCTTTGCAACTTAAGGGTATCACCAAATTAGTGATTGACGAGGTGGATGTCATGCTAGATCTTGGTTTTCGTTATCAACTGACCAATATCTTTGAACTTTTGCCAGCCCGCCGTCAAAATATTATGTTTTCGGCTACCATGACCGAAGAAGTGGATGCACTGATTGATGATGAATTTATAACACCATCGCGGATTTCGATTGCTATAAGTGGTACCCGCCTCGATACCATTGCGCAAAGCTGCTTCGAAGTACCCAATTTTTACACCAAAGTAAATTTATTAATCCACCAGATAGCAGATAAAGCAGAATTTGGTAAAGTGCTGGTATTCGTTTCAAATAAAAACAGTGCCGACAGGCTATTTAAGGCCCTGGAGGAAAAACATGGTTCTGAAACATGCATCATCCATTCCAATAAAACACAAAATTACAGGTTCAGGTCTATTAAGGAGTTCGATGAAGGGAAAAACCGGATCCTGGTTGCCACAGACGTAATTGCCCGCGGTCTGGACCTGGAGAAAATTACCCATGTAATTAATTTTGATACACCCGTTTATCCCGAAAATTATATTCATCGTATTGGCAGAACCGGTAGAGCTGAACAGGCAGGAAAATCAATATTGTACTGTACTGAAAAGGAAGAAGCAGCAAAAGAAGCCATTGAGACGCTGATGTCGTACAAAATTCCGTTGATTGATTTTCCGGAAGAGGTTGAAATCTCAACTCAAAAAACGCCCGAAGAGCGGCCAGTATCAGGCGATACAAAAAACCCTCACCGAAACGATAAAAAAGTCGTTCTTGCACCCGGATTTCACGAAAAGAAAGAAAAAAACAGGAAAACCAATACAGGCGGATCCTATAAAAGGGAATTAGCGGCTAAATATAAAAAACCTAAAACAAAGGGAGATAAAACCTTTAAAGGCCGTGATAAGAAGAGATAATGAATGTATTGTGTCTGGCTGAAGTTGCAGAAAAATCGCTGATTATCAAGCACTAATAACAAAACAATTTTCTGATATAATAAAAAAGGCAGTAATTTTTTTTACTGCCTTTTTTTATATATTTGCCTCTACCAATCACATGAAAATATGTGCGTTTATCAATGCGAAAATATTCAAAATTGCAATCCAACTCAATAAAATACAATCAATTTAAACCAACCAAACCTATGGCAATTGCATTAAACAGACCCGGAATCAGTATTGATCTTGAGCAATACGGAATCACTGGTGTCGATCAGGTTTACTACAACCTGGCGTACGAAGACCTTTTTGAACTCGAAATGGATCCTTCCCTCGAAGGATTTGAACGTGGTAAATTATCGAAACTGGGAGCCGTAAATGTGGATACAGGCATCTTCACAGGACGCTCTCCAAAAGATAAATACATTGTTCATGATTCAGTGTCAGAAAACACCGTCTGGTGGTCGACTATCGGAAAGAACGACAATAAGCCTGTTTCGCCCGAAGTGTGGAATCACCTGAAAGCCGTTGCCCAGAAAGAGTTGTCGGGTAAAAAATTATTTGTGATGGATGCATTTTGCGGTGCAAATCCTGATACGAGGCTTAAAGTCCGTTTTATTGTTGAAGTTGCATGGCAGGCACATTTTGTTAAAAATATGTTTATTCGCCCTTCGGATGATGAACTGGTAAATTTCACCCCTGACTTCGTAGTACTGAATGCATCAAAAACTTCGAATCCTGACTGGAAAGAACAGGGCCTAAATTCTGAAAATTTTGTAGTTTTCAACCTTAGCGAGCGCATGCAACTTATTGGAGGTTCATGGTATGGTGGCGAAATGAAAAAAGGTATTTTCTCGATGATGAATTACTACCTGCCATTGCAGGGAATAGCTTCCATGCATTGTTCGGCTAATATAGGTAAAGATGGCGATGTTGCCATTTTCTTTGGTTTATCAGGAACCGGGAAAACCACGCTTTCAGCCGATCCAAAACGCGCACTTATTGGTGATGATGAGCATGGCTGGGACGATGCAGGTGTTTTTAATTTCGAAGGGGGTTGCTATGCAAAATGCATCAACCTGAGTGAAGAAAACGAGCCTGATATTCATCACGCTATTCGCCGCGATGCACTCCTCGAGAATGTAAGTGTTGCCGATGATGGTTCGATAGATTTTGCCGATGGTTCCAAGACCGAAAACACACGGGTATCCTACCCTATTTATCATATCGAGAATATTGTAAAGCCGGTTTCGAAAGGCGGGCATGCCAGCAAAGTTATTTTCCTTACGGCTGATGCATTTGGCGTTTTGCCACCGGTTTCGAAGCTGACCGCCGAGCAGACCAAATATCATTTTCTTTCGGGATTTACGGCAAAATTAGCTGGTACCGAAAGAGGTGTCACATCGCCTCAACCTACTTTTTCAGCTTGTTTCGGCAATGCTTTCCTTGCGCTTCATCCTACCAAATATGCGGTGGAACTGGTAAAACGCATGGAAGCATCAGGTGCGAAGGCTTATTTGGTGAATACAGGATGGAATGGGAGCGGAAAACGTATTTCGATAAAGGATACGCGTGGAATAATTGATGCCATCCTCGATGGTTCTATTGACCATGCGCCTACCAAGATGATCCCTTATTTCAACCTGGAAGTTCCCACTCAGTTGCATGGTGTAAATCCGGCGGTTCTTGATCCCCGTGATACATACGAAAATGCTGGAATCTGGAACGAAAAGGCGGAAGACCTTGCCAAACGATTCATTGACAATTTCGCAAAATATACAGATAATGAAGAAGGAAAGCGACTTGTAGCTGCTGGTCCTCAGTTCTAAACAGATTTTGCTCGTTCGAATACGTTGAGGCTGAAGTAGAAGCTGTGGTTTTAATGACCCGGTTTCGGCTTCAGCTTTTTCGATTCTTTTGCAAAAGTGAAACATTTCTGCTTTTAGCAGGCTTCCAATTATTGGATTTCAAATTATTTGCCTTATTGATGAGAAATGTTACAATTGGTTAGTTGTAAATTTTTTATCTGGGCTTACATGGGAATAAGATAAGGGTACTGATTACATATTCTCATTTCACTACACGAGTGGATTCGCTTGGTAGCAGGGTAATCTTGTTAGAGTAATTGTGCATAAAGGCTATGTTGTTTTCTATTTGGGTCGCAAATAAAATGGAAAGTATTAATTTGCAGGCTTTTATAATATTTAGAAGTTGATAAATGAAAAATGCTGCACTATTTTACGATGATTTTTTTTGTAAATATTTGTTGCTTAGTTCGTATTTGAATCAGGTAAATACCTGGTTGGTTAGGTGCATCAAAATAGAGGTCATCTTTTTCATGAAATGCAACTGGAATACTTTGCCCTATTTGATTTATGAGATATAATTCCTGAATAGTATGCTTTATTGGCTCGGGAAGTCTTATTCGGATAATTGCGTTGATTTTAACCGGATTCGGATAAACTTGTATTTCATTTAATTCAATATGTGGGGTTGACAGATAATAACATGAATCCGTTATTACATCACAATATCCATAACCGTAACCAAAATAGCCGTTTATATAAACGGTTTGTTTACTGTCACCCTCAAAACACATGGTTACATTAGGATATTCCGAAAGTAACATCATACTTGAAAGTAATCCATGGTTTGAACCAATTCCTTCTATGACATATCCCGCATAATAATATATCGGAAAATGCCACCTTCTTCTGGATTTTCCATCATTGGTAACTATGGTGTCAATTGAAGTTATAATCAATTCGGGATACCCATCTAATGTGTCCCCAACGTTTAATTCAAAGTCATAAAGCAAATGTTCTTCGTGCTCCCCATAGCCTATGGTAAATATTTTTCTATTAATGGTATCTTCCCGTAATGCACCACAGTAACCATTACCTTCAATAACACGGGAGCAAAAAATATTCCTTATCGTTTGATAAAGTTTATGGTATTCTTTATTATTAATAACAGTATCGCCCTTGTAATAGGTTTCGCCTATGCTATTGTACCAAAGTGACCAAATTTGTGGAGGAGGGGAATCTATATAGGTTTCGTGCCAAACGGCATTAGAGTCAGGAAAATGGATGTATGATTGTGCATTTGTCGTTTTAACCATACTAAACAAAAGAAATAATAAGAAGAGTTGTCGCGTTTTCATGTTCGAGATTTTATAATTTACAATGGTGCCGGCTAATTTTAAAAGAAGATGCTTACTGATTGATATATTCCCGACCCTGTGAGGTAAAAACGAGAAGGATGGTTTTGCGTACTGTTTTCATAAAATTGATTTATTTGGTTAATAATGAAGTACTTTAATTGTACTTGTTGATTTCCCGTTACTAATCTTGATAATATATAAACCGAGAGGCAAAGCGGATCCATCCCAACGGTACTCTTGCTGATTGTGGACATTTTCTTGTAGGATTAATTGCCCTGAGGAATTATAGATAAATAACATACTATCTGCACCCTTTTTGTAACTCCCATTATATTTTATCGTAACACTACTATGAAACGGACTAGGATATGCTAAAAGTTGATCTTCTTCTGTATTTATTTTCTTCACACTAGTAAAAATGGTATCAAAACTGCGGTAGAGGCCAAGACTCAATACCAAAACCCTCCCAATATTATCTTCAATTAGGTTATCAGAATCTTTATCAAAACCCAATAAACCCGAATTATTAAATTGATATGAATTCCCATCATCTATTGATAGCATTACTCCACCTAAATTATTTGGATAATAACCACAACCCAGGAATAATTTACCATCAGGTACAGTAAGTATGGAGCGTGGTGAGGATCCATTATATAAAATATGTTCCCAAATGGAGGTGGTAAAATCATATCTATAAAGCCCATTCCCGAATTCGCCCCTTAATAACCGCCCTTGGTTGTCGAACCCTAAAGCCATCGGGTAACCGGCTTCGCAAAACACTTGCCAGGTGCGCCCCTGGTCGTAACTAGTATATACCATTCCTGGGTCATTGGATAATGTGATACGCGAGCAGGCATATATTATACCATTTTGTCCAAATTGAATATCTGTAATAGATTCGAACCAATAAGGATGTGAAATATCGAGTACTTTTTGCCAGGTAATACCAAAATCACCTGAGCGTATAATCCCATCCTGATTTTCGCCACCCACTAAAATTATGCTGTCATAACCACATTTTACCGTATGCATATTAGCCGCATACATTGGTGTTTTGTAAACCTGTGTCCATGTATTCCCACTGTCAGATGATTTGAAAATCATGCTTTGAGCACCAGCAAATAAAGTCCCATAAGAGTTTGTCTCTAATTGGAGAATACTTTGGTTTGGTACATATAACCCATTATTCTTTCTTTCCCATGAGTAACCATCGTCATCAGACCGATAAACTCCCCCTTTACTAAAATTATTCCAACAGCTAATAAAAATACGGCCCTGGTTATCAACCATTACATCAGTCAGAGTAAGACTGTCGGGGGTGTTTATCTTTTGCCAGTAATCCTGGGCATGGAGTAAAGAAGAAAAGAAGAAAAGGGAGATTAAAAGGATGGTAATTTTCATTTTATCAGCATAATGAAATTTGTAATAGTGTTTGAGCAAAGATAGTACATGAAAATGCAAAGTCAATATATCTACCTGAATTTTAAAAAAAGAAAAGAAATAGCAATACCCTGAAATAAAACAATATAAACATAAAAGTACAAATAATTATATGCTATTAATTAAATTGAATAAAAAGGAATTTGTGCCAGCGGGTTTTGATAAGCTAAATTTGCTGAGTAATAAACTGAATGAAATTTAAAAGGCAAAAAGTATCACGCTACCTCTTCGAGTAACTCTGCTTCGATATCGCTGTCGTTCCTTAGGTTATCAATAATAAATAACTGTCTTTCGGGAGTATTGCTGCCCATATAAAAGGACAGGATACTATCGATTTCGGAAAGATGCTTTAAAATAACCGGATCGAGGCGCATAGATGCACCGATAAAATGCCGGAATTCGTCAGGTGATATTTCTCCAAGTCCTTTAAAACGGGTAATTTCAGGATTTGGGCCCAATTCTTTTAGTGCATCCTGACGTTCCTGTTCGGAATAGCAATAATTGGTTTTTTTCTTATTCCTGACCCTGAAAAGTGGTGTCTGCAAAATATAAACATGGCCCGACTTGACCAGGTCGGGGAAAAACTGCAGGAAAAATGTGAGCAACAGCAAACGTATATGCATTCCATCCACATCGGCATCGGTTGCTATTACAATATTGTTGTAACGTAGGTTTTCAATATCATCTTCAATATTTAATGCAGATTGCAAGAGGTTAAATTCCTCGTTTTCGTACACAACCTTTTTACTTTTTCCGTAACAGTTCAGGGGCTTGCCTTTGAGGCTGAATACGGCCTGAGTATTTACATCACGCGATTTGGTAATGGATCCGCTTGCAGAATCACCCTCAGTGATGAACAGGGTAGTTTCGAGACGGCGCAGCTCGTTGCTGTTATAATGCAGGCGGCAATCCCTGAGTTTTTTATTATGAAGGCTTACTTTTTTGACACTTTCTTTTGCGAGTTTCTTGATATTCGCCATCTCCTTCCGCTCTTTCTCCGATTGCAGAATTTTACGGTAAAGTGCTTCGGCTGTATCCGAATTCATGTGAAGAAAATTGTCGAGCTTCTTTTTCAGAATATCGCCGATAAATTTGTTTATCGTTACTCCGCCAGGTTCGATGTGCTGAGATCCGAGTTTGGTTTTAGTCTGAGATTCGAATAATGGTTCACTTACTTTGATACTCACCGCTGCAATAATTGACGAGCGTATATCGCTGTATTCAAAGTCTTTACCAAAGAATTCGCGGATTGTTTTTACCAGGGCATCCCTGAATGCCGACAGGTGTGTGCCTCCTTGTGTAGTATGCTGACCGTTTACGAACGAATAATACTCTTCGCCGTACTGCTTGGCGCTGTGGGTAAATGCACATTCGAAATCCTCGTCCTTTATATGAATGATAGGATAATTGATTGCGCTTCCATTATTTGACTTTTCGAGCATGTCGAGCAGTCCGTTTTTTGCTAGAAACCGCTGTCCGTTGAAGATAATGGTCAATCCATTATTCAAAAAACAATAATTCCACAACATTTGCTCAATGTATTCTTTCAGGAAATGATAATTGCCAAATAATTGGACGTCAGGCGTAAAGCTGATAAGTGTTCCATTACGCATGTCCGAGGATTGTTCACCGGTTTCGCGGATTAATGCACCCTGCCTGAATTCGACGGTATTGGTTCGCCCCTCGCGGATAGCCTGTGCGATAAAAAAACTTGAGAGTGCGTTAACAGCTTTGGAACCAACACCATTCAGTCCAACAGCTTTTTTGAACACCTTAGAATCGTATTTGGCACCTGTATTTATCTGCGATACACATTCGACTAATTTACCGAGAGGAATTCCCCGCCCGTAGTCGCGGATTGAAACTGTGTGCTCTTTGATAGTTACTTCAATGTTCCGGCCATAGCCCATGGTAAACTCATCAATACAGTTGTCAATCACCTCTTTTATAAGCACATAGATACCGTCATCGTGCGAAGAACCATCGCCTAATTTACCAATATACATACCGGGTCGAAGCCTGATATGTTCCTTCCAGTCGAGCGACCGGATGCTTTCCTCGTTATAATTTTCTATAGTTTCCATAAAGTGTAGGCAAAGATATATCAATCCGGTAAAAGTGGGATGGCTTTCAGGCAGAAGTTATAAATGAGTTTTGCACAGGCTGGAAAATGTGGGATGTGGGATGTCGGATGTGGAATGTCGGATGTGGGATGTCGGATGTCGGATGTGGGATGTCGGATGTGGGATGTGAGATGTGGGATTGCCGATTGCGGATTGCGGATTGTCGATTTACTATTTACGATTTACGATTTACGATTGGGGATTTACGGTTGGGGAATGCGAATTAGGGAATGCAGATTTACGATTGCGGAAATAGGATTTGGGATGTAGAATTGTGTGAATAAATACAAACTGATAATTAATAATAGTTCGTTAATAATTCTCAAATGCTTAATTATCAACAAGATACAAAATGAAATTTTTGCGACCTACAGTGTTGATATTCTGCGAGTTAAAACTTTGCGTCCTTGCGGTACGACAAAAATTAACGGAGTATTGGATTAACACAAAATTCAAATAACTATTCCTTTAATACCCAGGCTGTGGGAAATTCACTTTTTAATTCCCTGGCTTTGGAAGCCGCCTTCTGAGGAGTATCATAGGATGCGAGCGCTATCCGATAACCGGTTTCGCTTTTAAGTATAAATGCTCCGGGATAACCCATGGATTTGATGCGGGCTAATTCCGAATCAGCAGATTCCGCATTTTTTAAACTCATCACAACCAGGTAGTACTTTGTACCGCTTTTATTACCCGGCGGATTGATGGGAGCCTCTTTATCAGAAACTTCATTTTGCTTGACCGCATTTCCGGGTTTGCCCGTTTCGTTTTCCTTTCTTTGTGAAACATCTGATTGAGATACTACAACAGCTGAATCTTTTTTAACTGCGGTGGAATTTTTCGGCAGCATATCTGAAGTAGTTTTGTCAGGTTTATCACCAAGCCAGAGTATGGCATACCCTTCTTTTATCCCTACACCAATGGCTTTCCATTGATAACCTTTCCATTTACCGCGGTTTAATATCATTTCGGAAGAAGCAGTTAGCTGTTGCCACAAATCTAAAGCCTCGCCAGGAATTGCCTTTTCCTCACCCCAATAAATTAATTCGTAACCATTTCCGGGATAAGCTGCTATCTCTTTCGGCTTGGATTTCATGCACTGGATTCCGGCTGCATCCTTTGTGTTGCAACAGGGAGACCATTTACCTGATTTGCTCCATCCCTGGAGGCTGCAGCCTTTGTCCTGGGGTTTGCTTTGAATTAAATCATCAATATGTACATGAGCGACAAAGCTCAATTGGTATGAGAAAGGTATGAGTGAAAGTTTATTCTCACGGCGCATATCATTGATCATATTATATAAAATGGTTTCATCCTGCGATGCGGATTTTAAAATGCTGTCATTTCCTGCTTTCATGCCCGAAGTACCCTGGCAATTTGCGGGTTTAACCCAAACAAAAAGCAGGAATAGCAGAATTATTTCTTTAAACTGAAACATAACACAAATAACTATTTAACATTCGATTTGCTAAAGTACTAAAAATCGGGCAAATTCTCTGGTTTTTTGTTGAGCAGAAACTAAATTGGAAGTCTGAAAGTATTCACAATTAATGGTTTCATGCTTTTCTGCACAAAAAAAAATTGCGTCAAAAATAATAAAGATAAATACGCATACCGACTGATTCACTAAGTTTGCAACAAAGATAAAAACAATGAACATCCGACCTGCCAACTTGCTTTATATGTACCTGAATTTCATACAATTCGACATCCATAAAGCATTGATAAGATACAAATTAAAACTGTATTCACCCAATATTAAAGGGCGTTGGCTCGATATCGGAGCAGGAGACCAACCCTATAAAAATTACTTTGCAGGTGCTGACGACTATCTGACTACCAACACCAAACGTCACTATTCGCTGAATGATTTTGAAAAAATCGATAAATTAACAACCTTTTGGATAGAAGACGGAAAAGCTCTTCCCTTGCCGGATAACTCATTGGATGGGGTAGCGTGTTTCCAGGTTTTATCTGTAATTGACAATCCTGGTGCATTTTTCGGCGAAATTAACCGTGTACTGAAACCAGGCGGCAAACTTCTGCTCACTTCCGATTTCTTATATCCTGTCTGGAGCAAGGAAGACAGGTACCGGCATACTGCATTTAACCTTAAGGAGTTATCAGAAAAAAACGGATTCAGCTTGGCATTTATCGAAAGTTTTGGCGGGTTTGCATCCACCATTTATGCATTGTTTATGCGTTATATGCGTTCGTTCCCCGAAATATGGAAAGGCAAAAAAACTTTGGCGAAAGCGATTTCGGCTATTCCCTATTTGCTTTTGCTTTTAGTGCTTCCCTTAGCAAGTTTTAAAGGTTGGATCATCTTCAGGATAGAGAAAAACAATACCGGAAGCACTGATTTTACTTTCAACATCCTGCTATCGGCTACAAAAAAAACAAATTGATTTTTCAGAAAGTCTGTATATAAGCTTTCACCTGTTGGAAGGGATTAATTTTGTGAAAAGAAATTTCGGGTAAGGCTTCGGCAGAGCGGATAAACTGCCGCATATAAGCAACAATTTCAGTCATACCATTAAAATTTATCAAATTGGTATCGTCCTGAGGTGTATGATAATCAGGATGCAGCCCGGAAGTGAAATAAATAACCGGAATCCCTTTTTTCAGGAATGGCGAATGATCGGAAAATGCGGGGGCACCATAAATCTTCTTTATAGTAAAATCTGGATGTTCCTGGCTATCAATAACATTTTCCCAACTATCGGACGATGCAATACCAAGTACGCTTACGGTATCGCCCTGGCAACCAAGGCGGCCAACCATATCCATATTAAGCATATATGCGATGTTATTGTGATTCACCCACGGCAGGCTGCAAAATGCTTTTGAGCCAAATAGCCCTTTCTCTTCGGCACTGAAAGCTGTAAAAATATAGTTATATTTCAGGTTTTCGTTATTTACCACCCAACGTGCAAGTTCGAGCATTGCAGATGTTCCGCTGGCATTATCATCGGCGCCATTATGAATCTGAAGGGATTTATCCTCACCGGTTCTGGATTTTGTGATACCGACATGATCGTAATGAGCACCTATTACGACAGTTTTATCCGATTTGTTATCAATCCAACCGATTACATTGGCCGGTTTTGAAATTGTGCGGTCCAACTCGACTGAGAGGGTGCAGGTGGCTGTTTTCAATTTGTTTATCCTGTTATAAGGCAGCCTTGCAATGTACACAACCGGAATCTCAAATGACTTGGTAAACGGGGAACCAAATAACACATCCTCAGTCGATTTTCGCGAACCGTTGTGAAGAATAATACCGACGGCACCTTTCTCAATTATTGGTTTTACCCTTGCAAGTATCTCATCCAGTAATTCTGTGTTTTCTGCACTTTTTAACCTGGAAGCAATGTCAAGAAGAACAATTTTACCCTTTATTTCACTTGTTAATGTATTAGTATCCTTCTCTTTAGATGAATAAATAATTCCATTTCCAATATTGATTAAGGGAGCTGTTACGCTACCTGCTGAGGATAAATCGGTTACGCCAAAATCGTCCTTATATTTAAATTCGATATTATCGATACGAAGTTTTGCTTCCTTAAAATTAACAGGGTAGTTCATTCTGAATTCACTCAGATACGATCCTGAGGGTTCGCCTTTCGGTAACAATCCTATCAGTTGCATTTGTTTGGCAATGTAGTCGGCTGCCATTTGTTCGCCGCGGGTACCGGCTTCCCTGCCTTCGAGCGAATCGGAGGCAAGTATGGTAACATCGCGTCGCAAGCGATTTTCGGAATTGTCGGAGTTTGCCTTTTGCTGGGCATAAGTTTGCCAACAAAATGCAAAACTGAAAAATACTAAAAAGACCGGAATTCTAATTTTTATCATTTCAAGCATTAATAATCTTGTTAAATTTAGCTGCAAGCTTACGTCTGAATGCCTGCCAGATAAAGATTTCACGTTTTCCATCCACAATAATTGCATCCGATGTAACGCAGAAAGTATGCATACCGGCATTGTATTTAGAGCCATTTGCCGGATTCAGAATTGCATATTCATCCTCAATAAACTCAGTTGGGGTTAACCGGATAACCTGGTTTATACAAATCCTGCGACCCGAACGTATGGAACAATCCTGCGCGGGCCGAAGCAGTTTCCCGTCGAGGAGAAATAAATTTCCGGCAGGGCGCGACGAACGTATATCCACTTTCACCGGGTTATTGGCATGTGAAGTGTATGGTCCGCGGAAATTTTCGGAATACCAGATATGCAATCGCTCGTTGGTCGAAATAGTATCAGTAAAAAACAACCACCAGAGCCCATCGTTGTAAAAAAGTGACGCATCAACTGCCTGAAGATTTTCGATGAGAGTTTGTTCGAAAACCAATTTCCCCTCGGAAATATCATACCTGTATAAATCAACACTTCCTGCCCTGGAGTTTTCAGGAATACAATAATAAGCACCTTCATTTTCAAACAGATAAGGATAAGCCAGGTGGTGATCCTTTTCCAGAGCTACCGTTTTTCTCTGGATCAGATTTGATTTCAGATCAAACTGAAAGGAGGTTAAAAATCCTTTTGCCGTAAGATAATCATACTCTTCGCAAAGAATATGGCAGATGTTATCTTTCACAAATCCGAAAGAATCGGCATGATAAACTGATTTTATAGTACTGATTTTCAACCATAAAGGTTCAGGAATATTAACAATACCCGGTTTTACAATTTCTTTAACAGGAAAAGGAATAATTCCCACATTCCATTTTTCAGTAAGGAACAAATCATGAAAATGAAATCTGAGCTTATTAGCGAGTACTTTCAGTAAAAACCTGAACATCTTCGTATTTCCCGGCAATTTATAAATTGCTGATGCAGGCTCATTGGTAGCTTTAAGAAATTCAGTATTCCCATTTTCAATTTCCCGGCAAACCTGCAGTGGCCATTCGGTAGAACTTTGAAACAAATTATTCAGATTTGCTTCCCAGGAATGGTTTATGGTTCCAAAATACGCTTTGTGCAAAATAACACCACTATCGAGCTTGCTGGTGAGCCTTTGCAGGATAGCAGCATTTACAGGATCATTGAACATAATTTCCCAGAAACCTGTCGGCACTCCGCGGTATTTCCGATCGTCGTCGTGATGGTACGACCAAACACCATATTTAGCTGCATCCAGGATTTCGCCCTTGATAATGCCAAAACCAAAACGGAGTATAAAATCGAGATTAAATGATTTTATTTCAGCCACATCGTTCTCGGTGAAATAATCTGCATAGCCTTTTTTATTGGTAGAACAGGAGATGGAAGGTAAACCCGGATATAGATCGTTAATTGAAACATTTCTTTTCGCTTCCGGCTTCATCCTGTACCTGAACCAAAGCCGGTACAATAGCTTTGAGTAAGGGTAATGAAAAAGTTTTTTGGAAAAGCTCTGGCTTTGAACCGGGTTCGCATTTACAATCAGCAGCGAGCAGTTATTTCCACCTATAACCAAATTCTGTATGGTTTCGAGCTGCCATTGCTGAAAAGAACTGCCGTTACAGAGTACACCAAATTTCATAGTCCCGGTTTAATGTAATTAATTTGCATACCTGTAAATTTCCTGCAACTTTTTGGCAACTACCTGTTTACCAAATATTTCCAATGCATGCTGCCGGATCTCGTTTTTATCAAACTCCGAAAAGTGATCAAGCATAAAAACAATTGCATTCAATAAAGAAGTTTCATCGCGGGCAGCAACAAGTCTGCCGTTTTTATCATTCACATACTCCGGAATTCCACCAACAGAAGTAGCAATTACAGGCAAACCGCACGAAAAACTCTCGCTGATAACCACAGGCATATTTTCGTAATTGCTGAACATCACCATAAAGTCCGAACTTTGATAAGATTTAATAAGATTCTCATTTTCAAGTAGCCCGGTAAATTTTAACAGTGGCTCCTTTAGTCCCAGGTCAGCAGCCAGTGATTTCATTTTTTCAAGGTCCAGCCCCTCTCCTACCAATAAGCATTGAAAATCATCACGCAAAATTGATAGTTTACTTATCACGTTTAGTAGACCACTTATATTTTTCGAACGGTCCTCGAAACAGGAAATATGAATAAATCTCTTAACTTTATTTTCAAATCGTTCATTACCAGGAATATAATCCTCAGTATCTACCACATTAGGTAAAACCATATAATTTATATTCAACAATCCATGGTTTTGCATGGCGCGTGCAAGGTTTTCGGAAACCGTACTTACCGCTGCGGCATTCCGGACAATTATTTTTGTTAACAACTTACGAAACAGGCCTTTATAAGTTCCAGTTACAGGCAAATACCTCGACCAATGTTCAGTAATCACATACTTGATTCCGCTAAACCATCGCAGCCAAAGTGCAAACAAACCCAATCGCGTGAGTACATTTACATGAATAATCTGAGGCCTACCCCAGGTGTTTTTCAGTAAGGAATAACCTTTTGCAAATGCCAAAACTAACATCAGGCCCGACAGCGGTTTTGTGAGTATTGACGGCAGGTTGCTGCGTGTGCCATAATAAACCCTGACGGTTGTGACGCCCATTTCACTATTTTTCTCAACCAGGTATCCATACGATTTTTCGGGAGCGGCACGAAGGTACAGAACTGCAGTATCGGCAAAACCGGCTGCCAGCTCAGCATGACGCTGTATGAATAAACCCGTCATAGGATCGTAGCGATCGGGGTACCATCGTGCAAGAAAGAGTATTTTTTGGGCGATTTTCAATCCAAAAATGTTAAAAAATGTTATCAAAAGTAAAAATTACTGCAATATCAATTCAATATAAAATAGGCGTCGAAATACTTGCTACTTTTACGGAACCAATTACCGGCACTAATTTGAAACTTTAAAGCATGAAAATCAAACGCTTAGCACTTCTAAAAACTGCTTTTTTACTGACAGTATTTCTTTTGCCTGCACTTCTTTTTGCACAACAGGGATTAAAGCCTGCCATGGATTGGCTCACATTTGACCAGGTGAGGACCTTATACAAGGAAAACCCGAAGCCCATTATGGTTTTTTTCTATAAAGCAGGCAACGATTCGTCGCAGCTTATGCTAAAGAAAGCTTTTGACCAAAAAGAAGTGTGTTTATATACCAGTGCAAAATATTATTCGGTAAAGTTCGACATCAATTCTAAAACTGATGTTACTTTCATGGATGGAAAAGTTTATAAAAAGAATCCGAACAAGCCATACCACGACCTTGTTACCTTGTTGCTGGGCAACAAACCGAAAGCCCCGACGGTGTTGCTTTACGACGATCAGAATAAAGGATTTCCTTTCATTGGGTATAAAGAATATCCTGAATTGCTTTGCATTTTGGTGTACATTTCCGAAAATGTTGACAAAACATCGAAGTACGAAACCTGGAGACCGGCCTATTTCCGTACTTTTCCGCCTAACAGCCGTGCAAGCCAGATTCCTTTAGCTGTAAAATGGTTATCATTAAAAGAGGCTCTCACACAAAACACGGCTAATCCTAAAGGTATTTTTGTCACTTTTTATGCCAAAAACAATGCCTCTTCATCGGTGATGTTGGCAAATGCATTTAGTCATAAAACAGTAGCTGAATATTTGAACAAGAACTTTTATTGCGTTCGGCTCGATGCGCAAACCAGTGACACCCTGGTTTGGGACAAGGAGTATATTAATAAACACGAATCAGGCAACTACCACGAATTGGCTAAAAAGATGATGAAAGATAAAATGGAGTTCCCTTCTATTTTTTATTTCGACGCTACCAACAGGTTGATACTGAACGAAAATTCGTATCTCAGCCCTGAGGCACTCTATCTGCTATCGAATTATGTGGTGAGCGAATCATATAAAACCAAGGCTTTTGCCGATTTTATCAAAACTTTTAAATTCGAGTTTAACGACATAGTACCAAGAGAGCATGAAACTGCTGAACCGGTTGAGAAGCCTACTAAATAACGAAAAGGACTTTATTTTTTGAAAGCAGATTGCAGATATTCGTCAACATATCGTATGGCATTCTGAAGGCGTTCTTCATTTAATCCACTCACTATCCGGTAGTTAAACCGGTTATTTCCCAATAGATTATTGTATAAACCAAACAGTTCCGATCGCATTTGCGGATGTTCGCGCAACGGGTCAAACTCCCAGGGCAAATCAACGTCACAAAGCAGGTAGAGGTTGTAACTATTCTCTTTTAGCTTACGTTCGATCCATTCATGGTTCTTTCCGTATTTAACTGAGCACCAAATACTTGTAACACATAAATCAGTATCGCAAAAAAGCAATTCGGTTTTTTGAGCCATAGAATTCTCTTGTTCAAACTGCTTTTGAGCTATCAGCAATATATCATCAAAGTTGTAAGGACGGTTAATTTGCCGTAAATATTCGCGTGCATATTCTGGTACCCAAACCGACTTATAATGAGCGGCCAAACGTTCAGCTAACCATGATTTTCCTGTGGATTCCGGTCCGGTTATGGAGATTCTAATCATGCTATTTCCTTAGCCAACAAGCGTTTGCGCCATTCGGTGTAACCCATTACAGCCAAAACCAGGAAAACGATATACTGAATACTTGTAAAAACCAGGCCTTTCATTGCGAATAGCGGAATTACAAGCAAATCACCAAGTATCCATAGAATCCAGTTTTCTATTTTTTTTATCGCCATAAGCCACATGCCGGCAATAAATAAGGATGTGGTAAACGAATCAAAAATGGGAACCGTGCTATTGGTATAATGCGACAACACAAAATATATAATTCCGAATGAGCTTATTATCAATAATATATAGAATGCCCATTGCAATAAATTCAAACTGCTGATAGGAACGTGATGCTGCTTTTCGTCGCGACGAGACCAGTTATACCATCCGAAAACACTCATTACAAAATAAAAAGCGTTGATTGCCATATCGGCATACAAACCGGCAGTTAAACACAGGTAAACATAAATTAATACATTTACGATACCTGTCGGGTAAACCCATATATTTTCCTTCCGGGCAAACCATACACTCAGTATCCCGAAAATGACGGCAAGCACTTCAATCCATGAGGTATCGAGAATATTCGAGTATAGCTGATGCAGGATTCCGGTCATGTTGTTTTTTAAGGACCGCAAAGATAGTGTTTTGTGCCCATGGCATGTTAAAAGTCGATTGAAAACGGCAACCCGGATTGCGATAGCTTTTGGACTAACGCCAAACCCTGTATTTTTCATACTTTTGCATCCCAAAGTTTATGCTAGTATGCCAGGGTTAAAAACAATATTTCGCTTTCTTCTGCTGATTATTATTCCAATCAGCATCGCAGGTTGCCTTACCTGCGAGCGGAAAGAGTATGTATTTCAACTTACCGGCGAAAACTCGGGGAAACTGACCATTAAATACATCAATATTTTTTCGAGTCTAATTGATTCAACAGGTGAATTATCAGCCGATTACGATGAATTAATAAACCTATGGTTAAAAGGCGAAAAGCTGGAAAGGGATTTCCCTGAAGCTACAAAATTCAGGAAACGTATTTTTGAGGAAGATGGTACACTATGTGGTGAAGTCACCATGGAATTTGATGATTTATCGAAAGTGCATCTTTACCGTTTTAAAAATAGCGGTCCATTTATGTTCAGCTTATCAAGTTTTAACGACGATGGGGAAACATTTCTTCAGACTAACGGCGAATTAGGCGGCGAAAAAATGCCTGTTATTTTCTGGCCAGCTGAAGAACAATCGCTGCGATTCAGCACAAAAATTGCGACGCCTGACAGCAGTTGTGTTAGTATGTTAAAACAATGGGAGGAAAAGCAATCATCCTTTCAACCAATGAAAATAAAACAATTTTTAACTCTACCGGGCTGGCAAAACCTAAAAGATAAATTTTTAAAATAAATTATTAATTATCAGACATTTAAACTTTTAAACTTTCGGCGAAATCCTTCAACTGAATGCCGTCGAAATTTCCGGAACTCATTAGTAGCAAGTTCGAGTTCTCCCATTTTAAATCATGCAAATAGCTCTGAAGCATGCCTGAATCTGAAAAAACCACCAGGTTATTCTTATGAAAAGCGGCTATAATATCCCAGGGAAGCAACATCGGTAGTTTCTTTAATTCCAAAGCATGAGGCGAAAAATATACAATTGCCAGATCCGCTTTTTCCATACTATCAGCATATTGAGCCAGGAAATCCTTATTAAGACTGCTAAAAGTATGCAGTTCGAAACATGCAACCAATTTACGTTCAGGATATTGCTCTTTTACTGCCTGAATAGTAGCTTTTAACTTGGATGGCGCATGAGCAAAATCGCGGTATGCATTAAAACCGGGCTTTTCATATATGAGTTCTAACCTGTTCGAAGCTCCATTAAAGCTGGAAATTGCCTTGTAAAAATCAGAATTACTGATATCTAACTGATTGCAAACCAGGCGGGCTCCTTCCAGGTTCATCAGGTTATGCTGTCCGAAAACCTTCAGCGCAAATTCGCCATCAGTGGTAGTAAGCCTGGTTTTACCATCCAAAACGGTATATGAAGGAATGCCGTAAGGAAGCTTTTTCATGTTACCACGTACTGATTCTGCAACTTTTCGTACTTCCTTGTCTTGTTCACAATAAATCAAAGCACCGTTATCAGGAACCATTTGCATAAAGATGCGAAACTGTTCAATATAGTTATCAAATGTTGGGAATACATTCATATGATCCCAGGAAATACCGCTAACTAAAGCAATATCAGGCCTATACAGGTGAAACTTTGGACGAAGGTCAAGCGGTGAGGTGAGGTATTCGTCGCCTTCGAAGACCATAATTTTGGCTTCTTCAGTCAACTTTACCATCACATCAAATCCTTCGAGCTTTGCCCCTACCATATAGTCGCAATCAATACCGCAATGATGCATAACGTGAAGGATCATGGCTGTGATGGTTGTTTTTCCATGGCTACCGCCTATCACCACTCGGAGTTTGTCCTTGCTTTGTTCATAAAGAAATTCAGGATATGAATAAATTTTCAATCCAAGTTCTTTAGCCTTTGCCAATTCAGGATTATCGCCACGGGCATGCATCCCAAGAATGATGGAATCTATACTTTGATCCAGTTTTTCGGGAAACCAGCCAAATTGTTCAGGTAACAATCCGTAGGAATCTAAACGGGTGCGCGCCGGGTCAACTATTTCATCATCCGATCCCGTAACATGGTATCCTTTGAGGTGCAGCGCGATAGCCAGGTTATGCATGGCACTCCCTCCAATGGCAATAAATTGAATCCGGTTTTCAATCATGGTATCTGAATTTTTCTGATGTGCGAAGGTAAAACAGAAAATTGAATGACAACAGCCAGGAAAAAGAAAAAGCTGCCCCATTTTGAACAGGACAGCTTTTTACAGGTTAATCAGTTACAAACTATTTCTTAAGTGTAACTTTAAATTGCTCGGTTTTTTCGATACCGATAATTTTGACCAGGTAAACCCCCGAAGCACAATCACTCAGGTTCAAGTTATAAATATTATCCGCTTTTTCAGGAATATTGACCGATCTCACAGGTTTTCCTGAAGCATTGTAAACAACAATTTGTTTCACATTCTGGAAGCCACTGCTGGCTTCAACATTTATTTGCCCGGTAGAAGGATTAGGATAAACCGAATATTCAGGTTCAACTTCTTCGATGCCTTCGGCTGCTTTTGCTGTAGTATATTTATACCTCAGGGTTGTATTGATACTGTTGGTGCCGCAACCTGAAACTGTTGTAACTACTTTTACCGTACCTGTAAAAGTAGCAGTCCAGATAATTTTAGCATCATCGCCGCAGACATCATCAGAATAAGCTATAAAAGCATCGGTACTTCCGTTACGCAAAGTCAGTTCCGAATTGTAGGAGGCTGTTGCTCCGTCAGCCGAACAGTAAGAAAAATTATAAACTCTTCCCGAAACTACATTAAAGAGGGCATATTCACCGGCATATATGGATGCCTGGCTTTTCCATGCAGTGGTTGGAGAAAGTGTCTTACTTGGATATTTTGTAGTGCTGTTACAGCCTTGTGTGGAGGATGTAACCGTGATGGCAATTGAACCCACATTATTTGTTTCGTTGCTTTCGACAACCTGTGCATCTGCATCAGCAAAGAATAAAATGTACCAGGTACCGGCTGAGGTGGTAGCAGGAATTGTCAGAACTGCGCTAACCGCGGCAGTAGCATTTATCGCAAGTGAAACAACCGCAGAAGTTGCAAGGTAAGTATCAGTCGCAGCATAGGTATTGTCAGCCGAAAGGTAGTACTTTAATGAACTGGCAGCAGCAACTGCTGTACCTTGATTTTTCACTGTAGCAGATGCCGATGTTGATGCCCCTGCATTTAATGACGTTGGTGTTAAAGCAGGAGTCTGAACAACCAGGTCGGGAGATCCGGCAGAAGATGTAACTGCAATCTGGAAACTACCTACATTATTGGTTTCGTTAGTTTCGGTAACCTGTGCATCAGCATCAACGTAGAACAAAACATAGTAGGTTCCTGGAGTTGTTAATGCAGGAATGGTTACTGATTTATTAAAAGCAGCAGAAGCACCGCCTGCAAGGGCTGCAACGGCGTCAGTAGCCAATAAAACATCCCCGGCAGAATATGTATTGTCTGTTGAAAGGTAGTACTTCAGATTCGAGGTACCCGATGCAACAGTACCCTGATTCTTTACTGTGCACGAAGCAGTTGTAGTTTGTCCGTCGAGAACTGAAACCGGGCTGGCAGCAGGTGAAAGAGGTAGAAGATCAATTCCTGCCGGAGCAGAACCTACCTGGAATGATGCAACCCTGGTTTTGCGTGCATTACTGGCCCCGATATATTCAGTTGTAAACCAGAATGTTTTATCATCAATAGGATCGATGCTGATGGATGCGTAATCGCCCCAGCGCTCATAGGTACTTTGTGAATAGGCACCGGTGGTAATTGTCTGCTCTGCCAGATCGAGCACACCTGCGCCTGTTGCATAAGCTGTTGCCGATTGTCCGGTGTACCGAATACCCGGATATACTGTGCTGCTTGAAATCGAATAACCTAAACCAAGTTCTCCTTGTCCGTTAAGCCTGATGCTGCCCATCCAGCGCGAATGCGCATCCGGTGCGTAAGTACCCGATTGGCGCAAACTCCATGTGCCGGTAGTCTTACGAAGCTCGTACCAGCGAACACCGGCATGATCTGTGGCATCAACGTCAACTGTATGGCAACAAACCAGCGTCTGGTATGATCCGAAATTCCTGTATTGCGGGGCATTCATCACAACCTGGGGAATAGCATCTAATTCTTGGGTGGTTCCTGGTTGCTTGATATTCGTCCAGTTATTTCCAAAATTGCTATCGAAAGCGGGAACCGCCAACTGCTGAACCCTGTTAAAAGTGGAGGAAGTGGGCGTTGTCCAATTGACTGCCAGTTCATAAATCCAAAGTTGATCAGCACCTCCGGCTATAGCATCGTCGTTAATGGTAATAAATAAGCCAGGGCTTCCGGCCGGGGCTGCAACTCCGTCATTGTCAACCGGAGGCACACACATAAAACCATCGATGGTAGTTGGCCGCCATGCATTGTCGAAACCAACCATTTTAGCGGTTAATCCGTTGAGCATTTTTGAGCGTTCGACCACATAGATATCTTTTTTGCCAGCACCAGCATTATTTGTTCCCATATAATATCCATCTCCCCAAATACCGATTTTTTCATAATCAGGCATATCATCCACGTCAAAAGAATAGCGGTGCCATGCTCCGGTTGGGTCGTTGGTTTGTGAAACTGCAAAAAGTATATAATCATTAGCTCCACAAATAGAAAATTCTACAGCTAACCATCGGTCCGCTTGTTCATCATAAAGCATAACAGGGTCGCCATCGTTACATGTTGCACCGGTAACTCCTGTAAACAAAGTATTCATATTTGCAGGACCGGCAAGTAGTGCTCCTGTTTTTGAATAAATTGCGTAAACCGAATTGATAGTCTGCATAAAGTGATTAGGTCCGACGGCGCCGTTACAATCAGGAGGAAAATAAGGCGATGTTTGACCATCAAATGACACAATCGGAGCCTTAGGAGGCATGACTTTACCCAATTCCCGTTGCCAGGCAGGGTCATCGCCCTTTGGAAAAGCAGTTGCTTCAAATGGATACGATCGCTCCCGGATTTCTTCATTGCGAGGTTTCGCTGCATCAATCTCCATTTTTTCATATTCATCATGAGTCATAGCAGGAATATCGCGTAGAGGAATTGAAAGTCCATGATATTGCCCAACCCCGATATAAGACGGACTGATCGCTTTATCCTGAGCTTTTGACGAAAATGCTGCTACAAATAGCAAAAGCAATAGAAAGTAGTTTTTCTTCATAAGGATTGGATTTAGTGTTTGTAATAAATTGAATTGCATCGTATACAAAAAGAGTAATGCACCGATAGACAAATTTACTTAAAAACTTGACCGGAGAAAAGTCTTGATTAAAAAAAAATCAAAATTCTCCGTTTTCATTTTTATTAAATGTGTATTTTCATTTGAAAAGTACGATTATTTTTCCTTCTATAAAACACTACTTCCTACCTTATAATATTGATTTTAAGCACAATGAAATTTTACTTTTTTTCGATAATTTCAAGCAAGTGTTTTGGTCAACACGATTAATACTGAAATATTAGTATATCTAATGTTTAAGAAATTGTAAAACCTGGTATCCTGCAATTATAGAGGAGGTAAAACCAGTAACTTTGCAGTACATTATTAAATCCAAAAAAATGAAGCTTTACCCCCTGATTGCCGACAACTGGAAGATGGATGGCGGTGTGGCTTTTGGAGTTGTCCCTAAATCTATATGGTCGCGGCTTCGAAAGTCGGACGAAAACAACATGATAGATATTACCACCCGCAGTCTGCTTGTAGTTCACAACGAAAAGAAAATACTGATAGATACCGGCCTAGGAGACAAACGAAATGAGAAATATTATGCAGTCCGTTTCCGCGAACCTGGAATCAACATTCTCAAATCGCTTGAAATTGCGGGTTTTAATGCTGATGAAATAACGGATGTTTTGTTTACGCATTTGCACGACGACCATGTTGGGGCTGCAACGCGTATAAACGAGGCAGGAAATTTGGAATGTGTTTTTACCAATGCGCATTATTGGGTTGCACGTTCGCATTGGGAATGGGCCATGAATCCGAATAAACGGGAAGGGGCTGCTTTTTTTAAGGATAACCTGCTTCCTTTGCACGAAAGTGGCCGGCTTCATTTGTTAGATGAAGGAACAAAACCTTTTGAACAAATTACCCTGAAAATATTTGACGGGCACACCCGGGGTCAGACAATACCCTATATTTATACTGATAATCAAACAGTTGTCTATCTGGGGGATTTTATACCGACTATGTCTAATATCCCTATCCCCTTTATACCATCCGTTGATATCGAGCCCTTGGTCTCGCTCACCGAAAAAGAACAATTTCTCAGTGAGGCTGCCGAAAATCAATATGTTCTGTTTTTCGAACATGATACACTTAACGAGTGTTGTACAGTAATGCAAACGGGAAAAGGCGTGGTAGCCAAACAATCCTATAAACTAGAAGACATAATTAATAATAACGATGAATCCAACTAACAATATTGATTTGCTCAATGAGCAATGGCAAGGACTGACTGCCTTTGAGATACTCGAAAAAGCACTCAGCCTTTTTGGTAAAAAAATTGTTTTTGCTACCAGCCTGGGAGCTGAAGACCAGGTAATTACCTTTATGTTATCAAAAATTGATAAATCGGCTGCAATACTTACTCTCGATACGGGCCGGGTTTTCCCGGAGAGCTACGACCTGCTTCACCGCACTATCAATCGTTATGGAGTAGAAATAAAATCTTATTTCCCGGATACAAACGAGGTGGAAGAAATGGTGAATTCGAAGGGTATAAACCTGTTTTACGAAAGTATCGAAAATCGTAAATTATGCTGCCACGTTCGTAAAATTGCACCCCTACAAAGAGGTTTAAAGGGCATGGATGCATGGATTACCGGGCTTCGCCGTGAACAATCGGTTACCCGCACCGACCTTAAAATTGTTGAATGGGATGCCGGTAACGGGCTTATTAAAATAAACCCCCTGCTCGAATGGAGCGAGGAACAGGTGTGGGACTTCATTAAAAACAATGATATTCCTTTCAACAAACTCCACGAACAAGGTTTCCCGAGTATCGGTTGCCAACCCTGTACAAGAGCCATCGAAAAAGGCGAGGATCTGCGTGCCGGCCGCTGGTGGTGGGAAATGCCCGATAGCAAAGAATGTGGGTTGCATGGTAGGAAGTGAAATCTGAAATGTCGGATGTCAGATGTCGGATTGCGGATTGCGGATGTGGAGTAAAGAATGTGTTTAATGTTTGCGAAAAGAGAAAGAATACGGCTTAACGTATTTGCATTTGCCTGAATATCATTACATTATGTAGAAATATAGATTTTTGAAAATTTTGTATTATTTTTGCAGTAATTTTTACAACAAATTATTGTTTAACTAATATCAATAAAAATGATTGAGAAAAGACAATTTCTTAAGAGTAAACCAGCAGTCTGTAAAGTTACGTTCAAATTTAAAACTGAAGCCGAAACGCTCGCACTAGTAGGAGATTTCAATGGGTGGGACGAAAATGCCAACCCTATGAAAAAAGCGAAAGATGGTACCTTTTCGGTAACGGTGGAGATGGAAAGCGGTTTCGAACAACAATTCCGTTATATCGCAGATGGCAAAATCTGGCACAACGATGAAGCCGCTGATAAATATGTAAAATCATCGCTTGGAAGCGACAATTCAGTAGTGATTTTATAAAATACAGATAATATTCGTCTGAAAAATCCTGCAGTATTTATTTACTGCGGGATTTTTTTTTAATCGAACCTGATCGCTTTTACAGGCGAAATGCGGGTTACAATAAGTGATGGCAGCAAAAGCATCAAAGTACAGGCGGCTAAAGTACCGGCATTAAGTATAAGCAGGTGAACAAAATCAAGATTGATGGGAACCACCGACATGAAATAAGATTCCTGCGGTAGTGTAATCAGGCTGAACTGTTGTTGAATCAGGCATATACCTATGCCTATAATATTTCCGTAAAACAATCCTTTGCCGATAATATAAGCCGCATTATAAAGGAAAATACGGCGGATACTCAGGTTCCTGGCTCCAAGGGATTTAAGTATTCCTATCATATTAGTACGTTCCAGTATAAGAATCAGCAAGGATGAAATCATCGCCATTCCCGAAACCAGCACCATCAGGATCAGAATAATAATTACATTCATATCCTGCAATTCAAGCCAGTCGAACATTTGCGGATAGAGTTCGCGGACGGTGCGGGCATTCAGGTCAAATCCGGCCTCCTTATAAACAACTTTCCCTATCCTGTCCAATTCCTTAAAATCATTGATATACACATCAAATCCCGAAACGGAATCCTGACTCCAGCCATTTAGTTTCTGAATCTGCCGGATATCGCCGAAAATAAATTTCAGGTCAAATTCAGCCAGACCAGTACAGTATATACCTGAAACTGTGAATCGGCGGGCACGTGCCATATTCTGGATGATGAAGTACATCCGTAAGGGATCACCAATTTTAATTTTCAGCAGATCGGCCAGGTTTTGTGAAATAATCACCGATGTACCCGCGATAGTATCGCGTGTTGAAAACGGCTTACCGGAAACAAGTTTATCTTTAAAAAACGACCAGTCGAAATCAGTACCAACTCCTTTAAAAACAACACCTTGTATCTGTTCCGAAGTCTTGATAATGCCAGCTTTGGTCGCAAAAACCTGTACGTGTTTTATTCCTTCTGTTTTCTGAAGTGTTCGATAAAATGCCTGGTTTTTGCTGATGGGTGCAAACTCGAAAGAATTATTCGAATCGAATTTGGCGATCTGAATATGAGAACTGAATCCTATTATTTTATCTCTTATCTGCTTCTGGAAGCCTGTAACAATAGCTACCGAAACAATCATAACAGCCAATCCAAGCGCGACGCTGATAATTGCAATACGGATCACCGGTGCGGAAAAACTTCCGGGACTTCCTTTAATCAAACGGCGGGCAATAAATTGTTCAATGTTCATGCAATTGCAAAAATACTTTTTTTATCCTGTTACAAGTAATCAAATCATGGTATTTGCCGGTTCATTGAAGAATTTAGCCTTTAATAAAACTTATATCCCTATTTTCGACTAAATTGCACACTATTTGCAGTAAAACAAAATCAGGCAGTTAAAAACTAAAGCAATAATTTCATAATGCAGCCAATCAAATACATACTGATTTTCCTGTCATTGGTAACAGTGCCTGCTATATATAGCCAGGAGCAACGGAATGTAAAAAAAAACGGATCTGAAAAGAATTTAATTTTACCAGGGGCTTACCTTACGGGTGAATACCTTAATTTATTAAAAGAAAAAAGAATTGGCATTGTTGCGAACCAAACTTCTGTGATAAACCAAACCCACCTGGTTGATACCTTACTTTCACTGGGTGTAAATGTGGTAAAAATATTCGGACCCGAACATGGTTTTCGCGGTGATCAGCCTGATGGAAAAGAAGTTAGCAATACTACCGACGCGCGAACCGGCATCGAAATCGTTTCACTCTATGGTGACCATAAAAAGCCAAATCAAACCGATTTGATAAATATTGATTTGATGATTTTTGATATCCAGGATGTTGGAGCGCGGTTTTACACCTACATTTCGACTCTGACATACGTTATGGAGGCTTGCGCCGAAAATCACATTCTACTTATTGTTCTCGACCGGCCAAATCCGAATGGGTATTATATCGATGGACCTGTTTTGGATACGGCTTATTCATCTTTTGTTGGCTTACACCCGGTTCCCGTGGTTTACGGCATGACAATCGGCGAATACGCTGCCATGGTGAACGGAGAGAAATGGTTAGCAGGTGGAAAGCTGTGCGATTTAACAGTCGTTAAATGTGCTAATTACACGCATAATTCACGGTATCAGTTATCTGTGAGTCCATCACCAAACTTACAGGATATGAAAGCTATATACCTGTATCCTTCCTTATGCCTGTTCGAAGGCACTGTGGTAAGTGTGGGGAGGGGAACTGACAGTCCGTTCAAGATTTTCGGGCATCCGGATTTTGTTATTGGCTCCTATACTTTTACGCCAAAACCTATTAAAGGTGTGAGCGAAAATCCACCCTTACAAAACCAGCTTTGTTATGGCCAAAACCTTACTGAAGCAGCAGAAATCATTAAAAAAGAGGGACACATTGAATTGTTCTGGCTTATGGAAGCTTATAAAATACTCAATACAAAAACTGATTTCTTTAACGGTTATTTTGATAAACTTGCCGGAACTCTGGAACTGCGCGAACAGATTATTGCAGGAACCAACGAAGCCACAATCCGAAAATCATGGCAACCAAAACTCGATGCTTTTAAGGAAATACGAAAAAAATACCTGCTCTACCCGAATTTTAATTAGGATTTTGGGGTTAGGATTTAGGGGTTAGGGAACTATAACAATGAATGTATAGAAAAATCCCATTGTCAATTATCCATTGTCAATTGTCCATTATCCATTGTCAATTCCTTACACAACCCTTCCCGGATAAACCAACAGAGCCTGTTCCAGGCACTTCACAGCGTTGCGCAGATCGTCGATTTTAAGAACATAAGCAATCCGCACTTCCGTTTTTCCCAAACCAGGTGTGGCATAGAAACCGGAAGCCGGTGCCAGCATCACTGTCTGGTTCTGGTAATTGAAATCTTCGAGCAGCCACTGGCAAAACCTGTCACTGTCGTCGATAGGTAAACTGATGATAGCATAAAAAGCCCCTTTGGGTTTAGGTGCGAAAACGCCGGGAATCTTGTTCAATTCGTCAATCACAAAATTGCGGCGGGCAATATATTCGTCGTATACTTCGGTAAAATAGGTATCGGGTGTTTGAAGCGAGGCCTCCCCTACTATCTGTCCCAACGACGGCGGACTAAGCCTGGCCTGGGCAAATTTCAATGCGGTATCAATTATATCTTTATTACGTGTGATCAAAGCCCCGATGCGAACGCCACAAACACTGTATCGTTTCGAAACAGAATCGACCATGATAACTTTCTGATCAATCCCTTCGAGATTCATTACAGAAAATGGCTGTTCGCCATCGTAGCAAAATTCACGGTAAACCTCATCGGAGAAGAGGTAGAGATCATACTTGATCACAAGATCGCGAAGCTGTAACAACTCTTCTTTACTGTATAAGTAACCCGTCGGATTGTTCGGGTTACAAATCATTATAGCCTTGGTTTTTGAAGTTATCGATTCCTCGAAAACACTTATAGGAGGCAGTGCAAAACCATTTTTAATCGTTGAAGTAATGGGTTTCACAACAATACCGGCGGTTAGTGCAAAAGCATTGTAATTGGTATAGAAAGGCTCGGGAATAATGATCTCGTCACCCGGATTCAGGCAGGTAAACATGGAAAACAATATGGCTTCGGATCCTCCCGTGGTAATCAGTATCTGGTTATAATCGACCTCAATTCCGTTTTTACAGTATTTCTCAGCCAGGGCTTTGCGGTACGATTCGTTTCCAGCCGAATGGCTGTACTCAATCACTTTGCCATCGTAGTTGCGGATGGCGTTAATAGCGACTTCAGGAGTTTTAATATCAGGCTGACCAATATTAAGATGATACACTTTAATTCCTCTTTTCTTGGCAGCTTCGGCATAAGGAACCAATTTACGGATGGGAGATGCGGGCATTTGAAGGCCACGTTGAGAGATATCAGGCATTGTTTTATTTTTTAAATTGTGAATCGAAAAACAGTGCAAATGTATATAAATATGAGGCAGGAAATCAGATTAAGTAAAGAAGTGATAAATTCCTGAAGCAACTCACCGAACAATAAATATCTCGTGAAAATTTATCTTGTTTTACGCTGGAATTTGAAAGCATTGCAAGTCACTTAACTTTTTCATTCTAAATTTAACGTTATATGTTTTTCATCACTTGTTGGGTCCGGCTTGCCCGGTTCAGGGATGTAAAATTTCATAATTCGTGGCCGAAAGGTTCTCCCGGATTCACATACAGACTATATTTGTAATCCTGAATATTTTGAGCCTCAGCCAGATTCTATATTGACCAAAATAAACCCTTATAAAAAAAACAAAGATGAATATCACCTTACTTGGGGAACCGGTATTCCCCTCACCGATCGGGCGTTTTGTAAATGATGACCATCGTGTTCCCGAAAATATTGTCAGAAAACTTAATGAGCCCCTGGCTGAAGGGCTTCTTTTTGAACTTGCCGGCCCCCGCGAAAAACTCTTCTTCGATCCAAAGCAGACCCGCGCCGGCATTGTAACATGCGGAGGTCTTTGTCCCGGGCTGAATGATGTGATCCGCTCACTTTTCCTCGAACTGCATTTCGCCTACGGTGTAAAAGAAGTGCTGGGTTTTCGTGGAGGTTATATCGGATTGGATCCCGAGCAAGGAAAAGAACCTATTGTGCTTACCCCAAAGTACGTGGATGATATTCACCAGGAAGGCGGAACAATCCTCGGGACTTCTCGTGGACCCGTGGATATTGGCATTGCCGTGGATAATCTTATCCGGCTGGGGGTAAACATTCTCTTTACTGTAGGAGGCGACGGAACACAGCGCGGAGGTAACGAATTGTTTCGGGAAGCGAAGAAACGTGGTTTTCCTCTCTCAATAGTTGGTGTTCCTAAAACGATTGACAACGACGTGGCATTTGTTTCACGGACCTTTGGATATCTTACGGCTGTTGAAGAAGCGGCTAAAGTCCTCGACAGGGCGCACATTGAAGCAAAGAGCGTAGAGAACGGTATTGCGCTGGTAAAACTCATGGGTCGCCATGCCGGGTTTATTGCTGCAGGGGCTACCGTAGCCAGCCAGGATGTGAATTTTACACTCATTCCGGAAGTGCCGTTTAAACTTGATGGGCCGCACGGTTTTCTTGCTGCACTAAAAGAGCGGGTACAGAACCGGGCACACGCCCTTGTAGTAGTTGCCGAAGGAGCCGGGCAGGATTTGCTGGACCAGAGCGGAAAGGAACGCGATGCTTCCGGCAATATAAAAATTCAGGACATCGGCTTGTTCATGCGCGAAAAAATCGAGGCGTATTTCAAAGTGGAGAAGATTCCCATTGTGATGCGCTACATCGATCCGAGTTACCTGGTAAGGAGCAGTCCTGCCAATGCCGAGGACTCTATCCTCTGCGATCTCTTCGCCCGCCATGCCGCTCATGCAGCTATGGCAGGCAAAACCGGTTGGTGATAGGATATCTTCACAATGAGTTTATTCATGTCCCCATCGAATTGATCACCAGCAGGAAGAAATCCATAGATACGAATGGTATCGTTTGGAGTGCGGTGCTAGCTGCAACAGGTCAGGCTGAACGATTCGAGTAAATGATTTTTTTATTAAATTCAGAATTTCTCTATACCAATTTCACCATGTCAAAAACAAAAACACAAGACGAATCCAAATCAAACGATCTTATACCTGCTTCAGGTGTTCGCACTGGTTTAACAGTCACAGACCTGAAACAGTCATTCCTTGACAACCTGTTCTGTGGCCTGGGCCGTGTGCCAATGGCTGCTACCCGCAACGACGCTTATACGGCGCTGGCCATGACGGTTCGTGACCGGGTATTCAAGCAAGGTGTTCAAACCATGGAAGAATACGCGAGGCAGGATACACGCATGGTAGCTTACCTCTCTGCTGAATTCCTTCCGGGGCCACACCTGGTGAATAATCTCCTTAACCTTGGCATCGTTGAGCCAATGCGCCAGGCTATGTCGGAACTAGGTTTAAATCTCGACACCCTTGCCGAACAGGAGGAAGAACCAGGCCTTGGAAATGGTGGTCTGGGCCGCCTTGCATCCTGCTACCTCGATTCGCTTGCTTCGCTCGAAGTTCCGGCGATAGGTTATGGCATACGGTATGAATTTGGAATCTTCGACCAGACAATTAAGGACGGATGGCAGGTCGAAATAACTGATAAGTGGCTCCGTTTTGGCAATCCCTGGGAAATTGTCCGGCCTGAAATTGCTTACGATGTGAAGTTCGGAGGTTACAGCGAGCCATGGACTGACGATCAGGGACAATTCCGGGTTCGCTGGATCCCTGGTACGGTAGTGAAGGGAGTTGCTTATGATACGCCTATACTTGGTTACCGTGTGGGCACCTGCAATCATCTCCGACTCTGGAAAGCTGAAGCTGTTGAGTCCTTTGACTTCGCTTCCTTCAACCATGGCGATTACTACCGCGCCGTAGAAGATAAGATGCGTTCTGAAAACATCACCAAGGTGCTTTATCCCAATGATGAAGTTATGGAAGGAAAAACGCTTCGCCTCCAGCAACAGTTCTTTTTTGTAACCTGCTCGCTGCAGGACATGATCCGGGTACACCTGATGCTAAAACGGCCGATTGAGAAATTTCATGAAAAATGGGCCATTCAACTCAACGACACACACCCTTCAATTGCCGTGGCTGAATTAATGCGCCTGCTGGTGGATGAACACCAGATGGATTGGGATACAGCCTGGAATGTGACAAGAAACACTTTTGCCTACACAAATCACACCCTGTTGCCAGAGGCCCTGGAGAAATGGCCGGTAAGTATTTTAGGCAAACTCCTTCCACGCCATCTTGAAATTATTTATGAAATAAACGCACACTTCCTGGATGAAGTCCGTACCAGGTTTCCCGGCGACAACGCAAGGCTTGAACGCATGTCGCTTATTGATGAAAGCGGAGGGCGTTATGTGCGCATGGCCCACCTCGCTGCAGCAGGTAGCCACCATGTTAACGGAGTTGCTCGCTTACACTCCGATCTGCTCAGGCAAACAGTGATGTATGATTTTGCCGAACTTTGGCCGGAAAAGTTTCTAAATATTACAAATGGTGTAACACCACGAAGGTTTATAGCAGGAAGCAATCCGGGGCTGGCGCAACTCATTACAGGAAGAATAGGAGATGGTTGGCTTCGTAACCTTGATCTGCTCAGGCAACTTGAAGCAATGGCTGATGAGGATAGTTTCCAGCGGCAATGGCGCGAAGTAAAACTCACTGCAAAGCGCGACCTGGCCAGGCTTATAGAGCAGCGCACCGGTATCAGGGTAAACCCGGAATCGCTCTTCGACATACAGGCCAAACGTTTGCACGAATACAAGCGACAGCATCTGAACGTTCTCCATATTCTCACTCTATACCTGCAACTGAAGCGAGATCCGAAAGCAGATATACCGGCACGTACATTTATTTTCGGTGCAAAAGCCGCGCCAGGTTACTATATGGCAAAACTTATTATAAAACTTATCAGTTGTGTTTCCGACCTGGTTAACAATGATCCCGACGTTCGCGATCGGCTGAAGGTGGTCTTCTTTCCCGATTTCAATGTGCAGAATGCTCAGCACATCTATCCTGCTGCCGACTTGTCGGAACAGATTTCCACTGCAGGATTGGAAGCCAGCGGCACGGGCAATATGAAATTCTCAATGAACGGTGCACTAACCATAGGCACACTCGATGGTGCCAATGTTGAAATCCGCGAAGAAGTAGGCGCCGAAAACTTCTTCCTCTTCGGACTCGATGCAGCACAGGTTCAGGATATGAAAACCCGGGGCTATAATCCACATGGCATCTACGAACAAAACACAACACTTCGCGAAGTACTCGACTTTATCTCCTCAGGTGTACTGGCTGCCGGTGATAAAAGCTTGTTCCGCCCGCTCGTTGACAGCTTGCTGTGGCATGACCCTTTCCTGGTGCTGGCCGACTACCAGTCATATATTGACTGCCAGGCGGAAGTAAGTAAGCTTTGGGCTGACAAAGAGGCATGGACGCGTAAATCCATCCTGAATGTGGCACGAATGGGTAAGTTCTCGTCCGACCGATCCATAAACGATTATTGTGAATTGGTTTGGAAAGTGAAACAGGTACCGGTGGATTAGAATCTGGAAAAAAAATCCAAGTCTCAAATTCCAAGTCTCTAGTCCCCGGACCAAAATACCAAGGTCATGGATTTTTTCTAGGAATTTGGAATTTGGAATTTGGATCTTGTAATTCGAGACTTGAGTCTTTACTCCCCAGGTAGAAGCTTAGAAGCCTGCAATTTCAAGTAATGCAATTGATACAGCAACAGTAAACCCGAGAACCGTAAAAATACCCGCCAGCTTTCCACCATGGTCGTATGCTTCCGGAATCATAGTGTTTGAGAGCATCACCAGGATAGCACCTGCAGCAAATGTTTGAATGAATGATATTATAGCCGGTGTTGCATTTTCCAGCAATGCGTAACCTGCCAGAGAACTGAAGGCACATACTACTGCAATAAGAAGCCATAGCAATAAAATCCGGCCCTTTTTCCATGCTCCGGCTACCATACCCGAGGTTCCGGCAATGGCTTCGGGTAAATTGGAAATAAAGACAGCTACAAGCATGCCGATGCCCACTTCACCTCCGGCTAATAAACTCAATCCGATAACAAGTGTTTCGGGAATACCATCGAGAACGGTTGCAAGTACGATCGGTAAGGCCATATTCTCCTTATGAACGCCGCCAATATTTTTGCGCCCCGAAGCTCCCATCCTGCTTATCAGCAGATCGACCACGAAAAAAGTGATCGCCCCTGATAATATTCCAATCAGTGAAGCACCACTGCCTAATGAAGATTTTATCGATTTAAAAACGAGTTCATAGGCAACTGCTGATAACAGAACACCGGCTCCAAAAGCCATGATCAGCCCAAGCGGGCGTTTGCCGATTTTAAAAAGGATACCAATTAATCCACCTATGAAAAGGGAAAAGGTTGCCAGAAAACCCCATAAAAATGCGTTTAGCATATCGATCCGTTTTAAAGTTTTTACAAAGTAAATAAAAAGATTTCAAAGTTAAAATTTTGTAACTAATCAGTTTGTCTAAAGTAATGAAAAACAAATATATGCCACAGATTACACAGATTTCACAGAAAATTATTCATCAGTTTTAATTGAAATTAATTAAAAAACGGATAAAGGCAGTTTAAAATCTGTGTAATCTGTGTAATCTGTGGCAAAAATGCATTTTGATCAGACTGTTGAGTTACAAAATTTTTAATACCCTAAAAACAATCCGGATGAAAGTGCAAAATTTGTTAACTTTGCAGTAAAATTCTATCATATAGATTTTCAGGAGTTTATAATAAGAACGGAAACTGCTTATATCTGTTTAACATTAAATGAAAGAATAAATGAAAAAAAAAATAGCAGTTATTTCATGCCGGATTTTTAGTTTTAGGCTTGATTACCTGCTAAGGTCTATCCTGCTTTTCTTATTATTGGGCTTCACATTAAAAAACATGGCACAAACCGCTAGTTACACCCAATTAGGTAACGAATTCCAGTTTGTACGAGCCATAAGCGATAAAGTTGCCGGAGAGGTTTATTTTGGTAGTACCTTCAGCAACACCCCTTCCGAAAACAGAGTGCTGAATACAAATATTCAACGGTATCTTTCCGGTTGGGTTCACTATTATTTTTCTCCCAGGTTGAAACTCTCTGCCTCGCTGGCGTATTATTACAATAAAGATGTACCCGATATTGGACAGTATTTTTCGCCCGAATGGAGGGTAAGTTTACAGGGTATGTATTACTTTCATAAAACCGGGTACACACTGATAACAAGAATGAGAGGTGAATTCAGGCTCATGATGAATGAAGAAGGTGTTTATGAAGACAAATACCGCTATCGCCAGATGATAAAATACACGAAACCGATCAATGGAAAGGTTTTAAGAAAAGGAATAGTTTATTTTGTGACTTCGGAAGAATTATTGTTTAAGCCAGAAGCCAAATCTACCGGAGTGACATTTTTTGACCGCAATAGATTCGAAATAGGAGGCGGCTACATGGTAACTGATGATTTCCAGTTGGAATTAACATATGTTAATGAATATGTTCCCCGCGATAATATCAACGAATTGTATAATGTTGTGTCGTTTACAGCAACATTCAATAATCCATTATCCAACCTGAAAAAACATATTTCTTCTGTGTTACCGAAGAGTGAAGCGGACTGACTCCTGTTATTTTTTAAAATTCAAAGCTCCGAATTCAAGGTCAATTATACCTATTTCCGCCCCTCCTTTTCCTCCTTCAGAAAACAATCCAGCTGTTCCTTCAAAGCAGATTTATGTAATTTAAATACGTAAGTCCTGAAACCTTCGTCACCCTTCATATTTATTTTTACCTCAGTAACTTCAAAACCAAGCAATAGGTCAAGATCCTTTTTACCAATAAGATACACTAATTTCATGACCGTGTCCTTACGGATATACCGGGTATCGAAATGCTCGAGTGTATAGGTTTTGCCATCCGACAGTTTCATTTCCAGATTATCTTTTAGCTCATGACCTGCCGGTTTTTCAGGAAAAGGAGTTGGAAACAATTCCAGGAAATAACTCTCTTTATCGGTAACAATTCCACCGCTCAATGCTTTTGTTTTCGTCCAGTAAAAATTTACCGGTTCAATATAAAACATCATCGATCCATCGGGAGAAACCCGGTTCAGGATTTCACACTGAGAATAGGAAAGGAATGAGAAGGTCAAAAATGCAAATAAAAAGGCGGTTTTTTGTATAAATATTTTCATAACACATGGAGTATAATACAAAGATACATACTTTTATTTTTTGAACAGAAAAGAGTGACATTATGCATGGGTACTGGAACGTAATGGGGAGAAGAAAATACTCATTAGTAACTACTGATTCCGATACGGATTAAGCCTAAATTTGGCCTCTGAAAGATCCATTCTACCCAGCCTTCTGCCTGCTGCTACTGATGACTAGCTTCCCTGAGTATCAATCCCATTAAATAAACTATTTTCAACAAAAAAGCCTTATCTTTAACCCAAATAATCACTTTAGCCCTTCCTAATTCTTTACTTCATGAAAAAGCACTTTTTAATCACGGCAGCCATATTTGTGGCATCATTTGCCTATTCGCAATCAAATAAAGATGAAATTACTCTTATGCAGGCAGCATTCGGAATGGACAAGCAGTCCGTTGTAGCCGAATTTGTCAAACCGTCTCCAGCCGAAAAAGATGCATTCTGGAAGATTTATGATGAATATGAATTAAAACGCAAAGAATTGGGTAAACAGCGAATAGCATTGTTGGAGGAATATGCCGACCAGTACCTCACAATGTCAGGTGTTGACGCAGCTGCGTGGACAAAAAAAGTAATCGCCCTTCAGAAAAAAACCGATGACCTGATTTCAACCTATTTTACCAAAGTTAATAAAGTATCTGATGGCATTGTTGCCACACAGTTTTACCAGATCGAGAATTATATTCTGGCCGCAATACGTGCCCAGATACTTCAAAAAGTTCCATTTTTGCCGAATAAAAACTAATCCAAATCCAGGAGTTGATTCTTATACAAAGAAGGAGTTCCGGGTTCCGGGTTCCGGGTTCCAGGTTAACAAGTGGCACAAACTCCCGGTATAGAAAATACAGTTAGTAAAGGACACGCGGCAACCGTCACATGGCAATTTAATTAAAAGTGGTATTCCGACAAAGATCACAAAACCCAAATAAAAAAAAGCAATCATGAGTAAGCAATCTTCAAACAATTCCGTTTATGACACAACTATACGGCTTTTCATCCTTATTTTAATCGTAGGTTGGTGTCTGGCAATCATGTATCCTTTTGTAAGCATCATACTTTGGAGCCTGATACTTGCAATGGCATTACATCCACTTCACAAAAGCCTTTCTAAAAAGATGGGTGGCAGGCCAAAACTGGCTTCCACTATCATCGTTCTTTCTGTCCTGGTCATTGTCTTCCTTCCTACCTGGATGCTGATTGATTCCCTTATTGTTCAGGTGAAACAACTTAAAGTCAGTTTTGATAGTGGCACCCTGACCATACCGCCGCCTACCGAGAAGGTAAAAAATTGGCCGGTCATCGGTGCAGGACTTTATGATTTGTGGTACAACGCATCTGTTAACCTGGTGCAAACTGCTGTAAAATATAAGGACCAACTTATCGTAGTCGGGAGTAAAATAGGAAGCGGGATCTTAAGTGCTGTCGGTGGTATTATTCAGATACTGATTTCCTTTATTATCGCCGCTATATTGTTGGTTTTTGGTGAAGCAGGTCAGGAAATACGGAAATTTTTCAGGAAACTGGCAGGAAACCGGGGTGATGAATTTGCCGATATGACAGTTAAAACAGTTGGTAGTGTTGTAAAAGGGATTATTGGTGTTGCACTCATTCTGGCGCTTTTAAACGGAATTTTGTTTATGCTGGCAGGTATTCCTTATGCAGGAATTTGGACATTGCTAGTATTTGTCCTGGGAGTTCTTCAATTGCCGTTATTCTTTATCACTGTGCCGGTTATCGCATATATGTTTTCGGAGAAAGAACTTATGCCGGCGATTGTTTGGACCGTATTATTGCTGATTGCAGGATTGTCCGACAACGTTCTCAAACCCATTTTACTTGGTAAAGGTGCGCCTGTTCCCATGCTGGTTATATTCATTGGCGTAATTGGCGGATTTATCTTTTCAGGCTTTATTGGACTTTTTACAGGCGCAATCGTATTTTCGCTGGGGTATAAGCTATTTGTTGCCTGGATTAACTCGAACAATGTGGAGGAACAGGAATGACGGGTCATTTTTGAAACTGACAGTTTTTAAAGCCTGGTAATCGCTGAATGCACCTATCCTGGTGCTGCTGATAATTATAACACGTATGGTAAAACGACATTACAAAAAGACTCTTGCCTGGATTGAGCAGAATCGTTTTCTGCTGCTGCTCCTGGCCACAGTTCTTACGCTGGTTCTGCCCGCTTTTTCCGGCAGTGGCATGCTTTCCGAAGTCATCTTTGTTATAACATTGAGTTTCCTGTTTATCCAGAGCACGATTGTAGCTAATGTCAGGAAATCAAAAAAAATACTGCTCCGGGTAATAGTAATCTCAATGATTGTAATGATCTGGCTTAAACCGGCCGGGTACGATTCGGTTTACATCGACCTGGTGAAACTTGGATTTATTATAGCCTTCTTTGTTTTCGTGATGTCTTTTCTTATCCGATTCATCTCCAAGTCCACCTCCGTAGATATAAATGTGCTGATAGTTTCAATAAACATTTACCTTTTGGCTGGTATTATTGGCGCAAGTCTTTCTTTATCATTCTATTACTTGTATCCGGAAGCCTATAATTTCCCCGCGTACATCGAACATCCGGGTTTTGTACATTTTCTTTACTACAGTTTTATTACCATGTCCACGGTCGGTTATGGCGATATAACCCCGCGCATCCCTGAAACGCAAACACTGGCATACTTTTTATCCATCACCGGGCAGTTATATGTGGCTATCATCATTGCTTTCCTTATTGGTAAATTTTTGATGCAGGGAGATCAGAAGAAAGCGGATAAAAGCAATGGGGCAAAGAAATAAAATCATGCCGGGTTCAAAATCAAATTACAATGTGCCTTTCAGGATTTCGACTAAAACTTATTCATGTATTGGGCGCCATTCTACTATTTGTAAGAATTCCTGTTTCATATGCCCAGGATTCTGAGCCGCGGGCTCATACCAAACTACCGGCCGGATTGAATTTTATAGTGGCTGGCTGTTCCTGTATGGATGGTACAGTTGCATTTGATCCGGCTGTTCCGCCCGATAATGCTAATATGAAAATTAAAGGCACCCTGTTTGCTTGCGCCAGCAATCTTTATTGGGTAAGATAGTCGCTCTGTCACTCCTGTTTTTTCAAATGGAACATCCTATCCTGATCTGATAATTTGAGAACTTATATACTACCTTTGTACTACAAAACACAAAATATTGTTCAACCATGAGGACTAAATTTATATTCCGCATTTTATTAGCAATTACTTTTATTACCTCATCGGGCAATATGGTGGTTGCATCAGGAGTGAATGATACCATCCGGAATGCAAATGACAGTGTTTCACAATCGAAAAATGCGGAGAATCCGGATATCCTTACTCCCTATCACCTGAATGTAATAAAGTTTAACCCGACTCCCATGATGCTTTTCAATGAATTGAAAAATATCACTTTCAGTTATGAGAGGCTTATTAAAAAGGATAAATCCGTTTCACTTCAGCTTGGCTACCTGGTTGCTCCGCAGGTTTTAAACGACACCCTTTTTAATAGTGTTCTTCTCAATAAAGATACCAGGCATGGGATTAACATTGCTTTTGATTACAGGGTTTATCCTTTTTCGAGGAACCGGCGCCCTGCTCCCGATGGATTGTATTACGGGGGATATACATCCTATTATGGTTGCGCATTCGAAACCAAGGCTCGTTTGATGGACGCCCCGGAAAATGATAATGTCTGGCTAAATGGCTATTCGAATATGATAAACCTGGGATTTGAGTTAGGATATCAATTCATTTTCGCTAAGAAGTTCTCCATCGACTTATTGATGTTTGGGCCCTCGATCAGTGGTTATTGGGGAAATTTAGAATTGACGGGCAACATGGACAGTGACCTGGAGAATAATATAGATGAGGAACTTGCTGCTAAACTTAAGGAACGGTTCCCGGCTCTTGGCTACCTTTTTACGGATGAAGCTGCCACCTTCAGTACGTCAAAAATCGTACTTTCTTCCTGGTTCCGGTATAGTGTGCAGTTTGGATATCACTTCTGATAAGTGACCTAAATTCCAGGACCCAAATTTTAAATTCCAGGAAAAAAGTTTCTGGTTTCTGGTTCCGCCTCCTGAAATCATAGATCCGACAGCTCAATACTCGTCTCCGTTAAGCCCCTCCGAAGTTTGGTGAGTTATGCATTAATTTGATGTTTTTTTCTGGCAAAATATTCGTTAAGGAATTAAAAATATCGTAACTAATCAGTCTACTTAAAAGCTATTTTAGCCGCAGATTACTCAGATTACACAGATGAAAAACTACTGAAAGCAGTTTTTAAATTGAAATTTGAGCTAAGTCATGCACATTTATCTGTGAAATTTGTGAAATCTGTGGCAAGTATTTGTTTATCAATGTTTTAAATGAACTGATTAGTTACTCGTTAAGGAATTAAAAACATCAAACACAGAACACTAAATATAAAAGTATTGCAAGCCCCTGACTTTTTCATTTTTAATTTAATGTTATGCGTTTTGCGTTCCTTTCTGGCTTCGGCATGAACTCAGTTGAACGGTTCCGGCTCGTCCAGGTTAGGGTATCTTGTCAGCAAAAAACCTAAGACCCACCACCCAAAAAACACGAGCATTGACCACGATGCACCTGGAATTGTGCACTAATTTTTCTCCCCTGGAATTTGGATATTGAATCTCCTGACTTTGTTCTTCAAAATGCACAAGCCGCCCCTACAACATCCCTTGTCCCTTCAAATCCCTTATTACATGCGTCATTGATGATTTTCCTGATTTATCAAGGATGTTGGTTCTGTGGGTATTGATGGTATGTACGCTTCGAAAAAGCTTATCAGCGATTTCTTTGGCGCTCAGCCCTTCCGCCACAAGTTCAATGATCCTGAATTCGGTTTGCGAGAACATGCTTCCCATCATCAGTAGTTCCTTATCAGGAAAACGGAATAAACTGGTATCGTTGCCCACGTATATATGAAATCCTTTGTGGATATGATCAAATCCTGTAATATCTGTATGCACAAGTATCATAAAAACAGATTCGTACGGAACTTTACTGTAAAAAGTGTAGGCCTGATAAAGCATGTTGGTATATCCTCCACCGGGGTTTCTGGCCCTTAAGTTACTTGAAATAATCAGCTTTCCGCTTTTTTTAATATAAAACTCCTGGGCAGTACTGAGCATTTTTACCCTTATAAGATGATGTCTCTTCAAATCATCAGGGTGAGTGGTTGTGAGGAAATATCCGGCAGAAACCTTTTCGGGCTCAATCCCAAACATATCGCGTACTCTTTTATGTACAAATTCCATATCCAGAAGCATTACATCTGCCAGGTAAAACATTTGCCTGTTTTTCTCCATCATCTTGTCGAGCTCAACCATCAGAGGGTTGTGGGCATCATGTTCTGCGATGCCCGACACTGAGTACTTCTCAAAAAACTTAAAAAGCAAGCCGTAATCCTGGTATTCACTCATCTTAAAATCAATATAAATTATATGCAAATATTTATATTCAAAGGTACAAAAAATACAGTCTCAGCAGTATTGTTTTCACATTCCCGGGTGAATAAATTTGTTATTCAAAATGGCATTTATATTCTCCCCATGGAAAAGCGGAATGAGAACACAGACAAATTGGCGATTAAGCTCAAAGTTTTGGAAAGTAAAATCCAGAAACTCAGTGAAATTACTGACCAGGTAATGAATGAGGTTGATACGGAATATCGCCGCCAGATAGAAGAGTTGCAAAGGAAAAAGGAAGCAATTCAACTGAAAATAAATAAACTTTCTCAGATAAAAGAAAATAAATCATCATAGAATGAAAGCTCCAGAGAAAACATAAGTTCACAGTCGGTTTTTGCTGCTGTCAATTCTCCAAAATTCAACTTTTTAACAAGCATAGCTCATTCTCATATCACACGGCATGACATTTATAGCAAAGGATTCATTGAATCAGGGCTATATGACACTGATGAAGCACGTAAAAAAAGCTATGAAAAATTAAATACCTTGATTAATTCTACTTTACCAGATTATAATAGAAACCACAATAGTCACATAAGGGCACAGTTGAAAAACATATAGATAGGTTGTTATACAGGTAGTTTCCGTTTTTCTGGAATTTAAAATTATCCAGAACCTCAATGAGTTATTTTCTATGTGGTCTATTGTGCCTATGTCGTCCAAAATATTTGCCAGGTTTATTTTAATAAAGTAGAGTTAAGAAAAGCAAAATTCTAAAGTTTAATCATGCTTACATAGGCTTGATAGGTTAGAAAAATACGGATAATTAACTATTGTCCATAGTACGAAACGAATTTAATTTTATGTTGCGAGAATGCCATGACAACAAGAGGTAAATCATCAATGCGAAAATTTATTTAAACTGCTGAATGTTATGATTTTTCTACAACTGGCAATTTTATTGATCTGCATTTTTATAGGTTCCCGCATGTCGGGCATCGGTTTAGGTGTGATGGGCATGATCGGGTTACTGATCCTGCTTTTTGTATTCGGCATGCAACCGGCCGACCCGCCGCTGGAAGTAATGCTTATCATCCTGAGCGTGGTAACTGCTGCTGCAGCCTTACAGGCTGCCGGTGGTATGGATTACCTGGTTAACGTTGCCGCTAAAATACTACGGAGTCACCCCGAGCAAATCACAATACTAGGTCCTTTGGTTACCTATTGCTTCACTTTGTTTGCCGGCACAGCCCATATTTCATATTCCATCCTGCCTATCATTGCAGAGGTTGCCACCAAGGCGAGAGTTCGTCCCGAGAGAGCTTTGAGCATGAGTGTAACAGCTGCTCATATGGGTATTACAGCGAGCCCGGTATCGGCTGCCTCGGCTGCATTATTAACTGTATTGGTAGCCAGTGGGATCAAACTCGCTGATATACTTATGATATGCATTCCATCCACCCTTATCGGAGTGCTTGTCGGGATATTGTTTGTTCTCAAACGGGGAAAGGAACTTGATAAAGACCCTGAGTTTCTCGAAAAAATGAAAGATCCTGCTTTTGCAAAAAGTATTGAAGGTGATCAGCAGGGTTCCGCAATTGTTCTTAAACCCGGGGCTATTAAATCCGTTATAATTTTCGGTTTGGCTGTGTTGGGAGTTGTTTTACTTGGATCTTTCCCCGCCCTGCTGCCCGAGTTTTCAGGAAAAGAAGGATTTACTCCAAATTTTGCTGTGAATGCTGCAGGTCAGGTACAGATACCAAGTATGATCATGATGATCATGCTGGGAGCTGCCGGCCTGATCATTCTTTTCGCAAATACCACGGCAGCACAGGTAACCAAGGCCAGTTTATTTTCATCAGCCGGCTCAGCAACTATTGCCGTATTCGGAGTAGTTTGGATGAGCGGCACTTTTATGGAACACAATTATATTCTTATTAAAAGTACATTAGGCGAAATGGTCACTGCCTATCCGTGGACGTTTGCAATCGCTTTATTTGCATTAAGCATTTTGCTTTTCAGCCAGGCCGCAACAACAAAGGCGCTTATGCCTTTAGGTCTGTCGCTGGGACTGGCACCTGCTTTTTTAATTGGAATTTTCCCCGCCGTTAATGGTCACTTTTTTATCCCCGGATATCCTACCTTACTTACAGCTATACAATTTGACCGTACCGGAACCACCAAAATCGGGAAGTATGTTCTTAATCACAGTTTTATGCTGCCAGGACTCGTTACCACTTTAGCGGCAGTAATTGCCGGTTTAATTTTGCAGTCCATTTTGTTATAAATCAATTTATTATTAACCACTAAACTGTAACCGCATGAAAAATGTTTCAAAAATTTTATTGCTTGCAACAGCTTTTTCTCTTGGATTGAGTTCCTATGCTCAGCAATTCCGGACTGAAAAGGACCTGTTGGGAGAAAAGCAGATTCCTTCTGATGCCTATTATGGAGTTCAAACCATGAGGGCTTTGGAGAATTTCCAGGTGAGCGGTGTTAAAACCAATTTTTACCCTGATTATGTTCGTGCTTACGCCATGGTAAAACTGGCTGCTGCCCGCGCTAATACCGAAGTGGGCAGGATGAAGAAGGAACGGCTGGAAATGATTGAAAAAGCCTGCCAGGCAGTGATTGACGGAAAATATCACGACCAGTTTTTAACTGACCTTTACCAGGGTGGTGCCGGTACATCTGCCAATATGAATGCCAATGAGGTATTGGCAAACATCGGGCTGGAAATGGGTGGCCACAAAAAGGGTGAATATCAGTACCTTGAACCCCATGATGATTTAAACATGGGGCAGTCAACGAACGATGTGTATCCCACAGCCATTCATGTTGCCTTGTTATTGCATAATGACAAGGTCGTAAAGGAAGCTGAAATGCTCTCACAGTCGTTCCATAAAAAAGGAGATGAGTTTAATAAGTTTTTAAAAATGGGCCGAACTGAAGGACAGGATGCAGTTCCTATGACATTAGGACAGGAGTTTCATGCTTTTGGGGCTCAACTTGATGATGCTATCGGTGCCCTTCGCGATGCCGAAGCCTACCTGTGCCAGGTAAATATGGGAGCAACAGCTATTGGCACCGGGATAACAGCAACACCGGGTTATGATGTAAAATGCGCAGCTCAACTTGCTAAAATTACAGGGAAACCTATTGTATTAGCTAAAGATCTTATTGGAGCAACCAGCAGTATGCAGGGGTTTGTATTGTTCTCTTCGGCGTATAAAAACCTGGCTGTTACCTTGTCCAAAATCAGCAGTGATTTAATTTTCCTTGCTACAGGACCGCGCACCGGAATTTTCGAAATCAACTTGCCTCCGCTCCAGCCCGGATCATCCATTATGCCGGGTAAAGTTAATCCTGTAATGCCTGAACTGATGAACCAGATATGTTACAAAGCTATCGGGAATGACGTAACTGTAACTATTGCATCGCGCGACGGACTCCTGCAACTGAATGCCTATGAGCCGGTTGTTGCCATTGCCATTATGGAATCGCAGGCCATATTTTTCAAATCAATGCCCCTGTTCAGGAAAAATTGTATCGATGGAATTACCGCTAATGAAGATGTAATGAAACATTATATCGATCGCAGCGTAGGCATTGTTACTGCTTTGAACCCGGTACTTGGATATGAGAAAACTACAGAACTGGCAAAGGAAGCACTTCTGACAAATAAAGGAATCCTGGAGCTGATCCGGGAGAAGAAATTACTGACTGAAGATCAGATTACAAAACTTTTAGATCCGGCAAGTATGACCGGGCAGAAATAGCGAAACAGAGGTCGGCCTGAAATGTGAAAAATACATTTTTAAGCTGGCCGGAAGTCGGAAGACTGAAGCCGGAAGTTGATTTTGCAAATAAATTACTCTGACAGTACGATTGGATTAAACCTGAAAAATGCTCCATTTGCTTCTGTCTTCTGTCTTCGGACTTCTGTCTTCGGACTTCTGTCTTCTGACTTCTGTCTTCTGACTTCCAGCCCATCTAATAGACAAGAATATAACACCACAAACAATCGTCAAAACATTAAACACTAATCTTAAAATTTAAAACTATGAAACAGATTTCAATCTCTTTAAAAAGCACATTGGTTGCTTTATTGCTTATCATGAGTATAATCGCCAACGGGCAGGACAAAAAACTACCCAACATCATGGTCCTTGCTACCGGGGGAACCATTGCCGGTGCCGGTGCAAGTTCAACAGGATCCGCTTATACCTCGGGCCAGGTTAAGATTGAGGCTATGATTGATGCTGTTCCGAATATCAGGAAATTAGCCAATCTGAAGGGAGAACAAACCGCCAACGTGGGTTCACAGGACATGAATGTAGCTGTATGGCTCACACTGGCCAAGCGGATCAATGAACTGTTAGCGGATAAAAATGTTGACGGAATTGTGATTACGCACGGAACCGATACCCAGGAAGAAACAGCCTTTTTCCTTAACCTCGTTGTGAAAAGTGATAAGCCGGTTGTATTAACAGGATCGATGCGACCATCCACTGCCTTAAGTGCCGAAGGTCCTTTGAACCTCTACAATGCTGTGGCCGTGGCTGCCAGCCCCAAAGCAAAAGGCTATGGGGTGATGGTTGTGATGAACGACGAAATTCATTCGGCTCATAATGTAAAAAAGATGATGACCACCCCGGTTCAAACCTTTCAGTCACCCGAAGAAGGTATGATAGGTTCCGTGAGCTTCGGTGATGTGTCATTTTTCCATAAACCTCATGGGCTGAATACGATCACAAGCGAATTCTCTGTTGAAGAAGCAAAGGAATTACCTCGCGTGGATATCGTTTACGGTTGTGCCGACATGTCGCCTGATTTAATTGACGTCATGGTTAAGGCTGGAGCAAAAGGAATCGTAATTGCCGGAGTGGGCGACGGGAATATGAATGCTGGAACGCTGGAAGCAGCTAAAAAAGCAGCAAAAGCAGGAATCTGGGTTGTAAGGTGCTCGCGTGTCCCGATTGGAACTGTGCTGGTTAATGGCGAAGTGAATGATAAAGAATTCGGCACCATTTGCGGCGGCGAACTGAACCCACAGAAATCAAGAGTACTTTTAATGGTTGCCATGCAGAAGAAACGTTCCTGGGATGATATGCAGAAACTATTCCTTGAATACTAACCCGTTAATCCCAGGCTATGAAAGCAATCTGTAATAAAATATGGATACTTGCGCTCCTGTCTTTACCAACTGTAATCAAGGCTCAGTACAGGGAACCACAGGCAGGGGACACATCCTATTACAAAACGCTCATCCCGGCAGAAAAACAGAATCTTCTGAAGAATATGAGCATGATCGCAAATACCCGTTTTGCTTTCCGGAATGAGTACCAGGATGGTGAGTATACCGGTTCGAAATTCAACATTGAACAGTTCAGGCTGGAAATCAAGGGCAAAATTCATGATAAGGTGTACTTCCGCTTCCGCGACCGTTATACCAGGGCCCAGGAACCCCAATCGGTGGATGGTATAAGCCGTTCGACTGACCTGGCTTTTATCCGGGTTGACGTTACTAAAAAATTCAGTATTGCTGCTGGCAAAATGTGTGCCGACTGGGGTGCTTACGAATTCGATTACAACCCGATCGACATCTACGAATACTCCGACATTATCGAATATGCCGATAATTTTCTGACCGGTGTTCAATTTGCCTATACGGTTACACCCCAGCACCAGTTTACTTTCCAGGTACTTGATTCAAGGACAAAAACCTTCAACGAATTATACGGTTCACAGCCAAATTTTGAAGAATCGAAACTCCCGCTTGCTTTTATTGCCAACTGGCGTGGTAGTTTCTTCGATGGGAAATTCAATACCATCTGGTCGTATGCCTATCATAACGAAGCCAAAAACACCAAACTGGATGAACCTGCCGGTATGAACTATATTGCCTTGGGTAACCAGTTAAAACTTGGTAAATTTACGGTTGAATACGACTTTAAATGGAGCCAGGAAGAACTGGACCGCACGGGTATTATCAGCGAACAGGTTAATGCCTTATCCGAATACCAGTATGCCCTTCCCAATACACTATATATCGGGCACTGGCTGCACATGTACTGCAGGGTAAATCCAAAAATAAATCTTGCTCTGGTCGGAATGGTGGATATTGCAAAATGGACGGATAGTTCCTATCCGGGTAAAACTACTGACGACTTCCGGACAGCCTATGGGATTATCCCGACTATTGAATACTATCCTTTCAAAGACCTGAACCTGCGTTTCTATGTTAACTGGGTCGGGAGATCGTACAAGTATTCCGACTATGCAAAAGAGAAAATTAACGCTGTAGATACAAATAAAGGAAGGATTTCTATTGGATTTGTATCACCGCTGGGAATATTCTAGGGGACTGATTGATTGTTGGTTGGCCGGAGGCAGTATTAAGAAGTTAAGTATAAACCGAAATTCAAATACTGTTATTTCGTTTATTCCACTTAAATCTAATACGGCTTCCGGTTTTTGAGGCTGGTTTCGAAATCGAAATCAATGCCTCAACGTGAAGATTGAGTTGACCCTGGTTCGATTTCACCACCCTGGATTATTCTGAGAAAATAATTATACATTTAAAGTCAAGTATATGGAAGCCAAAAATTTGAGTTCGGTTTTTAATAAAAACAAACAGCTGTTTTATTTCTTTGCGTCTTTACTGGCAGCCCTGGTTATAACTTTTGTGGTTCGTGAACCTTCCTATACCCAGGCGCAGACATACGTGCTGTTCCTGCTTGTTTTCTCGGTCGGGCTGTGGCTTACTGAAGCGGTTCCGCCCTTTGCAGTCGGCTTATTTATAATTGCCTACCTGGTATTCATGCTGGGTTACGAATTATTTACGTCCACTCCCATGGATGTAAAGATTTACGTGAATACCTTTTCCAGTAGCGTGATCTGGCTGATGATGGGCGGTTTTTTTCTGGCATCGGCCATGACAAAAACAAAACTGGATGCCGACCTGATAAATATCACGATGAAAGTATGCGGGACAAATCCAAAACATATTTTGTTCGGACTGATGATGGTTACTATGGTTTTTTCGATGCTTATTTCCAATACAGCCACCACAGCCATGGTAATAGCAGCACTGATGCCATTGCTTCTGAAACTGGGCAAAGGATCGCTTACAGGAAAAGCACTTATTCTGGGAATACCTATTGCAGCTACCACAGGAGGCATGGGTACACTTATAGGAAGCCCCCCGAATGCTATTGCTGTTGGAGCACTCATAACATCAGGGCATCCTATGGATTTTGTAACATGGATGTATTATGGAATACCGGTATCAGTTTTCCTGACCTTCGTAGCCTGGTGGGTGCTTGTTAAGCTTTTCATGAAAAAAGACGAAATGATTTCGCTGGATGAGATTGTCGCTGAAAAAAGCACAATGAGCAGCGAGTTCCGTTTAAATCGTATAACTGTAACGGTTATCCTTTCGGTAACACTTATCCTGTGGCTTACAAGCCCTATTCATAACTTACCTGCTGCTGCAGTCTCGGCGGTTCCGCTGGTATTCCTTACTCTTACAGGAATACTGAAAGGAGAGGATATCCGTGCCATCGGCTGGGATACCCTTATACTTGTAGCCGGGGGGCTGGCATTAGGTACGGGACTGCAACAAACAGGATTGCTCGATTTATACGCCGGTAAAATAGCCACACTGAATGTACCGCATGTTGTATTCTTCTTCCTGCTGGCCTATGCTACCATGCTGTTTTCCAATATCATGAGCAACACAGCAACAGCCACGGTGCTTATACCGCTGGGGATGGCAATTTTGCCACAATATAGCATCGAAGTGGCCATGATCATTGGACTATCAGCTTCCACAGCCTTATTCCTTCCTGTTTCAACACCTCCAAATGCAATTGCGTATAGTACAGGAATGATTGAACAGAAGGATCTGAGAATAGGCGGCTCTTTAATAGGATTGGTGGGACCAGCGCTGATTGTTTTGTGGGTTATGCTGATTTCCTGATTCCTTTTAATAGTGCAGAATGCAGTTTGCTTAGTGCACAGTAATCGATCAAAAGAAGTTCTATGAAAATCCGGAAGTCACCCTGTTTGAAAATAACCCTCGCGAGGCACAAGGCACAAGGCACTTGGAACAGGTCACTAAGCACTAATAAATTTTAATTGATTATATTCAAACAAAAAACCACAAAAGCATGAAAGAAAATACCGGGTATGAGTTGCTACGAAACCCACGCTTAAATAAAGGAACCGCGTTTACACTGGAAGAAAGAATGCTATATGGACTGGAAGGATTGCTCCCTGCACAGGTTGAAACCCTCGAAACACAGATGCTTCGGGTTAACGAACAACTTAACCAGATTGATCTTCCGATCCATAAATACAGTTACCTGACCAATCTGCTCGAAACTAACGAGACGTTGTTTTTTAACCTTATAATGAATGATCCGGCAAAATTCCTGCCGTTGGTGTATACACCTACGGTTGGAGAAGCATGTGAGAAATTCGGGCATATTTCGCGACGGCTCCGGGGACTATTTATCTCGATTGACCAGAAAGACCGTATAAAAGAAATCCTCCGTAACTGGCCGGAAAAAGATATCCGGTTTACCGTTGTTACCGACGGTGGAAGAATTTTAGGACTGGGTGACCTCGGCATATGCGGGTTGGGCATACCTATCGGTAAACTGGCATTATATACAGGATGCGCCGGCGTTCCGCCTGAATATACATTACCCATCGTATTGGACACCGGGACGAACAATGAAGCCTATCTGAATGATCCTCTTTATCCCGGTTTAAAGCACAAAAGGGTTACCGGTAAGGAGTTTGATGATTTTATTGAAGCTTTTGTAATTGCCATTAATGAGGTTTTCCCGAATATCTGTATTCAATGGGAGGACTTTAAAGGGGTTGATGCCATCCGGATTCTGGATAAATTCCGCAATCAAGTCTGCACCTACAACGATGATATACAAGGTACAGCAGCCATTGCAACCGCCGGTTTTATTTCAATCAGCCGGCTAATGAACCGTCCTTTTATAGAACAAAAATTTCTATTCTTTGGTGCCGGAGCAGCTGCCTTTGGCATTGCTGACCTGCTTGTGCAAAAATTTATAAAAGATGGATTAAGCAGGGAAGAGGCCCTTCAACATATCTGGATGTTTGATGTAAACGGGTTGCTTGTCCAATCAAGGACAGATCTTGCCGACTACCAGAAACAATTTGCTCACCAGGTAGATTTCACAAGCATTTTTGCCGATGCTGTACTCCAGGTTAAACCTACAGCCATTATTGGTGTAAGTACTGTTGGTGGAGCATTCAACCGGCAGGTTATCGAAAATATGAGCCTGGTAAACGAACGGCCGATAATTTTCCCGTATTCGAATCCAACCTCTCATTCGGAATGCACTGCCGAACAGGCATATACATGGAGCAAAGGAAAAGCGGTTTTTGCCAGCGGCAGCCCGTTTGCACCCGTAACAATCGACGGCAGAACGTATACTCCGGGGCAGGGGAATAATGTATTTATTTTCCCTGCCATGGGCCTTGCCATATATGCTACTGAGTCAAAAAGAGTGAGCGACGAAATGTTTATTGCTGCCGCCGAAGCTGTTGCTGAGCAGGTTACCCCGGATGATTTTGAAAAAGGCTTGATCTATCCGCAAGTTAAAGATATTATGAAGGTATCACTTAACGTGGCCGTAAAAGTTGCACAACAGATTTTTGAAAGCGGATTGGCCGGCATCGAAAAGCCTGATGATTTACACGCTTTTATAAAAACTAAAATGTATGTCCCTGAATATAAATGCTTGTGATTATACTTCAAGCAGGAAATATTTCCTCGATTATTAATTCGGTAAATTTACGCCAGATAAGATCTATAGGGATAGAATTTGGGAATAATCTCTCCTGCAAAATACATGCTTTGTTCTAGGTTGAGTTGAATAATACAGTAAATTCAGACATGTTTCACTTCGACCGAATTCAATTTTATTCGAATTATATGACTAAAAAGAATTATTCGTTAAAATGAAAACCTTATTTCTGCTTATTTTACTTACTACCGCCTCTTTTGTTGCATTTGCGCAATTGAAACTCGGAAGCGCGAAATCTCAGGTAAATTTCAGAGAAGGCCCGGGCATAAATTATAAGATTGTTTCTACGATCGACAATTCGAACCTGCTTGTTATTCTTCCGCGTGAGTCAAGAAACAATTATATTGAAGTATTTGATATTGAGTCAAGTTCGTATGGTTTCGTTTCTGAAAAATTGATAACAGTAACCGATACTTTGTACTATCAGAAGCAACATTTCTTTGAAAGGGCTGGTGAAAACGAAACCGGTGGTGTCGAAATTGAGTTGATAAACCAAACATCAAACCCACTTTATATCTGGATTAATACCAACTCGTACAATCTTTCCCCTTATGAGAAGAAAGTTTTAATTATGGATAAGGAAGATATTACGTTTTTTTCTTCGGCTCCGGGGCTGTTTCCTGTTTTTGGTAAAGAAATCCTGAAAAAAGGCAACACATACAGATGGAATTTTTCCTTATAATTCCCTAACACATGACTAAAATGAAGTATCAGAATTCTTAAGCTTTACATGTAGAAATGGCACGAAAAATAATTCTATTCTTTTTTATATTTTCCGGCCTGTCTGCGTTGGGGCAGCAGCGGGATACACTAAAACTTACAATTTCGAAAATTGAAAAAAGCATCAAAACCGATACAGTTTATTATTTCTCAAGCCGCATTGATACCGTTGCCTTACAGGCAGTAACTACCGACACCAGTAAAATGGTAAAGGACATTAATCCACAAGACCTGGAAGAATCGAAATACAAGATTAAATTTATGGGTAGTGCAAGGGTAAATGGCTTTTATGACTTTGCAGGGATGAAAAGTACCGAGGGTTTCCTTCCTTATGACATACCGGTGGGAGCCGATAATATTCCCGGACTGTCAAGTATTTATATTGGAGCCAGGCAATCGCGCCTTGGTATAGAAGGAACCGCCAATACCAAAGTAGGAAAAATAAAAACATACATGGAGGTCGATTTTGCCAGCAACACCGAATCCTATTGGCGTCTGAGGCATGCCTATGCAGAATGGAATTTCTGGAAACTGGGCTACACATGGAGTACATTTATGGATAATGCCTCATTGCCCCAGACTGTCGAATTTGAAGGGCCGAACAGTTCTCTGAATAAAAGGCAGGGATTAATACGGTATGAAAGAAAATTCAAAACCCAGAACATATTTGGCATTTCACTCGAAAGCCCCAAGGTCGACTATTATAACCCGGCCGATACCATGATAAATCATGCTTCGAACCAGCGAAATCTTGATCTAGCAGCCCGCTACAAATACTTCAACAAAATGGGACACATCCAGGTAGCAGGTATTTTGCGGCAGATAGATTTTTTCCAACAGGGCCGGATGGAAGTTAAGCATGGTTGGGGCATTCTCCTATGCTCAACTGTTTATGTTAACAAAAAGCATCAGATTAATGCACAATATTCAATCGGGCAAGGAATTGCTTACTATTATGTGGGTTTCTCCAACAGGCAGTTAGATGCCGTTTATAACCCAAATACCAGCAATATGGAACTGAAGGGTATTTTTGGAGGCTTTATTAATTATTCATACAGATATAATCCTGAATGGATTTTTTCAGTAATTGGTGGGTTTTCGCAAATAAAAAATGAAGAATTTGAAACCGGTGAAACATTTAAATCCAGTGAATACTTTGGCGCAAACATTTTTTATAATCCGATTGAAACCATTAGTCTTGGTCTTGAGGCAACAAACGGATCACGTAAAAACCTCAATAATCAGAAAGGCAATGCAACCAGGTTATCCATGCTGGCTAAATTCGATTTCTAGAAAGTGAATATTGTTCTACCCTGAATTGAAAAACTTATTTTGTTTTAAGTCAGGAGACTGGGGCAGTACAAATTATAGTGTCAGATATACCTGTATCCGAATTCCCATGCAGGATATTATCCCGGGGCAAAATTACTTGTGACTAAAGTGATATTCAGAAAATCCACAGGCCTACTTCTGGGTGCGCAGATGCTCGGCGAAGATGGTGTCCCAAAGCGAATGGATTCCTTTGCCATGGCTATACAGATGGGTTGCACCATTTACGACCTTGGGGCGTCGGAACTAACCTATGCCCCACCTTACGGAAGCGCAAAAGACCCTGTCAACTTTGCGGGAATGGTAGCAGCCGATGTACTCCGTGGCGATATGCCTATAGCACACTGGAATTCGCTGGGCGACGGGTTCCTGCTCGATGTCCGCAATCCCCAGGAAATAGCCGTAGAAGCTGTTCCGGGTGCAATAAACATTCCATTGCCCCAACTTCGTGCCCGGCTGATAGAACTTCCTGCCGATCGGGAAATTCTGGTTATCTGCCGTTCGGCACAACGGGCCTACTTTGCGACTCGAATCCTTTTACAGAACGGCTTCAAAGCACGGAATATTTCCGGGGGAATGTTGTCACGTTCGCATTGCATTATGGATTGAAATTGAGAAAGACATCCACTTTTAGAAGGGAATAGATGGTAAAGGGCTAATACGAAAGTGACAAAAAAATGAAAATGCCTACCTGTTAGAAATTTAACTTGAAAAGGTTCTCCCCTTTTAAAGGGGAGATGTCCGAAGGACAGAGGGGTACATAAATAATATTAGCATCAAAATTTTAATACAAATCACAAGTCTTATAACACGAGGCGACATCTTTTAATCTATGGGAATTTGGATCAACATTGGAGTAAACGAGAGACCCCAAACCCCGGAGGGGCTTAACGGGACGAGCATTAAATTACATTGTGGAATCCGGATATTTGGAATTTGGAGCTTGGGGCTTGGGTCTTGGAATTTGGGACTTGGGGCTTGGAGCTTGGAGCGTGGAATTTGGAATTTGGGGCTTCACTTTGGAGTAAACAAGAGACCCCAAACCCCGGCGGGGCTTAACGGAGACGAGCATTAAATTACATTGTGGAATCCGGATATTTGGAATTTGGAGCTTGGGG
>JBAXBJ010000009.1:0-86930 GCA_037142075.1 Bacteroidota bacterium
GTTTTTCGCAAGGTTGGGTTGATGAAGTTTTTAACGACCTGGATGAAATTTTAACCCGGATCAGGAAGGCCAAATTGGCAAAAGAGGCTGTATCAATTGCCTACCAGGGAAATATTGTCGATTTATGGGAAAAACTCGCCGATGCGGATATTGAAGTCGAAATGGGTTCGGATCAAACGTCACTCCATAACCCCTGGGCCGGTGGGTATTATCGTGTCGGACTGTCTTTTGAAGAATCGAAAAGCATGATGGCCTATGAGCCGGTTCAATTTAAGGAAAAAGTTCAGGAATCATTACGCAGGCACGTAACGGCCATCAATTGCCTGACTGCCAAAGGAATGTATTTTTTCGATTATGGAAATGCATTTCTGCTTGAGGCATCCCGAGCCGGTGCCGATGTAATGAAACCGGATGGCACCTTCCGCTATCCATCCTACGTGCAGGATATTATGGGCCCTATGTGTTTCGATTACGGTTTCGGTCCTTTCCGATGGGTATGCACTTCGGGCGATCCTTCTGACCTGGAAATCACCGATATTATCGCTATGGAGGTGCTTGAAAAACTGGCCGCTGAATCACCTGTGGAAATTATGCAGCAAATGCACGACAACATACGCTGGATAAAGGAAGCCAAACAAAATAAATTAGTAGTTGGCTCGCAGGCACGCATTTTATATGCCGACTGCGATGGACGAACGATGATTGCATCCGCCTTCAATGAAGCAATCAGGCAGGGAAAACTAAAAGGGCCTATTGTTCTTGGCCGCGATCACCACGATGTATCCGGAACCGATTCGCCTTACCGCGAAACCTCCAATATTTATGATGGATCCAGTTTTACAGCCGATATGGCTGTTCAGAACTTTGTAGGCGACAGTTTCCGCGGTGCCACCTGGGTAAGCCTGCACAACGGAGGCGGTGTCGGATGGGGTGAAGTGATTAACGGAGGATTCGGGATGCTGCTTGATGGCAGCACCGAATGTGACCGCCGATTGCGCATGATGTTGCATTGGGATGTTAACAACGGCATCTCACGCCGTGGCTGGGCGCGTAACGAGGGCGCCGTGTTCAGTATTAAACGGGCCATGGAAAAAGAACCGAATCTAAAAGTTACCCTACCCCAAATGGTTGATGATATGTTGTTGGAAAATCTTTTTGTGTAACATTGCCTGCACACCCTTTTGGGGTATCTGACACTATAATAACTTAAACGCGAAAGCCCGGCATTCAACCGGGCTTTCGCTATTTTACCGTTTGATAAATGTTTATTTATTAATAGTCAACTTCTCGTTAAAAACCTTGCCGCCTGCAGTCAACTTTATATTGTAAACGCCAGGTGCTAATTTACTGCAATCCAGGTTAATTTCATGCTGTCCGCCCGGGTATTCCCTTAAAGGAACATTCACAACTACTGCACCCTGCATACTGAAAACCTGGACAGTAACCTGTTCTTTTACCGCATTGGTAAACGAAATAGCTGTTTTTTGCGATGCCGGGTTCGGGTAAACGGAGATTGATGCCGCGCCGGGTAGTTCTGGCATACCTACTGCCGAGGTTGAATAGAACTGGCTGGTAACGGAACTTCCAAAAGTATTGCCGGTACTCACCGTAACGTTTCCATTATAAACTTTAAAGAAACCAACACCGTTAACACAACATAAGCCATTTCCTCCTGCATCAAAAATTCTGAATTCGTAACATGTTGAGAAAGCCAGGTCTAATACGGTGGAATATATGTGCTTCTTTTCGGTATAAGGACCACCTGATGCAAGTGTATTCCCCTGGATATCTTTAATATCCCATGTGGTTTCTTCAGGTTTATCATCAGTTTTAATATATACAGTTACCTGCGTACCGGGCATAGGAGCTATAGTGAAAGTAGAAACAACCGTATCATTTTTCGGATATTGATCGCTGCCTCCATTGGTTGAAACCCCGTAAATTTTTAACTCGTTGTCTGGTTGAACAGCATATGCCACAGCCGGAAGTGAGATTGTGGTGCTTTGCAGGAAACCTAAGTTGCCGCTCCATTGATACGTCGATTCCGGGCCATCATTGATCCTGTACTTTATTTCGGCAGATGTAAGAGGCAGAGAGCCGTTATTTTGTAATTCAATAGTCGGTTCTACCGAAGGCTCGCAATAGGAAGCCAGGATATTTCCGGGATTCATTAAAGTAAGGTCGTTCTGGTACACACCGGTAATTGGTGTAACCGAAGTATTAGCTGCCTGGTAAATGGCTTTGTTTTGATTGTTCTGAATAAAACCGACAACATTCAATTCGCTGATTGAGTAGACATTAGCCAATTTCCATGCATACTTGAGTATAAAATAATCACCTGGTTGAAAAGTTGCAGGTAAACTAGCGCCAGTAGGTGCCGGAAGCATCTTTTTCATAACATGGTAGAAATCTTTTTCGCCATTCGAACCGGGAGCCGTATTGAAATGAATATGATTTTCGATAACAGCACAATGTGCTACCAGCGATCCGGAAACAGTTCCTGTGGCTTTCCCAAGCATGGTTATGTAAATCGAATCATTGGCAGGACTAAGCTGCTGATTGATATACAATTCGAAAGGAGAGGGTACTGCATATTCAGTATTGATTTTCGTCTGGTTTATACCAGTAGGCTGCCCGTGGTAAGCATTTCCATCCATGACTGCATCCGGCACGCCGGTTACGCCATAATATGAAACACGGTTGGCAACGTCTGCCGGGTTTTGTGCATTCATAGGGTCAACCCCGGGCCAGCTTGTCTGGTATTTTATCGAGGTGCATTTTGTTGTATTCGCGTTTAATAAGGCATTAAAAGCGGGGTTCTGGCTGGCACAAGGAGCACAACTTGCCTGTGTAAACTCTTCGAAAAGAACAAAACGTTGCGATTGACTGAAAGTCGAAATCGAAAGCGTAATGAACATGCTGATGATCAGGTAGATTTTTTTCATTTGGTGATTGTTGTTAAATTTATACGGCAAATATCAGTATAAAAATGGTTCATAAATTATATCCAACAAAAATTAGGTAAAACTTACTTAAAATTTTTCAAAAGATGGAGTAACGGATTCATTTTGAATATATCTTTGCATCAAAATACATGGACGTATTTTTAATTTAAAAATCAAACAATGAAAAAACTTTTACTCTTTTCTTTTTCTCTTTTAATGTTATCAGTTATAGCAGCCCGTCCGGTTCCTTCGCAAAACTTACTGACAGGTTCAACGCATATCACAGCTACTGATACACTGGAACTCTATGATATACAGGGGAATAAAATCAATAATGCCACTATAAAGGTAACAGGAACAAACCCTACAGTGGATGCATTGGTTGGACATATCTGGATAAAAAATACTACCAATACAAGGATGCCCAATGTTTTTGTTCGCCGGACAATAAATCACCAGGTTGATAGCACTGCAAATGCATTCTGTTTTGGCATTAATTGTTACAGCCCGATGACAGATGAATCAGTATATGCCGACACGCTGCCTGCCGGAGTCAGGGACACTTCTTTTTATGCTGATTATTATCCTGACCCCTTTGGTACAGGTGGGCATGGTGGACTTACTTCCATCACCTACGAATTTTTCGATGCCATTACTTTTGGACACCGTGTAAGTGCTAAAGCAACTATCGAATTCCATATCAGTGGTGCCGGTATTAATGAAGATAAGATGGTTTTCAAAGGCCCTTATCCCAACCCGGCTTCGTTGCGCGCAAATTTAGATTACAATCTTCCAACGTCGAGCAATAATGCCCAACTCATTATTCGCAACACACTGGGAGTTGTTGTTGAAACTGTGAATCTTGAAGGTCGTTCAGGTAAAAATACAATAGATGTCAGCGGGTATGCATCCGGAATCTATTTTTACTCAATCAGTGTTGATGGCAAAGTTGTTCAAACGAAGAAACTAATTGTAAAACACTAAGATAAGGGTTTGGGGTTTTGGGATTAGGCTTTAGGACCGAAAATTATTATTCCAATCTTTCATACAATACAATTATTCAGATGCGGGGTAGCTTAGCTGCCCCGCATTTTTTTTGACTGTTTCCAAATACAAAAAAAGCAGGCCATCAGTACCTGCTTTTTTTGCAATCATCAAGATATCAGAAATTTACAATCCGAATTCTTTTTGAATTTTATCAATGCTATCAATTTTTTCCCATCCGAAAAATTCTACTTCCTTAAAGTATTTTTCTTTTCCATTGCTATTTTCGGTACGGGTAATTCCATTCTTGTAATAAACTTCAACCTCGGCTTTGTAATAATCGCGGCCAAAATGACCATAGGAAGCCGTGCGTTCGAAGATCGGGTTCTTAAGCCCAAACCGCTGAACAATTGCATACGGACGCAGATCAAAAATCTTGCTTACTTTTTCAGCAATCTGTCCGTCGGTGAGTTTTTTACCTTCTGCATCCTTAACTTTACCAGTCTTATACGTGTTTACATAAACGCCAACTGGCTGGGCAATACCGATTGCATAGGCCACCTGTACCAGTACTTCATCGGCAACGCCTGCAGCAACAAGGTTTTTAGCAATATGACGGGCAGCATATGCGGCCGAGCGATCTACTTTCGAGGAATCTTTTCCTGAGAAAGCTCCTCCGCCATGAGCACCTTTTCCGCCGTAAGTGTCGACAATAATTTTTCGCCCGGTAAGACCGGTATCACCGTGAGGTCCGCCAATTACAAACTTACCGGTTGGGTTCACAAAGTACTTGACATCTTCACCAAAGAGTTTACGCACACGAACTGGTAAGGTTCTTTTTACCCTTGGGAGCAGAATATTTTTTACATCTTCGGCAATCTGATCCTGCATTGCTTTTTCGGCAGCTTTTACAGCTTCGTGTGATGAGTCGGCAGGCAGAATAAATTCATCATGCTGGGTCGAAACAACAATGGTATCGATACGAACCGGTTTGTTGCGCTCATCGTATTCAATTGTAACCTGCGACTTGCTGTCGGGACGCAGGTATTTCATTTTTTTACCTTCGCGGCGAATAACGGCCAATTCCTGTAACAGTATGTGCGACAATTCGATCGGCATTGGCATGAGGTTGTCCATTTCGTTGCTGGCATAACCGAACATCATACCCTGATCGCCGGCACCCTGATCTTCAGGATTACCATGGTCTACACCCATATAAATATCGTCCGACTGATCGTGAATGGTCGAAATGACACCGCATGAATTATTATCAAAACGATATTCGGCTTTGGTATAACCAATCCGTTCGATTGTTCCGCGAACAATTTTTTGGATATCAACATACCCTGTTGTACGCACTTCGCCGCTGCATACTGCTAATCCTGTGGTAACAAGGGTTTCGCAAGCCACTTTGCTATTTGGATCGAACCGTAAAAACTCATCCAGCAACGCGTCTGATATCTGATCTGCTACTTTGTCGGGATGCCCTTCCGACACACTTTCTGATGTGAATAAATACCCCATCTTTATTTTGTTAAGAGGTTAAAATTAATAAACGACGGGAAAAATTTGGCTGCTGCTTGCGGGAGTATGTTTTAGCATTTTTTTCCGTGGTTGCAAGCAATCAAATTTTTCCACTCAATCTGGCTGCAAAAGTAGAAATTTAATATGACAATCTGCTTATTTGCCTAAAAAAAAGGATAAAACAGGATTGATTTGTTAAGCCCTTTCTCAGCGAGATTCAGGGTCTTTAAAGATTGACTGAAAAGTTAAGCCAGGGCGAGGTAAAGCAAAGACGCCAATATGGAACCTACAACCGGACCTGCAACCGGAACCCAGGCATACCACCAGCCGCTATCGCCTTTCCCTTTGATTGGCAAGAGGAAATGTGCCAGGCGAGGGCCAAGATCGCGGGCAGGATTAATGGCATAACCCGTGACTCCGCCCAGCGACATACCTATACCCACCACCAGCAAAGCGACTGGAAGGGCACCCACCGATCCCAGTCCGATTTTTACATGCGAAAATGTGTCACCTTCAAACGAAGGCCCGGCAATGTTGAGAATTACAAAAATAAGAACAAATGTTCCGATTATTTCGGCCAGTGTATTGTGAAACAGGTTTTTAATAGCAGGCATCGTCGAAAACACTGCCAGTTTTGCATCGCTGTTGTCGGTAATGTCGAAATGGTTTTTAAAGAACAGATAAACGAGCACAGCACCCAGAAAAGCACCTGTGATTTGGGCAACAATGTATCCTATAACCAGCGACCAGGGAAACATACCGGCAACTGCCAATCCGATAGTTACCGCCGGGTTGAGGTGAGCACCTGAATGTGGTCCGGCAACAATTACACCTGCAAATACAGCAAATCCCCATCCGAACGCAATGTTCACCCAGCCGGCTCCGTTACTCTTGGTTTTAGTTAAAATGGTGTTGGCCACTACGCCGCCTCCCAAAAGAATCAGGATGGCGGTTCCTATAACTTCATAAATTAATGCTTTTTCCATGATTGTTTTTTTTTATTCGGTTCTACTGTTAATTCTATGGGTAATACAATTGCCGGAAGTCAGAAGACGGGAGTCGTAAGATACCCTGAAAACTGTTTTTCCAACGCAAGTAACACAAAGTACAACAATTATTCTTTGAATTATTTTCCATTGGCAGAATGCAATTTCATTTAGCAAACACTCCGGTTTCCCTACTCCGGTCTCCCTACTTCGGTCTTCTGTCCTCTGACTTCTGTCCTCTGACTTCTGACTTCTGGCTTCTGACTTCTGACTTCCGACCTTTCAACAACCATTTCCATTCAATTCGTGGCAGAACCTTTTATTCCTTCACCCATGATTTTGCGCGGTTCACGGCATCTGCCCATTCCGCTTTCATCTTATCCGCCAGGTTGGTATCCATCATAGGGTCAAACTGCCGATCAAGCTGCCATTGTTGTTTCAGTTCGTCCATGTTTTTCCAGAAACCGGTTGCCAGCCCGGCCAGGTAGGCAGCACCCATGGCTGTGGTTTCCGTAATTTCGGGCCTGATAACAGAGCAGCCAAGCATGTCAGCCTGGAATTGCATCATTAAATTATTGGAACAGGCACCGCCATCAACACGTAATTGTTTGATATTCATATTTGTATCGAGTTCCATTACTCTTAATACATCCATGGTCTGAAACGCAATGCCTTCGAGGGCTGCCCGTGCAATATGCGAACGGTCGGTTCCGCGGCTAAGGCCAATCATCATGCCACGCGCGTATTGATCCCAGTGCGGCGCACCCATTCCTGTAAAAGAAGGAACAAAATACAAGCCTCCGTTGTCGATGGCTTTTGCAGCCAGGGCCTCAACTTCCGATGATGATTTAATGATGCCAAGTCCATCGCGAAGCCATTGCACTACAGCGCCACCCATAAAAATGCTTCCTTCGAGGGCGTAAGTCGTTTCACCATTAATTTGCCAGGCAATGGTAGTTAAAAGTTTGTTTTTCGAAATAAAGGGCTTGTTCCCGGTATTCATCAGCATGAAACAACCTGTTCCGTATGTGTTTTTTACCATTCCTTCTTCCATGCACATCTGTCCGAACAGGGCAGCCTGCTGATCTCCGGCAATACCGGAAATTGGAACTTTTGTTGCTAAGAAAGTGGTATTGGTGTAATCATAAATTTCGCTGCTCGAAGCAACACGAGGCAGCATTGAAGCCGGGATATTCATCAGTTCAAGCAATTCCGTATCCCATTCAAGGGTTTGAATGTTAAAAAGAAGTGTTCGGCTTGCATTGCTGACATCAGTTATATGAGTGCGTCCCTGCGTGAGTTTCCAAACCAGCCATGAATCGACGGTTCCAAATGCAAGTTCGCCCTTTTCGGCCCTTTCACGCGCGCTTTTCACATTATCGAGAATCCATTTGATTTTTGTCCCGCTGAAGTAAGCATCAATTACCAGGCCTGTTTTCTGACGTATCTCCTCGGCATATCCCAAGCTGTTTAATTCATCGCAATAGGAGGATGTGCGCCTGTCCTGCCATACGATAGCATTGTAAACAGGCTCTCCGGAGGTTCGGTCCCACACTATGGTAGTTTCTCTTTGATTGGTTATACCAATACCAGCCAGTTGGGTTCCGTTGATTCCCATACTTGCTATAGCCTCGGCAGCGACAGCAACCTGGGACGACCATATTTCGTTTGGATCGTGTTCGACCCAACCCGGGTTAGGGAAATACTGCGTGAACTCTTTCTGTGCTACTGAACGGATATTGCCGCTGTGATCGAATATCAAAGCTCTTGAACTGGTTGTGCCCTGATCGAGAGACAGGATGAATTTTTCCATTTACGAAAGGTTTATTTGTTTATAGCTGAAGGATTTACGTTGCGTTCGGTTGAACCCGATTGGAATTTGTAAAAATAGAATAAATAGTGGCTTTGCACCTTTAATGGAATAGATTTTTAGGTTCAACTTTTAATTTAGTGGGTCAATTCAAATTGCCGGAAGTCGGAAGTCAGAAGCTCCTCTGAAAACTAATTTTATCTTTGAAAGTAGGTTAACGTTGGTTAATTGTCTTATTCAGATTTTTTCCATTTGTAGTACCAAATTTCAAATTAGCACTTTCTTCGGTCTTCCGACTTCGGTCTTCCTGCCTTTTAAAAAGCATTTCCATTCAATTCGTGGTAGAACCGATTTTCAAATCACATTACAACTATTCAAGTATATAATTGACAGCCACATTCTTAAAATCACAGATCTCATTCTGTATCCATTGATCATCACGATTTAGTTCTTTCGCCATAATCGCTGCTACCTCGGGAGCAATGCGCAGGCTTTCCGCCGCGTCGAGCAGTAAGCATCTTGTCCTGCGCGAAAGAACATCTTCAAGCGTGCGCGCCATTTCGTTCCTTACAGCCCAAACAACCTGTACTTTGTGCAAGCCGAGTTTCGCGCTGAGGATGCCCTGCAGTCCGGCCTCTGAGTTTACTAAATTCAGAATTAGCTCGCGATCCGTCCCGTAGAAGTATAGCGGGTCGGCTATATCTGCATTTTTCATATAGCCATGCAACCTGAGGTTCCGGGTTTTTGACCGTGTCTTTTTCCATGATTTGATGCTTTCCACTTTTTTAAGCATATCTTCAGCCATTCTTCTGAAAGTGGTCCATTTGCCGCCGACCATGGTGAAAAGCCCTGATTTGGAAACAAATATTTTGTGGCTCCGCGAGATTTCCCTGGTTTTTTTATTATCACCATCAGGCGCTGCCAGGGGACGAAGGCCTGCAAAAACACTCAGTACATCTTTTCTGGATGGGGCTTTAGTCAGGTAACGGCTGGTCGTAGTAAGTATAAAATCAATTTCCTCTTCAAGAGCAACAGGCTCTAGCGTAGCAACCGGCAGAGGCGTATCGGTTGTTCCGACGACTACCCTGTTATGCCATGGGACTGCAAACAATACGCGCCCATCATCGGTCTTAGGGATCATAATGGCATCCGTTCCCGGAAGGAAACTTTTGTCGAGAACAATGTGAATACCCTGGCTGGGACAAATAATTTTTTTAATGCCGGGCGTATCCATTTGTAAGATTTCATCAGCAAATACGCCGGTCGCATTAATTATGACCTGACCTTTTACGTGGTGTTTTTCTGATGATTCCAAATCTGTGACATAAATTCCATTTATTTTTCCTGCAGCATTTTTACTTAAACCTGAAACCGGCATATAATTGATGATGTGGGCTCCCAGCGCAGCCGCAGTTTGCAATGCGTTGATAGCCAGACGCGAATCATCGAACTGCCCATCGTGATAAACGACTCCTGCAGTAAATTTCTGTGGATTAAGGGTTGTGATACGTTGAAGCACTTTTTGTTTCGGGATATGCATCGAACGGCCCAAACTGTATTTTCCTGCCAGCATATCATAGAGCGTCAATCCCAAAGTGTATTTTATTTCGTCAAAAAAACCAAAAGTCGGGATGATAAAAGTTTGGTTTTTAACCAGATGCGGAGCATTTTTTAGCAACCGGCCCCGTTCAATACAGGCTTCACGAACCAGTGCAATATTGCCCTGTGCCAGGTATCGCACACCTCCATGGACCAGTTTCGTACTCTTGCCGGAGGTTGATTTTGTAAAATCAGACTTTTCGACCAACAGGGTTTTATACCCACGTGTTATTGATTCGAGGGCTATACCTATTCCCGTCGCTCCGCCACCAATGATGATAAAGTCATACTCTTCCTGTTGATTTTTCATCAGGGCAATCATGGCATCCCGTTTCATCAGGTTGTATTTATTTGTTTTATAATTATACTGATTGACAGTCTATTAAGTCAGGTAAATCCGATTTTATATATTACTGGTAAAATAATAATTTAGTTAGCTGCTGGTTCGTTAAAAATTGCAAGGAAGCGTAAAATGAAATGTACTTCCTTTGCCTTCAATGCTTTCAACCCAGATCCGGCCGTTTTGCTTTTCGACATATTCTTTACAAAGAATCAACCCTAATCCGGAAGATGGTTCACCTTCAGTTCCTTTCCGGCTGGTTTTCGCGTTCAGGTTAAAAAGCCTGTTGCATAAGTCGGCGTTCATCCCTATGCCCGTATCGGTAACAGAAATCCGTATAAACCTATCGTTTTCGTTCTCAGCCGTACATGTAACAGTTCCTGACCTGGGTGTAAATTTCAATGCATTGGTAAGCAGGTTGCGCAGCACCAGTTGTAACATATGTTTATCAGCAGTTACTGATATTTCAGAAGGAATTTGGTTTACTGCCCTGATGTTTTTAGCGTTTGCCTGGTCGGAGATCAAAAATATACAATCGTCAGCTAATTTACGGATATTCAAATCAATAGGAGAAAAAATGATTAATCCGCGTTGAAGCTGTGACCATTCGAGCAGGTCATTCAACAAGTCGTTGACTTTGGTGGCAGAATGAAAAAGCGAAGATGTCATTTCCCGCACCTGTTCGGTCGTTAGATTCTCCAATTCATCCGCAAGCAGGGAAGTGAGACCCAGTAATCCATTTACCGGGCTGCGCAAATCGTGCGATATAATCGAAAACAGTTTATCCTTTTCGGTATTTATCAGGCGGAGTTGTTCATTCTTTTTCAAAATTTCAAGTTCAGCTTGTTTGCGGTCGTTAATGTCAACAAACACCCCCAGGTATTCCTTTCTTGATCCATTGGTCTTCAAAATATTCTGATCGTGAAACCATCTATAAGTTCCATCGGCAGTTTTCCATCGGTATTCAACTGTAATTCCGCCTGTTGCAAGTGATTGGCTTACTGCTTCCAATGCTCTTTCGCGATCATCGGGATGAAGCCGGCTTTGCCAGAAATGAGGCTCCGACAAATATTCTTCGGCCGTAAAACCGGTTAACGTTTTTACATTTCCTGTGATCATTTCGATATCAATCTCGGCATTGACCGGTGCTATATAAATAGCTACCGGGAGAGAAGCCATCAGCAGACGCAGGCGTTCTTCGCTTTTCTGCAATTCGGCTTCCGAGTGTTTTCGTTCGGTAATATCCGTAATTGTACCGCTTATCCGCATTGGTTTACCCTCTGGATCCCGCAGAACTATCATATACCGGTCGTGAATCCATTTGTACTGTTTGTCTATTGTGCGCATGCGGTAATCAACCTCAACCAACGAAGTTTTGCCCTCGAGGTGATCCTGTAGTACTTTGTCGGCATTTTCGATATCGCCGGGATGTATTAAATTTTGCCATAATTTCGGATCTTCACCCATTTCCTCGCTCGAATAACCAAGTATCTGGCTGCATAGCTGGTTACGCTGAATGGTATTGGTATTTAAATTCCAGTCCCAGGTGCCGAGCCTGCTGCCTTGCAAAACAAAAGATAATTGCTGTTGGCTTTCTTTCAACTCATCTTCAGCCAGCTTTCGAATCGCTATTTCGTTGATCAGTGCTTTATTGACAACCTTTTGCGTAAAAAGCAGGTTGAGAAACCAAAGTAAGGCGATTAAAACAGCAAACGATAAAGTTATAAACCACCACGTGAGGAAAAATGGATTTCTAATCTGGATTTCCGCCGAATAAACCAGCGGACCCTTGGCACTCGAGTAATTTTTTGCCCGGACACAAAACCTGTATTTGCCTGCTTTTAAATTGGTGTATTTTATTTTGCCGAGCATGCTTTGAGTAGCCTCGCGCCAATCTTTATCATATCCTTCGAGCTTATACTCGTAGGTGAGTAAATCTTCGTTTACATAAGAAATGCCTCTGAAATGGAAGATTAAAGTATTTTCGGTATGACTGATTGAACAAGGCCTGTTTAGCGGGTATTTTTCACCGGAGCTGGTTTCGGTATAAAGCAGGATAACCGCTGGAACCGGTGTTTTTGTATGCTCTATATCGATAGTGATGCACGAAAGCCCCCTGTCGGTGCCCACCCATACCCTGCCTTTCGAGTCGAGCAGGCCTGCCGAGCGGTTTGTTTCACGACCGGCCAGACCATTAAGAGGGTTAAATGTTTCCGGGTCGTTGATGCCGTCCCAATGTATAACTCCATTATTTGTGCCGAACCAATAGCAATTATCCTTATCCTGCAGAATAAAATAAACCGGGTTGATAATTTGCAGACGGACATTTTTAAACCTTGAGATGATACCATCCTTGATATAAAATAAGCCGCTCACAGTGCCTACGAATTCAGTGCCTTTTTTATCTTCAAAGTACGAATAGGTATTAAGTTGCTGGTTTCCTTCCGTTGGTACTATTTTAATTGAATTATCTTTATCGATGAACCATAAACCTGACAAAGTAGTAATGTAAATGCCGCCCTTGTCGGATGCAAATATTTTTCGCACACTGCTGTTGAATAGGTTAGTATGCTCGTATTCGACAATTTTATCTCCTTTGAAATAGAAAAGATTTTTGTTTGTGCCGATCCAGATTTTTCCTGAATTATCCTGACATATGGCTGTAGTCCGGTTTCCCTCTATGGTTGCATACCATTTCATTTTATCTTTTACTGATAACTTACCCACTCCCAGCGTATTGGCGGTGAACCAAATATTCCCGTCGCGGTCTTTCATCATATCCAGCACACGAGTGAGGCCATTTTGCTTTCCGGGAAATTCGAAGCTTGTAATCTTATTGTCGTCTAAAACAGAAATCTGGTTGCTATGTCCCAGCACGTACCGTCCATCGTTGGTTTCAACTATCGCTGTTACCTCATTGGCGGGTAATCCGTCCGATTCAAAATAGTTTGCTATCGAAATGCTGTTGATTTTATCGACTCCCCTGCTATCTGTGATCCAGATGTTTCCTTCGCGATCCACGAAAACAGAAGAGGCACCATTTGACGAGAACCCGTTTTTGATGCGCAGGGAGGTAATTTTTTTTTCAGAGATTTGTAAAATAAACTTCGAAAAATTATTGCCAAAAAGTACGTCCTTGTTCTTCATAAGAACTAAAAACGGGAAATGGGCCACGTCAATATCATCTAACAGAAAATGATCGGCCAGAATAGTCATCTGGTCTTTCTGGTAGTATCCGATGGAATGATTTGTCAGCACCCACATTTTTTCGTTTGGCGTATTTTTGTTTTCGAAGTCTACAGCCAAAATATTTTTGTTTTCAGGATTTATTTTCTTGTTAAGTCCCCAATCAAGGCTTCCGCTATTCAGAATGCATAAACCTGCTTTGGTGCTTAAATAAAACGATCCGTTTTTTTCGGCAACTGAATACACAATATTCAAACTCTTATCGTGTGAGATATCATAATGCTTCCATTTTCTATTTTCATAAACATCAATTCCATTATACCCGCCCATGCATAATGCCGGTTTATTGCTCGAATAACTGACATCGAAGGAGGTATTGTAAACCGACAAGGCTTTAGAGGCAGATGCTGCATCAATACTTTTCCAGTTATTTCCCTGTAAAAAAGCGATTTTCCCGGTATTAAAATAGGGAATTGCCCATATCACTCCTTTTTCATCGCATTTGATTTTGCGGTATTGCTGAAAAGGCAATCCATTGATTGTGTCGTAGTTGGTGAACCCGAAACCATCGTATTTCGAGATGCCCGAGTAGGTGGAAAACCACATGTAGCCGTCGGTATCCTGGCAGGCATCTGTTATTATTCGGGTAGGCAACCCGTTTTCGGTTGTATATGATTTTAAGAAATACTGCTGGCCCATGGCTGATTGTGAGGCCACTACCAGGAAGGTTATAGTAATAACAAAACAGTATTTGAAGTAAAGAAAAACTGTTTTACATCGGTTTCGAGTGTACATTAGGTTTTGTAAAATTGGTATTTAATCACAGTTGGGGAAGCGTGTAAAAAGAGGAAGTTCCTCTGTGCACGACACTTTCGGCACAAATGATCCTTCCCCTTTTATCGGTCAATTCTGATCAGATTAGCAATCATAGTCTGCTTGAGGTTCAACAAAAAGTTAAACCCGACATGTACATTTATCAACATGGTTTAACTGTTACTATAGTTGGTCGAATTTTATTGTCGGAAGTCAGGAGACCAGGGCCGGAAGTTATCCTGACAACTATTTTTGACAAATACGATTGGCACATTGTACGACTGTTATTTTTCTTCGTCTTATTTTTTATTGGTAGAATGTAACATCAAAATTACAAACACTTCGGTCTCCCGACTTCGGTCTTTTCACAAAAAAAGACCAATTTCATTGAATTTGTGGTAGAACCATTCATATAAAACCGATTGTTTATGAATAAGGCTCTGTTTCGCAGAATAAGCTTACCGCAAAAATTATGTTTACATTTCTTTAATGTTGATTTGCAGTTTTTGAAAGATTTATCTTCAAAGAATAATTCATGGCATCGCGCCAAATGTACAGCTAAATTGTTATTTTATTATGAGTTTTTAACGCCGAAGAGCTTAATTGTTTGTTGATTATTTCTGTATAACTTATCCTGCAGGAGCGAAAATCACAGATCTTTATCAAGTAATTTTACAACTTGAAAGGTGGGTAGTCTGCTGGTTACAAGGATTAGTAAATCCTCCGCGGGCTCTGCCCTGAAATCGAGGGTGGAAGGTTCGGTGCATAAATAAAACAGGAAAGAATGAAAATCGTCACATATAATGTAAATGGAATAAGAGCTGCAATCAGCAAAGGTTTTTTTGATTGGTTGCAATCTGCTGATCCTGACGTAGTTTGCCTCCAGGAGATAAAGGCTCAGCACGATCAGATCCCCATTATTGAGTTTGAACTTCTGGGATATCATACGTATTGGTTTCCTGCCGGGAAAAAAGGCTATAGCGGCGTGGCCATTCTTTCAAAAACTGAACCTGACAAGGTAGTTTATGGAATGGGCATCGAGAAATACGATTTCGAAGGCCGGTTTATCCGTGCCGATTATGGTGATATCAGTGTGATTTCGGTTTATCATCCTTCGGGTACCACAGGCGACCACAGGCAGGCTTTTAAAATGCAGTGGCTGGCCGATTTTCAGAATTATATTCTGGAACTAAAACAAGAACGTCCAAACCTTATCATTTCAGGCGATTACAACATTTGCCATCGCGCTATCGATATTCACGATCCCATTCGCAATGCGACCAGCAGCGGGTTTTTACCGGAGGAGCGCGATTGGATGACCGGCTTCCTTAATTCAGGATTTATCGATTCATTCCGGTATTTTGTAAAAGAGCCCCATCATTATACATGGTGGAGTTACCGCGCCGGTGCCCGAAGCCGGAACCTGGGATGGCGCATTGATTATAATATGGTGAGCGACGAACTTGAGAAAAATATGCAACGGGCAGTTATTATGCCAATGGCAGTTCATTCCGATCATTGCCCTTCGTTGCTCGAAATAAATGTTTAGAAAATATAGTTCAAATTAATTACCTTAATAATCTCATTATGAACCGTTTGAATTTGAATATTTCGATAAAACTGTTGCTTGGTGTTTTGATTTTTGGCATGCTCACATCCTGCGTGTCCACAAAAAAATACAACGCTCTTACGGCTAAGTGCAACGAGGAAAGTACCCGCCTGAATTCAAAAGTGGATGAACTGGGCACCCAGGTGAACGAGCTTACCTCCGAAAACCAACGCTTTAAAAAAGAAACTTCCCAACTTATAGCAGATACTGCCCGACTGGGCTCGATTTTGCGTGTGCTTACCGCCGATTACAACGAACTCGACCGTTCACATGAATTATTAAAGTCGCAGTTTGCCGCCAATTTCGAAGATGCCGTAAAAGTAATGACCGAGTTAAAAGCTTCCCAGGATAGCTTGCTGGCTCGCGAACAACGCGTGAAAGCCATGCAGGCCGAATTGGATATTAAAGGTAAAAACCTGGCTGAATTGCTCACAGCTATTCATAAAAAAGACTCGGTAACCGATGCTTTGCGCAAAGCTGTTTCAGATGCACTTACTGGTTTTGAAGGCAAAGGCTTGACTGTTCATATTAAAGATGGCAAAGTGTATGTTTCGCTGGAGGAAAAACTGTTATTTGCTTCCGGCAAATGGGATGTGAGCAATGATGGCGTTGCCGCGCTGAAAGACCTGGCAAAAGTACTGGAGAAGAATCCGGATATCAATGTTCTGATCGAGGGCCATACCGATAATGTGCCTTTAACCGGTCAGAACCAGGTGAAAGATAATTGGGATTTGAGTGCCATGCGTGCAACCTCCATTGTTAAAATTCTGCTTGCTAACGGGAAAATTGCTCCGAAACGTTTGGTTGCTTCCGGTCGTGGTGAATTCCTGCCGGTTGAACCCAATACTTCGGCCGCCAACAAAGCTAAAAACCGGCGAACCGAAATAATTCTGTCGCCAAAACTGGATGAATTGATGCAGATTATCGGGAACAACTAGGGAAAAGCTATCCCTAAATGAGTAAATTTGCATTGCACACCAATTAGATGCAGATTTCAGGATTTCATAACATTTACAGGGATTGTTGATAGTGTCAGCAATCCCTTATCTTGTGCAAAAGCTGCAACCTTATTTGAAGGACAGTAAATAGGTAATAAAAAATTCAGGCAATGACCTGAAAAAATTTTGCAACGTAAAATCCGGGCATTTTATCGTTTTTATCATTTACAACATTGAAAACCAGTATAATGACAAAAGAAAAAACAGCAAAACTAATCCTGGAAGATGGCACTGTATTTACCGGCAAATCCTTTGGCTATGAAGGCTCGGTGGCAGGCGAGGTGGTATTCAATACATCAATGACCGGCTACCCCGAAAGTTTGACTGACCCTTCATACGCAGGCCAGATACTGGTAGCCACCTATCCGCTGATAGGCAATTATGGCGTGCCCGAAGCAGTCAGAAGCAACGGTTTGCCCGATTATTTTGAATCCGGGCGCATCCAGGTTACCGCACTCATCGTTTCCGACTATTCGGAACAGTACAGCCATTGGAGTGCGAAGCGGAGTTTGGGCGATTGGCTTACCGAACATAAAATTCCCGGTTTATATGGTATCGATACCCGCGAACTGACCAAGATAATTCGTGAAAAAGGCGCCATGTTGGGCAAAATAGTGTTTGGTAATACTGACCTGGAATTCTTTGATCCAAACAACGAAAACCTGGTTGCCAAAGTAAGCACCGATAAAGTCATTACTTATGGCAATGGTTCAACCCGCATAGTATTGGTTGATTGTGGTGTGAAGTACAATATTATCCGTCATTTCCTGAAACGCGGTACGACAGTGATCCGTGTTCCCTGGGATTACGATTACTCGAAAGAAAACTATGATGGCCTGTTTATTTCGAACGGACCGGGCAACCCGAAAATGTGTGAGACCACCATCAACCACCTCTCCGAATCGCTTAAAGCAGACATCCCTATATTTGGTATTTGTCTTGGGAATCAATTGCTTGCATTGGCTTCGGGAGCCGATACCTACAAACTCAAGTATGGACATCGCAGCCACAATCAGCCTGTGCTGCAATGCGGCACAAATAAAGCGCTTATTACTTCACAGAATCATGGTTTTGCCATTGATAACCATTCACTTTCCGATGAATGGAAACCTTTATTCGTTAACCTGAACGATGGAACCAACGAAGGCATCAGGCACAAAAAGAAGCCGGTATTCTCGGTTCAGTTCCATCCCGAAGCCTCCAGCGGCCCCACAGACAGTGAGTATTTGTTTGATGATTTTTTGAATGTGGTGAGAGGGAAAGAAAACCACTAAGGCACTAAGAACACGAAGGAACACTTAGTGATCGTTAAATCTGGAAATGTAACCTGTGTAAATTAAATTCTTTAAAACTTAGTGCATCTCAGTGAACTTAGTGCCTTAGTGGTAAAAATATGGAACACTTAGTGATCGTTAATTGTAGAAATGTAACCTGTGTAAATTATATTCTTTAAAACTTAGTGCATCTCAGAGAACTTAGTGCCTTAGTGTTAAAAATATGGAAAACTAAGTAATCGTTAATTGTAGAAACTTTACCTGTAAAAATTAATTCTTCAAAACTTAGTGCATCTTAGTGAACTCCGTGCCTTAGTGGTAAAAAAAATAACGAACCCTAAAGATATGATAACTCAAAAACTCATAAATGACATTTCTTTCAAGATTGTTGGATGCGCAATTGAAGTTCATAAACAATTGGGTCCAGGTCTCCTGGAAAGTGTTTACCAGGCATGCATGATAGAGGAATTAAAGAATACTGGCTTAAATGTTCAATCCCAGATTTATATTCCTGTTTATTATAAAGGAAAAGATTTGGGTGGCCAGCTTAAACTGGATTTGTTGGTTGAAAATCTGGTTGTTGTCGAATTGAAAGCTGTAGAGACAATTATACCCTTGTATAAAGCTCAACTGTTATCATATTTAAAGCTTGCAGGCAGACCGAAAGGCCTTTTAATAAATTTTCACTCAGAGAATATTGTAAGTCAATTAATTCCGTTGGTAACTCAGGAGTTTGCGATTCTGCCCAAAGAATAATAAATCATGCGGATCGCTTTTAGCAAAAGAAAAGAAACCACTAAGGCACTAAGAACACGAAGGAACACTAAAAGATCGTAAAATTATAGAAAAGTGTCATGTTTTAATTTAATTTCTTAAAACTTAGTGTATCTCAGTGATCTTAGTGCCTCAGTGGTAAAAAACAAAAAAGTAAAGCAATAATAAAATGAAAAAAGTCTTAGTCCTTGGTTCAGGTGCCCTTAAAATAGGTGAAGCCGGTGAATTTGATTACAGCGGAACGCAGGCTCTGAAAGCCCTGCGCGAGGAAGGAATATTTACCATCCTGATCAATCCCAATATTGCCACGGTGCAGACTTCCGAGGGCATAGCCGATAAAATATATTTTCTCCCGGTCACACCCTTTTTTATCGAAAAAGTGATTGAAAAAGAGAAGCCGGAAGGCATTTTCCTGTCATTTGGCGGGCAAACTGCCTTAAACTGCGGTATCGAACTTTTTAAGACCGGTGTCCTCGAAAAATATAATGTTAAAGTATTAGGCACACCCGTTCAATCCATTATCGATACCGAAGATCGTGAGATATTTGCTAATAACCTGCGTAAAATCAATATATTAACTCCACGAAGTATTGCCGTAACAAGCATTGATGATGCACTGAAAGCATCAGAAACACTGGGATTCCCGATCATTGTCCGTGCTGCATTTACTCTTGGCGGACAAGGTTCAGGATTTTGCTACAACCGTGATGAACTGCTCAAACTGGCAGCCAACGCATTCTCTTACTCTTCGCAAATACTGGTCGAGGAAAGTCTGAAAGGCTGGAAAGAAGTGGAATACGAGGTGGTTCGCGACTGCTACGACAATTGCATCACCGTGTGTAACATGGAGAATTTCGATCCGCTTGGCATACATACCGGCGAAAGCATAGTAGTTGCTCCCTCGCAAACCCTTACTAACCGGGAATACCATAAGCTGCGCAGCCTTTCGATCGAAATTGTGCGAAATGTCGGAATCGTAGGTGAGTGCAATGTGCAATATGCTCTTGATCCGAACTCGGAAGATTACCGGGTGATCGAAGTCAACGCACGCCTTTCGCGTTCATCGGCTTTGGCATCGAAAGCCACAGGTTATCCGCTGGCATTTGTGGCAGCAAAACTGGCATTGGGTTATGGCCTGCACGAACTAAAAAATTCGGTAACCAAGACTACAACCGCATTTTTTGAACCAGCACTCGATTATATCGTTGTTAAAATTCCGCGCTGGGACCTGAATAAATTCATCGGTGTCTCGAAAGAAATAGGTTCGAGCATGAAAAGCGTGGGAGAAGTGATGGCCATTGGCCGCACTTTTGAGGAAGCCATTCAAAAAGGCCTGCGAATGGTTGGGCAGGGAACACATGGATTTGTCGGCAACAGCGATATTGAATTTGACGATATTGACCAGGCCCTTTCGGCCCCGACCGACATGAGGATTTATTCGATTGCCAGCGCCTTCGAAGCAGGTTATACAGTGGACAGGATTCATGAACTTACAAAAATCGATAACTGGTTTTTAGTGAAACTGAAATCCATTTACGATCAAATGGTTGATTTAAAAGAGTTTAATAAAATTGAAGACATTTCGGGCGAACTATTAAAAACGATCAAGCAAAAAGGATTTTCCGATTTCCAGATTGCACGGTTTGTGAACAAAGCGCCAGGGAATATTCACCAGGAAATGCTGCAGGTCCGAAATTACCGTAAATCGCTTGGCATAATTCCTTATATCAAGCAGATTGATACCCTGGCAGCCGAATATCCCGCCCAGACTAATTACCTGTACATGACGTATAACGGGTCGGCGCATGATATTGTTCCCGAAAGGGACGGAAAGTCGGTCATTGTTCTTGGTTCCGGGGCTTACAGAATTGGTAGTTCGGTCGAATTCGACTGGTGCTCGGTAAATGCTCTCACAACCGCACGAAACGAAGGCTACCGTGGTGTTATGATCAACTTTAATCCCGAAACGGTAAGTACCGATTATGATATGTGCGACAGGCTTTTTTTCGATGAGCTTTCGTTTGAACGAACCATGGATATCATTGACCTGGAGCAACCTAAAGGTGTAATTGTAAGTACCGGCGGACAGATTGCCAACAACCTGGTGATGCGGCTTCACGGGCAGGGAGTCCCAATACTGGGGACGGCTCCCGAAAGCATTGATAATGCCGAAAACCGGCATAAATTCTCCTCGCTTCTCGATACTTTAAAAATTGATCAGCCACGCTGGAAGGAACTGGTTGAAATTGAGCAGATTTATGATTTTGTGGATGAAGTTGGGTTCCCGGTGCTGATACGCCCTTCGTATGTATTGTCGGGGGCAGCTATGAACGTGGTTTCCAACCGGCAGGAACTCGATTTTTTCCTCACACTGGCAGCAAGAGTTTCGAAGGAGTTCCCGGTTGTTGTTTCGGAATTTATTCAGAATGCCAAAGAAATTGAAATTGATGCGGTTGCCAATATAGGGGAAATGGTGGCTTACGCTATTTCGGAGCATATTGAATTTGCCGGTGTGCATTCGGGCGATGCCACCATTGTGTTTCCGGCACAGAAAATGTATTTCGAAACGGCTCGCCGCATAAAGCGTATTTCGCGCGATATAGCACAGGCACTCAATATCAGCGGACCCTTCAATATGCAGTTCCTGGCCCGTGACAACGATATTAAGGTGATTGAATGCAACCTTCGGGCTTCGCGTAGTTTCCCCTTTGTGAGCAAGGTGTTGAAAATAAATTTTATAGAACTTGCAACTAAAATTATGCTGGACATTCCCGTTGAAAAGCCACAGAAATCAGCCTTTGATATGGATTATGTGGGAATAAAGGCTTCTCAGTTTTCGTTTTCGCGCTTGCAGAAAGCGGACCCCGTATTAGGCGTGGAAATGGCAAGCACAGGCGAAGTAGGCTGCATTGGCGAAAATTATTACGAAGCTCTTCTGAAGGCAATGCTATCTGTCGGATACAGGATTCCGGAAAAGAATATACTGTTTTCGTCAGGCGATGCCCGATCAAAGATTGAACTGCTGCAAAGTGCAAAAATGCTGGTCGAACGCGGATACAATCTGTTTGCCACTCCCGGCTCGGCGAAGTTTCTATCGGATAGCGATGTGCCGGTAACGACTCTTTACTGGCCCGATGAAGAAAAAACTCCAAACACACTCGAATACCTAAAAAGTCGAAAAATAGATCTCGTAATCAATATCCCCAAAAACCTTTCGAAGACAGAGTTGTACAACGATTACGAAATCCGCAGGGCGGCGGTTGATTTTAATATCCCACTGATCACCAACGCCAGGCTTGCCAGCGCATTTATCTATGCCATCTGCAAGCTGCAGCCGGAAGATATTGCAATAAACAGTTGGGATGAGTATTGATTTTTTTACCACGAAGGCACTAAGAACACTGAGAAACACGGAGAAATGAGGAAGCGAATTGATTCAAAATCCTATAAATCAACAAAAAGTAAAACACTTAGTGTGCCTCAGTGTCCTGAGTGCCTTAGTGGTTCCCAAAAAACCTCCGTGCTCCTCTGTGCCCTCCGAGCCTCCGTGGTTATTCTTTTTCAGGCCTCTATCCAAACAATATCCCGAATACCTCTTCCACTTTCCCCACACCGGTAACTTTAATAGCCCATTTGTCGGTTTTCAACCCTTTCAGGTTGTAGCGCGAAACCAGGATTTGTTCAAAGCCAAGTTTCTCGGCTTCGGCAATACGCTGTTCCACGCGATTCACAGGGCGTATCTCGCCCGAAAGGCCGACCTCGCCTGCAAAACAGATTTGTTGATTGGTAGGAATATCTTCGTTCGACGAAAGAATCGCACTCACCACGGCCATATCAATTGCCGGATCATCCACCCGGATACCACCTGCAATATTCAGGAAAACATCTTTTACTCCCAACCGGAATCCACAGCGTTTTTCGAGCACGGCCAAAAGCATATTCAGCCTTCGTCCGTCGAACCCTGTACTCGATCTCTGGGGTGTTCCATACGCGGCCGAACTTACCAGGGCCTGCACTTCGATAAGCATGGGGCGCACTCCCTCGATAGTGCTGGCAATAGCCACACCGCTGGTAGGTTCTTCCCGTTGTGAGATTAGTATTTCCGATGGGTTTGTTACTTCGCGCAAACCGGTGTCGCGCATTTCGAAAATCCCGAGTTCGGAAGCAGAACCGAAACGGTTTTTAACTGCCCGCAATATCCTGTAGCCATAATTACGATCGCCTTCGAATTGCAGCACCGTATCCACCATATGTTCCAGTATTTTGGGGCCGGCCAGCGCGCCATCTTTGGTTATGTGACCGATCAGGATTACCGGTACCCCGGTAGTTTTGGCAAATCGCTGCATCTCGGCAGCGGTTTCACGTATCTGTGAAATACTTCCGGCAGAGGATTCGATCAGGTTGGTTTGCAAGGTCTGCACTGAATCAATTATCACAAGACCGGGATCAACGGTCTGGATGTGCTGAAAAACGCTTTGTGTATTGGTTTCGGTAAGTATATAGCAATCGGGATCGTTGAAGCCAAGCCTGTCGGCGCGCATGCGGATCTGCTGTTCGCTTTCTTCTCCCGAAACATACAATACCCTTATTCCTTGCATATTAAGGGCAATTTGTAACATTAGTGTCGATTTGCCTATGCCGGGTTCGCCGCCAACCAGGATAAGCGAGCCTTCAACCAATCCGCCGCCAAGCACACGGTCGAGTTCGCCGTTGCTGGTGGTGATGCGCTGCTCATTGCTTTGTTCAATGTCTTTGAGTTTTCGTGGCTTCGATTCAGCAACTTTGAAATTCCCGGTGTTTTTTGCCGATGAATCATCACGCTGCACCACTTCCTCAACAAAAGTGTTCCATGCATCGCACGAAGTACAGCGGCCCATCCATTTGGCTGACTGTGCCCCGCAATTCTGACAGAAAAATACGGTTTTTGTTTTTGCCATAGTGATAATGCGATAATGTGTTAATGCGGTAATGTGATAATTTGAAAATGTGGGAACGTTTGGACTTGAGTATGTGGATATTTGAGTAGCTAAATTATATAATTTGATCAAGTATTTTGCAGATTGATTTGAATTCGCAATGAAAAAGTAAAAATCCAAACCAATAATTGATGATATAGGATCAAAATCCAAACCGAAGGGGTATTCTTGATGCAGTACTAGGAAAGAAGGCTACCATCTCGTTACTCAAACTTTGAATTCACTCAGAGAAGTAACTCATATCTCACAACTCATATCTCATAACTCATATCTCACAACTCATATCTCATCACTTTCCCAAAATCTTATTCTCAATTGCCGTAGTTGAGTATCCTTCCAGGAAGTCAATAGTAATAATTTCGCCTCCCTTGTTTTTTACAATATCGTATCCTACAATGTCTTCGGGTTTGTAATCAGCACCTTTTACTAAAATATCGGGCTGAGTGGCTTTAATTAATTCGTATGGCGTATCATCCCCGAACAAAACCACAACATCAACAAAACCAAGGGATGCAAGCACCATGGCTCTCGACCTTTCATCCTGCAAAGGGCGGGTATTTCCCTTGATGCGGCTAACCGACAAATCGGAATTCAGCCCGACTATTAGCATATCGCCAAAATCAGCTGCCTTCGATAAATAATCAATGTGCCCCAGGTGCAATAGATCGAAACAGCCGTTGGTAAACACGATTTTTTTACCTAGAAACGTACTGATAGTCAGCATCCGGAGGTAATCCGCATCGGCAGTGACAAAGATTTTTTTTTGGATTATTTCAAGCTTTGACATTTTTTCGGTTGTTTAAAATGGGTAATAATATCAATGAAATAATTCCGACTACAACGATGGTAAGGTTTTGTGAAGTCCAAATCAGCCAACCCAAAGCAAGACCCTGTGTTTTGACTACCTGAAATAAAAATAATGTCTTTGAAACGAACTCAGGATAAATTCCAATACCACCTTGTACAATCATGATGGCAATTGATCCGAAGACCAGCACAGCAAGACCGGCATCAATTCCTAATCCACTGCTTGCAGGGATGCTGAAGAACACAATATAGGCCATAGCCAAGTATAGTGACCAGATAGAAAAAGTATAGAATCCGAAAAGCCAGAGATTCTTCACTTTTGTCAGTGATTTCAATCCTTCAACAAAACCCAGGATAATTTCCTTCACTTTGATGAAAATTTTATTGGTTTGTATTTTATTCCAAAAAAATAAAAACAATATTGAAAATAGGATTATCAGAACAATAACAATTATAACCAGTAAACTGTTTAAGTTGTTGAGATGCAATTTGTTTTCAATCAGACCATATATTTCCTTATTAAAAAAATCAGAAAGCCGATCAGCTTGGTAAATAATTACGAAGAAAAAAAGAGCAATAAAAACAATCATGTCAAACGCCCTCTCAGTTATAACAGTACCAAAAGATTTATCGAAAGGAATATCTTCATATTTTGTAAGGATTGTACAGCGGCTTACTTCGCCTAATCTAGGTAGTGCAAGATTTGAAAAATAACCGATCATTACGGCAAAGAACATATTGCTGTTTCGAGGTTTGTAACCCATAGTTTCTATAAGCATTTTCCAGCGGATTGCTCTTAAAAAATGACTAAGAATTCCTAATGGAATAGCCAATGCTACCCACCAAAAATTAGCATTACGAATTGCTATAATAATATCTTTTTTCTGGTCAGGCGTTAGTTTGATCAGAGATAGCCAAATAAAAAAAAACCCTATTCCAAGGGATATTGTTAGGCTGATTATGTTCTTGAGTTTTGGATTCAAGGTAGTATGCTTAGTTTATTTTGTGAAATACGATAATAGATGACTGACTTTTTCTTTTCCGTTATTAGTGTTATAAACAGGATTCAGGCAGTTCTGGTCGCCCCGAAAACTGATACCTTCCGTGTTTATAATCGTATGATGCGAATAACGGAATGCGTGCAAAAATACACAATTATCAAATACATTGATTTCCCGGCCGTTCAGCAAGTGGGATGAAAAATAAACCTCTTCAGGTTTCAGTTTGAAGCCGGTTAGTATAATACAATTAGTATAATACAATATTGTCAATCAACCTTACATTTCCAATATAAGCCGCCACGCAAACCACCGCATGTTCCACATCCGACCAATCCTCGAAAGGTTGCAGTGTTTCGGTATCGACAATATCCACATATTCAATACGGAATAATTGATTTTCCTGGATTTCGCCTCTGATGAGCTGCCGTATGCCGTCGGGGATAAACCAGGAATAGTTTTCTTTAATGCCCGAAAGTGCCCGGTAGATAACCGGAGCCTTGGCACGTTCAGCCTCCGTGAGCCGGGCATTACGCGAACTCATGGCAAGACCATCAGGTTCACGCACAATAGGGCAGGGGACAATGAGCACCGGCATTTGCAATATGTTCACCATTTTTTTAATGATTGCCAATTGCTGAAAATCTTTTTCACCAAAATACGCTTTGGTTGGCATAACAATTTCTAAAAGTTTTTTTACCACGATGGCAACACCTTTGAAATGACCCGGCCGGAACTTGCCTTCCATTACTTTATCAAGAAGCCCGAAATCGAATTCTGTAAGGTCAGGTTCAGGGTACATTTCGTCTGCCGAAGGCGCAAATACAAGCTTACAGCCGGTTTTCCCCAGTTTCAGGATATCCGATTCAAGCGTACGTGGGTATTTTGCCAAATCGTCAGCATTATTAAACTGTATTGGATTGACGAAAATGCTGACAACAACAAAATCGTTTTCGAGCACTGCCCGGCGCACAAGTTCCAGGTGGCCTTGATGCAAAGCGCCCATGGTCGGGACAAAGCCGATGGTTTTTCCTTCCGAAATTTGTTTTTGTACAATCGTCCGGGTTTCAATAATAGTATTGGTAAGTTCGATCATTTTCTTGGTTTATTTTTTTTGCAATTCCTGACAAAGATGAAGCTTAATTCTGTTTCATCGTCAAACTACGGTGATTTACTTGATTTTAGTAAACGTAAGGGTGTCTCTTCCCAATGGAGAAGGCGGATTCGCATAGAAAGAGCCGATTTTCAGTTCTTTTTCTTCAGGCATTAGTTTAAAATAGCAGCGGTTATATTGGGAATTACTCGACAGAAACCAGTTAACAGAAATTGAATTCTCTCCTAAAATATACCAGTAAGGTCCCGAAAAATATCCCGGAAGAGAATATCCCTCAGTGATACGGAATTGTCTTTTCAGATTAAATACCGGGTACTGCCCGTCATATTCAGGGGAAAATACAAGGGTGTCTGTTTTTGAGGTTGATTCAAGCCAGGTTCCGGTTATTGGACTTTCTTTTATCCCGCTTTTTGGAAAAGAAACACAATAAGAATCAGTATATACTCCGGTAACCGGATTCATGTATATTTTCGAAAAAAGCAAACTGTCTCCTTTAAGCGTAAAATTATACTCTCCGGATAATATAAGCGACCAATCAAAATCGGCTGTCCAAATACAATCGTTTGTAAAATTAAGTTTACCATTTCCCGCTTCATAGGTGCCACTGCAAAGTGCAGGATAATGCTCAATATCGCTTTGCCCGCTCCATTTGCCTGACGAAAATGTGATTGAAATGTTTGCTTTTTGTCCTTCGCTGGATTCCCGGTTCCTTTTAAAGGTTCCAAAATAAGTTCCGTCAGGAATTACTTTTTGACCCGTAACAGGCTTTTCGCAGGAAGAAAGCCCGAGAATCATTGCTATAAATCCAATCCACAGGTTTTTCATTGTACTGATTTTGAACTTACCTGCACAAAAACCATACCTTGAAATTTGGATAGAGTCACCTTTTGTACTTCCGTTTGAAAGAATAGAAGTTGGGGTAACAAGTTCAATTATAAGGTTATATGGGATTATTTCAGTATGATCTTAAGGATTTCTTTTTCGAATATTCCTTCGGGAACCTCCACTATCCGTCCTAATTCAGTTTTTTTACGGTAAAATATGAAGGTAGGTACCCTGTCGGCTTTAAGTGTATCAACATTGGTCCTTGGCGCTTTCTTATCGCGATCCACACAAATTAAAGCCAGGTTTTTATAATTAAATTCCAGTTCATCCATTATTTTGTAAAACCGGGGAACCCAATCCTTGCTATCACCGCACCAGGTTGCCATTACCACGGTAACTTTAATGCCCTTTAGCTTTTTTGCAAGTTGATCCATAGTTGCTTTGTCGGTATGATAGGCTGCATATTCAACCCTGAATGCAGAATCGAAATTGCAGTTTAAGCCGACAAATCCTTCGCGTGTGCAATATCCGACGAGCATTTCATTGTTTTTTTTCGGATCGCTTGCTTTTTGGTTCATCTTTTGCGTGAAAGCGAATAGCGGGGACGCAAAAAGTAAAATAAGGATCAGGTGTTTCATGGTTAATTAATGGATATCAGATGATTAAGTGTAAAATTAATTACTCTTTTTCGAATTTGCAACAACAGTTTGTGGATCGATGCTTACAGTAAAACAATATTATTCCTGATGGCGAATTTTACCAGGTCAACGGTAGTTTTAAGTTCGAGCCTTGCCATGATATGGTTTTTATGCGACTCCACAGTGCGTATGCTTATGAACAACTTATCAGCAATTTCCTGGTTTGTCATGCCCTCGGCAAAAAGTTTGAGGACTTCAATTTCCCGTTTCGAGAGAAGGTTTTCGTTGTTTTCCTCGTCGTGCGAATTGGATTTCACTTTTTTGATATAACTTTTCAGGATCACATTCGAGATGCTCTCGGCAAAATACTCTTCGCCGCGCTGAATGGCATAAACGGCCTCAACCAATTCCTTACGAGAAGTATTTTTAGGAAGGTAACCTCTTGCTCCTGAGTTTATTGAATTAAAAATAAATTCTTCCGATGTGTGCATCGAGAGGATCAGGATGCGGATTCCGGGAAAATCATTATGAAGTTTTTTGGTGATATCAATACCCGACATGCCGGGTAGCGCTATATCCAGAATGGCGATATCGGGTTGATTCTGTTTTAAGAGTTCAAAAAATTCTTTGGCATCTGACGCTTCACCAATGATCTCAAAACCCGGTTCGCCGGAAAGTAAATTTGCTATACCCGTTCTTACAAGCAGGTGGTCGTCCACCAATATAATCTTAATAGTTTCCATTTCCAGTATTATAAGGTATCGAAACCTTTAAGACGGTCCCGGCACCAGGTTGACTGTTAATTGTAAATTCGCCCTGCAACAGGTTTGTGCGTTCGCGCATGTTCTGAAGTCCGTTGCGTTGAGCAAAACTTACGGGGTCAAAGTTAAAACCTTTTCCATTGTCGGAAACTTCCAGAGTAACTATATTATTTTCGCGTTTCAGTTTCATCACAACGTGCGTTGCCCTTGCATGTTTGGCTATATTATTCAATGCTTCCTGGGCAATCCGGTACAGGTAAACCTGCGATTTTTTCGATATGCGGTCCAAGGATCCTTCATTTTCGAATACAGCCTGAAAACCGGCTAATGACGACATCTCGGAACAAAGTGACCTGAGTGTGGATACAATTCCAAACTCGTTGAGGGTGGCCGGCAACAAAGCATTGCAAACCCTGCGTACCTCCTCAATAGTTAGGTCGATCATGTTTTTAGCTGTATCAATGCCGGAACGCATCATCGAATAATTTTGGGTTCCTGCATTTTCGAGTTGCAGTCGCACAGCAATAAGCGATTGCCCGATTCCATCGTGCAGTTCGCGTGCCAGGCGGTTACGTTCCTGATCTTGACCGTCAATCACGGATCGGAGTCTGCGGAGTTTTTCGTGCTGCAAAGCTTCCTCCTGGGTTTTTATGCGCCGAAAAATATTTTTCAACATTCCATTCAACTCTGCAAAAACGCCTTTTCCTTTCACGTTTATGTCGGTAAGGGATCCATTTTCAATGTTTTCGAGGCTGCTGCGGAGATGCTTTATATGTGTTACAGTAATTGTATTGATTAAAACCAATAATATAGTCAGGGCAAAAACAATTACACTCGTAACGTTTAATCCTGCATCCCAGACGACAATACTCAAAAGCAAGATTGAAATCAGCAGTGGAAGCAAAACAAAATTCAGGTACAGTTGTTTAGTAAAGCGGCTTCTCATTTGGCTGGTTTTGGCTTAGGCTTCAAAATTAGTGAGAAAAAATATAGCTGCAAATAAACCTATGATTTTGAATTGCATTAGATTTGCATGGGTAAATATAGATACAAATACAGATTATGACACAGATAGGAATTTTTTTTGGCGGTAAAGATAACGGAAGCACTTCCAAAGTTGCTTACAGAATACAGGAATTATTCGGTGCCGGAGCTACAGTTCACAATGTGAGCAGCGCCGCAAAGCACGATGTTGAAAAATATGATTTCCTTGTATTGGGCACTGCCGCCTGGGGAATTGGCGAGATGCATTCGGACTGGGAAAGGTTTATCGATAAATTGGTTGAAGCCGACCTTGCAAATAAAAAAATTGCCCTGTTCGGGCTCGGCGATCAGAAAGTGTATCCCGAAAGTTTTGTCGATGGAATGGGGACCATATTTTGCCGTTTGCCTTTTAAGGGTAATGTAGTTGGTTATACGTCCACCCGGGGTTACAATTTCTACTATTCAACAGCCGAAAAGGATGGAAATTTTGTGGGCCTGGCCATCGATGACGATACGCAAAGAGAATTTACCGATCAACGAATAATGGACTGGGTAAACCAGATAAAGAAAGAAGCAGGCATTTAAAAAACGAATTTATAGTATTAATAATCAGTCAATTGAGAATAAATCTTGATTGGCTGTTTTTTTTAATGTAAATGCTCTATGTCAATCTAATCTAGAATCTTCTCAATTCATCACTCCTTTTGAATAGCAGAATGAAATAAGAAGCAGGCAATGTGGAGGTTGAAACTGCTAATCTCACTTTGGCAGTCAGATCAGTCAGCCAGCCAAAAGATGTTAATTTATCAAAATGAAATACTATACTTTAAGCAACGGTGTTAATATAGAAAAACAAACATAGATTAAATTATGATTATGAGAAAGATCCTGGCAGTTTTAGCGGTAAGTCTTGGCCTGTTGACCAGCTGTTCGAAAGACGGCACTACCACCAACTATACGCCTTCCTGTAATGGTACGGTAAAATCATATCAAGCCAATGTGGCTCCGATAATCTCATCCGCTTGTGCAGGCTGTCACCAGAATTTCAGCACCTATTCGCAGTTGTATGCTTCGCGTAACTCTGTCAGGAGCCAGGTGGTCAGCGGGAATATGCCACAGAGCGGAAGCCTTTCAACTACGCAAAAAGATGCCATCGCTTGCTGGATCGATAACGGAGCACCGAATAATTAATTATTCAGTTTACTCAGCTGCTTTTAGGCAGGATTTTTAATAGTGAGATGTTACCTGTTTTTAAGTAACTTTATCCGCGAAAGTTAAACTCCTGAACGATTATAGCTTAAAAAATCCCCGAATCATGAGAAAATTAAACGGAACAAAATGTGAAATCTGCGGAAAAACATTCTCCGAAAGCGAATTAATAAGTGGCCACGGGATACGTCACGAAATTGAACGTTTGATTATCGAAGATCATCCTTCCTGGAATGATAACAACCAAATCTGCAGTGAGGATTTTAACAAATACCGGGTAAAATATATTTCTGGCTTAATTGATGATGAGAGAGGAAGTGTAGAAGTGCTTAAAAATGAAGTTGTTAAAAGCATTTTGCAAAATGAACTTTTATCAGTTGATACTAATGTTATCGATGCGCCTGTTAAAATTGGTGAAAAAATATCGGATAAAGTAGCCTCTTTTGGTGGTAGCTGGAAGTTTATTATATCATTTTCATCCTTGCTTGTTGTTTGGATCATTATAAACAGCCTCGTACTGCTTTTTAAGCCTTTCGATCCTTTCCCGTTTATATTATTGAACCTGATTCTTTCGTGCGTTGCCGCTATGCAGGCTCCGATCATTATGATGAGCCAGAACCGGCAGGAGAAAAAGGACAGGATCAGGTCGGAGAACGATTACAAGATTAATCTGAAGTCGGAAATTGAAATCAGGACTTTGCACGAAAAAGTGGATCATTTATTGCTGGATCAGTGGTCGAAAATGATGGGCATTCAGGAGATACAGATTGAGATTTTGGAAGAAATCCGGAATAAGTTGAATAAATAGTGTTTTAGAGAGTCGTAAATATATTGGCATGTAAAGCCTTGCTTTCCAGTAAATTATTGAATATTCAAAACGAAACGTAAAAACCTGTACGTGGCAGTCAGGATTCTAAATAAAGCGCTAAATCAGATATTTGTGTAAAATTACCGATTCGGAAGATATAAGAACAAGACGTAATGGCTGAGCAAAATAACAAATCGCCGCATATTCTGAATACATCCGCAACCCTGATGGGACTTTGTTTTGTTGTTCTCACTTCGTTCAGTATAAATAACATGGCTGAGAAAAGCATCATTGATGAATTGACAGCAATGGCGATTTTTATGTTTATGGCAAGTTGTGTTTTATCATTTCTGTCGATGCGCAGCATCAAAAAGTCAGGAATCCGGTTTGAACAAATTGCAGATTTAATTTTTCTTGCCGGGTTGTTTTTCCTGTTTATTACAACTTCTCTTATTGTTTTTAATATTATCTGATCGTTTGATCTGATTGATAATACTACCGGCACATATGGTTTTGGCAGTTGAGACAGTGGAAGCAGTTAAGAAAACATTGGTATAACCAGCAGCATAAGCGAAAGAGCCACCAAAATGATCACTGTCGACCATCCTATGATATTTATGGCCGGTTTGTTCACATGCTTACCCATGATCTTTTTGTTGTTGATAAGCAGAATCATACAAACCAAAACCACGGGAAGCAGTATGCCGTTCAACACCTGCGACCAGATGCTGATTTTGATGAGCGGGGCATTTGGGATAAGTATTATAGCGGCAGCCAACACAAGAATGCCTGTGTACAGGAAATAAAACTCAGGAGCTTCGTCCCATTTTTTGTCAATACCGGCTTCAAATCCAAAAGCTTCGCACACGTAGAATGCCGTGGCCAGCGGCAAAATGGTTGCCGAAAATATGGAAGCCACAAACAATCCCAATGCGAATAAAGAGGAAGCCAGGTTCCCTGCCAGGGGTTTGAGTGCCAGGGCTGCATCCTGTGCTTCTTTGATCACTATTCCGTTTTCGTGAAGCGTTGATGCACAGGCTATAATGATAAAAAATGCAACTGTAACCGTAACCAGGCAGCCTATCACAATATCTACTAGCGTGTATTTATAATCACGCATTTTCAGTCCTTTTTCGATAACCGACGATTGCATGTAGAACTGCATCCAGGGAGCAATGGTGGTACCGATAATTCCGATTACTATAGCCAGGTAAGGCGCATTGAATTCCATGTGCGGGTGTATCATGGCATCGCCAATTTCGCCCCAATGCGGTTTACCCATAAGAGCCGAAATGATATACATGAGCAGGCAAACGCTGAAAACAAGGAAGATACGTTCGGCAATTTTGTAGTTTCCTTTTACAACCAAAAGCCAAACCAAAGCGAGAGAAATGGGCACGGAAATATACTTGCTTACCCCGAAAATCATCATGCTTCCGGCTACACCGGCAAATTCGGTGGTAGTGTTTCCCAGGTCGGCAATCAACAAACCGATAAAAATGAAAAATGTAACTTTTACTCCTGCATTTTCGCGGATAAGATCGGCAAGGCCTTTGCCTGTAACAATTCCCATACGCGCATTCATCTCCTGAATGATCAGCAACACGATAAATGCCGGTATCATGGTCCAGAGTAGCTTGTAACCATACAAAGCCCCGGCGACGGAATACGTGGTTATACCTCCGGCATCGTTATCAACACTGCCGGTAATAATTCCCGGGCCAAGCAGGGCAAAAAATATAAGCATATTGCGCCACCAGCCTTTTTGTTTCAAGGTAATTCTGTTTGTCATAATAAATCCCTCCCTTGATTACCTGGTTTTCCTGGCTCCCAGCAGGTCATCAACAATATCATCAATCACCACCATGCCTTCAAGAACCTGGTATTGGTTCACGACAGGCACCGCGAGCAGATTGTATTTTGAAACAATTTCAGCCAGCGATTCAAGTTTGTCGTTGTCTTCGACGGATACGGGATTTTTATGCATTATGTCCTTCAGCACTACGGAAGGTTCGGATACTACCAGGTTTCGCAGTGTAACAGTGGCCAGAAGTTTGCCATTGTGGGTAACTACAAAAAGGTTGTAGAGCATGGAATCCTCGGGTTTGGCTTCGCGGATGGTTGCCAGTGCCTGTTCGACAGTTTCATTCTCGTGGAACGAAATAAAATCGGTGCTCATAATGCTTCCAACCGATCGGTTTGAATATTCGAGCAATTCCCGAACCTCGCCCGATGCTTCTTTTTCCATTTCATTGAGCAGCAATTCCGCCTTCTCGCTTTCGAGCAGATCAATGAGATCGGCAGCTTCGTCGGCCGGCATTTTTTCGAGCAAATCGGCAGCTTTGGCTATTGACAGGCTTTCGATAACATCAACCTGGAGTTTGGGATCCATTTCCTCGAGTACATCGGCGGCCTGTTCCTCATCAAGGCTGTTGAATACGCTTGTGCGTTCGCTGCGGCCCATTTCTTCGATAATGTCGGCAAGATCCGAAGGGTGAAGCATTTGAAGCTTGGTAAGGGGCTTTCCCAGTTTAATGTTCAGGTTGGATGTATCCAGGGTATCCACATCGTCCCAGAGTATAAATTTTGAAGGAACAGGCAAACGTACAAGGGAAGCGATTATCTTAACTGACTCAGCTACACCAAGCCTGCGCAAAAGACCCTCGACGCCGACATCAACAGCAACAACATAAGTCCCGCTTGCGATCGATGCCAATCTCACGTCATTTACCCGAACCATTTTTCGCCCGTTCAGGTCAACTATTTGCTGATCTAAAATGCGTTCCTTGAGAGGCATAAATTTGTTATATTCCTCATCTTCAACATGTTGTTTCTTGTTGCACAGAATAACAATTTTGTTGTTCTGACGATTAATTTCAAAATAGCTGAAATTATAATACACCGGATGGGCTCTGCTTCCCGTTTTTACTGCTACTACGTTTGGCCTAATGGGTTCATCGGTCAGCGATGAATCGGAATAAACCAGCAGATCGAGAACATGGCCGATAACTTCGTTGTCCCGGGAGTAAATTTTCATTCCCAGAATCTGGCTTAAATAAAATGTTGTTAATGCTGTCATAGAAGCATCCTCCTGTTTATGATCCGGGAGGATGCTGAAAATCAGCTTATGGCCTCCTGAATCAGGTTAATATTCGGTACAAATCAGGGCCTTCGTCCATTTGATGATGACTATTTTAAAATTTCTGTGCAAAAGTACTCCTAAACTTGATTAAATGTAGGTTTTATTTTTTTTTAACATGTTTAAATAATTTTTGAATAGTTTGCTTAGTATTATACCCGGGCTTTTGTAATTTTACTTTTATTGTTTTTTAACTATTGATACTATAACATAAAGGCTAAATATGAGTTAGATTTACCGATTGCAAATATAGCAAGCTCAATTATAAATTAACTAAGTATGGTTTCAGGAACAAAACCTGTTTTTTATTCAACGGATCCTTCGAGGTGGAAACGATTTTTATGGGGAATTAAGATTATTTCTGTCCTTCTGTTTATTGGTCTTGCTTCTGTTCTGATATCTCTTTTTCACAAACAGGCATTCAAACTGCCAACGTTGCGTGAGCATCTTGCTCTCTCACAAGAAGATAGTCGGAAATTTGCCACTGCCGACATTAAAGCAAAGGAGACTGCCCATTTCCTGAAACTGGCAAAAGAAGCCAGGACACGCGAAGGTCACGATTTTTATAAAAGGGACAAAATAATTCCAGGCGAGGTCAGGAAATTTGAACCGATCAGGGCAGGGTTTTATGTAAACTGGGATATTCAGTCCAAATTTTCGTTAAAACAGAATGCGTCAAAGCTGAATATGGTTTTGCCCGAATGGCTTTTTGTGCAGGATACTTCCGATGAAGTTGCCACAGATATTGATCCGGAGGCTCTCGAAATTATGCAGCGGAATCATCTAGCTGTTGTTCCCATGGTTTCCAACTATTTTAACAACAAATTCAATGGCAGCAATGTACACCGCATAATTACCTCCCCGGCACGGCGCACCAGGTTTATCAACAGCCTGATGGTTGTTCTGAACCGGTATCATTTTAACGGGGTTAATATCGACTTCGAGGATTTAAACCAGGAGAAAACCGATGAAAACCTTATTGCTTTTCAGAAAGAGCTTTATGCAGCGCTTCATTCCAAAGGTTTTCTTGTTACCCAGGATATTGCTCCTTTTAATGAAGATTATAATGTCGCTGAGTTGGCAAAATACAACGATTTTCTGTTCCTGATGGGCTACGACCAGTACAACTCAACTTCGGAACCGGGACCGGTAGCTGCCCAGTATTGGGTGGAAGCTGCACTGGACGAACTGTGTAAAAAGGTTCCTTCGGATAAAGTAGTTCTTTGTATTGCTGCTCATGGTTACGACTGGCAGGAAGGGCGGCAGGGAACAGATGTAACCTACCAGGAAGCTATTACAACAGCTTTGGAAAGCGAAGGCAAGGTGAAATTCGATAACAAGACCTATAACCTTGGTTACACCTATTACGATGAGAATGATAAACTGCATAATGTGTCTTTTGTGGATGCGGCAACCGATTTCAATGCAATGCGCACTGCTGCCGATTTTGAAACCTCCGGAGTTGCCGTCTGGTACCTGGGTTCCGAAGACCGCCGGTTATGGGAATTTTACAACCACGATCTTTCCGAAAAAGCTCTTTCTGCAAGTGCTTTCACTAAGAATATACTCACCAATTCGCCATCTTCCGATAATGTCGACTACGTTGGAGCAGGTGAAATTCTTAATATTATAACCGAGCCCCATCCAGGGAAAATAAATATACAGGTTGATGATAAGGATAAGTTGATTTCGGAAGAAGACTACCAGGTATTGCCATCAGGATATGTGATTGATAAAACCGGGGAATCGCCTAAAAAAATTGTAATGACTTTTGATGATGGTCCTGATGAACGCTACACACCTCATATTCTCGATATCCTGAATAAATATAAAGTGCCCGGCGTTTTCTTCGTAACGGGTATAAATGCCGAACACAACCTGCCACTGGTTCAGCGGATTTACAGGGAAGGTCACGAAATTGGAAACCACACATTTTTGCATCCAAACCTCGAAATAGCTTCTGACGACAGGTTAAAACTTGAACTCCGCTCAACCGGTTACATAATCGAAAGTATTACAAGTCATGCAACCTTGCTTTTTCGCCCACCTTATAATACGGATGCGGAGCCAACCAACCCAATACAGATCAGGCCCATTTTTACAGCTAAAAACGAAGGGTATCTTACCATTGGGTCATCCATTGATCCTAATGACTGGCAGGAAGGAGTATCGGCTGATACCATTGTAGCCCGCGCAATAAAACAACAGGACCTGGGGAATATCATCCTGATGCACGATGCCGGGGGAAACCGTGACGCAACACTTGTGGCTCTGCCCAGGATCATTGAGTATTACAAAGCGCACGGCTACCAGTTTGTAAGTCTGGCAGCATTGATGAATAAAAAACGCGATGATATCATGCCTTTGGCAAAAGGTACTTTTAACCGCTACCTCGAATCAGCTGATGCAACTGTATTTACCGCAAGCTATTACTTCAACAGGATAATTTCGGCTATTTTCTTTCTCGCCATGTTACTGTCCATTTTTAAAATTGTAAGCCTGGCAATACTGGCAATACGGCAAAAAAGAAGTTCCAAGAAGCCGTTGACTGAGAAAATCACTACTGTAAATCACAAAGTGAGCATTATTGTGCCGGGATATAACGAAGAACTAACCGCACCGAAAACGGTGGAAAACCTTTTGCGTATTGATTATCCTGATTTTGAAATTGTTTTTGTCGACGATGGCTCTAAGGATAATACCTTTAAAAATATTTCAGAACTTTACGGAAATCATTTCAATGTGAAGGTACTCACAAAACCCAACGGAGGCAAAGCATCCGCCTTGAACTATGGTATAGGATTTGCTTCAGGCGATATCCTGGTTTGCATTGATGCTGACACTGTGCTCAAACCGGATGCAGTTTCGCAGATGATTCCTTATTTTTCGGATCCGTTGGTTGCTGCAGTTGCAGGAAATGTAAAGGTCGGAAACCGAAATAGTATACTTACACGCTGGCAATCAATTGAATATATCACAAGCCAGAATTTTGACCGGAGGGCTTTTGAAGGGTTAAATGCCATTATGGTTGTTCCTGGAGCTATCGGAGCTTTCAGGCGTGATGCTGTTTGGAAAGTGGGAATGTTTACTACCGATACACTTGCCGAAGATTGTGACCTTACATTGCGGCTTCTTCGTGCCGGCTACAAAGTCCGTACCTGCAACGAAGCACTTGCCTACACCGAAGTTCCGGAAACATTGAATATGCTGGTAAAACAACGTTCCCGCTGGACTTTCGGCATAATGCAAACTTTCTGGAAACACCACGACACTATGTTCGTACGCAGGAATCCAAACCTGGGCTGGGTTGTATTGCCCAATATGCTGATCTTTCAACTTGTATTACCTGTGTTATCGCCTTTGGTCGATCTCACTTTGTTGGTTTCGCTATTCTTGCCAAAAGGCGGAATTATCATTGCCCTGTATTTCGGGTACTATTTCCTCGATCTTGTCATTTCGGCCATGGCTTTCAGGTTCGATGGCGAAAAATTTACGGTTCGTGATGCGTATAACCTGTTTTTGCAGCGTATACTATACCGGCAGGTTCTGTGGTTTGTCCTGGTGAAAGGATACCTGCGCGCTATCAAAGGAGAACTTGCCCTGTGGGGAATCCTGAAAAGAACAGGAAACGTGGAAACTGTATAGTAATAACAGGAAAACAACAGCACTTTTAACAATGTATATTCAGATGTTGGAATCAAATATAAACGACCTCCAATCACGGCATGGCTTTTAGTTAATTGCAAGACATTACAGGCAAATCAGAATAACACATTATAACAATGGGAAATACAAAAGAGTTGTCATCGGAACAACAGGAAGAGCTGGTCAGAGCTTTAAAAACCCGTTTTGAGAAAAACATGAACCGCCATTTAGGTATTGATTGGGCTAAGCTACAGGCTAAACTGGAATCGGATACCGAAAAACTGTGGTCGCTTAATGAAATGGAAAAAACCGGCGGTGAACCGGATGTTGTTGGTTTTGATAAAAGTTCGGGCGAATACATTTTTTATGATTGTTCAGCTGAAAGCCCTAAAGGCCGCAGAAGTATTTGTTACGACCGTGAAGGGCTGGAATCAAGGAAAGAATATAAGCCTGAAAATAACGCCTGTGATATGGCTGCTGACATGGGTATTGAACTCTTGACGGAAGAACAATACCGGGAGCTGCAGGAACTTGGAAATTTCGATACGAAAACATCCAGCTGGGTAAAGACACCTGCCGGGATCCGAAAACTCGGCGGTGCACTCTTTTGTGATCGACGCTATGGTTGCGTCTTCGTGTATCACAACGGTGCCGAATCTTACTATGGCGTCAGGGGATTCCGGGGCTCGCTGAAGGTTTGAGTTTTAAACTGACAGTTAAATCTGAATCGGAGAACAGATTACCACGGAAAGAATTTGCCCAATCAATATAATTCATTTTTCATGTATTTTTGAGCCTGTTAGATAAATAGACACTATGGAGCACATATCTTTATCTTTTAAAAAGACCGCAACGGCAATTGCCGAACAGCGTAAGATTATTCTGCAATTCACACTTACTGCGCTGTTTATCGGACTCGGGATATGGTTTCTCCATCATGAAGAGACCGAAATTTCAAACGTGAAAAGTCAGCTTGCTAATGCTGCCGGTCCTATCGTTCTGCTTGGTATTTTTATAACGATTGTTTACATAGTAACCCACAGTTTTATGTACAGGGCTGCATTTGCCGCTATCGATGCAAAAATTGCGATTAAAGCGGGGCTGAACCTGTTTTTGAAGCGAAACTTTGTTTCCGTTTTTTTACCGGCAGGCGGTGTTTCGTCCCTGGCTTTTTTCACCGAAGAGATAGAGAAAACAGGCGTAACCAAAACCAAAATTCATTTTGCAAGTTCCATATACGGTTTCATTGGGATTGTATCGGTGGTTTTGATCGCTATTCCGGTATTTGTCTATGGACTCACTACGCATAATGTGAGTGGTAACGAATGGGTCGCCTTGCTGACTGTTATGTTGCTGTTGGCATCACTTTATTTCCTGTTTATCGATATTATTAAGAAAAGGTGGTCGTACCGGATACTCAAGCGATATTTCCCTTCCATCGAAGTATTTGTGAGCGACATAGTTGCGGGTGCTATCAGCCGGAAACGATTGATCGAATGCCTTTTTTACTCATTGATCATTGAGGTTTGGGGAATCCTGCATCTGTATATTGCAGCCTATGCCTTAGGCATTCATATCAGTTTTATGGCCTGTGCTACAGGTTATCTTATTTCGGTTATATTTATGATTATTTCTCCTTTTATGCGGGGTTTGGGCGCGGTTGAATTCTCTCTTGCTTTTACCCTGACACGATTCGGGCTTACGATGGTCGAAGCGATTTCAGTCACTGCCTTATACCGGTTTTTTGAATTCTGGCTTCCTTTGCTGGCCGGTGTGATGTCATTTGTCGCCAAAGCAAACAAGCTGCTGATGCGGATTATGCCGGCGGCTTTGCTTTTCCTCTTGGGAGTAGTAAATATAATTTCCGTTTTAACGCCAGCTATTTCGGGTCGATTGCATTTGTTGAGAAATTACCTTCCCAACGAAGCCATACATGCGTCCAATTATTTTGTACTTGCTGCCGGGTTATTTCTGCTGGTAAATGCCGCTTTTATGTTAAAAGGCCTGCGAACAGCCTGGTGGTTCGCGGTAATACTCAGTTTGGGATCGCTGATCGGTCACCTCACCAAAGCCATCGATTACGAAGAAGCCTTGCTCGCATTTTTTGTATTACTCTCGCTGTTTTCAACACATAAGGAGTATGTGGTTAAGAACAATCCCAGGTTGCGTATCGTTGGCATTCAAACCTCTCTCATAAGTATGGCAGCGGTGTTGCTTTACGGAGTTGTAGGGTTTTATTTTCTCGATGTAAAGCATTTTAACATCAATTTCAGCCTTCTTCAGTCTTTGAAATACACCCTGGCTAACTTTTTCCTGATCGGTAGCAGCGACCTTACTCCGAACGGGCCATTCGCAAAGTACTTTATCGACTCGCTGCAGGTCAGTGGGTTTCTGTCGATTGCCTTTGTCTTTTTTACGCTTATAACTCCTTATGTCTGGAAAAACATCCCCGTCAGGTCTGAATTTGATGAAGCACTGGCATTAACAAAGTTGCATGGGAACTCGGCTATTGATTACTTCAAGACATATTACGACAAATTTCTGTTCTTTAACGAAACAAGGACCAGTTTTGTGAGTTACAAGATATCAGGGAATTTTGCTGTTATTCTCGAAGATCCTGTCGCCCCGAGCCTGGAAGAAATGAAAGAATGCCTGTACTCTTTTTATAAATACTGCACTGAGAATGGGTTGAAAGCTATTTCGTACCGGGTTCCCGACCATAGCCTCGAAATTTATAAAAGCTTAAAAAAGAAAAGCCTTTTCCTGGGACAGGAAGCTGTTGTTGATCTTAACACCTTTACATTGCAGGGTGTCAACAAAAAAAGAATTCGCAATGCGATGAATAAGGTCGCCGAAACCGGGTTCAAACTACATGTGTACGATCCTCCTTTGAAAGAAGGGCTACTTCAGAAGTTAAAAGCGGTAAGCGATAATTGGCTGATGGATATGGAACGACAGGAACTTGTTTTCTCGCAAGGGGCGTTTAACTGGGACGAAATAAAGGCCCAGACCGTGCTGGTTGCTGAAAATGAAGAAGAGAAAATTGTCGGATTCCTGAATGTCATTCCTGATTACGCTAAAGATGAAGGAACCTTTGATCTGATCCGTAAAACAAGCGATGCTCCGAATGGCGTGATCGATTTCCTGCATGTTGAATTGTTCAAATATTTGAAAGCTAAAAATATGCGGTACGTAAACCTTGGATTTGCCCCTCTGAGCGGCATCGAAATTCCGGACGACATGACCGAACGTTCCATGAAATTTGCGTATGAAAAGATTAAATCTTTCTCGCATTACAAAGGGCTTCGAGAGTTTAAAGACAAGTTTGACCCTGCTTGGCACGATAAGTACCTGATCTATGAGCATGATTTCGACCTCTTGCAGGTACCGGCTCTTTTATCAAAAGTAATAAAACCATAATCCGATGCAGCATTCATCATACAAAAGGATCATTTCTTACTCATCGGCAATACTTTGTATAGCTGCTTGTGCTGCAGATCTAATACTGATTTATGTTTTAGGAAAACAAATTCCCGGGTTTAACCAGTTGACCCACACATTGAGCTCTTTAGGCGTTTCAGGCAGTCCTGTTGCCAGTGTAGTGTCAATATGGTCGGTAATACTCGGAGTTGTTTTTGTCTTTTTTGCATTTGGATTCAGGGATACTTTTCGTGCATCCGGGAAGCAGGTAAATAAAGCTTTCTGGCTCATCATTCTGTATGGTCTTGGCGAAGGGGTAGCATCCGGAATTTTCAGGATCGACATTTTAAATGGCAGGCTTACCAATATGGCCGTTTTGCACGAATTATCAGGAGGGATAGGTGTACTAGCCATACTTCTTTTACCCCTGGTAATGAGGACAATATTTACTGCTTTTTCCTCTCCTTTGTTTTTTCGTTTCTCAGGAATAGTATTTGCGCTCGGGCTTATCTCGATTTTCTTATTTTCCTTCAGGATGGAGTATTTTGCCGGTAGCTTTCTATATAAATACTGCGGAGTATGGCAACGGATTTTTCTTGTAAATTCCTATGTTTACCTGACTGTAATCGCGTTCAAGGTTATGAGGGGAACTAATCAAATTAAGTCAAAAGCTAAATGATTATGAAAAATTTATTTGTTTTTATAGCTCTTGTCATCTTTTCTGCTGAGGTTATCAAAGCAGCAAATGTAGATTCATTAAAGTACGGTAGTTTCGGGAAAGTATATATTTATAAACCAGTTGCAGCGCCCGATGCCATGGTTTTGTTTGTTTCAGGCGACGGTGGCTGGAACCAGGGTACGATAAACATGGGAATGAATTTAGTGGAACAGGGAGCCATGGTTGTCGGGATTAATATTAGTCACTATTTGTCCAGTAAGATGACACAGCATGAAAAATGCTGTTATCCTGCCGGCGACTTTGAAGAATTGAGCCTGTACCTGCAGAAAAAGTATATATTTAAAAGTTATCTGAAACCAATGCTGTTGGGCTATTCATCGGGAGCAGCCCTGGTGTATGGCATTTTAGCTCAGGCCCCGGCCAATACGTTTAAGGGTGCTATAGCAATGGGGTTTTGTGCCGATATTTTAACGGCCAAACCACTTTGTGCAACCAACCAGTTAAAACAACACCTGGTAAAGTCGGGAGGGACAACCTGGCTTTTTGAACCAGGTGAAAATCTCTCAGCACCTTTTATTGCCATAAATGGGAAGGATGATAAAGTTTGCCCGGTTCAGTCTATTCAGGATTTTATAAGGAAGGTCAACAATGCAGAACTGATTGTGATTCCTAATGTTGGCCACGGGATGACTGTACAAAAGAACTATCTGCCCCATTTACTTTATGCGTATAACAAAGTAAAGAATACAGCTTCTTTTTCTGAGATGGTTTCTGCAAAACACCTGCCGCCGGCGGCTCAACAAAACGAAAAACTTACTACCGATCTGCCTTTAATTCTGTTGCCTGTTGCAAGGAATGACACCATGCCCTTGCTCGTTTTTATCAGTGGCGATGGTGGCTGGACCAGTTTCGATCAGGGCGTATCCGAAAAACTGGTTGAAAAAGGAATTGCGGTCATAGGCCTGGATGCACAGAAATACTTCTGGGAAGCCCGAACGCCGGAGGTAACAGCAGCAGAACTTAACAAAGTCATACATCATTACCTGGCAGTCTGGAATAAAAAATCATTTGTTCTTTGCGGGTATTCTTTCGGGGCTGATGTTATCCCGTTTATGGTTACCCGCTTTCCCGGCGACCTTAAATTCAGGATGAAAAGTGCTGTAATGATGAGCCCGGATCCAAAGGCGGATTTCGAAATACATGTCGCTGATATGCTGAGCTTTGGAAGCAGCAGCGATAAGTACGATGTTTTAGCAGAAGTTAAAAAATCATCACCAGGTATTATAACATGTATTTTCGGAAAAGAGGAGGAAAGCGAAACCCCGGCCTTGTTTAAAAATGCAGGAGCTACAATCAGATTACTTCCCGGAAGCCACCACTACGACAATGATTTTAAGACTGTTTCTGACGAAATTGCAAATTCATTCCGTTAGAAATATTCATCTGCTTAATTTTTAAATCCAATCATTACTTCACTTAACCGGTTCTATCTCTAAAACAGTAAAAGTGCCTGGTTTGATTGCGGGACGTGCATTTCCCACGGGTGCTTCGAACTCGGCTGCCGACAGGTAGAGTTTGTGGGTTATAGGGTTGCAGGTGATGGTGCGGGCGCTTTTTTGCGTGATCACATTTTCAATTACTGTATAGGTGTCGTTTGCATTTTCCTGGACAACCGTCATTGTTCCATCACCATTGGAACTGAATGCGCGTTTTGTGGCAGGATCAAAAGCTACACCATCACAGCGATCCCCGATTGGAAGTGTAGTTATAACTTTTCCGGTCAAAGCATTCATGACAACCATCAGTTTATTGCTGCAGACCATAAAAAGGCGATGAGTCTCATTATCAAGAGCCAGCCCACTTGGTTCTTCGCCCGGGGCTAATGACCAGCTATTCTCAACTTTCAACGTATTTGTATTAATAACGGTAACAAGGCTTTTATCTTCGATATTTACATACACTTTTCCTTTTTTGTCCGAAGCCGCAAACTCGGGTTTCCCGGCCAGTGGAATGGTTGCAATAACCTTATTCGTAGTTGCATCCAGGACGGTAGTGTTCGAACTTCGGCCATTGAATGTGAAAATTATTTTCTTGAAAGGATCGTACAGAATGGCATCCGGATTTGCGCCGGTAACCTTAACCCGCTCAATAACTTTATACGAAGTAAGATCAAAAACCACCACCGAAGAGTCTTTTCCGCAACTGATAAATCCTTTATTTAGGTCTGTAGCCAGGGCAATTCCATGAACTCCTTTGGTATCAGCAATAGTCGCTAAAAGTGTACCTTTTTGAAGATCAACAACCTGCACCATTGTGCTATGCGAAACGAACAGCCTGTTAGTGGCCGGATCAACTGTTAAATAATCCCAGCCGCCGTCACCTTCGAGGTGAATACGGTTTGAGATTTTATATCCTGGCTGAACAGGTTGAGCATTCACCGAAAGTACAACAGCGAACAGGGAAATAAGACTGATAAACGAAGCAAGCTTTTTCATTTTTGAAGGAATTAGAACGTGGTTTTTTACTGAATTGCAATTGCTCACGAAAGTAATATTATTCCTGAAATGAGCATAAAGTATTTTTATCTCTATCTGATTGGTAATTGATAACTTTGCTGAGCTCAAACGGAAAAGCTCAATTTATTAAATATTCAGGAAACCATGGACTTACAACGTAAAGAGAAGTTTCTCGCACTTTGGAACAAATACTTTGGCACAGTCGAATTGCCCATAGTGTTCTATTATTGCAACGAAATTCATGAGGCAAAACATGTTACCAGGGCAAAGGGCAGAAGCTGTATTATCTGCGAGCTGGGGAAAGTGAGAAATGGCGAATCGCTTGCCTACGACGGTGATTCAATTGCGTGTGGAGGTGCAAAACGCTATTTGGGTTATTCCGAAAATATCAGGCCTAACTTCGAATATTTTCTATCGTGCGGTATCCCCGGCGAAATGGAGGGTGAACGATACATCCGCACGCCAGAAATGGTTTTGGAATTGCAGAAAAATCAGAAAACAATTGCAGATGCCAAAGGCAATTTTATCATTTTCAAAAGGTGGGATATGCTCCGGGAATACGATGACCCGGCTGTTGTTATTTTCTTTGCCAAACCTGATGTACTGTCTGGCCTTTTTACGCTGGCAAATTTCGATCAAACGGAACCAAACAGCACATTCACTCCTTTTGGCGCCGGTTGCGGGGCCATTGTCCATTACCCATACCTGGAAAAAGATGCGGCAAGGCCCAGGGCTGTCATTGGAATGTTTGATCCTTCGGCAAGACCCTGTGTTCCTAAAGATACTCTTTCTTTTGCTGTTCCCATGGTGAAATTCGAAAAAATGATAGATTATATGGAAGAAAGTTTCCTGATTACCGATACCTGGAAAACAGTGAGAAACAGGATAAGTGGTTGAGAAATACCATACATAGTATTGAAAAACAAGCAATTGAAAATGAAGTTTATCTTCCTCTAATATTTTCACTGAATTCTCATTTTGTTGAACCCGTAAATTATCTCAAAAATGAAAAATTTTTTTCTTGTAATTGTTTCGACCCTTTTACTCAGTTTTAATGCTTTTGCTCAAAGTACGAAAGACCTGCCAACTTATGTCAGAACATCATTTGACCAGAAATTCCCTGGCGCTCAGAAGGTGAAATGGAGTAAGGAAAACGCCACCGAATGGGAAGCTGAATTTAAAATGGGTGCTAAAGAGTATTCAGCCAATTTTAATTCCGAAGGACTTTGGGTGGAAACTGAATACAAAATCGGTGCAAACGAAATCCCGGCTGCAGTTACAGCCTCATTAGGCAAAGAATTTCCTGGTTATAAACTTGTTGAATCTGAAGTTTCTGAAACCGCCAGGGGAAAAGTGTATGAGCTTACTATAAAGACCGGAACGAAAAAGACGGAAATCGCTTTTGACGAAAATGGAGTAATTCAAAAGTAAACTGTGCAGCAAATGGCTAAATCACAATTTCCTGCAAATACAGCATGAATGGTCAGCCCATATTAAGATCAGCCTGAACGCATAAATCCCTCATGGTATTATTGCATACCTTCGCATTGCCTATTTTCCAGTCGAAATCCATACCAATGGTTAAGTCATTTCTTATTTTAATTCTGATTCTTTTCGTAACTGCTAATAGTTACTCCCAGAAAAGGACACTCGATTTCTACATTTCAACGGGATTGAAAAACAGCCCGCTTCTTAACGACTATAATAACCAGCTACAGTCTGTCAGGCTTGATAGCCTGCTGGCTATAACAGCCTTTAAACCACAGGTTAATGTTGTTTCGCAGGCGATGTATGCACCTGCAGGAACTAACATTGGATACAACGAAGCCATAACAAACGGAGGCAACTATGCAGCAACCATAGGGGTAAAACAATCCCTTTTCAATAATAAGATTAAAACGGCTCAATCGGAAAACATTAGCTTATTGAAGCAAACGCTGGAGGTTAACAAAACCATTACACAAACCGACCTGAAGAGAAGTATAACCCTTCAATACATTACTGCTTATGCCGATTACAGCCAGGTACAGTTTATCCGCAAAACGGTTGAGATGTTGAACGGTCAGCAAAAAATTATAAAGCAACTGGTGGAAGCCGGCATTTACCAGATGACAGACTTGCTGAACCTGTCAGTTACTATAAAGTCGCAGGAAATTACAGGCAAACAGGTATTTATACAATACAAAAACGATGTCGCTTTGCTGAACCTGCTATCGGGAATTGTCGATACAACCACTGTTGAACTTGAAAAACCTGATTTGAAACTAACTGCACTTCCTGATATTCAGAAATCACCGGTAATGCTGCAGTCGAAGATTGACAGCCTGAAAAACAGCAACTCGAAAAGCCTGGTTGACCTGAATTACCGTCCCAGGCTCGAAGCCTTTGCCGACGCAGGTTTCATGGCGATAAAACCAATTAATATTCCACAAAATTTTGGAACCAGCTTTGGTCTTAATTTCTCAATTCCGCTTTACGATGGGAAACAACGCCAGCTGGAGTATAAAAAGATTGAAATAAACGAAAAGTCACGTACGCTTTACCGCGACTATTATTCAACCCAATACTGGCAGCAATACCAGACTTTATATGAACAGCTCCGGCTTAACGACGACCTGATCCGGGATATAAATCTCCAGCTGATACAGCAAAAGGAACTTATCGACCTTTATAAAAAAGTTGCCCTCGAAAATGCCATGATCAGGATAACTGATTACCTGGCAGCCATCAACAACTATACAAACACTCAAAACAGCCTTACCATTGCTGAAATGACACGCCTGCAACTTATTAACCAATTGAATTTCCTGAAATGAAAAAGTATTTTCTACCGATAATTGCAATACTTGGTTTGGCTTTATCAGGCTGTAACAATAGTTCTGAAAATAAAGAGGCAACCGATCCGCAAGTAAAAACCCCGGTTACGGTAACAACCATTAAACTCAGCAGCATCAGTGAAAACATAAGCCTTTCGGCAACTTCGGCTTACCTGAAAAAGAACCAGGTTAAAGCCAATATTACCGGCTATATCGAAAAATGCCTGGTGCATGTCGGTGAGTTTGTGCAGGCCGGTAAACCCTTGTTTTATATCAGGACAAAGGAAGCAGAAGCTCTGAGTAAATTTCATTCGAGTGATACATCTTTTCACTTAACAGGGCTTATCGAAATTAAAGCTCCTGAATCAGGCATTGTTACCGAAGTAAATAAATATGTGAACGATTATGCTACCGATGGCGATGCGCTGGCAACTATTGCCCAGCAAAACAGCTTTGTTTTCCTCATGAATGTGCCATTTGAACTTAAAAAATATTCAAAGTTGGGAACAGCTTGTACAATATTATTACCAGATTCAAGCAGGTTGGGCGGAACAGTTCTTTCACAGCTTTCAACCATGGATGCTGTTTCGCAAACCCAGCTTTACGAGGTAAGAGTTGCTTCAAATCAGAATTTACCTGAAAACCTTGTAGCCAATGTTTTACTAGTTAAAAACACGAAACATAATACCCAGGTAGTTGATAAAACATGCGTTTTGTCGGACGAAATAATGGAGAATTTCTGGGTAATGAAACTTATCAACGACAGCACCGCAGTAAAGATTCCGGTAAAAAAAGGGATTTCAACCGATCAGAAAATCGAAATTATTTCACCAGTTTTCGATCCTGCCGACCGAATTATTTATTCCGGGCAATATGGCCTACCGGATACCGCATTTGTACTTATCAGCAAGTAAGCCAGGATGAGCAATTTCTTCGTTACACATAAAAACCCGGTTTCTATTTTACTTGCCATTATTATACTTGGCGGTGTATTTGCCTATTCACGGATGCAATCATCGTTGTTCCCCGAAGTTACATTCCCAAAAATAAAGGTTATTGCTGAAAACGGGTTGCAACCGGTGAATAAAATGATGGTCACGGTTACCAAACCACTCGAAAATGCAATTAAACGTGTGCCTTCGTTAAAAACGGTTCGCAGTATAACCAGCCGCGGCAGCTGCGAAATTTCAGCGTTTATGGACTGGAACGCCGATATTGACCTGAGTAAGCAACAGATTGAATCCTCGATCAACCAGGTTAAAGATGAACTTCCTCCCGGAACCCAGATCACGGTAGAGAAGATGAATCCTTCCATCCTGCCTGTTGCAGGATATGTTATCGAAGCCAATGGCAGAAGCAATATTGAACTTTACCAGCTTGCCAATTATACCATTAAACCGTTTCTTTCGCAGGTTGAAGGCGTTTCGGAAGTACGGGTAATCGGTGGTAAATCCAAGGAATATCATATCGAACTCAACGCACATAAAATGAGTGCTTTGGGTATAACGCCGGCCACTATTACCACGGCTTTAAGCCAGACAAACTTCCTGACCAGCAACGGATATCTGACTGATTTCAACCGGCTGTATTTAACTGTAACGGATGCAGCTGTCGAAAACCTGGAACAGCTGCAAAACCTTGTAATCAGCAACAGCAGCAAACGAGTTATTCTGCTTAAGGATATAGCCACGGTAAAAATAGCCGAAAAGGTAGAATACATTCGCATTAATGCAGATGGCAAAGAAGCTTTGCTGGTTGCTGTAGTAAAGCAGCCGGATGCAAACCTGGTTCAGCTTACCGACGATGTACAGAAAAAAATTGAAGCGCTTAACCACGGAATTCTTCCTAAAGGCGTTATTCTGAAACCCTATTATGTGCAGGCCGATTTTGTACATGATTCCATCCGGAGCGTAAGCGACAGTTTATGGATTGGATTGTTACTGGCCATTCTTGTCGCTATCCTTTTCCTGCGGTCGGTAAAAGCGAGTGCTGTTATACTGGTTACCATCCCGATTACAATTTCGCTTACATTGGTAGTGTTGCACGTATTTGGGTACAACTTCAATATCATGACACTCGGGGCAATCGCTGCCTCAATCGGGCTTATTATTGATGATGCGATTGTGGTTGTCGAACAGATTCATCGTACCCACGAGGAACATCCTGAAACCCCTACAAGAGAATTATTGTCGAAATCAATAAAGTTCCTTTTCCCGGCCATGGTAGGTTCTTCTATAAGTACCATTGTTATCTTTTTGCCATTTGCACTATTGAGCGGTGTGGCCGGGGCGTACTTCAATATCCTGGCAAATACCATGATGATCACCCTGGTTTGTTCATTTTTGGTTACATGGATTGGATTGCCTGTTATTTACCTGCTTTTCTCAGGTAAAGGTGGAACATTGAGGAAGAAACACAAACATACAATACATTCCGGCAAGTGGATTTCGTTTTTTATAAAACGACCCGTTTTGAGTTTCCTTTTTGTGGGATTTCTGATTGTTTCAGCTTACCTGATTTCACAACGTATCGAAACCGGTTTCCTGCCCGAAATGGATGAGGGATCCATTGTTCTTGATTACACCTCCCCTCCCGGGACATCCTTGCAGGAAACAGATCGTATGCTTCGTGAAGTGGAAAAAATATTCCCGTCTGTTCCCGAAATAGCATCCTATTCGCGGCGTACCGGTACACAGATGGGATTTTTTATTACCGAGCCCAATTACGGTGATTACCTTATCCAGCTTAAAAAGGGCCGCAAACTTTCGACAGAAGAAGTTATCGATATTATCCGAAAAAGGGTGGAAACAACGCAGCCTGCTTTGCAAATCGATTTCGGGCAGGTGATCGGCGATATGCTGGGCGATTTAATGGCTTCGACCCAACCGATTGAGGTTAAAATTTATGGCGACAATCCCAAAATACTCCAGGGGCTGGCTAAGCAGGTAGCATCCATTGTTGAAAATGTGGAAGGAACTGCTGATGTTTTTAATGGAATAACGGTAGCCGGACCATCCGTAAATATTGAACCGGATAATAAGCGGCTGGCCCAGTTTGGTATTTCGCCTGCCGATTTCCAGAACCAGGTTCAAACACAACTCGAAGGAACACTCATAGGAGATATTTATGAAAAGGAGCAACTCACATCTATCCGGATGTTGTACCCTGGCGCAGCTCAAACTCCACTCGAAAAATTTAAGCAAAGTTCCATATTTCTCCCAAATGGAAATCTGCAACCAATCACACAACTGGCAAACATCCAGATAGAACAGGGCGTTGCAGAAGTTGAACGTGAAAACCTTCAGCCCATGATACCTGTAATTGCCCGCCTCAATAACCGTGATCTCGGTAGCGTAATGAAAGATATTCAAACTGAAATAAAGACTAAGCTCCATCTGCCGCAAGGGTATCATATCAATTATGGCGGAGCTTACCAGGAGCAGCAGAAATCGTTCAGTGAACTGCTGCTGATTCTGATTTCGGCCATTCTGCTGGTTTTCCTGGTAATGATATTCCTTTTCAAACGTATCCGTGTGGCATTGCTTATCATGTTCATATCGGTTTTGGGAATGGCAGGCAGCCTTTTAGCCCTGTTTATTACAAATACACCACTCAACGTGGGCAGCTACACCGGAATTATTATGATTGTAGGAATTATCGGCGAGAATGCCATTTTTACATACCTGCAGTTTTTCCACAGCCTCAAAACGGATAATATAGATAATGCGATTGTTTATGCTATTTCCACACGTCTCAGGCCAAAGCTTATGACAGCACTTGGAGCCATCGTAGCTTTGCTTCCTATCGCATCGGGAATCGGTATAGGGGCGCAACTCCACCAGCCACTGGCCATAGCTGTAATCGGCGGGTTTATTATCGCTTTGCCATTATTGCTTATCGTATACCCGACTTTGCTACGGTTGGTTTACAGGTATTATCCACAGGAAAAGCAGGAATCATCAATTTTGTCTGAGTTAATAAGGTGAGTTATTTGCTATGTTTTATTGCAATTGCGGATTTTACTATATTTACGCTGATTAATTTTAAAAATAAATATCATGAAGAAACTTCTCTGCCTGCTGGCTTTGATTGTGTCCGTAGCCTCATATGCACAAACCACGAAGGAGGAAAGTGTTAGCCTTAACCAAAACTGGAAGTTCATACAGGGCGACGACTTAGCCTATGCCCGGCCGGGTTTTAATGATTCGGGCTGGAAAACAATCCGGGTTGACAGGATTTGGGAAGAATCGGGGTACGATCCGTATGATGGGTATGCCTGGTACCGGCTTAAAGTCATAATTCCATCTTCTCTCCGAAAAAGTGCTGCATTGCAGGATAGCCTTAGGATTTACCTCGGTAAGATCAACAATTTTGATCAGTCATTCCTGAATGGATCTCTGTTTGGAGTAAACGGAAAAAATGTTCCTGCCGGAACAGAGCCCGATACTATGTTTAAAAAAGCGCCGCAAAATTTGTGGGATGTGAAACGGCCGTATACGATTTCAGCCAGCGACCCAAGAATAAAATGGGATCAGGAAAATGTTATCGCGGTTCGCGTTTTCGACCAGGGGGGGCAGGGCGGATTATACACAGGCGATCAGGCTATTGCAATGACTAAAATATCGGATTATCTGGCAATCGAAAACAACAAAAATCCATACAGATTCGAGAAAGGCAATCTGCTTAAATCGATCAGTCTGTACAATTCTTCTGCTTCTTATGTAATGGAGGGCGATTTCACTATAATAGCTGTAAACAAGGTTACAGGAGCAGAAGTATATAAAACAAATACAAAAAAGTTAGTTCTCAATCCTGGTGACAGGCAGGAGTATAACCTGGAAATTAAAAAACTGGATCAGTCAGCCATCATTTCTTACCGCTTCGATTTTGTGAAAACCAGGTCAAGTATTAATGTCACCGACGAAACGCCTTACATTACTACCCCTGAGGTGCCTGATTCTCCCCGGATTAACGGAGCGGAAATTGCTGCTTCCCGCCCCGGCAAACCTTTTTTGTTTGCAATTCCGGCCAGCGGTATCCGCCCTATGTCCTTTGAAGCCACAAATCTTCCAAAGGGCCTGAAACTGGATAAGAATACCGGGATCATTACCGGGAAAGTCGATGCCAAGGGCAATTATAAAGTTATATTGAAAGCAAAAAACAGCAAAGGCATTGCTTCACGCGAATTAAATATTTCTATTGGTGACAGGATTTCGCTCACTCCACCTATGGGATGGAACAGCTGGAATTGCTGGGGACTGGCCGTTGATGAGCAAAAAGTAGTTGCCAGTGCGCACATATATCGCGACAAAGGCCTGATGAATCACGGCTGGACCTATGTGAATATTGATGACGGCTGGGAAATAAGCCGCGATAAGGAACCTAAACGCGGCCCTAAAGGGAATATTCTTACCAATGAAAAATTTCCTGATATGAAACGCCTGGGTGATAGTATCCATACACTTGGACTGAAATTCGGCATTTACAGTTCGCCCGGCCCGCTTACCTGTGGAGGCTATACTGCTAGCTATCAGCACGAAGAGCAGGACGCCCGGTCATTCGCTTCGTGGGGTGTCGATTATTTAAAATACGACTGGTGCTCGTACGATGGAATTGCAAAAGATACTACTCTTGCTGAGTATAAAAAGCCTTATTTCGTTATGCGCGATGCCCTGGCAAAGTTGGATCGTGATATTGTTTACAGCCTTTGTCAATATGGAATGGGTGACGTGTATAAATGGGGTGATGAAGTAGGAGGGAACCTATGGCGTACAACCGGCGATATTACCGATACCTGGGAAAGTCTGCGTGAAATTGGGTTCAGCCAGGTTAAAAATCAGCCTTATGCCAAACCCGGCAATTGGAACGATCCGGATATGCTTATTGTTGGCTGGGTTGGCTGGGGGCCAAGCCTGCATCCCACCAGGCTTACTCCCGACGAGCAATATACGCACATTTCGCTGTGGTGCCTGTTGTCAGCTCCTTTGCTGATTGGTTGCGATTTGCAGCGTTTGGATGAATTTACACTCAACCTACTTACAAACGACGAAGTAATTGCCATCGATCAGGATGTATTGGGAAGCCAGGCAAAACAGATTCTGGTGGACGGCGACATACAGGTTTGGGTTAAGAATCTGGCTGATGGATCAAAAGCCATTGGCGTGTTCAACCTCGGTGATAGAACCATAAATTACAACCTGGTTTTTGAAAAGGCTGGACTTAAGTCAGGAGGCGAATTGCGCGATCTCTGGCGCCAGAAAAACCTGGGAAAATTTGAAAAGTCAGCTGATATTGCAATCCCATCGCATGGTGTGATACTGTTAAAATTAAAATAAGTAGATTGATCATCCTTTTTTCGGACGAATAATTTTGTTACTTCAAGGCAATTTTGACTTTGCCACATTGTTTTTCGTTTGTGCCTGTGATTACCTTGTTCGTATTTATTGGATGCTAAAAATCAATGCATCTGCACTTTAGAATGCAAAGATTAGATTTTGTATATTGCTGGTAAACAGGTAATCAGGAATTATGCAAGAACAATCGACATGAGGAGCCTAACCAAAAATTCTCCTTTGGTCTTTTTTAGAATAACATATCAACCTTCTCCTGTTATCTCTCCTCAGGCCTGAATCTCCTTGGCCCATTCAGCCTCTACATCTTCGATGCTCTTTGGTTTCGGCTTGCCAAGCAACTCGCAACCCTCCGAAGTGATCAGGAAGTCCTCTTCATTCCTTAATCCGCCAAAATCCCGGTACTCTTCAACCTTATCAAAATTAATGAAGTCACTGTTGTGGTTTTTAGCCTTCCACTGCTCAATCAATTCAGGAATGAAATAAATGCCCGGTTCAATAGTGAAAACAAATCCGGGTTCCAGTCTGCGCCCCAGCCGAAGCGATTTAAGCCCGAACTGCGTGCTTTTCGGTTCGCCACCATACCCGACATATACTTCACCCAGGTCTTCCATATCATGAACATCCAAACCCATCATATGGCCCAAACCACAGGGGAAAAACAAGGCATGGGCACCATTTGCGATTGCATCATCCACATTTCCTTTCATCATTCCGAGATCCTTTAAGCCGCGTACAATAACCCTTGCCGACTCAAAATATACTTCTTTAAAAGGAATTCCAGGTTTCAGCATACTAATGGAAGTATTGTGGCTGTCGAGGCATATGGAATAGATGTCCTTTTGCCTCGAAGTGAATTTTCCATTCACCGGCACTGTACTCGAGAGGTCACCGGCATAGCCCATGGCCGTTTCGGCCCCGGCATCCAGCAGGAACATATCACCGCTCTTCAGGGTATTTCCATGGTAATGATTATGAAGTGTCTGGCCGTTGATGGTGGCAATGATCGGGAATGCTATCTGGCCTCCTGCAGCCAGGGCAACTTCATACACTGCAGCAGCAATCTGGGCCTCAGTAACTCCTGGTTTTGCCATTCGCATCGAAAGTGTATGCATGTCAACACTTACATTACAGGCTTTCCGGATCTCCTGAATTTCTTCCTCTGATTTATAATTTCGCAGATTCACAACACCCAGAATCAATTCGACCGAAGCCTTTGCTTTCGATTCATCTGGCTGAATACCAAGCCATTCAAAAAGCTTGATTTTATTTTCGGAACGGTAAGGTGGCAGGAAATGAATTTTGCGGCCTTTTGCCTTCGCTTCTTTCAGCAATACGACCAAAGATGCAATATCCCCGGTTTTGGTAACCCCGGCCTGCAATGACTGCACTGCAAGAGTCGGTTGTGGACCCATCCATACAAAATCCTCTACGGTAAGATCATTACCGAAAATCGTATCTTCGCCAGCATCGCAATCCAATACACCCGCAAGAAACGGATGATTCAATCCCAGGAAATACAGAAAAGTGCTGTCCTGCCTGAAATGATAGCCATTGTCGGCATAATTCATAGGGCTTTCGTCATTTCCCAGGAGCAAAATAAGCCCTGAGCCTATTGATTTACGCAGCTTTTCGCGTCGCTGAATGTAAATTTCTTTTGAAAACATAGTGTTGCGTTGAGTTTGATTAATTTTAAACTAAAAGTAAGCCGTTTGAGTGTGCAAGTTATATTTTTCAGGAATATATATCAACGCATTTTGTAATAAAAAATAGAGAAAGTTAATCCTTTGTAAACCAGACCTGATTATATGAAACAGAATTGATTCAAATAAAAGGGAGTCTGCCAATTGATTATCAAGTTTTAAAAGCTTCCTGTAAATTCTGTAATAATATTTTCCTCAGGGATTCAATCCATGAATATTTTGCCTTAAAAGTACCAGGATTTATATTCACTCCGGCACTTAATAACCGCATATTGGTAATATTAATAAAAAGTGTTTTTTTTAATGGTAACCCTATGGTATCTGCAAAAAAGAAAAAAAGCCGTAATTCATTGAATTACAGCTTTTTTTCTTTTGTTCCAGTGATCTGCTTGGGATTCGAACCCAAGACCCCATCCTTAAAAGGGATGTGCTCTACCTACTGAGCTAGCAAATCATCCTTGTTATTTTGAGGGTGCAAAGGTACATCTTTTAACCTATTATGCAACTCCGAATGAAAATATTTTTCTTGTCGTTGGAATTCAGATATATACATTCCTGTATTTCTGATTTTTACCTGATAAATGGCCTTATTCCTGTAGAATTTCAGATTTTTCGGCTCAAATACGAGTAGAACCTGTAAACTGAATATTGTATAGAATAGGTCGGGTATACTTAATACTTAAGAATTCCTTTTCCTTCACGAACTAATGTAACCACGCCATCAGTGCAGTCGAGCACTGTTGATGGTATATTGCCGCCTAAACCTGCATCTATAACCAGATCTACATGATCAGCAAATTTTTCGTAAATCAACTCCGGATCGGTAGTATATTCAAGGATTTCATCGTCATCGTGAACCGAGGTTGACATTATCGGGTTTCCTAATAATTGTACTATCTGAAGGGTGACCTGGTTATCTGGGATCCGGATTCCAACGGTTTTACGCTTGCTTTGAATATGCCGGGGTACATTGTTACTGGCATTCAGAATAAATGTAAAGGGTCCCGGCAGGTTAGCTTTCATCACCTTAAAAATATTGTTTTCAATGGGTTTGCAGAAATCTGACAACTGGCTCAGATCCGAGCAGATAAATGAGAACATGGCTTTGCCAGGTTTTATTCCCCTTAATTCACATATTTTGTCTATCGATTTGCCTTTAAAAATATCGCAGCCAATGCCATAGATGGTGTCCGTCGGATAAACCACTATGCCTCCGTCGCGCAAACATTCAACCACAATACGCATCTGGCGCTCGTTGGGATTGTCGGGATATAACTTAATCAGCAAAGCCATAATCAGGTGCTACAAATCCATTTTTTTTGTATCTTCAATAAACTTGGCCATACCAAGATCCGTCAGCGGATGATACAACAATCCAAGTATGGATGATAAAGGGCTGGTGATGACATCGGCGCCAAGTTCGGCACATTTCACGATATGGTTAACATTGCGGATGGACGCTGCAAGAACCTGGGTTTCGAAACCATGGTACCTGTAAATGCCAACTATCTGTTCGATGAGCAGGAGACCGTCATAGCTGGTGTCGTCAATCCTCCCTATAAAAGGCGAAACATAGGTAGCTCCTGCTTTGGCTGCCAAGAGTGCCTGCCCGGCCGAAAATACCAAGGTACAATTGGTGGCAATCCCATGGTCAGTAAGATACCGGATTGCTTTTATACCGTCTTTGATCATGGGTATTTTTACAACAATATTTTTATGCAAACCGGCAAGTTCATGAGCTTCAACAATCATTTCATCGAAATTTGTTGATAAAACCTCTGCACTCACGGGTCCATCTACAATTTGGCAGATATCCACATAATGTTTCAGGATATTTTTACGGCCTTTAATGCCTTCTTTAGCCATCAGCGAAGGATTGGTGGTAACGCCATCGAGAATTCCAAGTTCATTTGCTTCCCGGATTTGATCCAGGTTGGCTGTGTCAATAAAAAACTGCATGGTTGTAAATTTAAATGAAGAAATTGGTTTTTCGCAAAGTTAGCCCCTTTTTCTGACTACTAAGTTATTTATTTGTGGGAATTTGCCTTTTGGATTTAGGACGATTTTGCTGGTTTGTCGAGCGAAATGGATTTTTATAAATGATATTATAATGACAATCAATAATTTAATCAAATATAAATATTAAAGTAAAGGGCATAAAAAATGGGTAAGCTACTTATATCGCACCGCTCAACTATTTACCCTTGCTACATTCCTGTCCTGGGGGAGTTCAATAGGAGCTGGTCGTATAAGACTTACCCGGTGCAAAAGTACAACTTTTTGCGATTTAAAAAACATATAGCAGATTTTAAGCAGTTTTTAACCAAGTTTCATACCTTTGCAGTAAACCAAAACCTTAAAGTATAATCAATATGGAAACAAAAAATGAATTTTTCAGTTCAGCCTTGAAGACCGGTCTTATAATCGGAGTTGTTTCGATTTTTGTCTGGTTGATAATGTACATTGCTGATATTAAACCAGTAGGAATCATGATTCCGATGTTGACAGGGCTAGGAATGATTGCCATAAGTATTGTTATTTTAGTGATTCTGTTTAAGAAATACAAAGCTTCAATTGGTGGGTTTATTTCGTTTAAAGATGCTTTTTTATACTGCTTTATTGCCTTATCTGTTTCGGTAGTTCTTTCTACTTTGATTACTTATCTCTTTATTACTTTGGTAGAACCAGATTATTACAAGAACGTCATGGAAGCTCAAAAAACATGGATGGAAAATTACCTTGCTGGAAAAATGTCGGAAGAACAGTTGGCTGAAGCACTTGATAAATTTGATGTACAGGCCGCTGAAATGGGTTCTGTCAAGGCCACACTGAAACAGATGTTATACAGCCTTATTGGTAGCGGGGTTATAGCTTTAATAGTTGGAGCCATCATGAAAAAGAAACCTGAAATGTTCGATAACGCTTCAGGAGGAGTAATTTAAATCTGCTTATGGATATTTCGGTAATAATACCACTGCTTAACGAAGAAGAGTCGCTGCCCGAACTTTGTCAATGGATTGATAAAGTGTTGACGGAGAATAAATACACGTTCGAAATCCTGCTGATTGATGACGGAAGCCGCGATAATTCGTGGAAGATTATCGAGGAACTTCATCACAAAGATGCCCGTGTAAAAGGCATCAAATTTCGCCGTAACTATGGGAAATCGGCCGCATTGAACACCGGTTTCAAAATAGCTGCAGGCGATGTGATCATCGCCATGGATGCCGACCTGCAGGATAGCCCGGAAGAAATTCCCGGTTTGTATGCGATGATAAAGAATGATGGATTTGACCTTGTTTCGGGTTGGAAAAAAGTGAGGTACGATTCGTCGATCAAAAAAAATATCCCTTCTAAGCTATACAACTCCATGACATCCAGGATGTCGGGAGTAAAACTTCATGACCATAACTGCGGGTTGAAAGCCTATAAAAAAGATGTAGTTAAAAGCATCGAAGTGTATGGCGAAATGCACCGTTACATCCCTGTAATTGCCAAATGGAATGGTTTTACCAGGATAGGGGAGAAGGTGGTTGAACACCGGAAACGGAAGTTCGGTGTCACCAAATTTGGTGTAAACCGTTTCGTAAACGGGCCGCTCGATTTGATTTCGATCATGTTTGTTTCCCGGTTTGGTAAAAGGCCTATGCACTTGTTCGGAATGCTTGGCATGTTCCTGTTTACAATCGGGTTTGCCATTGCGTGCATACTGGCTTACGGAAAATTTTTCCTGGCCGAATACCGCATGACCGACCGTCCTCTGTTCTACTTCGGTTTATTAAGCATGGTGCTTGGCACACAACTGTTTTTAGCCGGTTTTATAGCCGAAATGCTGGCCCGCAACTCTCCCGAACGGAATCATTACCTGATTGAATCGGAGATTGGTATTTAAGGAAACTGGAAACTGGTAACTGGAAACTGGAATCTGGGAACTGGAATCTGGGAACTAGTAAATGGAAACTGGAATCTGGAATCTGGAAACTGGAAGCTGGGTACTGGAAAATGGTTAATCGAAAATAGTAAACTGAGGTCCAAATTTAATTTCTCAGTGTTTCTCTGTGTCCTTTGTGCCTCAGTGGTTTATTTTTAACGACTGGTAACTGGAAACTGGAAACTGGAAACTGGAAACTGGAAACTGGAAACTGGTTAATTGAAAATAGTAAACTGAGGTCCGAATTTAATTTCTCAGTGTTTCTCTGTGTCCTTAGTGCCTCCGTGGTTTGTTTTTAACGACTGGAAACTGGAATCTGGAATCTGGAAACTGGAATCTGGAAACTGGAAAATGGTTAATCGAAAATAGTAAACTGAAATCCGAATTTAATTTCTCAGTGTTTCTCTGTGTCCTTAGTGCCTCCGTGGTTTATTGTTAACGACTGGAAACTGGAAACTGGAAACTGGAATCTGGAATCGGGAAATCGGAACTGGGAACATGGCACCCGGAACTTGGAACCTTGAACCTTGAACCTTGAACCTTGAACCCGGAACCTTGAACCTTGAACCCGGGCTTTTTTAAAATAATTCGGATGTCGGAACAGAAGAAAGTTATATTACTGGGCTCAGCCTACCCGTTAAGAGGTGGGCTTGCATCATTCAACGAGCGGATCATCAGGGAGTACCAGTCGCAGGGTTATGATGCAGAAATTTACACTTTCAGCCTGCAGTATCCGGGTTTCCTGTTTCCCGGCAAAACACAATATTCTGACGATCCGCCACCTGCGGATTTAAAAATTGCTGTAAAAGTCAACTCCGTCAATCCTTTAAACTGGATCAAAATAGGGTATGAGTTAAAAAAGAAGAAACCTGACCTTTTGATCGTCAAATTCTGGCTGCCATTTATGGCTCCCTGTTTCGGGACCATCGCCCGGATTGTAAAAAGCAACAAATTTACCCGCGTTATTTCGATAGTTGACAATATTATTCCGCACGAACACCGGCCGGGCGACAGGATACTGGCAAAATACTGGGTCAATTGCGTGGATGGGTTTGTTGCCATGTCGAAAAATGTTCTGGATGATTTGCGTACTTTCACGCAAAAGCGAGCCTTATTTTGCCCTCACCCGGTTTACGATAATTATGGCGAGACCATTCCAAAAGAGGAAGCGAAACGGCTTTTAAACCTGGATCCGAATTTTAATTATATACTTTTTTTTGGCTTTATCCGCGATTATAAGGGGCTCGACTTGTTGCTGAAAGCCGTCGCTTTACCTGTACTCAAAGATTTGCCCGTTAAAGTATTAGTTGCCGGCGAGTTTTATTCCGATCCCAAACCCTATCACGATCTTATTGCGGAATTAAACCTGGGCGAACGTATTGTGCTTGCCACTGAATTCATTCCGGAGAGCCTAGTGTCGAGGTATTTCTGTGCGTCCGATTTGGTTGTACAGCCTTATAAAAGCGCCACGCAGAGCGGTGTTACCCAAATTGCCTATCATTTTGGCAAGCCCATGATAATTACCAATGTTGGGGGGTTGGAGGAATTTGTGAAAAATGAGGTAGTGGGTTATGTCGTTAACCCGGAACCTGGCGAAATTGCAGAAGCCATTTTCAAGTATTTCGATCGCGGGAAAGAAGCCGAGTTTTCGAAGAATGTGGAAAAGGAAAAATTGCGGTTTACCTGGTCGAATATGCTTAAAACCATTGATTCGTTGCTGGTTAAGAAAACGACTTAAAGCAATTGGCAGGAAATAGCTACTCCTTTTTATTAGAAATTTATTTTACCTCATTAAGGCCATTTCAATACTTAATATTCTGATATTAACCATTCAGTTTGCTCTTACCGGCTCCGAAGGTTATTTCAACAGCACGCCACCACTCATAATGCGTTATTGAAGGTAAAATCTACTCTCGATTTGAAAAGGCCGTCTCTTCTGCTTTACGCAGGAATTTTCGTATTATTCGTGAATAATTATACCTTTGCAGGCAGATTCTAAATGTATCAATAAAACACTAGTATGTTGATAAACAGATGTATAGCTCCTTTACGAATCGGACTGGCAGGAGGTGGGAGTGATGTTGCACCCTATTCAGATCTTTTTGGAGGTGCGATTCTCAATGCAACAATCAGTTTATTTGCCAGTGCCACCATTGAGCCTTGCGACGATGGCAAAATTTACTTTTGCCTTGCGGATCAGAACAAGCAGATAGTTTTAGATTCTGTTGATCAATTGCCGATTGAAGATCCTTTCAGCCTTCATGCAGGAGTGTATAACAGGTTGGTAAGGGATTTCACGGGTAAACCATTGTCTTTCAGGCTCACAACTGCGGTTGATGCTCCTCCGGGATCCGGACTTGGTACTTCATCAACGCTGGTAGTAGCCATATTAGGTGCATTTGCCGAATGGCTTAAGCTGCCCATGGGCGAATACGATATGGCTCATCTTGCCTTCGAAATTGAGCGCATCGACCTGAAAATGGCCGGGGGCAAACAGGATCAGTATTCTGCTACCTTTGGAGGAGTCAACTTCATGGAGTTTTCGAAAGACGACAAAGTGATCGTCAACCCATTACGGATTAAAGATATTTATTTAAACGAGCTTTCGCATAACCTCGTTTTATACAATACCAGCACAAGCAGGTTATCAGCCAAAATTATTGAAGCACAGCAGAATAACGTACGAAGAGGCAACCAGCAATCTATAGATGCCATGCACGAGATGAAAAAGCAGGCTGTGATGATGAAAGAAGCACTACTCATGGGCAAACTCGATGATGTTGGTGAAATCCTGAACTATGGCTGGCATTTTAAGAAACGAATGGCTGAAGAAATAACCAATCCTATGCTCGAAAATATTTATAACACGGCATTGGCAAACGGAGCTACCGGAGGCAAGATCAGCGGTGCCGGCGGCGGAGGTTTTATGCTTTTTTATTGCCCGGGTATCAAACGCTACGACGTGATAAATGCCTTGCAGCAGTTTGGCGGTCAGGTGCTTCGTTATACTTTTACCAAAGGGGGAATGGTGTCGTGGACTATTTAAAGATTGGGGCTTCAGTATAAAATAATTGGTTCTACCACGATTGGAATGGTAATGGATATAAAAAGGTCGGAAGACCGAAGTCGGAAGTCAGAAGTCGGAAGTCAGAAGTCAAAAGACAGAAGTCAGAAGTCAGAAGTCAGAAGACAGAAGACAGAAGACAGAAGTCAGAAGTAGCTGCGAAATGGATTTTACATTCTTACTTATGATAGAAAAAATTTCGGATAATCTTAATAGTTATACATCTAACTACTTGTAATTGAATTCTGTTCTATGAGTAATTTCTGACATTCGACTGCCGACATTTGACTTTCGACATTCGACATTCGACATTCGACACTCGACATCCGACATTTGGCATTTGACATTTGACTTTCGACTATTTGAATTCACCCACTAAACTAACATTAGTACGAAATAATTCAACATATGGAAGAACGCATCAGGAAAATAATTGCAAAATCTATTGAAGTCAAAGCATCCGTCTTACTGGATGCTGTCATGATAGCAACAGTAGAAGTTATTGTAAATGAAATTGTTACCTGTTATCAAAATGGTGGCAAAGTATTGTTTTGTGGAAACGGTGGCAGTGCAGCCGATGCTCAGCACCTGGCGGCTGAACTGTCAGGCAGGTTCTATTTCGACAGGCAACCTTTGAATGCCGAGGCTCTGCATGTTAACTCCTCTTTTGTGACAGCGGTGGCTAATGATTACGGGTATGATGCCATTTTTGCGCGAATGATAAAAGCGGTTGGCAAAAGCGGAGATATTCTGATCGGCTTGACGACATCGGGCAATTCGCAGAACATTTTAAATGCCTTTGATGTTGCGAAATCACTGGAGATGAAAACTATTGGCTTCACGGGAGATAGCGGCGGAAAACTGAAAGAAAAATCCGATTTTCTCCTGAATATTCCTTCCTCCGATACGCCGCGCATACAGGAATCTCATATCATGTTAGGTCATATTATCTGCGAACTTGTTGAAGAAAAGCTATTTAAATTCTGATATTGTGATGAATGTAAAACAGGCGATCGTACTTGCCGGTGGATTGGGGACGCGGCTTCAGGGTGTGTTGCCCGGTATGCCTAAATGCATGGCTCCTGTGCAGGGTGCACCGTTTTTATCGCATGTACTCAATTACCTGATCAGTCAGCAAATTAAAACGGTGATACTTTCCGTTGGCTATCGCAAAGAACAGATAATCAATTATTTCGGAAATAGTTTCCAGTCATTATCCATTTTATATGCAATTGAAAACGAACCTTTGGGAACCGGCGGAGCGATAAAACTGGCTTTCGATCACAGTGCTGAGGAGAAAGCATTTGTGATGAATGGTGATACCTTTTTCCTTCCTGACCTTTCATCTATGGAACAATGGCACACTATGTCCTCAGCAGATATTACAATCGCTGTCAAACATATGCCGGAAACAGGAAGATATGGTTTGGTAGAAACCGATCATAACGGCAGGATAACAGCGTTCAGGGAGAAAGATCCGCGATCGGGGAGTGGTTGGATTAACGGTGGGATTTATTTAATCAACAGGAATATATTCAAGAACATACGCGATCAAAAATTTTCAATTGAAAATGATTTGTTCAAAGTTTCGTGTTCAACTCTTCATATGCAATCATTTCGGACCGATGCTTCCTTTTTGGATATGGGAATTCCGGAAGACTATGACAGAGCTCAAACTTTTTTACCAGCCTGGCGCGGAATATGAGCAGGAAGTTAACATCAGGACCTGGTTGGACATTGTTTCTCGACAGAGACGGTGTCATAAATACACGTATCCCGGATGATTATGTGAAACATCCCGATGAGTTTGAATTTATTCAAGGCGTAAAAGAAGCGCTGGCAATTTTATCCCGTATTTTTAATCCGGTGGTGGTTGTTACCAATCAACAAGGGATTGGCAGAGGTCTTATGACAAGTATTCAATTAGACAAGGTTCACGAAAAAATGCTGAGTGAAGTTTCGGCTGCCGGTGGACGCATTGATGCCGTTTTTTACAGTCCTGATCTGAAAAACAGCCGGAGTTTTACACGTAAACCCTCGGTGGGTATGGGTTTGAAAGCGAAGAAACAGTTTCCATCCATACATTTCAGGAAAAGTATCATGGCCGGGGATACCTATTCCGATATTCTTTTCGGGCACAGGCTCGGAATGATTACGGTACTGATCGGGACTGAAAAAGAAGTTTTATCCCGGTGTGCCGGAATCCTTGATTATTCGTTCCCTGATTTGATCTCGTTTGCAAAATATTTAGAGCACTTTGAATAGAAGATAGTGGTTTATATAATTGATAATAAAAGGTTTATAAGTTTTTTAGAATGAGTCGGAGTACGGCTTTAAATCTAACACTGGTTTGCCAGTTCATTTCTTACTCAATGAAACCTTGAAGGAGTGCCGGGTTTGATCCTCCATTCCGGCCGTTCTAAATTATTCCAGATTTGTTTGCGAATGCAGCTTGTTGAAAAACATGTGGCATTTTTTGTTTATGACCTCCATGTGGCAAAAGTGTTGGAAGTTATAATTATTTAGAATCATTCTAAACAAAATTTAAATCCGAATGTTAGTTACTTTATTCAATCCAAGCAATTTATTAATTCTAAGCCAAAAATCATGAAAACAAAAATTCTATTACTGATTGTATTGCTGGCACTTGCATTTGGTTCCAACAGTTTTGCACAGGAACGTACATATCAGAACGGTTCCGCATGGACGGTCTCATTTGTGCAAATTAAAAATGGGATGAACCGCGATTATCTTAATAGCTTGAAAACTACATGGAAAGCTGTTCAGGATGAAGGTATTAAACAAGGATTAATTTTATCATATAAAATTTTTGAAGGTGCTGCTGCTAATCCTGAAGATTGGCAAATCATGCTGATGGTTGAGTACAAAAATCTCGCCGGCATGGAAGGCAATGAAGATAAATGGGATGCAATTCAAAAGAAAGTTGTTGGAAATGAGGAAGATCAGAAAAAGCTAAGGGAACTACGCGTAAATATGCGGACTATGTATGGTACAAAAACAGTAAGGGAAATTATCTATAAATAAGTTTTTGTCATTTATCTTTTGTTATAATATTTAAGAAGCCGGACTGCGATGGAGCAGCCGGCTTCTAAACTTTTGACTTTTAACTCTATTTCACAATCACCTTCCCGCTTCCCGAATATGAATGATATTCCCCATTGTACATGGCATCGGCCGAAACGGCACCGATCACGAAAGTGCCTTTACTGACTGCCCTGATTGTATAATAAAAGGTCTTGGCTGTGCCGTTCAGAGCCGTAAAGAAACTGATACGATCGTCGCGGATATCGGTATATTCAGGTGTTGAGCGGTTTTTCATAAAATCCATTTCACGTTCGGCAACCAATCGCGAATTTTCAATTTCGAAACAGGCAGGCAACAAATCGGTGATAGCCACATTTTCAACGTTTGTTCCGGTTTCGGACTGGGCGGTGATTTCTACTACAACCAAATCGTTCTGAATGAATGAATTACCCGAGATCTGGTTGCCATTACGATCCAGGAATCGCCGGCGTACTTTCAGATGCTTGTCTTCATCTGCCGTATTTGGCGACAGTTTTATCCCCGAGATTTCATAATAATAGTACAATGTTCCTTTTCCTTTGGTGGTAAGGGTTACATTTTTGTTGCTGATATCCAGTGGAAGCTGCAAATCCTTATTATTGTACTTCCCTGCCACTTTTCCATCTACCGAAATATCAGCTGAAATATCTGAGGCCATTGCTTTACGCGCATGTTTGCCGATGGCAAGCAAAGCAAATGCGGTTTCCTGTGTTGAATAATACCTGGCATTTTTCATCTCAAAGGAAATGCTTTTCAATAATTCATCAACCTGGGGATTATTAGGATCGGCTTCGAGTAAAGAATTTAATGCCAATGATTTGTCTCTCAAATAGGAGCTATAGGAGCCGCCAAACTCGCAGATTGCTTTTTCATCACCAAAAGCTTTTGGCAAAACACTTCTGAAACTCTTTACGTCACCGGCGAGCATAAACGAGGAAGCCAGCAGGTACCGGCCTTCGGAAGATAATTCTTTTGACATTGATTTGTAATAGTTCATCGCCGAAACAGGAGCTTTATCAGCCAGGGCAAGCACATAAGCCGAATAAAGGATTTCACGGCGGGGAACATTTCTCGATTTACGGACTCCATTTTCAAAATAGAAATACGTTTCCATTTCGCGCTCTTTCACTTTCTGTGTCAAAAAATTAAGTATACCATTCAGAACCCGGGCATTTACCTCGTAACCCGCTGCCTTTGCTTCGAACAGGAAGTGTGCGGAATAAGCGGAAGCCCACCAATCGGCACTACCGCCTCCCGGCCATAACGACAATCCACCGTTGTATAACTGCATGGATTCCACTTTTAAAATAGCCTGCTGCACATTTGATCCCGGCGAACCACCCTGGTAAAAGTTCCGGCCAGAAGCCGAAGGAAACAATTTGGTCAGATCAGCCAGGTACAATTGGGGAAAGGCAGTCGAAACCGTTTGTTCCAGGCAGCCATAAGGATATCGAACCAGGTAATCGAGGTTTTTGGCAAACTCAATCGCCGGTGATTTGCTCAGGATCAGTGCCGATTTTATCCCTTTCGGATATAAGTCGCTGGCAGCATTAAATGTTTTAACTGAACCTGCCGTAACAGAGCCCGTTCCCGTAATAAAAATCAATCCAGCCGCCGGCCGGACCGGAATATCAATCTGTTGAGTAAACTTCTGACCTAATGCATTTACTGTGGCTGAAATGGTAGCAACACCAATTCCTTTATCAGCATTTACAGTAAACAATGCAACTTCTGCAGCGCCTGTTTTCAGGCTGGTTGATGCTGAATTTTTACCAGCCACAGTCGCCGGACCGGACACAGTAAGTTGAATGTTAGCATTCCCGCCTTTCTCGGTAGTATTTGTCATGGAAACAGCTACAACGCAGTTATCTCCGGGACTTAAAAAACGTGGCAGCGACATGCTTATAATCACAGGGTCAGCTACTTTCATGGTTTTTTCAGCTGAACCGAACTGCCTGCCTTTGTATGCCACAGCCATTACCCTCAGGGCGCCTGAGAACTGGGGAATATCCATACTGAAACTACATTCGCCTGATGAATTTGCCTTACGGATTCCGCTCCATTTCGAAATTAGTTTCACCCTGTCGCCGGTTAACGGATTAATACGCCTCGAAAGATCGAAAGCCTCGCCACCGGCAGGGCTCGACGATCGTTTCAGTTCGGGATACAACAAGGCATATACATCATAGGAATTTACACCCAGGGCGCGTTTCTGATAAAACCAGCTGAAAGGATCCGGCGTCTTGTAATCGGTAATCTGCAGAATTCCCTCATCAACCACCGCGATGGTAACTTCGGCATCGGGAGCAGTTTTAATTGTAAAAGTCTGTTTGATCCCGGACCTTGATTTTTCGGGGGCCGAAATGGCAACATTCAGTTTTGCCGAAACATCATCCACCTTAAGTGAAACAACACCGTGAGCAACGGTAAGCGGAATCGACATGTCAACGGATTTGCGGAAAGCAGTGGCATCAATGTAAATGTTCGGCAAATGATCTTTGGTAACGGCTAATTCCATGCTGGCCGATTTATTCACAAGGTTCAGAAATTTATAACTCAGCACATTATCCTGTTCAATGGTAACAAGCAACTGTCCGTCGAAAGGCGCCTTAAACAGCAACTTCGCCTTTTCACCCGGGTTATATATGCACTTATCAGGCGTAATTATCACTTCTCCCTCGCGGCTGACTTCGAAGGACGAAAAATTGGTGTCGCCCCAGCCATAGGCATAAAATGTTCGTGAAACGTAATTCTCGCTTCCCGGAGCCATGATACGCACCTCGTATTCGCCCGATGCGAGTGGGATAAAGGGTAAAACCGAGCCGGATCCTTTGATGTTCAGCTCACGTGTGAAAACAACTTTCTCCTTTTTCTGCGAAACATAGTTATACCGGCCGTATTGTTTTTCGATTACCGTTTCGTACTTATAGTTGATGATTACAACCTTAGCCGTGGCACCGGGTAAAACTTTTCCGGTCCGGTCAATCGCCGCAAATTGCAAGTTCAGAGCCTTCCGGGTTGATAACCAGGTGTCAAAATTTCGTATTCCAAAATAAACCTGTTGGGTTGGGATTTCAACCACATTTAAGCGGTTAACCGGCCGGCCTGTTTCGTCGAATACAGTGGTAAAAATTTTGCCTTCGAGCAGGCCAATATCGTTGTATGCTGCTGATTGTAAAATACATGCAGCCTTGCCTTCGGCATCTGTATTCCCTTGCTGAACAATGGAAGCCAGCACAGGCATGTTTTTTGTTTCGATATTAAACGAATAATCCGGCAAGGCATTCGATGTCAACTGTTTGCGTTTCAGGCGTAATTCTGTTTCAAAACGCCTTCCACCGGCGGGAGTTCCATACAGGTTTTCAGCCAACAGATCAAGGTTGATGGCTTCTGCCGGCAGATAAACCGTTTTGTTGGTTTTGGCGGTCACTTTGATACGATCGGGAACAAATTCTTCGACTGAAATTTTTCGCGAGGCAAGTAAAACATCATTGGCGGCATACACTTCGATGACGTACGACCCGGTCATAGCCTGACGCGGAACAAAAAACTTTGTTCCGGCAGCGCCCGAGGCATTCAGCTGAAAGCGCTGATTCAGGTATTCGCGGCCATTAGGAGCTAGGAGTTTGATTTTTATCGGGATATCTTTCACCACTTCCCAGCGCGGAGTGCGGACAATGGTATTGATGTAAGCGGTATCGCCGGGACGGTACAAATCGCGGTCGCCATAAATAAATACATCGTAATTCACATTATCCATGCGTTTTCCGCCAACATCAAAGCGGGAAGTTTCGACACGCGTTTTGTCGAAAAGCACGAAATTGAAGTCGTTTTCGTACCGCACCGATACCATACTCAACGTAAAACCGGCGGCTACCTGTTTTGCATTTTTAAATATGGCAACTCCATTATTATCCGTAACCGTAGAATAGACCTTCTGATTGTTGGTGCTGATAAAATCCAGCTTTGCACCTTTAACCGGTGTGGCGTCGCGGAATGAATTAACGAAAACCATCACATCCGTTGAGCCTTCTTTAACGATTAAACCCAGGTCGGAAAACGAGAGCAATTGGGCATCCTGAATGTATTTCCGATCACTGGCCTCCACTTTTACCAGGTATAAACCTTTGTAGGAATCATTGAAATTCAGTTCGGCAAAATCGAGATTCAGTAAGGATATATTTCCTGATTTCTGCAACGAACGGGTCTGTATTTCTTTGGTCATCACAGGCTTTCCGTAGTTTTCGTCGAACGACCAGGTGTTGTAATCGTTGTAATCACCCGTTGCTTCGTCATAATTATATTCCCAGCTTTTACCCTGGCGCATATAATGCTGGATGTTGTTTTCAAATATTTTGAATATCGAGACTTTGACCTTCGGCACATTTACAATATTAACCCCAAGATTACGCTCACCTTTGGTGGAAAGATAAATTGCATTTTGTTCGGTAAACGAGATGTTTGGTAAGGGATCAGCAAAAGATATTACTGATGTATAATCATCTTCCAACTCACGTCCGAAAAGGCTTTTTATACCTTTTTTTATATTCAGAGTGTAGGTTTGTGAGCCCAGAAATTCACCTTTTATTCTGAATCCGTTGGTTAATACTTCAGTTTCAAGGTTCATTGCCGGATCGGTAGAAATAAAGCTATTCAGACCTTCAGCAATCAATGGCTGCGATGTAAATACATCAATAAATCCCTTTCCGTTGTCGAAACCGGATTCGGTGGAGGTAATGGTAAGTTTATCTTTCGAAGGGATCAGAAATCCGCTCTTCAAAAGGTTTTCAGTAGCCAAATTTCCACCCTGACAAATAAGCCCTTTTGAAATGATTGCTTCACCTTTTATCTCATTATCAGGTAGCTCAGGATCGTAAACAAAGGCAACTTCAATACTTTCAGCGTCATTTTGAGTGATAATACGATACGGTATCTCTTTCCCTGCAACCTGGAGTTTCAAAAGAGACCTGAGTTTTGCCGGAGAAACTGGATTATTAAAATTGAGCTGGCATCGTACCTCCGCCTGGTTGGCCAGTTCTTCACTCAGCGACCAGTAACTGTTAATGCTACTTATTGCCAGAAGTGGTGTATGAAACAACAACGGATCATCATCAATGCTGTACTTTGTCAGGCTGTATTTAGTCAGGTCCTTGTTGAGTGTAGCTTTATAACTTGACGCCGGCAGCAATGCTCCCAGCGGCGAAAAGGTGAGTTCCGATTTGCCTGTCCACATGAATTTTCCGGGAATCTTAGGCTCGAAACTTATATACTGAGTGGTATCCCATTTGTTGATCAGTCCCGTATCGGGTAATAATTCCTTATTGAAGGTAAAAACCAGGTTCTGTGTACGAAGCACTTCATCCTTAAAATTGGTTTTCTTAACTTTCACCGAGTTAAAATCGCTGCACGACGACAACGCTACGCCCAACAGTGCGAAAAGGAAAAGATGTTTGAACATAATTCGGGAAGATTAAAGGGTGTATCTATCTGACTATCAAAAATATAATGCTAAAGCGAAATGAGATTATACATTTTAACAAGTAACTATAAAATTAGGGAAAAAGTATGGTGAAAGTGAATGGGGCTGAAATTATAAATACGGATTAAACAACCAGGTTGTTTTTGTGATGTCGGATAATTCAGGCAAAAAAAATCCCCAGTTCAATTATTGAATTGAGGATTTTCATTAAAATTAAAATTTTATTTATCAACCCTGAACACTGAGTCAATCACCGTTCCATCCACCCATTTTATAACCGCAATCACTTCATCAGTAAGACGCGCTTTCTGGGGTTTGCCGCAGATTTTTTCGGCTTCGGCTTTCAGTTCGTGGATGGTTTTTATGGGAAGGGAACTGCCTTTCATTTTCTCGATCAGGTCAGGACGCAGGGGATTGATCGCGATTCCACGTTCGGTAACAATAACATCAATCAGTTCGCCGGGTCCGCAAATGGTCGTAACTTCATCGCGGATCACAGGCATGCGGTCGCGGAACAAGGGAATGGGCAGGATTACACATTTTGATAAAAGGCAATTCATCCAGCCGCCAATTCCATGGAGCAAATAGCCATCGGAGTGCGTTACCACGTTGGCATTAAAATTTATATCCACCTCGGTTGCACCAAGTATTACTACGTCAACAAACTGAGCGAAATTACCCTTGCCATGATAATTGTAACTGGTAAAAGGGCTTGTATTCAGATGGTTGGGGTTTTCGCGCATCGAGCGCACTCCATCTAAATCAAACGTTTGGCCATCCAGAATATAATCAACCAGACCTTCTTCCAGCATTTTGACAAGATATTTATTACTACCGCCACGGGCAAAACGGGCTTTCATGCCCTGTTTGCGAAGCATTTCGGCAAAGTAAATGCCAATGGATAAAGCGGTTCCGCCGGCTCCGGCCTGGAACGAAAATCCATCACGAACGATTCCGGTTTCCTTGCAAAACTGGGCTGTCATCTCTGCAAGCAAAAGCCTGTCGGGGCTTTTGGTTATTTCGGTAGTACCGGAAATAATTTTTTCGGGAATACCTACTTTATCCATCACTACCACAAAATCGACATAATTGCCTTGTATTTGCCATGGAACGCAAGGGAATGGAACCAGATTGTCGGTAACAACAATTACCCTGTCGGCATATTGCGAATCAGCCAAAGCGAAGCCAAGCAGACCGCAGGCAGCAGGACCGCGATCGCCGGTAGCATTTCCGAAACAATCGGCTGTAGGTGCTGCAATCACAGCAATATCAATATGCACATCACCATCCTGAATTGCCTGGTAACGACCGCCATGCGAACGAAGCACTCCCAGCCCGGCCATTTTTCCTTCGGAAGTAAACCTGCCCAAAGCGCCGTTCATGCTGCCTTCGATGTGATGAATCACCCCGTTCTCGAGGTATTTTATCATGGGCGAATGGCATTCGAAACTGGCTGAGGGCATCCATGTAAGGTTTTTGATACCCATGTCTGCTGCAGCATCAAATATCTGGTTTCCAACCAAATCACCATTCCGGAAATGATGATGGGTGGAAATGGTCATTCCATCTTTTATTCCGGCTCTCACCAGTGCCTCTTTAAGGGAAGGAACTATTTTGTTGCCATCTTCAGGGTAATCGGCACAACTTGCAATAGGCGGAGCATATTTTCTGCCTGTTGGTTTATATTTTCCAACACCTATAAAGGGAATTGCTTCTTTGCCGTTAACTACCTGAGGAACAGTGCGACCCACGGCATTTATTGTAAGTTTATCGTATTTTGACATGTTTTACAAAGGGTTTAGGGATTGGTGATTGGTGACTGGTGATTGGTGATAAGTGACTGGTGACTGGTGACTGGTGACTGGTGATTGGTGATTGTGGATTGAAGATTGCGGATTGTAGATTGCAGATGTCCCAATTTTCCATTTTCCATTTTCAATTCTCTTCCTCCCTTACACCCTCAGAAACTCTTCCCGCCAGTCGGACGAAAGTTTCCCCATGGTAACGGCCAGGTCAATAAGCTTCTGAGCACGCTTAACCACAGGTGGATCAATCATTTTCGTTCCTAACGAAACAACGCCCAGTCCTTTAGCCGCTGCATCCATAAATGCATTGACGATTTTCTTAGCCTTTTCAATTTCCACTGCATCCGGCGCAAAGTTTTCGTGTATTACCTTTATCTGGCGGGGATGAATGCAGCCCATTCCATCGAAACCCAGTGCTTTCGAACGGATAACAGTTTCTTTAAGTGCTTCCATATCAGCAATATCACTGAATACAGAATCAATAGCCTGGATGCCGGCTGCTTTACATGCATTTACGACCATGCTGCGGGCGAAGAAAGATTCTGTTGCTTCCTGTGTGCGGCGTGTTCCAAGATCGGCAGTGTAATCTTCGAGCCCGATGGCCATGGCTACAACATATTCGCTTTGAGCAATTTCCAATGCTTTCAGCACACCTAATGCGCTTTCGATGATTGGCATGAGCCATATGTTGCCTCCGAAATTGTATTTGGTTTTTAACTGGCCGATTTTCTCGTTCACCTGTCTGATCTGCTCTGCACTCTCACATTTGGGAACCAAGACCAGGTTTACATGGTGAGGCACCAGAAATTCAAGATCAGCAAGCCCGGCCGGAACCTGGTTGATACGAACCATGCGCTCAGCACCATAGAAATCGATATTGCGCAGCGCGTTGCGAACCATGAAACGGGCTTCGTATTTCTTACCAGGCGCCACTGCATCTTCTAAATCCAAAATGATACCATCGGGTTTATGAACGCCGGCATTGATCATGAGGCTGGGTGTGTTTCCGGGCAGATAAAGCCTCGAAAAACGGTTTTTATCCCTTGCTGTTTCATAAAGATTCTCGCCCAGCATAGGGAGCAGATATTCCTTGTCAGAACTTACTAATTGCCTGATAGCAGCTTCCATCCGGGCTGCTATTACAGGAGTTAAAGCGCCCGAATCTTCTACCAGCACTCTTGCATTTTCTATACCATAGAATGCGATGATATCGAAAATCAGTCCCCGGATTTCGTCACCATACATCACCTCGACTTTACTGATCAACTCAAGTTGAATGCCACCGTTTCCGGTAAGTTCCATGGTAATATGGCAGTCGGAGCGCATGCCTTTTCCTTTGTTGCCAATGACTGCCAATTTGTCGGTTAAAAACTCCATGTTCAATAAATTATGAGGGTTATACTTTGATAAACGATGCCATAAACAATTTGGCAAATATGCAACAAAGGTACATTTGCAGATGAATAATGCAAATAGGAGAGTGTCAATTAATCGAAATATTTTGCAACTCCGCGAAAAGCATATTTAATTGAAAAAGATGTAGGGTATCGAAATGAAAATGTCAATCCGATGTTGTATGTATAAACAGTAGAAAGATTATTAGTTGTCTGGCAATACCTATGATTACTGCTTGCCATTACTTTATGGTTATAAACAAAAAAAGGAAACCCTTGGGTTTCCTTTTAAAATAATAAATTGACTGGCTCAAAGCCCGTAAATTATTTAACAACTGTTGTATCAGCAACAGGAGCAGCGGCATTTGTGTCAACAGTGGCCTCAACTTGTGTTGTATCGGCAGTTGCTTCAACTTTGGTTCCGCCTGAATTGCATGCTGCGAATGAAGTAAGACCTGCGATTGCAAGTAAGAATAACAGTTTTTTCATGTGTCGTTTGTTTTAGTTGGTTAATTTGATGCAAAAGTATGAAAAGATTAATGGGTTTTAACAAATTTTATGTTTTCATTTGCACCTTCCCTGTTTTTTATTGTAATAAAACAATAATTGTTGACTTTAAGGAGCACCCCGTCAATTAATTCAGCCTTTCGGTAAATTAAGGCTGATTATGGCACGGAATTTGGTTGATCCTGCCATGTGTAAATTTAAATAGCCATATTTTTCCTTAATTATTATAAACCTAAAATCTACAAAAAATGAAAAGACTAAGTTTCTTATTTTCAATTGTTCTAATGGCTTCGATGCCGTTTTTCACTTCATGTAATACCGATCCGGCCACTGACGTAAAGCCAACAATTAATTTTATAGGTGGAACCGGGTTTACATCACAGGATGTTACGCTTAAAGCAGGTGAAACGCTTAAAGTTGGTATTAGTGCTTTTTCCAATGCCAGCAGCAAGACTAAGCTGAAAAGCTTTAAAATCGTAAGAACTTTCAACAATGTTCCTTTTACAGCCCTCGACTCAACGTTGAACTCAACCGATGCTTTCAATATCACGATCGAGTCATCGGCTTATCCGTCTGCCGGTGTCGAACGTTGGGCTTTTACTATTACCGACAAAGATGGCGAATTCAGCGAAATCTCATTCAATGTAACAACTACTTCAGGCGGCCAGATCACATCTTATACACAAAAAATACTGGGATCGTGGGATAATGCTACCATCGGAAGTTCATTTGCTTCATCAAACGGAACTGTATATTCACTTGCGGATGCTAAAGCAAATGCAGCTAAAATTGACTGGATGTATTACTATGGGGCAACCAACCTAGCAACCCTGGCTTCACCAAACGATGCCACAGTTGCCGAAATATTCACAAACGCTACTAACGGACCTGCCACCTGGAGCGTTCGCAACGATACTAAGTTTGAAAAAGTCACTTTGCCAACCGGCCTGACATGGGATAACATCACTACAGATGCCGAAATAGTTATCCTGGCTTCGGGTGTATCCAAAACAAAAGTTACGGCTCTGACTGTTGGTCAAATTGTTGCTTTTAAAACAGTTACAGGCAAACAAGGACTCATTAAAGTTGAGGCTATCACGGGTACCGGTGCCGGATCGATCACATATTCGGTTAAAGTTCAACAATAACTATTCGCGATTCAATACCAACGAATAAGAGATGCCTCACGGTGTCTCTTATTTTTTTATTTTTGCAGCCGCAAACTTTTTGCGTTTATTAAAATCTTTACGCTATCTTTTTCAAAAATTTAGCAAATTAGCACCCTAACTGAATCCATGTTAGCCTATTTCCGAAAATTACGTTTTACAGGTAGTCCGCAGTCGGTACTGATAATCAGGTTACAGCTTATGTTGCTTTTAATGGTAGCAACCAGGTTAATGCTTTACTTTTTACAAACATCCCTTTTTCCAGGCATCAACCTGTCAAAACTGTTGTATTATGCGTTTGCAGGCATGCGTTACGATATTGTGGCACTTCTGTATGCAAATTCATTGTACTTTTTGCTCATGGTTCTGCCGTTTCGTTTCCGGAGAAAAAGGGCATTCAGTATTGTTACCGATACAGTTTTTTACATCTCGAACAGCATTCTGTTAATCCCGAATTTTGCCGATACAGCCTACTATCCGTTCTCGCTGAAACGCATGACGATTGACATTTTCAAATATATCAGCACCGGTGACGATACGGCTAATATGATGCCCCAGTTTCTCCGCGATTACTGGTATTTGGTTATTCTTTTGTTTACGGCTATTTTTATCCTCGTACTTATCGTGAGGCAGATCCGAATTTCGAGCAGGTACGTTTTGCAGAAGCAACCGAACTATTACCTGACGCAAACGGCATCGATGCTGGTATTTTTTGCGCTTTTCGTTCTGGGTGTGAGGGGTGGCATTCAGCTAAAGCCCGTCGGGATATTAAGCGCTTCGCAATACGCACCTTCGCAGGAGACCCCGGTAGTTTTAAATTCAGCTTTCACCCTAATGCGTTCTTCGGGTCAGAAAGGGATACAGCGGGTTGCTTTTTTTAAAAATGAAACAGAGTTAAACCGACTATTTAATCCCGATAAGAATTATTTGTCGGCCGATAGCCTTGGAAATATTTTACCGATGCAGAAAAAGAATGTGTTTGTTATCATTCTTGAAAGTTTTTCGGGTGAACATATCGGGGCACTCAACCATCAGTTAGGGAATAAAAAAAGCGATTTTACTCCTTTTCTCGATAGCCTGGCCGAAAAAAGTCTCGTTTATGAAGGCTTTGCCAATGGCAAACGCAGTATCGAAGGAATTCCGGCAGTGCTGGCCTCACTTCCAACCTGGATGACCGAAGATTTCATTGGTTCACAATATTCGTCGAACAACTTTAACAGTCTTGCCAGTATTCTGAAATCGGAAGGGTACAATACATCATTCTTCCACGGTGGCAAGAACGGCACTATGGGATTCGATGTATTTTGTAATTCAGCCGGGTTTGATAGGTATTATGGTATGAATGAATATCCCAACCCCGCTGATTTCGATGGCCATTGGGGTATATCAGACGAACCCTTTCTTCAGTACATTGCAAAAACATTAAATTCAATTCCTCAGCCTTTTCTGAGTGCTGTATTCACTCTGTCGTCGCATCACCCGTATAAGGTTCCCGAAAAATATAAAAATAAATTCAGAAAAGGCCCGCTCGAAATACAGGAAACGATTATGTACGCTGATTACGCATTACAGAAATTTTTCGAAAAAGCCCGCACCATGCCCTGGTTTCAGAACACCATTTTTGTGATTACGGCCGATCATACATCCGAAGCATACCAGGCTTTTTATCAAAACAGGGTCGGACAATATTTCATACCCATCCTTTTTTACGAACCCCAAAACGGGCGTGTTGGCCATGAGGGAATTGTTGCCCAGCAGACTGATATCATGCCTACCCTGCTTGATATGCTGCACTATCCAAAGCCATTTGTTGCCTTCGGCGGGTCGTTGCTCAGGGGAAATGAGCCTCGTTTCAGCCTCAGTTTCCTGAATGGGAATTATCAGCTGATACAGGATGGATATGCCTGGCAAACCGATCTGAATACATCAAATGACTTGTATAATTTCGAACGCGATAGTCTGCTTTTAAAAAACGTGTACTTTTCCCAAAAAAATAATGCCAGCGAAAGGGACAAATTATTAAAAGCCGTAATACAGCAGTATAATAACCGGATGATCGAAAATAAGCTGTTGAAACATTAGTAAATGACTGAAGAAAAGAAAAAAATTGTTTTCATAGTAAATCCCAAGGCCGGTATCACACCTAAAAGCAAGGTTGTAATTGAGTTATTGGCCGGCAACCTTATTCCCTCCTCCAGGTTTATTCCTGAAGTCGTTTTTACCGAAAGGGCTGGCCATGCGACCGAAATTGCCAGGGATGCCTTAAACTTGGGTGCTGATATTGTGGTGGCTTCAGGCGGCGATGGAACGGTGAATGAAGTTGCAAGAGCAATGGTAAATACCGGGGTCCCAATGGGAATTCTACCTGCAGGCTCGGGGAACGGGTTGGCCCGCTGCCTGGGGATATCCATAAATTACGCGCTGGCATTGCGTACAATTATCCGGGGTAATACAAAGCTTATGGATGTAGCTACGGTTAATGATATGTTGTTCACCAGCATTGCAGGAATTGGGTTTGATGCTCATGTGGCTCAAAAATTTTCCGAAACCTATATCCGGGGAATGATTGCTTACATGCAGATTACTCTAAAGGAATTCAGTTCGTACAAACCACAAACGTATCATCTTACTGTTGATGGTATCCCGATGGAGAAACATGCGCTCATGATCGTTTTTGCCAATAGTGATCAGTTTGGTTTCAACACCCGCATTGCACCTGATGCAAAAGTTGATGATGGTTTCCTGGATATTTGCGTTATAAAAAAAATGCCTGCCAGTCAATTAATAAACTTTGGTTATCATATGATGACGGGCACTCCTGCAAAATCAGGCTATGCTGAATATTTCAGGGGTAAGGAAATTACAGTTTCAACTGCTGCCAATCCATTGATGAATATTGACGGAGAACCGAAAATTATGGAATCCCCGGTGAAAATCAGTATCAAACCTTTAGCTTTGCGCGTTATTGTTCCTTGATGAACTTTAAATGGAAAATGGTTAATGGAAAATGGTTAATGGAAAATAGTAAATGGTTATTGGTCAGGATTTCAAGTTTCAGAGTTTCAAGTTTCAGTGAGTTTCAGTGCTCTATTCCCCAACCCCTAACCCACAACCCCTTTGTTAAAGATGTCAAAAAAAAATAAACCCACTGGAATAGTTTATTCAACAAATCCCCATTTTAATTACCTTACCGAGGGTAATTCGGAACCGGTAACACTGCCCCCTCAGCAACAAAATTTACGCGTAATGCTGGATAAAAAGTCCCGTGGTGGGAAACAGGTAACACTGATTACCGGGTTTATAGGCTCTCAAAACGACCTGGAAGAATTAGGCCGTATGCTTAAGAGCAAGTGTGGCGTCGGCGGTTCGGCAAAAGAAAACGAAATTATAATCCAGGGCGATTTCAGGGCAAAAGTCATGGAATTGATCACCAAAGCAGGTTACAAGGCGAAATTGGCCGGCGGTTGAGAAGTTTTCCCGACTTGACAGAAATTATTTCAATATTAATTTAATTAATTGAAAATCATATGTTTGAATCATTAGTCAGAACAATAACAATATGGTTGACAAAACTTGGGCTTTCGCCTGAAATGGCATCAAAAACTGCCGGCATCTCCGATTTTATTTTGGTTTTGATTACCAGCATCGTAATCTATTATATTTCGAAGATAATTATAAATCGGGTATTAAAGCGGATTGCAAAGCGTACAGTCAGCAACTGGGATGATGTCCTCATCGAAAATAAAGTCTTTGCCAGGATGGCTTTCCTGGTTCCGGGAATTTTGGTTTACCAATCCATTTCGGTGACCCTTGATGATTTCCCGGGTTTGATACCGGCGGTGTTAAAACTGACCAACCTATACATTATAGTAATCTTCCTGCTGATACTCAATTCGTTTCTGAACGCAGTGTATGCCATGTATCAGAAAAGCGAATTTGCTATGTATCACCCAATTAAAGGATATATTCAGATTGGGAAAATCGTGGTTTTTATCGTTGTTTTCCTTCTTATAATTTCACTGTTGTTTAACCAATCGCCTTTTTACATGCTAACCGGGCTTGGCGCTTTTTCGGCCGTGCTCCTGCTTATTTTTAAAGACCCAATACTCGGATTTGTTGGAGGTATTCAGCTATCAGCCAATGATATGGTACGACAGGGCGACTGGATAAGCATGCCCAAATTTGGTGCCGATGGAACCGTACTCGAAATTTCACTTACAACGGTAAAAGTTCAGAATTTTGACAATACCATTTCGACACTGCCGACGTATTCTCTTGTTTCTGAATCCTTTCAGAACTACCGCGGGATGAAGGATTCGGGAGTCAGACGAATGAAACGATCTATCAGCATTGATATGTCTAGTGTGAAATTCTGCACGCAGGAAATGCTCGATAAGTTCCGGAAAATAACCATCCTTCAGGAATATATTGATCGGACCGAAGCCGAACTTGAGAACTACAACAAGGAAAATAAAATTGATAACTCCATATTTATAAACGGGAAACGTCAGACTAATATCGGCGTATTCAGGGCATATCTTGAGGAATACCTGGCGCATCATCCTTCGGTGGATAATAAGAGTGATTTGCTTGTTCGCCAGCTGCAGCCTAATTCATCCGGCATTCCTATTGAGATTTATGCGTTTACACTTGAAACCGGCTTTATCAAATACGAAAAAGTTCAGTCGGATATTTTCGACCATATCCTTGCCATTGTTCCACAATTTGATCTTCGGGTGTTCCAAAGCCCGACCGGTGAGGATTTAAAACAAAGCAATGCTGTGTATTTCGAAAGAAATGACCTGCCAGCTTAGGCTAAATTATGATTCTTTGAACTGAATCTGTTCCTGAAATATTCAAACCAGGTAACATTCATCAGTAACATCAATAATCCGTAAACCATATCTTCGACAGGAATGGTTCCTAAACGAATACCCAGGTTTTGAGCATCATCGTAAAAAACAACTTCTTCAGGAATAAATGAACCTGTAAGTAAACCATTTACAATAAAAAACGGGATAAGGGTTACCAAATACATCAGGTAAAACCGGCCCATATAACCGCCTTTAACAACAAATCGCTGGAAAAGTAAAAAGGCTCCGGTCGAAATAAATGTTACCGAAGTATATAGCCTGTCGGCATTCATTAATCCTATGATTAGTAATATGATAGCTAATGCCAAAGTTATGCGCTCAGCATATTTGCCAAGACAATCCTTCTTCACCAGGTAATTGAGTGAATGGTATGTAAAAAGGCAGGCGTAAGGAATGGCAATAAAAAACATCCATTCCTCAATGGGCAGGTTACCGATATAAAATCCCTGTAAATACCTCGGATTGAACCCCCAGACAGCCAGATCCGTTTTCAGCATATCCCATGGAATAAAAATTACCATGGTCAGTAACATAGCTGGAAACAGGAACTTCCATTGCTTATCAAATCTCAGCCTTTTGTCGAAACCAGCTAAAAATGGAATACCGATAGCCCCAAGATTAATAAATACATATAACCACTTATCCATTCAGGGCACTTAATTGATTGATGTTTTGCAGAAAATTGGTTAATCGTTATTGGTTAATCGTAAATCATTATTCGTTACCTGATACCTTAAAACGCATAACTCGTATCTTATAACTAGTATCTCATAACTCATATCTCATAACTCATATCTTATTTCTTCTTCCCAAATTCTTCCCTGTAATATTTTAAAGGGGCAATTAAAAAGCCATAGTTGTATTCTGCCCGTGGATTGTGATGTTCCAGGTGGGCTTTTACTGTGGCACGCAGATAGCGGTTTGAGAAATTTTTCAGGATTGGAACCCGCTGATGAACATATACATCATGAAACATAAAGTACGCTGCACCATAAAGCATAATACCAATGCCAAGACTCAGTAAAATATGGTTTGGATTCATTACTCCCGTGTAAATCAATACTATGCTTAGAATGGCGAATATAACTGCAAACACATCATTCCATTCTATTTTTCGTCCGTCCCTGATATGATGATCCCTGTGAAAAAACCACATAAAACCATGCATCACATATTTATGGGTAAACCATGCCATGAATTCCATAAAGAAGAAGGCCAGAATTACCAGTAATATATTAACTACCATTTCCATAACATCAAATTTTTGTTGCTTATTCTACCAATTAAACAATTTTTAAGGCAACCAGTTCAGGAAATCTATCCTCCATTTTCTCCATGATAATCCTGAACCATACGGTATAATTCTCCGGAGTTGATCTCATATCTTCCATAAGATCAATAGGATTGATCCATTTATATGAATTGGCTTCTTCGGGATTAATAGCCGGAATACCATCAAATACTCCGAAGAAAACGTGATCAAATTCATGCTCGATCAGGCCATTATCAAAATGTGCTTTGTAAATAAAGGCAAATGACTCTTTCAATTCTGTAGTAAAACCCATTTCTTCCCCGAGCCTGCGAGTGGCCGCTTTCAGGCTTACTTCATCAGGCCTTGGGTGACTACAGGCTGTATTGCTCCACAAACCGGGAGTATGATATTTGCTGAGGGCACGTTGCTGCAAAAGCACTTCGCCTTTACTATTAAAAATGAGTATCGAAAGTGCCCTGTGCAACTCACCCTTCAGATGAGCTTCCATCTTTTCCATCTGGCCAACCTGATTGTCGTGGGGATCAACAAGTATTACGTAATCTGTCATTATTTATTTGTGTTGAATTTTACAATAAGCTGATTTACAGTGTTTATTTCAGAATCATCGAGTTTTACGTGAGCAAGCATGAAACGGCAAATCCGGAGATAAAGGTACGCATTAGGATGATTAGCATTAACGCTTGTCAAAGTATTAAGTATAATTGACTTATCGCTTCTAATATCACCTGAGTATCCAAGAAATCCGGGAGCATTCAGCTGTGTTGCCAATCTTAGAAAACGTATTTCCGCATCCAGGTGTTTTAAACCAACCGCTTTCTCCAGTTCACTTTTACCCCGGTTAAAATATTCAAGTTTCACCCGCACACCGCTAACCGAGCCAGCTGATGCTGCAGATGAAGCTCCTCGGTAGGCAAGCATTACAGGATCTCTTGACAAATCTGCATTCTCGAGCGATTTGTAAAGATTCAGAGCACCGTCTTTTGTTTTATCCATCGCAAAGAATTGTTCTCGCACCTTCTCAATCGGCAGTTGTTGTGCGTTCAAATTTCGAATGCCAAAGCAAAAGGCAAATAATATAACAATCGGTATTTTAAATCTGATCATATTTTGCCTGTTAAATTGCGCAGATAAGCGGATAGCAGCAAGTAATATTTGCGTCCGTTTGAAACCCGAACCCGCTCATTCAGCAGTTTATCCGCCTTCACACTTTGAATTTTCAGTAACAATTCATGAAAATAAACATACGCTACATATACTCCGAACCTGGCTCCGTCAGGGAGTTTTCGTATTCCTGAAAGCCCATCGGCAAAATCTTTTTCAATATCTGCCTCAATCCCGGCTTTTGTTTCGTCAGTCCAATTATTCATGTCAATGCCAGGGAAATAGCTTCGTCCCAGGTCTTTAAAATCAGCTCTTAAGTCGCGAAGAAAGTTGATTTTTTGAAAAGCAGAACCCAATCGCATGGCTGATGGCTTGAGTTCATCATACTTTTGCCCGTTGCCTTCGCAAAATACCCTTAAGCACATCAAACCGACCACTTCGGCCGAGCCCAATATATAGGCTTCATATTTCTGCTGATCATATTCAACTTTCTCCAGGTCCATTTCCATACTCCTGAGAAAAAGGTCAATCAGCTCACGCTCTATTTTGTATTGATTTACAACGTATTGAAAATTGTTAAGTATTGGATTTAGGCTGATTTTTTCTTCAATTGCATCGTATGTATCCTGTCTGAAGCGCTGCAAAAGTTTTTGCTTGTCATAGCCATCAAACGAATCCACAATTTCATCGGCAAAGCGCACAAACCCATAAACGCCGTAAATCGGATCATGGAATCGTTTGCTGAAAAACCGTATCCCAAGTGAGAACGAGGTGCTATACATTACCGTCGTCATCTTGCTCGACTTACGCGAAATCATGTCAAATAGTTCTTTCATACTCAAATGTTTTATACCAAAACCTTAAACAAACGCTGACAGGTCCTTCAGACGCAGTCAGGTTTACTATTTTCCATTTTCCATTTTCTACAAACCCCTAAATCCCAACCCCTAAATCCTTCATTATTAACCTGGCCGCCATCTCCCCCGAAATAAGCGCCGGCGGAACACCCGGTCCAGGGACGGTGAGTTGCCCGGTGTAAAACAGATTTTTAACTTTTTTACTTCTCATTTTTGGTTTCAAAAAAGCCGTTTGTAAAAGTGTATTAGCCAAACCGTAAGCATTCCCTTTGAACGCATTGTAATCGCTTTCGAAATCAGCGTGTGCATAACTCCGTTTGTAAACTATGTTTTTACTGATATCCTGCCCGGTTAAATGTTTGAATCGTTCCAAAATAATTTGAAAATACTTTTCACGTATTTCTTCAGTATCCTCCAATCCCGGCGCAACCGGTATCAGAACAAACAAGTTTTCCATTCCCTCAGGTGCAACAGTAGGATCCGTTTTTGAAGTACAACTGAAATACAACGAAGGATTTTCGGGCCAACCTGGTTTTTCATAAATGGCATCAGCGTGCTTCGAAAAATCCTGGTCGAAAAATAAGGTATGATGCTCGATTCCTTCAAGCTTTTTATCAATTCCAAGGTAAAATATCAGCGAGGAAGGAGACAGTACCCTCGAGTTCCAGTATTTTTCGGAATAAGTCCGGTATTGTGCAGGAAGCAATTGCTGTTCAACATGCTGATAATCAGCAGAGGCAAGTACATAAGGCGCTTCATAGTGTTTCCCTGCAGCAATTACCGAACTGATCTTCCCGTTTTTCACTTCAAGCGATTCAACCGGGCTGTTGTAAATAAATTTCACTCCAAGTGATGTTGCAAGTTCAACCATTCCTTCCACTACCTTATACATGCCGCCAACAGGGTACCACGTACCAAGTTTGATATCACCATAATTCATAAGGCTGTAAAGTGCAGGTGTGCTTTTGGCAGTTCCGCCAAGGAACAATATCGGGAATTCGAGCATTTGCCTGAGTCGGGGACTTTTAAAATATTGCTTTAGGTGTGAATCGAAGGATCGAAACATATGAAGCTTGAAAACGGAAGCCAGCATTTCAGGATGAGCAAATTCCAAAAACGAAATTCCCGGTTTATACACAAACTTGCTCATCGAAACAGTGTATTTATACTCAGCTTCTTTCAGAAATTTAACAAGTGCAGCGCCAGCTCCCGCTTCTTTTTTTTCAAAAATATCCACTATTTTGCTGAAAGTTGCCGGCACATCTACAGTCTCATCCTTCCCAAAATAAAACCTGTACGATGGATCCAACCGTTGTAATTGATAATAATCCTGGGTGGTTTTACCGAAAATGGCAAAAAATTTATCAAAGACATCCGGCATCCAGTACCAGCTAGGTCCCATATCGAATGTAAATCCATTTTCGGCAAATTTACGGGCACGACCACCTGGCGAACTATTTTTTTCAAGCACTGTAACTTCAAACCCTCCCCGGGCAAGCACTGATGCAGCTGCTAGACCCGAAAAACCGGCTCCAATTATAATCACCTTTTTGTTTTCCATAAATTACCTATGAATATTGATATAAACAGTTATTATCAATATTTGTTTAAGGAATTTGCTAATTTATTAAACAACAGCAAAATAAACATAATTTAAGATTAAATTTCTACGAATATAATTCATATCTTTGCAGCTCCTATTCACAGAATAGAAAGGTTGTTAAAGCAGGCTTCAAAAATCAGGTAAAAAAATCCTATAAAAGTTTTTTAATTGAAGTTTAAGTAGTACTTTTGCAGCCCGAAAAATGGAAAGATAAGCAATTAAACGTTACACAGATATGTATTTAACGCCTGAGATTAAAAAGGATTTATTCAAAGAAAACGGACAATCTGATGCCGATACAGGATCAGCTGAAGGCCAAATCGCCCTCTTCACATTCCGTATCAAACATCTTACCGAACATCTGAAAGAAAACAAAAAAGACCTTGCTACCATGAGGTCATTGGTTAGGTTAGTTGGTAAACGCCGTAAAATGCTTGATTATCTCAAGAAAAAACAGATTGATCGTTATCGTGCGATTATTGCCAAGTTAGGTCTCCGCAAATAATCGGATTTACTATTCATATAATTAAAGGCAATTGTAAAGTTGCCTTTTTTTGTATTG
>JBAXBJ010000010.1:0-86257 GCA_037142075.1 Bacteroidota bacterium
AAATTTAGGCAGGCAGTTTATTAAAAATATAAAAGGAAGATAGGTAGGATTGGTTCTGGAGGCAATTCCGCAGTTCTTCACTACTTCCTTAGATCTTGAGGGAACTTCAAACCGAGGTTCCCTTTTTCTATTAGATCAATACATTTTCTAAATCCTTCAAATCATTTTCTAATACTGCTAAATCAGCAATAATTTCGGTTACTTCACGCAAAATTTCTGGTTGGTAAAATACCTTATTGAAATTGATTTCAACACCAATAGTATTGTCAATGTATTGAAAAGGCTTAGTAATGTATTTTGCCATGAAATCAGCAATACCTTGTTGGTTTACCTCTTCAATAGGGGAGAACGGAATTATTTCGTAATCTTTCTGGTAATCGGGAGTAAGTTCGACGGTGATTTCGATGGAGGCGGGCTGTGTTTTTATTGGTTTTTTAAATGCACTTTTTACTGCAATTTTTCCACAACCCAGTTCTTTCAGTTTGCCGTTGTTTTCTTCAATAAGGGTTTCCTTATCCTGATCAAACCAATATCTGTTGCCGTTTACAGTGGTAATTACCAGATCAGATTCCTTATAATCGAACTTGCTTACAAAAGGTGAGACCACTTCGGCGTAATAACTGGCAAGCGCCGAACCGGGTATTGATTTAGCCATAGATTTGAAATAGGCAGGAACAGATGTTACTTTAAAATCATCCATTTTGCAAACTTCATCATCAATGGTTTGAGTAATATTAACAGGGTTTAATTTTAATGAGGAGGATTTAACCTCTTCACCCTCTTTATTGGTTTTTACTGGTAATTGCTCTTCGAAAGACTTACCATTGATATCAATATTGGTAAGCATAATGGCCTGTTTGTTGAAATAGAAATGCCATTTATCGAATATACGGGCAATCGCTGTTTCCTTAAAATCGGAAAGCAGGCGAACGATCTGTTCCCGGTTATCGGGCGACATTTCCTTACGCTTTTTACCTTTGCTCTTTTTGAGTGGAATAAAAAGGTCGCTGGCATTGATAAGCATTACTTTATCCTTACGGGCGGCGGGTTTGTTTTTGTTGAAAACCCAGAGATAGGTATAGATACCGGTATTGAAAAACTCGTCGGTAGGCATCTGGATTATGGCTTCGACCCAATCCTGGTCGAAGAAATATTTGCGGATGTTGCTTTCGCCACTACCGGCATCGCCGCTAAAAAGCGTGGAGCCGTTGTGAACAACAACTGAAATGCCTTCATCGGCCAACTGATAGAGGATGTGCTGGGTAAAAAGGAACTGACCGTCGGAAATGGAAGGAAGAGCTATAAAGCGTTCGGTGGTATCGTTCTGAATGTCTTTCTGGTAGCCTTTCCAATCGACACCATAGGGCGGATTGGCAACCACTATATCGAACTTTTTCTCGATGAAGGAGATGTTGGTGAGGGTGTTGCCATAACGTATGTCGGATTCGGTGCGGAAACGGCTTTCGATTTTGGCAAGGGCGTAGAGGCTGTCGCTCCAATCTTCGCCAAAGGTTTTGGTTGGTCGGCTGAACTTTTCCCTGATCTTATCTTCGACGCCAAAGAGCAGGTTGCCTCCGCCACATGTAGGATCATAAAGGGCAATGTACTTGCCATTATTCACAAGTTTTGATGCAATGATATCGGCAATGAGAGAAATTATATCATCGGGGGTATATTGTTCCCCGGCAGTTTCGGCTGAAATATCGGCCCATTTGCGTTTGATGTGTTCTTCGAGGGTGGTAATTTCGGAGTTGTTGAAAGGCATGAGGTCGATTTCGCTCCAGGCTTTGACGGTTGCAAAGAGGATGCGTTTTTTGCGAAGCTGACCTGCAATGCCGGAAATGTCGAGGAACTTTTCTTCGTCGGTGCCTTTGTCAACTCCAAGGAGGCTGCGGGTTTCGGTATCGAAAGATTTGAGGTATGACTGCAAATCCTGATCGAAGGTTTTGTCGTTAAGGCAAATATCGCGGAGGCATTTTTTATGACGGATTACATAATCGTTATACCCAAGACCCAAGTCGTTGAATTCTTCGATAAAAGTTTCGATATCATCGCGGCTGATTTCATTTTCGAGTTCACTGGCATGGCGGATGAGGCGGCTTTCGACCATGATGAGTGCAAAGAATGGCATCATGTATTTAGGGAAGTCGCTTTGCTTTATTCCGGCACCAATTAAGAGGTCGGCAGTACTCCAGACCTTAGATTCGTATTGCATTATATTTTCGGGCATTCGGGGTATATGGTATTAATGATGGAATAACGGATGAAACATATTTGTCAAAGGTAAAAAAGAAAAGGGATTTGGGGAAGGGGGAATTTAAAAGGGGAATGGGAAGTTAATCGTTATTGGTTAATCGTTTGTAATAGGGCTTTAGCGGGAATAACGTTTTTTCCGATAAGCAATAAGAAATACCTTTATCACGGAAAAAACTTATGAAGCGGATGCCCGGTGCGCGATAATTTTAAGCAGAAATACCAGGAGCGCAATTACCCAACCAATAAATATGAAAAAAACTGGCAATTAGTGGGGATTTTACCCGCACTCGTCAGAAAATAAGACGAGCGCGAGCTAAAAATTCTTATTAATTGGGCGTTTTCATTCCCTTTGAAATCCTACAAGGGATCACTATCAGCTAAAATCATTTAATTTTATAATTTCTCAACTGAATTACTGCCACTTTCTAAAAACTTTGGTAGCTTTCGAACAGAAACATTACATTTGCATCATCCTAACCTGGCCCAGCCAGAACCAAAAAGGAACGCAAAACATATAACATTAAATTATGAATAAAAAAGTGAAGGGGCTTGACATACTTTTACATTTTGTGTTCTATGTTTAATGTTTATAATTCCTGAACGAATATTATGCCAGAAAAAACATCAAATTAAAAGATAAGACACTAAACTTTACGATGGCGATCCTCCGTTTTTTGCTTTTTTTCTGTTTAGGTAATTTATATTTTGTTTTTTCATATGCAGGACAGCCGTCCAGTTTTGCTGACAGTATTAACAAGATTCTGAAAAAAAATAAAGGGACTGACAAGCAGATCGAATTTCTGCTTTCCACTGCAAGCAAACTTCAATCAAACACTCCCGATGAAGCACTCATCTGTGCAAACCAGGCATTATCAATGGCAAATAGTGCCGATTATCCTGAGCTTAAATTGAAGGCAATGAACAGTATTGGTTTCATCAAGGTAGTAAAAGCTGAATTTGCTTCAGGGCTGGAGATGGCATTAAAAGCCAAGGATCTCGCCACTGAACTTAAAGATGATAACGCACATGGCGAAGCAAGCCTGATTATTGGAACGATCAAACTCTTCCAAGGTAATTATAGTGAGAGTTTAAAAAATAATTTTACAGCTTTACGATTGTTTGAAAAAACAAATTACAGTCAGGGCATTTTAAAAGCCCGGAATGGTATCGGAAATGTATGTTATTACCAACAGGATCTTGACAAAGCGTATTATTATTACTCAAGCGCATTGAATATAGCAAAGACGATTAAAGATACCGCTCAAATTGCCTTCATGCTTAACAATATCGGTCTGGTTCTTAATTCAAAAGGTCGTTATAATCAGGCTATTGAATGCTACCAGAAGGCAATACTAATTAATAGCAAACTGGGGCTGAAATTACGCCTGGCATCCAATTATATGAACCTTGGTTCTGTTTACAAAGCCCTTAAACGTTCCGAAGATTTTGTCAGGTATTATAATAAAGCTGTTGAGATTTACAAAATAATTGGTTCAAATTATGAACTGTGCTGGTGTTACTTGCAATTTGCGAGCTATTACCTTAAAGTGAATGATCAGTCTAACCTGTTGAAATATGCTATGATCAGTTACAATGAAGGAAAAAGATATGATTTCAGGGATGCAGTCTTAATGACCTCCAGCATGCTGCATGATTATTACTACAAAGCGGGGAATATCGACAGCGCGTACAAGTATGCAATGATCAGAAATGCAGCAAACGATAGCATTAAAAGAGACCAATCCATTGCAAATCTGCGGATACTTGAAATGGAATACAATTACGAGAAAGTATCAAAAGAGGAAAAATTGAAACAGCAAAAGCAAAATTTTATCAATATAGTACTTTTCATCCTGGCAATTTCAGGGCTTATTATTGCCATTCTTTTTCTATCCAGGCAGATCGTGAAAACCAAAAACATCAGGCTTGAAAAGCAGTACCTTGCCGATGAGGTCGAGTTTAAAAATAAAGAGCTGACACTCAATGTAATGAGTCTGATAAAGAAAAGTGAGCTGATCGTTGATATTTCGAACCGCCTGATCGAGATGGAGCAAAATTCGACCGAGAATGCCACTAAGAGCGCAATTCTTCAGATTGTAAATTCGTTGCAACGAAACTCGAACAACGACATCTGGGAAGAATTTGAGGTTAGGTTCCGACAGGTTCACAATAATTTCTATGAGAAGTTGCTGACCCGCTTTCCCGAACTTAGTCCTAGCGAATTGAAATTATGCGCCTTGTTACGACTTAACCTTTCAACAAAGGAAATCTGCGAATTAACCGGGCAACTGCCGGCATCACTCGATATGGCCCGGTATCGTCTCCGGAAAAAACTCAGTTTAACCGATTCTACCATTAACCTGGTTACATTTCTCTCTCTCATTTAACAAACCCATTCTTTTTTTTAACATATTGATATTGAGCGATTAATCGTTCTTGTAGAGATATTGTAGGGATTCATTTTCACTACTGTAGAGATTTTGTCATGACGTTTTTTTTGGTGCAGGTAAAAGGCAGGCATAATTTTACCACATCAAATTTACCTTTATATGAAAAAAAAGAAACCAGACAAAGATCAGGCAGAAGCAGAGATGGAATCCACAGTCGAAGAGATACAACGACTCATAAAGAAACAGGAACTACAGACAGCGATCCTGAAGAAAATTATAGAAAATAAAAATAACTCCAATCAATCCTTAAATCAATAAAGACCAGAATCTATGAAAGCAAGAGTACTCTTATCCATGGCTGTATTTATGATCAGCCTTATGAGCTACGGACAGATCACCGGTATTAAAACAATCCCCGGCGACTATCCTTCAATAGCAGCGGCTATTACCGCACTAAACACTTCCGGGGCAGGAACCGGCGGTGTTACATTCAATGTGGCAGCCGGTTATACCGAAACTTTTACATCATTAACTGCAGGACTTATCACAACAAGTACAGGTTCGGCAAGTAACCCTATCGTGTTTCAGAAAAACGGTATAGGCTCTGATCCGCTTATCACAGGTTTTGCCACCGCTCCGGGCGCTATGGATTATATTATTTGTATTGCCGGAACCGATTACGTTACATTCGATGGTATTGATATAACTGAACCAACAGGCGTTATCGAATGGGGATATGCCCTATTGAAGGCTTCGCCAACTGATGGAACGCAGAATGTGAATATTAAAAACTCTATTATTAGTTTGAATAAAACAAATACAGCAACAATAGGTATTTATTCGAACAACCACACAACCTCTTCTACCAGTCTTCTTGCTGTATCTGCAGCTTCGGGTACAAACTCCAACAACAAATTCTTCACCAATTCAATAACCAATGTTTACAGCGGAATAGTGGTAAATGGATGTAATGATGCAACCCCCTACGCATATTATGATCAAGACAACGAAATCGGGAAAGAATCCAACGGAACAGGAAAAAGCGGTGGCAATGAAATCTCCAATTTCGGTGGCGGCGGAACGGCAATATCCGGCATTTATACCTCCTATCAAAACGGGCTGAAAATTGGATACAACAATATCGCCGGACCGGTTACCGGTACAGGTGAATGCGCAGGTATCAAGCTTTTTACTGCAAACAATGCCAATGTTGATGTAACCTATAATACAATAAGCATACAATATTCGGGTGCAACCACAGGCATATTTTACGGTATTTACAATATTATGGGAACCACTTGCACTAATAACACTTTAAACATCAACAATAACATCATTACAACTTGTACTTACCAGACGGTTACTACGGCAAACGCGTATTACATGTACCTCCAGACCACTGCAGTTAACTACAATGTAAACAACAACCAGATAACAAACAATACCTGGGGATCAGCATCCGCGACAGCTACCGGCACTGTTTTTTACATGTGGTATTCGGGTACACCATCTACCCAGGGTACTATTAATTTTAACGGGAATACCATTTCCGGAAATACGCGTCTACAGTCCGCAGTTGGCGCCGGCTCCACATATTATATGTATATCCTAGGCGGTGGAGCTGCCGTTCTCAGCAATGTAAATAACAATATCGTTGATAATAACACAGCCAATACAAATGCAACAACAGCCGGAATCTATTATCTTACAGGCTCAACTATCAAAAACTTGTATAACAATACGATAACCGGCATACTCAATTCAAGGGGTACGATATACGGCACTTATCTTGGTAACGGAAACACGACCAACTGTTATAATAACAAAATTCAGAACCTGAACGCAATAGGTACAACGGGAAGCATTATTGGACTTTACCTTTCAAGTTCATCCTCAGCCGGTATCATGAACATTTACAACAACATGATCGCCGAACTGAAAACGCCTAACATCACTTCAGTAAATGCCATATATGGTATCCAGGCAAATCCAAACAGTACAAACAATGTAAATTTATTTTACAATACCGTATATCTCGACGGTACTTCAGCCGGTACCGGCTTCGGTTCTACGGCATTATTTGTGGGCACAAACCCGACATTTGTCGACGTAAGAAATAATATTTTCATCAATAACACCACCCCAACAGGAACAGGGTTGGCAGTCGCTTTCAGGCTGAGTTCAATCAGCCGGTTAAACCTGTTACCTGGTATTAATAATAATAATTATTATGCAGGTACGCCTGGACCAAATAACCTGATATTTTACGATGGTACAAATGCTTACCAGACAATAGCCATATACAAAGACAATGTTAGCCCGCGGGAAAGCCAGTCGCTGAGCGAAAATACATCCTTCGTAAACGTGGCAACATCACCGTATAATCTTCATATAAACCCTGCTGTTCCTACCCAATGCGAAAGTGCAGGCCAGGTTATTTCTACTCCGCTTTCAATAACAACTGACCTTGATAACAATGCACGTTACCCGAATGCCGGATATCCCAATAACGCTGCATATACTGCAACCAGTCCTGATCTGGGAGCAGACGAAATAGGAGGTATACCGAACGACCTTACCGCTCCAACAATACTATATGCCGCATTATATAATACATCATCAACGGCTATCAGAACTTTAACGGCTACCATAACCGACCCGAGAGGAGTCGCTACTTCGGGTACCGGCATGCCCCGTCTCTGCTGGAAGATTAATGCCGGAGGCACCTGGACATATGTAAATGGGGTATCGTTGGGCAGTAACCAATACTCCTTTACTTTCGGGCTGGGAGTGGTACCTGCCGATTTGGTTTATTATTTTGTTGTTGCACAGGATGGTAATGCTGTTCCCACTGTGGGTTCATTCCCTGCCGGAGGAGCTGGTGGATTTTCCGCCAATCCTCCTGCCTGCTCTGTTCCTCCAACAACACCGAGCAGTTATACTATAATACCACCTCTCTGTGGTACTTTCAATGTTGGTGTGGGTCAAACTTATACCACTCTGACCGCTGCAATAAATGATATCAATTCGAAAGAAATTATCTGCCCTGTAACACTGGTACTTACTGATGCTACCTATACTGCAGCTGAAACCTTCCCGATAACCCTCAATTATAACCCCGGTACCAGTTCCACAAATACACTCACCATAAAACCGGCAGACGGTGTTACCCCGCTTATCCAGGGTAGCACAACCGGAAGTTATGTCGGTCTTTTGCAGCTGAACGGGGCACAAAACGTGATTTTTGACGGATCAAACAGTGGTGGAACCGACAGGAGCATGACCATTAAAAACCTGAGCGCGGTGGGGCTGAACAGCGGAATCCTGTTTAATAATGACGGGGTAAAACCAGCCGGTAATATTGTTGTTAAAAACTGCAATATACTTGGCATAACTTCTTCAGTGCAGGCAACGTTTAATTTACTTTCGAAAAGCACTGTTGCAGGAGGGTACTTCAATATTACCATCAATAATAATTATATAACAGGGTCAAAATTCTCTATCGGAATTACCGGATACACTGGAAACTATGCTTCCAACCTTCAGATAACAAATAACCTTATTGGTTCAGCCTCGGATGCTGATGGTATCGTAAAACAGGGAATTCAGCTTCAGCTTACTGATAATATACTGATCGAAGGAAACGAGATCAGAGGAGTTCCCTCAGGGAATAACGGACCACAGGCTGATTGCGGAATTCTAGCTTCCTCCGGAACTACGAATCTAAAAATACGCAAAAACAAAATCCACGACTGGATAAATACTACTGCAAGTTTCAATTATTATGCAGTGGGTATTGCATACGGTGCTGAAGCAACTTCGCTTACGGAGATCAGTAACAATTTAATATACAACATTAAATGCCCGGGAACAGGTCAAAGTAATTTAGATCAAAACCCATACGGCATATGGATCGTTACAGGAGGTAATGTGCAGATATATCACAATTCAATATATTTGAGTGGAAATGTGCTAACAACGAATTATTGGCCGGTTTCCTCGTGTATTGCATTGTATAGCAACGTAACCCAGGTGGATATACGAAACAACATCCTGAAAAATTCAATACAACCTACATCCGGAGCAATTGGTTCAAAATCGTATGGGATCACTGCCGGAACCGGAGCAACTTTTACCAGCAATAACAATGATTTTTATATTGACGGGGTAGGTCCTAATATTGGATATTCAGGTGGTGCCGACCACACAACACTTGCCAACTGGCAAGCTGCCACTAGTCAGGATGCCAATTCAGTGAATGCAGATCCCAATTTTACTTCCCCAACAAACCTGTTGCCAATTGCAACAGCAACCAATGCCGGCATTAATAACGGAGGTTCTTTGATTGCAACGGTACTGACTGATATTTTAAATTTTAGTCGTTCAAATCCTCCGGATATGGGAGCATATGAATTTACAGCGCTGGTTACCGATTACCATACACTAGCTGCAACAGCAATTGCCAAGACAACTGCAACCCTTAACGGAGATATAAATACTAACGGTGAAGTTGTTGAAACCTACCTTCAGTATGGTACAACAACTTCTTATGGCAGCAATGGAATTCCTGTTGGCTATGGAAATCCTCCAAAAGTGAGAACTACCACGCTCACAGCATTCAATTCTCCTCTAACCGGGTTGACTCCAAATACAACCTATCATTTCCAATTGAAAGGTACACCTTTGACATCGGGTCAGGCTCAGCTCTTTGGTGCAGACCTCACTTTTACGACTCTTCCCCTGGCTCCAACAGTCGTCACAACCGCAGCAACTCCACTCACATCTACTACGGCACAACTTAACGGTACAGTGAACCCAAATGGAGTAAACGCTACTGTTACAATCGAATGGGGATTAACTACGGCTTACGGCAATACAGTTTCGGCTACACCGGGAACAGTTACGGGATCAACAGCCAATCCGGTAATGACTTCGATTTCGGGTCTTACTCCATATACTACCTATCATTACAGGGTGGTTGCCGCTAATTTTAACGAAACCACCTATGGAAATGATATGACATTTATTACATCAGCCATTCCTTCAACGGTTGTCACACTTCCTGCCTCGAATATTGTTGTTTCATCAGCAACACTCAACGGAACTGTGAATGCTAATTACGCCCCAACAAACGTAAGCTTCCAATGGGGATTAACAACAGCCTATGGTAATACAGTAGCAGCAACACCAACTACTGTAACTGGTTCAACAACAACAGCGGTATCAGCAGGGATCACAAGCCTTACTTTTGGTACTATTTACCATTTCCGGTGTGTTGGTACAGGCCCCGGTGGGACTATATATGGTACTGATATACAGTTCAGTTCCGATTGTCCTACGCCTGCTCAACCAGGAACAATTACAGGTCCGGTATCTGTTTGCCGAAATACTACAGGGATAATTTATTCGGTAACTCCTGTTGCAGGTGCAACCGGATATAACTGGATAGTTCCTGCGGGTGCAACAATTACAGCAGGAGCAAATACTAATTCAATTACTGTTAGCTACTCAACTTCAGCTACTTCGGGTAGTGTTACTGTTGCCGGAACCATAGCATGTGGATCAGGACCATCAGCATCCTTAGCAGTTACAGTTAACCTGTTGCCAGTGCCAACCATTACAGGCCCTGCTTCAAGATGCCAAAATACAACGGATGCTGTTTATACAACACAAACCGGTATGACCAGCTATATATGGAGTGTTCCCGGCGGAACCATTACTGCCGGTGCCGGTACCAGTTCAATTACAGTTACCTGGAATACAGTGGGTGCCCAATCAGTTAACGTAAATTATTCAAACAGCAACGGATGTTCAGCAGCTGCCCCGGTTTCGTACACTGTAACTGTTCTTCCTTTGCCCGTTCCAACTATAAGTGGGGCTAACATTGCTTGCGAAACAACTGCATATCTCGATTATACTACTGAACCTGGTATGACTAATTACGTATGGAATATGACTCCTAACAGCGGTACCATTGCAATGACCGGAACTAATGTTACTACTATCTTCTGGACATCTCCGGGTGCCAAATGGGTAAGTGTCAGTTATACAAACGCTAATGGTTGTGCCACTGCTACCCCGACAGTTTATAATGTTACAGTTAACCCGTTACCAGGTACTCCCGGTGCAATTTCAGGTCAGTCAGCAGTGTGTGCTGGTACAAACGGTGTTGCTTATACTATAGCTGCCGTTACTAATGCAACTTCTTATGTATGGACCCTGCCGGCTGGTGCAACCATAGCTACCGGTGCGGGAACCAACTCTATAACAGTAAACTATAACGCAACAGCCACTTCGGGAAACATTTCGGTTTTGGCTCACAATAGCTGTGGTGACGGACAATCATCTGTAGTTTTCCCTGTAGTTGTAAATACTGTACCTGTTGCACCAGGAACTATTACCGGTGCAGCAACTGTTTGCCAGGGATCAAATGGAATTACGTACAGCGTTGCTGCCGTTGCCGGTGCTACCAGTTATGCCTGGACAGTACCTACAGGTGTTACAATCGCTACGGGAGCAGCTACCAACGGCATTACAGTTAATTACAGTCTCACAGCTATCTCTGGAAACATTACAGTAAGCGGTGTAAATACCTGCGGAACCGGAACTGCGGCAACAAAGGCAATTACGGTGAATACCAAACCTGTAACTCCTGTCATTACACAAAATGTCAATATTTTAACAAGCAGTGCACCAACAGGAAATCAGTGGTATCGTGATGGCATCCTTATTGCCGGTGCTGTTGCCACGACCTACACTATTACACAGGATGGCACTTACTCGGTGATTGTTACGTTGAACGGATGCAGTTCGGATGTGTCGAACCTGATCGTAATTATACACACCGGGTTAGGTAATTTTGAGACACAAGATGTAAATGTGTATCCAAATCCGAACAAAGGCGCTTTCTGGCTTTCGATCGATTCGAAGACAGCTGCTGTTTACAATATGCAGGTACTGAACAGCCTTGGTGCTGTTGTACACCATGAAAACAACATTGAGGTGAATGGCAACTTCAAACAATACTTCGATCTACGGGATCTATCGGCAGGTATGTACACAATTGTTCTACGTTCGGACAAGCAGCAGATTGTCAAGAAGATCATTGTAAATAAATAATAATATTTTTGATTGGTTAATTAAGGCCGTTTCACCAGTTGGAACGGCCTTTTTGATTAAAGATATACATAGTTATTTCATGTGTTATTATTTGTTTTTGCGGGTCACATGGAACTCGCCATGTAGAATATAATTGCTCTGTTTGTCAAGATTATTGACATGGCTCGTTTCTGTCTTGTCCTGAAAAGTGAATAATGATTGGGGATTGGGAAGGATAGGTTATTCGGTGGTCATTCGGTGGTCATTCAGTGGTCATTCAGTGGTCATTCAGTGGTCATTCAGTGGTCATTCAGTGGTCATTCGATGGTTATTCAGTGGTCATTAAGTGGTCATTCAGTAGTCACTCAGTGGTTAATATTTTCTGAAGCAGTTGTAAACGTTTGAGGCAGGGAAGAAAAACGGGATTGCCGTTGTAAAAGCGAAGAGTTTCGATGTGATCGGAAATGAAACCGGGGAGGTTGAGAATGACAGTGCATTGATTGAGACGAAGGGGCGGTTCGGGGAGTTGGATTGAGGAGAAGAAGGATTCGAGAGATTGTATTTCATTATCCCATAAATCGGATTGTTTATTGTAGATTGATTTTTTTGATTTGTCTAATTCATCCAAATAGTATTGCCTAATATCTTCACTTGTCTGACTGAAAGGCTTTTGTAGAGGAGGAGAATTGCTTACTAATGCTGATGATTGCGAAGAGTTAATGGTTTGGGGGAATGCCCCGACAGGATCAGTTGTTTGTTTTATGAATAGTTTGTAATCAAATTTTATGAGGTAGTCGGCAAGGTCGAGGCCGGCTTCGCGTTCGGAAGGGGAAGCGAGTTGTTCGAGGAGGTTGGAGATGGTGATATGAAGACCTGATTTTTGCAGTTCCCGGGCTTTTAAATTCCAATCATCATAGGCTTTGATGTCTGGCCAGAGAGTGATGTGACGACCTTTGAGGACATTGAAGACCTGGGGGGAAGTCCATTTGCAGCCGTGCTTTCCACCGGTGGCGAGCCAGATGAATTGTGGGAAGTACACGGATGCGATAATGGCTGTCTTTTCGGATTCGACGATTGAGACCGGTAATCCAGGGTGAAGTTTCAGGAGGTGTTCGCCGAAGAAACATTGCTGCAGGTTGTATTCTTTGAGCTTTAGAGCAGAATGTGCCCAGGTGATATGGTTAAACGGATGTTTTACGCGACAGCCGGTGGTGGGATCATAGAGCATGATCTTGCCGTCGCGGATGTTGCCGTTGGTGTCGATTTGCCAGAAGACGGTGGAGGCGGGCCAGGTTTTGGAGGTGCCGATAAGATAGGTGTTGATGAGTTGAGTAATGGTTGATGGGTTGAAAATGGATTTCAGGAAGGTGAGGAAGTGGTTGTGAGAGTAGTTGGAGAGGGAATTATGAAAGATGGATTCGGAGATGAAGGATGGAGGATTTGAAAATTTGGGAATTTGAAAATTTGAAAATGGGGGTTTTGGGAGAAGGAATTGGTGGAACAGGTGGGCTGGGATAGAAGAAGGAGTGACAGGGAGATGGGGCGAGGGGCGATAGGGAGACTGCACGACATCACGACTGCACGAAGGTACGATACGGGGATTGAGTCTCGGGGATTGAAAAAACTCACCCCCTGCCCCCTCTCTTTGAAGGAAAGAGAGGGGGGTGGTCTCGGGGTGATCGTGGAAGTATTGTTTTGGGGTGTAGTGATATGCGCAGTTTTGTTCACGGTTGCAACGGCCGACATGATCGGCGAGGTATTCATGGGTTTCGGTGTTGATGTAACGGGCGAATTGGCGGGGTGATCCACAATTCGGACAGGTATGGCGGGTGGAAGGGGATTTGTAGGGCTCTAAGGTGTAGGGCATTTCGGATTGCGGATTTCGGATGTCGGATGTCGGATGGCGGATGGCAGATGGCGGATGGCGGATGGCGGATTCCGGATTGCAGATGGCGGATGTTGGATTGCGGATTTCGGATTGATTCGTACTCGTACCGTTCGTACCGGTGTACGAGGGTACGAATGGTACGAATGGTACGAATTAACGGGAGTGCTTTTTGAACCATTTGCGTATTGCACCTTCGGAAACGCCCATTTGCTGAGCAATTGCAATATTGGACATGCCTTGTGTTTTAAGGTCAAGAGCCTGTTCGAGGCGGGATGTTTTTTCGTTTTCATCAACGTGCCTGATATGGTCCTGCTCAATGCCGTATTCGATAAAACGAAAGTGAAGAAAGTTGATTTCCTTGATGATCTCATAGACGATAATATTTTCGCTGTCGTAAATATTTTCACAAGAGCGGGCCTTGAGTTGCTTTACGTACCGGATATTTGGATCTTTAGCGCTCCGGCCAATGGTGAAAGCGGAGTCGGCAAAATTGGACTTCATCTTTGACCCCTGCAGATCGTTAAGACTAATGGGCTGGGAACTGCTGGTTTTGCGGGTGTGTTCAAGGCATAGAATCGACAATCCGTAATCGAATTTCAAATCATTGAGACGATCCATAAGCGGCTTGGCAGACTGAGCTTTGTCTGTATCAGTTGAGATGAGGCGTGTCATATTATCGATGATTACAACCTGTGCGCCGGTGCGTTCGAGAAGGATCACCAGGCTGGTTATGAAATAGTCTTCATAAGTTGTGTCGGCAGGAATAGAATACCTGGATTTAAATGCTACCCGGTAGAAATTTTCATTGAACCGGTATTCGTTTGCAAATTCCTCGGAATAACGCTTCTGGAACTGCTTGTCGGATAGCTCAAGGTCGATATAGAGGACTTTACGGCTATGGCTGATAGTATCTGCAATCTGGACAGCATAGACTGATTTCCCGACACCTGTATCAGCAAATAGAATAGTGAGCTCGTTTTCGAACCAAAGAGAATAAAACAAATCTGTGGGTACCGGTTGATTTTTGGCATCAGCCAGGCATTGATTTGCAGTCCGGCAGCGAAAGAAACCGGCTTCGAAGTTGGTTTCAGAAGGTAGATTTGCCATTGAAAGGGCTTCGGCTTTGAGACGGGCGAGGAGATCGAGGCCGGAGGCGGGAAAGATGATGGGGTCATTCATTGCCGGGAATTTGGGAATTTGGGGATTTGAAAATGGGGGAATGCGGTAATGCGATAATGTGGTAATGCGGTAATGGGGTTGTTCAATTTTGTTTCAGAGTTTCAGAGATTTCAGAGTTTCAGAGTTTGAGGGGTTGAGTTGTTGAGAGGTTGAAGGGTTCAAGGGTTGAGTGAATTTGAAAATTGGATAGTGGTGGGGATCTAGATTTGAGATGGATGAGAGTACCTCATCCCCTACCCTTCTCCTGAAACAGGAGAAGGGTGACTTGCTAAGGGATTTTGGAATATTGCTAGGGGATGTGAATGGTTAAGGATAGGAAAAACTTTCTCCTTTGATGAGTGAAATGGGCATCCAGCATGGGCTTTTACCTCTGAGTTTTCTTTTGCAAATAAGTGGAATATGGCTGTAGATAGGCTTTCCATCAACTAACAAAATCAAAAAATCAATTGGCCTGATATCGGCTTTTTTTTCAAAGACAACTAATTCGTTGAATACTGCTATGAACTCTTCGCTTACATGATCTGCCCATAAAATATTCGGATTATAGCCTTCTTTTATTGGCATGTACATGGCAAATTCACCTTTTATTTCCGGAATTATTTTAAATAAGTCCAGAAGATAAATTTCATTATTATCATCCAGGAGTTGTAAAATCTTGTTTTTCATTGGTTTTGTGTTTTGGGATTGATTAAAACTCACCCCCGGCCCCTCTCTTTGAAGAAAAGAGAGGGGTGACTTGCTAAGGGGGATTTGTGGTAATGAGTCAAAGGATGGAGATTTGGAGGATGGTTTTTTCGGCGACTGAGGGTGGAATGAGCTGCTCGCCGGTGGCTTCGTCGATGGCGATCATGCCGGGCTTCAGAGTCTGGAGGAAGGATTCGCGTTCTTTGATGGCTGTTCCTAGGGCGGTGAGCTGAAGACGGAAATCATTGAGTATGCTGTCGTTGCATCCTTCGTAATTCCATTCGCGGCGGGTGGACTTGGTGATCCTGGCTCCGTATCTTTCGAAAGTCTTTTCGTGGTAGAGCATTGCTTCGTCGAGGATGGCGTTTTTAAGGGTGGTGCTGGTACGGATGCCTTTGATGATCTCTTCGAGGTTTTTAAGTTTGATATCTACCTCTAAGGGGTAGTGGTCCCCATTGAGGATTTCTTCGATGGCTTTGTGAATGAAGATTTCACTTTCGTGTTTGGTGGATGGGAACCGGGTGATGAGGGTGAGGGGGTTTTTCATGGGATTTGAAAATTTGAAAATGTGAAAATGTGGGAATGAGGTAATGGGGTAATGGGGTTGTTTCAGGGTTTCAGGGTGATTTTTTTATTGAACCCCTCCGCCTGTCGGCACCTCCCCTAATCTTTAGGGGAGGGTTGTGCTAACAGAGATTTGTGAAAAGGGAACCCCTCCTAAATCCTCCCCAAGGGGAGGACTTAAGAGAGATTTGTTAAAAGGGAAGATCATTGGGTTCGTCGGTGGGATCGATGGGATCGGGGTCGATTGGGGCTGCGTGCTCGGGCGGAGTGACGACTTCGTTGACAGGAACGGAGAGTTGCTTGTATTCGCGGGAGGATTTGATCTTGTCGCGAAGAAACTCGGGAAGGGTGTCAAAGATTTCCTGTGAGAAATGATTCACTGAAAATATCATCTGGGGCTGCACCGGATTGGGGCAGGTAAGTCCTTTTGGTATTGGACTGACTGAACTGATGTCGGCACGGATGTTGCCGTCGAGTTTGAGCTTGTGAATGACATTGAGCATACAGGGCTTGCCCAGGAGTTTAGAGACATCGAAATACTTTGCTTCGCTTTCAGTAAAGCTCTTGCCTCGCCAGGATTCGAGGAACTTGCGGAGGGATGATTTCTCGTGCAGGCTGAGCGTAAACTCCTTGCTGATGACATAGGGCTGCTCGCCGTTTTCTTCGCGGAAGACCTTGGTTTCGGTGGGCAACTCGAAGGTGAGCCGGATTTTATTGGTTTCTTTCTTTTCGCCTTTGTATTCTTCGGGGATGGTTCCGATATGGACCATGCTGTAGCAGCGGGCTACATAGTTGCCGGCGTCGACAGGGAGAAAGGATTTGCCGCTGGTGTTGGAGGATGCGATGATTTCCATGTTTTTTAAGGGGTTGGGATTTGGGGGTTAGGATTTAGGGGGTTAAAGGGTTGTCATTCGATGGTCATTCGGTGGTCATTTGGTTGTTATCTCAGGGTTGAGTTGTTGATTTGTTGAGAGGTTGCAGAGTTTCAGAGTTTCATGTTTCAGAGTTTTATGTTTCAGTGGTACTACAAGTATTTGCGGATGAGGTGCTTTTTGGAGGTGGGGAGGGTTTTGAGGGGTGTGAGGGGATTGAAGGAGTGTGCATCCTTGAGTGTGCGGCGGAGGTCGGAGATTTCATCGCAGCGTGTGAGATCGTGGGGCGAATAGAGATCTTTCAATTTCTCCAGGGCATCCTGAACGGTTTCGATCTTATCGAAATGGTCGGGATGTTCCGGTGTGGGTGCGTCTTTTAAAGTGAAGAAAGAAATAAGGGATTGGAGGAGGGAGTTTTTCATTGGATTCGGGATGTTGGATGTTGGATGTGGGATTTCGGATGTTGGATTTCGGATTGGGGATTGGGGATTGCGGATTGGGGATTGCTGAGAGAAATGTCATTTAGCGATCATTTCGGGGTTTAAGGGTTTCAGAGTTTCAGGGTTGAAGGGTTGTTAATTCATGAGACAATTTGTTGCTAGGATTATAAACCAGACTTTTTGGTTTTTTGGGGTGAAGGTTCGCTGGCTTGATTACTGGTTAGTTTCAGGAGGTTTTCGACATCGGTATTCCTGTAATAAATTTTAGCTCCGATCTGGGAATAGGCAATGCGCTTTTGATTGCGCCATGTTTGTGCGGTGCGCTTTGAAATTTTCAAACGCCGGATAAACTCGACATTGTCAATCAAGTTATCCTGGGGACTGGATGCTATCTTTTCGACCCGGGAATAGATAGAGTTGACCTTTGAAAGGAGTTCCTTGTATTGGTCCATGGGAATGAGGATTACTTCCATATAATTTTGTTTTAAAAATCCGGAAGCAAAGGAATACATGAAAAATCTAAAAAAAAGTCTAAAAATGGTCTGGTCAGACCATTTTAACTGCTAAGTGACTGATAATGAAGATGAATTTTGAGGAATTGAAACGAGGCAATCAGACTTTTTTGAATATTTGAAAAAACGGAATGAAATGTGCCGACTTTTTGACCGAAAGCGTAATGGACTATTTTTGTCTTTTAAAAAAGAAAAATTAACTAAAATACTGAAATACTGATATTTAAAATAAAAATAAAATGATAATAATGTTATATTTGTCAAAGTCTTTTTTGAAAAAACAAGAAGTCAAGTCTAAAATGGACTTTTAGACCTTTTTTCATGTTAATACGTTGATATACAACACATATACAGAGAATATAAAACAAGCCAATCAGTCTTTTTTATATTTTTACAGCAAATAAAAAACGCCCCGTGGGGCGTTAAAACTTGAGTTTGAATCGCTTACCTTCTTTAGGTCGCTTTTCGACACGGGAAGGATCTAAAATTGTTAAAATTGTGCTAATTGGTATCTCTTTCCCATTTTTATCGACGTAGCTACGATTTATATATTGGGCAATCTCAGTTGGCGTTGAATCGAGTATTCCCAATTCCCTGAGCTGGAAAAAGATATCTACAAAATAGTTTATCTTGCCGTTAATTTTAATTTTGTTTTCATTCATGATTTCAGGTAATTTTTTAGATTTTCGCGTTTCTGCGTTTTGACGAATGGTTTCTTTTTTTTCGATTCTGATAATCTCCAACTCACAAAGTGTATCAAATGGTTTTTCCTTGCAGCATATAAAATCAGGTGAGTCCTGCCGGTATTCAGTTATCTGATCCTGGAGATATTCAATTTTTTCATCAAAAGTGGATAGTATCTTCAAATGATCTTTTACAAGATTAAAACTATACTCGCGGTCCTCGGTATATCCATTTACTACCTTGCGCAGGCGATAGCTGCGGTTATTGATCAAAACGGATAGTTGCAGGTCATGGCGCTTTGTATTGATCTGGGAAATAAAAATGAAATGGCGGTGTTCAGCCTGCCTGCCACGAAAAAATTCGACATTTAACCTAATAAGATTGTCAAGTGAATTGAGCCACTCAGCCGGATTACTGACAAGTTCACATTGATAGTTGAGAAAATCGGGGACTTCGGATAAACCGATAGAAAGAACTTTTGCAAAAAGAGCCCTGCAATAGAGAACAAGAGAGAATTCAGATTGAAGATAAATGACTAATTCATTTGGGGGATGATGATCGGAAAGAGAATACGGATGTTCATAGAAATGAACAGGGACGAGAATTTTATTTTTTGAATCCATAAAAGTATAATTATTAGTTATTTTGAAATAGAACTGATAGTTACACGAGAAGGGAGGAGATACCGGCCAACGGTTTTACGTTGGTAAATCAGGAGAAAATGCGAGAAAATATTGGTAAAAACAGATTGGAATAAAGCGGTATAAAATTAATATCAGAAGGGATGAAAAAGAAGGAAAAACAGGGAAAAACAAGGAAGAAGTTATCAACACGAGATTGTTATTAAGAATTTTAAAATCATGTTTTTTGGATAAATTATCTGTATTAAATTGCTTCGTATTGCGCTAAAATGCACTATATTTGCAGTACGTAAGAACGCAAAAAGTGCAGTAAAATCAAGGGAATCGTGGAGGTGGACGTAATGGTGGACTAAAAGAAATTGTAATACCGAAACCCTTATATAGAAAGGGATGGAGAGGATGGGGAGATGAGCCATCCTCTCCGCTGATAAATTTACAATGCGCTGTAAATAATTTATTTACAGCGCATTGTTTTTTACACATATTTTTTAAACAACACCAATTATTCTCTTTCCAGCTTTAATCTTGTTAAAGTAGACTGATATTGGGCTCAATCTTTCGGAAACTCAAAATAAAGAAACCTATCGTTAGGGTAATAAGTAATTAATACTTTTTTGCCACGGATTATATATTCTTTTTCGTAATTTTTATCGTAATTAAGTCGCCAGTCAAAGGATGCTTTTGCGCTATTTGCAGAAGTATCGCAAATAATTTTTACAGTTTCGAAAACACAAGTTGGAGGCACTTCTGCTTTGATGAAATAGACATCGTTTTCATCTAATGCCTGATTTTGGATTTTCCCCTGAATATTTTTAATTATTTCACATGAAAAAGCTAAACATTTTTGATTTTGGGCCAGGGTTGTAAATCCTGTTGTCAGAGTCAAAATAACTGTAAGAAAAAGTATAACATGGTTTTTCATAATCGATGCTTTAACTTATATGTAAATGTACGAAATGTATTGATAAATCCAACCTAAGTTAATATATAAATTGTTGAACTTAAGTTTTTAAAAAGGCATGTTTCCAATCTGTTATGTTATCTTCTCAGAATGGCACAAATGCATTGGTCAAAATACATTCAGGTGTTACTATATTCTTAGGTCTTCTTTTCGTAAAGTTGAGTTTATGGAGTAAGGCTTTTCAATGCTTTTATAAACAAATTCATCAGCAGCGGCTAAAATGATCTGCCGGTATCCGGATTAGCCACAGTTTTTGCAGTGGAACCTGCCATCGTAAATCAAGTAGTAGGCAAAAGTGCTGCCTGGCAAGTTCAATCATAGGATTACATTCGGTGAGATCGCCTTCGGTTGTTCGGTTGATGTAGTGAAGTAGGTTTGCCTTGCTAATGTGATGGTTAACAGGAGTAGAAAGTGCAAACTTGGGAGTTATATATAAGCCCTTAGCTTATACCGGTTTCGGATTTGGTGTAATAAATTGATATCGGATTGATTGATTTGACGATTCAGGGCTAAAAAATTCTTAGAGTAAACACTCAGGACTTTTACTATAAGTTCAGGAATAAAAACATTCTTACTTTGACCGGATCACCTTAAAAACCTTTCGCTCACCTGTTTTTAATATACAATTTACCATGTACATACCTTCGGTCAATGAAATGGGGCCAACCTTACTCTGACCGTGACGCAGGTTTTCATATTTTACCAATTCCTGACCTGAAAGTGACAGGATGGTTGCAGTTGTGATATCTGAATCAGATTGGAAAGTAAGATAATCACCGAATGGATTCGGATATACCGAGACACCGAACGGATGCATTTTTTCTTTGGTGTTTACAAATCCATATAAACCCCATACGCAATTTATGATGTTATCTGAATTTATGGTCACTATCCGGTTAGGATCTCCGGGCCACTCTCCCCCGATCCAACCCGTACCTTTGAAGAATTTAAATGCATATACATTATCCAGCAGGTATAGGGTGATTGAATATATAGAGTCATTGTCAGGATCAAACATCTGGTTATTCCCGTTAGTTCCCGGTTCATTCCATACTCCCCAGATTCCGCCGAAATCTCCTGAGATAAAAACTGGTTCTCCTGAGATCAGACCTGAATTCCTTGTATCGACATTTATTTCTACTACCCTCACAGCATTCGGGCTTGGATCGTTGTTGAGTTTGATATCGTCGAAATAAATCACAATATCATCCGTAAGTCCAACAGGATCAATAAAATCAGGCATGAATGCAATAGTAGGGTATATGCCTGTTTTTGACGAAAAATCGAAGACCATGTCTTCCCATGCGTTTATTTTTTGCTGTGGCATAGTTGATGGCATTTCAAGTGTATCTGTTACAGCGCCTTCAATTTTAAAGTGCAGGGGGCTGATCCTGGGTTTAAAAATCTTCACATGAATATATTTGTTGTCGGTAAGGTCGATTGGTAAAGGCAATGCTGACCAGAACCCACCCCGGGGCAGACCATCCTTATCGCGGTAATATAATCCAACATTTGGGCTTGGGTTTATACCGCCTGGCATTGGGTTGGCTGATAAACTAAAAAAACTGTTATCATTCGAACCGCCAAGAATGGTATTCATCGTGATGGACTCAAAATTTTCGATCACTTGAACCGGAGCACTGCCAGGTGCGGGATCATTGTTAAGGTATATATCGTCGAAAAACAGGGTAATATCGTAAGTAAGCCCAACGGGATTCATATAGTCGGGCATAAATACAACCTGGTTGTAGATGCCGGTTCTTGAGGAGAAGTCGAAAACCAGTGCTTCCCACTCGTTGATCAGCGTCTGTGGATTCATGGATTCAATTTCGAGGTTGCCGGCAGATCCAACTTCAATCTTAAACCTGGCCGGGCTTATCCGGGGCTTCCAGACTTTTACATGGATATATTTGTTATTAGTCAGGTCAATTGGTGTTGACAGAGGGGCCCAAAATCCACACCAGGGAACGCCGTTCATATCACGGTATAGTTTCCCCACGTAAGGACTTATATTAACGCCTGAAGGTACAGGATTCGCGATTAAAGAAACATAGCTTTGATCGTTGACACCGCCCAGCATAATATGCATTGTGATGGGTTCGAAATCTTCAATCACCTGCGAACGAGTATAGCAGGAAGCAAAGATGGTAAAAACAATTACTAAAAACGTTTTCATGGATTTAGCTTTTGGAGGTTAACAATAAAATGAATTTATTCGTTGAGGAAATTCACACTTCCGGATATCATCGGACATCAGAAAAACAGTGCTTTAGTTAGAAGAGAAATAGGCAGAGTCAGGAATACCAAGTTGTAATTAGAGGAAATTGAGAACTTGTAAGAAGTTCTATAGGGTTATTATAAAGATACAAATAAAACAGCAGAAATCCTATCGAAATAATGAAGGCATTAAATTCATTATTATATGAAGATTGCTTTTTTGCTTTGGTAAACAGGAAGAGAATGCAGACAGGCTCATTTCACGCAGGTCGGGAATTTGGAGGACCTCGCCGGATTTGTGAAAAGTGCCCGGATTATTCCGGGCTTTTCGGATACCTGGTTGAATGAATGGCTTAAATCATGAAAATGCATATAGAATTATACAGATCATTGGCTTTTTTATGCACTGAGCCAATTTACTCTTTACCTTACAGTTTTTGAACGATTGTTTATTTTGCCTTCAACTTTTTCAGGGCCTCGATGCCACTCTGGCTGTTGGGATTCAATTGCAGTGATTTCTCGTAGTTCCGGATTGCAAGTTCCTTTTCGCCTGCCGCAATGTAAGCCTCGCCCAGGCTATCATAAGTATTGAACGATTCCGGAAATGCCCCGACATTCATTTTAAAAACGGCAACTGCTTCCTTTATGTTTTTCGAAAACAGGTATTCATACCCTAAGGCATTCATTTCATCCTCCGATAAGTAGTAGCCGGTCATGTTCGCCTGTAGTTCTTTGAATTTTTCATTAGCGGCTTCTATTCCCGAATTCCGGATCGTCTCTCTCACGACATCCGCGACCGAAGTCTTTAAGTAACGCTGAAGCCGGGTAAAAACTAACTTGTTACAGCCTTCAATCGTTGAAATATCGAAGTTCCTGAAATCAGGATGAGTGGAGTTCTGAAGATCAGCAATAACCCACTCCCCGCTGCGATCGCAGATTACGAAATGCACGTAGCCCGGCATGGCATAATCGGCATACAGAGAATAATCAGCATCCTGAGGATTCTTTTGAATATAATCCCTGAAATCGCGTGCCAGGTCCCACAATTTTTTCATTTCATTGGGACCCTCCTGCGAGGATTTCAGTAACAGGGCATCTTTTGAAGGCACGGCCTTGCACATCCCGGCATCGTTGATCATTTTTATCATTTCGCCCGCACCCTTTGTATTTGCCTCACTCATAATCCGGACAGAGAAAACGATCATCGTGGATTTTTTAAAATCTGCCTCCAGAACTTTCTGACGTTCAGGGAGAGCGGCTCTTTCACTTTCGGGTGGCAATCCGCTCCTTTCGCTCATTATTGCCGACATCTTGCCTGGCTTGGCATTCCTGGCGGTTTCATCATTCAGCCCCATTTGCGGGCCAAGCCGTTGGGCCAGAAGTACTGAATATCCCATAGGGTCAGGATCCTCAACTTGTTTGAAAACTTCGTCACGTGTATCCAGGAAATCTGTCCATACTACAGCCCCGGTTTTATCCACAACAATTCCCCGAAGCTCTTCAATCTGGTGATTTTGTGGTTCACCGTTCATTTCAGCATACAGAACATAGTCTGTAGTAATTGTCAGTGCTTTCACGAATTTCCCGACCGAATCAGCCAGGGCATTAAGACCAGGTCTGTTTGCAGGGTCATAAACAGTATTACTTAGCTCAATACTCTTCAGCCCTTGCTCCTCGAGTATGACTCCAATTACTTCAGAGACCCGCCCTTCAGGTCCACCCAGGAGCCTGACAGGAAGAATTGTCAGAGAGGCATCGACCCCTTTTGATTTCATCAGGTCAAGTCTCAGCTGCTGTTCTTTCGAAATGGTAGTTTTCTTTTGATTTTGTTGTGCGAAGATCGGATCTGTTATGATCAGAACCATGAGAAGCACTCCTAAAAAGACCCTGATAAAGAGATGGTCGTAATGGAGTTTCATTGCAATTTGTTGTTCTGTTTTCATTTTCCCTCCATTTTTTAACATTTATAATATGTATCCGAAAACACTCCACAATATACGATAAAAATCGGAGAATTACAAATTATTTTCTCCTTTCCTACGGAAGTCTGCCCCTTTTGCACCCCGCACCATTCAGAAACTGGTCATCTGCTTGCAACTTGTTGTTATAAGGGGCAGGCTGCAAGTCAGGAGATCGAAATTGATCTCCTGCTTTGTCAGACTCACTGAATCCCTCTTAATCAAAAAGTAAAATAGGGAGAGCGGTCGTAAAGTGCTGTGTTCAACTTATGACTAAAAAAATACTTAATTTCGCACAAAAATCACAAAAAGCTTAATAATGGAAACAAAACAATTTGGAAATACAGATTTGGAAATAACCCGGATAGGCTTCGGCGCGTGGGCAATTGGTGGTGGAAACTGGGAATTTGCATGGGGGCCGCAGGATGACGGCGAAGCTATTGCTGCTATACGTCGCGCTATTGATAACGGGATGAACTGGATTGATACTGCCGCGGTTTATGGTCTTGGCCATTCTGAAGAATTAGTTGGGAAAGCAGTAAAAGGGCTAAGCACAAAGCCTTACATTTTTACGAAATGCGGATTGGTATGGGACGACAAACGTAATGTAAGCCGGAATTTAAAAGCAGAATCAATCCGCAGGGAATGCGAGGCAAGCCTGCGCCGGTTAAATGTTGATGTAATAGACCTTTACCAGGTGCATTGGCCTGTTGATGCAGATATCGAGGGAGCCTGGGAAATGATGGAAACGTTGCGGCTGGAAGGAAAAGTCCGTTACATTGGTGTTTCAAATTATAATATTGAACAGATAGAAAAATGCAAAAAAATTGCACCCGTTTCATCCTTACAGCCACCCTACTCTCTGATAGTCAGGGATTATGAAAAGGAAATTCTGCCATTTTGCAAAGAAAATGGAATTGGGGCAATTGTTTACTCACCAATGGGGTCAGGATTACTTACAGGGTCCATGACCCGGGATCGGATTGCAACAATGCCTTCCGACGACTGGCGAAAAAACAGCGGTCATTTCCAGGAGCCAGCCCTTACGCGGAACCTGGCACTTGTCGAAAAACTGAAATCTATCGGTAAAAAATATGGACATTCGGCTGGCGAAGTGGCTATTGCCTGGACTTTGCGAAATCCTGCGGTAACAGGCGCTATTGTTGGTGGAAGAAGCGCCTCACAGGTTGACGGGATAAGTCATGCCTGGAATCTTGATCTTGCAGAGGAAGACCTGGCTGAAATTGAAAGTTGATTTATAGTGTGATAGATTTGCATAATATTGCCACTTTCAATTGTTCAGGAAGCAGTAAAATAAACCACTTACAAATCGTATGCAGGTGGTTTTTCTTTTATGCCGGATTCTGGACAAAACAGATGTTGATTGTTATTCTGGCTTCTCCTGGTAAATAAAGGAAACTACTTAAACTCAAAATACCTGAATACTCTCGTGTGAATTGCAGTTGTATAAACTATTCGGATAATTGGATCTGCATGTGTTTTTATTAACAGAATTTCTTAGGTTAGAGAATCGTGGAACAAAAAAAGATTCTGATGGGTTCTCCAAAAAGCCTAACCAGTTATTTTACAACTACCTGTTTGTCATATAAAGCGATCTGCTTTTTCCATTCCTCAGGGAATGGGATGCTTTTCTGATCTTTGAAATCGTAACATACCAAAATAACAGAGCAGGTTGATAACACATCATTTGTATTTTCCTCAACAAGTTGATGTTCCATGGTGAGGCTTTTATTTCCTATATGCGTCACATGCGTTTCAACCAGAATACGGGTCTTCATGAAGATTGGTTTCAGGTAATCGATTTTTACGGATGCCGCTATCACGCCAATTTTTACGTAATCCATATCGGGCAGCACTTCTTCGAAATAATGCAACTTCCCGGCATCATAGTAATTCTGGTATACGGTGTTCGAAACATGTCCCAGCATGTCAACATCGTTAAACCTTACCTGGATTGGAATAATACTTTTAAACACTAACTTATTTTCCATTCTATATTATTTTTCCGTGCAAAGGTAATATAAGGCTTGCGAGTACAGGAAGATACTTTATTATCCGGCTCCGGGTATAAATTCTATTTTGAATTAAGAGTTTGGTGTGCCAAGTCTTCTTTTGGTCTATTTCATTGAGGTTAAATATAGCTTTCAATGATTTAAATTATAAATAAGATTTTATTTCAGTCAAAGGCTGTTGTTGGAATGCAATTTTCATTAGAAGACGGAATCCTCAAAACCAAACATTTTCTAGCCGTTTATGGTGGTTTTTCTTTTACGCCTTAATCTATTTTGTAAAATTGTTAGAAATTTCGTATATTAGTACTCATAAAATATTTTTGCTAATAACTTAATATCCATGGGAATTATGAAAAAGAGAGACCGTTCGACTGAAATCGCAGATTTAAAAGCCGTTGGCCATTTTGAAGATGACCTTGTACTTTTTATTGACAGTGAGGATCCCAATATACCCACCTCTCTTTGTGTCCAGGCTAATTTTAATACCCGGCAGTTTGACCTGGTGCAACCTATGGGTGTTTACCTGGAATCGAATTCCTATGAGCACATTCATGACGGAGACAGACGGATATCATACCGCCAGCGCCTTCGTGAAGAAATGAACCCGGATGTGATTGCTGCCATGCTCAGGGATTTTACTCAAAAACGTTGGCATGGCTTCGGAAACCCGGCGTTTTTAAGTGACCATTACCCCAAATGGGAGCCTGGAGGATAAAATGGCAGTGGGAATAGAAGAGCCCGGAAACAGAATTCTGGTATTTGCCAGGATTTGGTCAACTCGGTTTTGTAAGCCTGACAAGCGCGTTTAATTTGTATGCATGCACAGAGTACTATATCGGATAAACAGGATTATACTGATTGTTGCTCCGTTTTATTTAGCTGAGAAAGCGAAGCGATACCGCTGATTCCACCCAGGTTCATGCCATCAAGCGCAGAACTGGGTACAATTATCATCGAACCTATTTTTAATCCTTCGCCTATAAGGTTCATGGCTCTTAACTGCAGAGCTACCGGATTGCTCAGGTATGATTCGCTGGCTTTTGCAAACTTTTCGGCAATCTCGGTTTCGGCTGTTCCCAGGATGACCCTCGCTTTGCGCTCCCTTTCGGCCTGGGCCTGTTTACTCATGGCATCAGACAAACCCTGCGGAATGGTAATATCTTTTATTCCCACTGTCTGACAGGTAATTCCCCATGGATTTGTATTCTCATCCAACAATTTTTGAAGGTCTTCAGCAATTTTTACCCTGTCCTGCAGCAAATCGGCCAATTCATGTCTTCCTATGATGTCTCTCAAACCGGTTTGAGCTATGTATTGAACAGCTGTCATGTAATCCTCCACTTCGAGCGCCGCTTTTTCAACATCCCAAACGGTCCAGTACAAAGTGGCAACCACATTCACCGGAACCGTATCCTTGGTTAACGTTTGATCAGCCTTAAAATCAGTCACTCTAACCCTTTGGTCGATATAATCGATTACCTTATCAATAATCGGCACAATAAAAAATATACCCGGTCCTTTTAATCCTATATATTTACCCATCCTCAGCAGAACCGCTTTTTCCCACTGATCAGCAATTTTTATTGAGCTGGTAAGGAGAATTGTTAGAATTATCAATACAACAAAGACCATAATGTTAAGATAATTCAGATAGAACATAACTGCTACTATCGCAGACACGATGATTAACACAGTTATCGAAATCGAGTTAAAAAGATTTTTCGTTTTCATAATTATTTATTATTAAGGTTGTTATTAAGGTTGTTGTTTTGAAGTTCCGCTATCACTTCTTCTTTCGAAAATCCGTAGGTATATGCCACGGTTAAAAATTCCTTACATATGTCCTGGAGTTTTCTTTGTTTTTCTTCATCGCTCAGGACAATTCCATTGGCATTGATAAATGTGCCTGATCCTTGCTGGGTATCAAGAATACTCAGGATTTCGAGTTCTTTGTAAGCTTTGGCGATGGTATTCAGGTTTACCTTAAGTTGGACAGCCAAAGACCTCACAGTTGGGAGTTGCTCCCCGGTTTTTAAGTTGCCGGAGGCGATTCCAAATTTAATCTGGTCAATGATCTGCCTGTAAAAAGGTGTTCCGCCACTTGGGTCTAAAATAAAATTTATCATTGTACCGTTGTTTTAATGATATAATGTATTAGTTATATAGTACAAATATACAACGATTTTTTCGAAATCTGACAAAAAAATCAAAAATAAATTTAAGTGTTTATTTGGGCTTAATTTTAATAATATGGTTCTACTGTAAGTTCAGTGGTTAGAATTTTATTGTCCGAAGTCAGGAGTGAGAAGTTACCCTGAGAAATATTTTTGACCAATCGGTCTCCTGCCTTCGGTCTTCTGACAAGAAAAAGTCCATTTCATTGAATTCGAGGCAGAACCAAATAGGTAACTCAAAAACCCGAAGGATTCGCCGATTTTTTTCGGTAATTAACCGATTAGAAGCAGCCATCACCACTTCTTCGCGTAACATTTTTTGAGCCAAATCGTCATATGTACAAAATCCAGATAATTGACCAGGTAATCCAAAAGCACAAAAATCATAAAAATCAAGAGTCATGAAAACATCAGTTTTAATACCAACATTCGCTGCACTTTGCCTTCTGGTAACTTTTGCAGAAAAACCCAGGCACAAGAGTGCCGAAAACTCCAATGTGTCATTGGTCAGTAGTTTCTATTTCAGTCCTGATAAATTTGTTTATGAAGAACCTGTGCTGAATTCATCAGTCGTAAAGGCGCAAAACGCTCATACCAAACGGGCAGAAAACACTAAAGAATGCTTTGGTTATCTGAAATTTGACCTTGCCGACTATAAGGATAATACCGAAATGCTAACTGAAGAAACTGCCGGAAATTCGTTTGAATACCTGAAATTCGATGTAAGCAGGTATACTGACAATACCAAGCCTATGGTTCCGGATGAAAGCGGGATGCCGGAAAATGAATTCGCAAACCTGAAATTTGATGTAAGTGAATACAATGGCACCGCCGCACTGATGCCCTATGACAAAATCGAATTACCCGAAGATGAATTTGAATACCTGAAATTTGATGTTAACAAGTTCATCGTAAATGATGAAACAAATGCGGCCGAAACCATGGGATTACCAGCTGATGAATTCAGTTACCTGAAATTCGATGTCAATAAATATTCATCACAAATCAACCTGGGTGCCGGCAACATAGGCGAATTAACAGAAAACGAATAAGATATACATCACCAGGTATACAATAGATTAACCGCCACATACTCAAAGAGGCTGCCTTTCAATGGCAGCCTCACCTTTTCATTAATCAAACGAAACGTTTATACCATGTAAATCGCACCAATCATCCGGATGGTGCCAGGTCAGTATCAATATAGCAGCATTATCTAAAAAAAACAGCCATGCATTTCCAGGAAATAATCGCAGATGAGGTGGAACGAACCATAAATTTTATAAGAAAATTAAAATTCTAACTGGCTGTTATTCAATAATATAAAGATATTCTTTTGAAAATAAATACATCAATTTTGCATTTTTTTAAAAATTGAATTATTTTTGCGGCAGTTTTTCATCAACTACAAGATTTAATATTTTTTTAGCTAAGGTAGAAGATTTGGCGGGATGGATTGAGTCGGTTTTTGATTTAACAGACATCTTTTCCAGTATGCTATTTAGTTATCATCGAAAATGAATAGGCGATCAGGTGATCGCCTTTTTACTTTTAGTAAGCAAGTACTTTCGAAGGCGTAGGATCACCATACTTTTTAGTTCACATCTGCTACTGGTTCAGTTACAATCAACGTATGGTGACAGGGCGATATCAATGAGGTGCATTTCTACCCTTTTACAGTTTCAACCCTATACCGATTCGCCCGCTCAAAATCTTCGGGAACATATTGATATTTAATACCGATGTTGTTCGTTCGGATAATTCCAGAAACGGGACATCTAACTTGTTTATCATATAATTAAAATCGAAAACGCAAATGGGTATATTCATATCAAAAAATACCCGCGACGACAAATAATAGCTTAACCGTGGCGTTGCAAACAGGCTAAACCCTATAAATTGCTGAGATAACGGGCTTTGCCATTCATATTTAACCTCATATTTATATAACCTGTAGTAAGGACTACCGCCAAAACCAATGGAAGGAACCAGTTTCCGTGTTTCTGCCTTGTTGAAATTCACTATATATTCGTACCTGAATGCAATATTTGTTGAAATAACACCATTTCGGGGAATGGTATTGCCTGAGCCTGAGCCGCCGGATAATTCATCCTGGTTACTAAGTTTACCCAATTCGAAACTCGTCAGTTCCAGTTCATGAAAATTCTTTTTCTTATTCTGCCACTGAAAAGCAAGTGAAAGATGCAGGATTTTCAGATCATCCGTTGTGAAAGTAATATCGGATGAATCCGATATTTTTGCCAGAATGCTGCCGGTATAATACGAAGCCAGGTTATATGCCTTGACTGCGTATTTATAATCCAGGTTTGCGTTCTGTGCCCGTGCAAAGAGGAAGGATACAATTAAAACAGAGATAAAAGTCAATTTTTTCATAAAATAAAGATTTAATAACTAACGGTTTAGTTTAGTGTATGTTGCAGAAAGGAATGAATATGAGGTCTCCATTCGCACTCATCTTGTTTTCTGAGGAGTGCATGCTCAACCTACCTTGTTATGGAAAAACTATCACATGGCGAATATATAAAAATCAGTAAACCGGATAATTTGATTTCCAATGTAAAACAGCATTTAAAAATGCATTTTCATATTTTTAGAACAATTCTAAATCAATGTCGTTTAGTTAAGGATCTTGAATCTGCAAATCTTTTACCGCAAAGTTCGCGAAGGAGGCACAGAGAGCCACAGAGCTTTTATTCGGCCTCCTTCTTTGCGAAACAGTTCGACAGGCTCACCGCATCACTCTGCGCAAAACTTTGCGGCTCTCTGCGGTTAAATTTTCTGTGTTTTCTGTTAACTAATCGACAATGAATTCTAAATACTAATTTGTCTGGCCATTCTAAATTACTTTTTCCAGAGTTTTGTAGTTACCAAGGACGAGTAAAACAATCCGTCAATATCTTGGTTAAAATTGCCAAAAACCCCCACAAAATCTGAATTTTCAATCCTGACCCGATAAATACGCTATCAACTTCCATTTGCATGAAAAAAATCTTTTCATTTGCAAAACCTTATTGGATAAACCACTTCTTCCGGGAGACTTTCTTATGACAAAACCATTTTCCATTTCACTATTTTCCATTTTCTTTTTCCTGATCTCACCATCCTTCGCCCAGCGCGAAGTGGTTGAAAAAATCATCGAAATCGGTAAAACCGATAACCAGACCATGCAACACCTGGATGTGCTCTGCAACCGTTTTGGCGGACGACTGATAGGTTCGGATGCCTACGAAAATTCAGCCGAATGGGCTGCTTCCAAATTCAGAGAATGGGGCATGCAGGTGCAATTGGACGAAGCCGGTACCTTACCGGTTGGCTTTAACCGTGGCCCCTGGTTTGGGAAACTGCTGGCCGAAAACGGGATGGACCTTCATTTTGCCACGCCTTCCTATACTTCGGGCACCAAAGGACTGCAAACAGGTCATGTGCTGCCTGAACCGAAAACGCAGGAAGAATTCGACCACATGAAAGGCCGATTGAAAGGAGCGTGGGTGCTGATTACAGGAAAAAGCGATGGCTGGCCGATTGATATTTCGGAAAAAGCCAACCACAGGAGAGATTCACTGATTGCCGCCAATATCGACATCCGGAAGATGAATCATGATATAGAAGACGAAAATAAAAAAGCGGGCGACAGCCTGCCTAAAAAAGAACTTATTACGATAAATGATGAGCCTGCCCTTTTTTACAGAAAGATGAAAGAAGCCGGTATACTTGGTATTATTCAATCGGCTCCTGTTCCCATACGGGTGCTGTACGACAGGAAAAATATCGACAGCATGACTTTCGAAAACCTTCCAACTTTACCCGACATCAAACTGGATGAGCATCAATTTGCAACCATTGAGCAAATGGCGAAAGAACGAAGAAATTTCTTTCTCGAATTCGATATCCGGAATCATTTTAAACCCGGCCCGGTAAAATATTACAACGTGATCGGCATCATCCCCGGAACAAAATATCCCGACGAATACGTGGTCATGGGTGGTCACCTCGATGCGTATGATGTTGGGACCGGCGGTGTTGATGATGGTTCGGGCGCTACCCCAACCATGGAGGCAGCACGAATGATAATGAAAGCAGGCGGAAAACCTAAACGCAGCATACTCGTATTCCTGTTTGCAGGCGAGGAGTTTGGTTTGCTTGGATCGAAAAGCTGGGTAAAACGAAACCCCGGCAAACTGGCGAATATCTCGAATATGTTTAACCGCGATGGCGGCCCTACAGTAGCCAATAGTTTGAGCGTTCCGGATGCCTGGTGGGATGATATGGAAAAAATCTGCGAACCTTTAAACGGCATTAACCCCGATTTCCCATTTACACTCAAAAAACGCGATTCCAAGCCAAAACCTAAAGTTGCTGCCTCAACTGATGCCGGTTCGTTTGCCGTTGAAGGAGTCCCAACAATGACTTTCGGTACCGAAGATACCAAAGGCTATAATTTCAATTATGGCGAAATATGGCATACCGAAAGAGATCTGTACACTAAAAGCATTCCTGAATACCAGGAGCATACCTCCGTTGTAACTGCCATTGTCGTATTGGGAGTTGCCAACCTGAATCATTTACTCGCGAAAGATGTTTATTATTCGCCCGAAAATGCCAAATAGATAAAGGTTCCAGGTGCAATCGGTCGTTTAGTCGTATGTTTGTTTAGTCGTTTAGTCGTTTAGTCGTGTGTTCGTGTAGTCGTGCAGTCTTTCCAGGTTCCAGGTTCCGGGTTCCAGGTTCCAGGTTCCAGGCTCCAGTTTCCAGTTTCCAAGTTCCAGGCTCCAGATTCCAGTTTCCAGTTTCAAAATCCGAAATCCGAAATCTGCAATCCGCAATCCCAACTCCCCTTTGCGGTAAAAATTCACTATATTTGTTCTCATTATTAATTTCGGTTTTATTCCTATAATTTCTGAACATGAAACCAAAAAGCTTCCTGTTACCGGCGTTTTTTCTGATGCTGTTCGTTATTCCCGAAGCCAGGGGCCAGAATTACCAGGCGCTTACTTCGAGCCGGGTAAGCTTCTACCAGGCCGATCACTCTTCCTGGAATTACCAGCTTGAGGAAAATATTCTGGGCATTAAAACTGATTCCACTGTGGCACTTCCTTCGGGCGATTCCATATTTTACTTTTACAGGATGATGCGCGACACCGGGAACCTGTATTTCGGCGATTGTATCCTGGATACGATGGCGCCATGCTGGATGGGCTCACATGCCATTATTAAGCCAAATGGCGATAATATTTTTTTTAACAGGGAAGGTGATACCATCCGGATAAAAACCCAAGCTGGTTTGGGCGAAAGTTGGGTTTTTCAGCGACGGCCTGGTTTTTTCTACCGGGCAACGCTCGATTCGCTGATCTATTCTTCGTTACCAGGAAAAGAGGATTCAGTCAAAGTCATCTCCCTCCAGGCATTTTCCAATGCAGGAACACCTATTCCGGACTGGTTTAACCAGAAAACGATACGTTTGTCCAAAAACCATGGTTTTGCTGTGCTTTACAGTTTCTATGATTTCCCGGCCGATACAAACCGGTATCATTCCTTTGATTATGAACCACTGACCATCGGAAGTGTTTATGATTTTAATGTGGGCGATGTATTTCATTTTAAATTTGGCTCAAATCTTGCCGGACCGCCTCAATACAAGGTCATTACGATACTTACCAAATGGTTTTCGGCTGGTAACGACACCATTTTCTACCGCCAGAAAGAGATAAATTACATAAATGCGTTGGTTTGGGATCCCGATCCACACGTTGTATCAAGCACCGAAACAGATACGGTAACTGTATTTTATGCAAATCCGGATTCGCTGCTATCGGCAGTATTGCCGCATCAGAAAGGCTGTGGCTCTGTATGGAATGTAAGCTATTACACGCTTTTTGCCCAACCTGAAAACCTGAATAACCGGCCAGCCATGACTTTCGATTACAGCAGTACGCATATGTTCGATGCCGGGCTGAACTGTTATAAAGCAGCTTTTGAACCTACATACGATTACCATTCATTTACAAAAGGCTGCGGCGCCAGCTATACTTACCACGAAGAGCCTGCCGATCTGAGCGGTTTTTATAACAAACTGGTTTATTATGTAAAGGGCACTGAAACCTGGGGAGATCCCTATATTTTTGATGCAGTAAATGAAATCCCGAAAGAGGAAGTTCTGATAGAGGTTTTCCCAAATCCTTTTTCCAATCAAATTGAAATCCGCCTCGAAACCAAAACACATGGCCGGGTTAGTCTCTGTTTGTATTCGCTAACCGGGGTGTTATTGCAAAAAATGGAAGATTCTTTCAAACAAGCGGGAATTTACACATATCACCCTGACTTGTTGAGCTTTAGCAAGGGTGTTTACATCTTGAAATACAGCACGGGGCAAAATATTGCTTATAAAAAACTTATCAGGAATTAGCCGTCAAACAATCCGGATTTAAATCTTATTTTCGCAGCTACTGGTTTTAATCCATTTCGTTTAAAATTGCATATACTTTGCGAATGTTGAAACAATCCTGTTCCAGGTTTCAAATCAATTCACCAAACTGCGCTTTTCATACAAGTTACAATGACACTGGAAATACCTAATCCCGAACTGAAACTGGCGTTCGACTTTGTTGAGCAAACCAATACCAACCTGTTCCTTACAGGGAAAGCGGGCACGGGCAAAACTACTTTTCTGCGTAACCTCAAGACTATTTCTCCAAAGCGTATGATCGTGGTTGCGCCAACCGGGGTAGCTGCTATCAATGCCGGTGGTGTTACTATACATTCGTTTTTCCAGATGCATTTCGGGCCGCATATTCCCGAACAGGCTTCGCAACAGCAAAGCTTCCCGGGCGATGCTCAGAAAAGTGCTTTCGATCGCTCGCAGCGTTTCAACCGTGAGAAAATTGATATTATGAGAAGCCTCGACCTGCTGGTGATCGATGAAATCAGCATGGTGCGAGCCGATTTGTTAGACGCTATTGACGAAGTACTGCGCAGATTTAAAGACCGTTACAAACCTTTCGGTGGAGTGCAATTGCTGATGATCGGCGATTTGCAGCAACTTGCGCCGGTTGCCAAAGATGAGGAATGGGATCTGCTGCGACCTTATTACGATACCATTTTCTTTTTCGGAAGCCGGGCATTACAAAAGACTGCCTTTACAACGATTGAACTTAAGCATATTTACCGTCAGAGCGATGATATCTTTATCCGGCTGCTGAACAAAGTGCGCGATAACAATATCGATAAACAATCTCTCGAAGACCTGAATAAGAGGTACATACCCGGCTTTAATCCCGGGAACGACGAAGGATATATTACGCTTACCACGCATAATTACCAGTCGCAGGCCATAAACGAAACCAAGCTGAAACAACTGAAAAGCCACCCGTATCATTTTACAGCCCAGGTTGACGGCGAATTTCCCGAATACAGCTATCCGACTGATTTTGAGCTGGTACTGAAAGAAGGGGCGCAGGTGATGTTTGTGAAAAACGATATTTCGCGCGATAAACTTTTTTATAACGGGAAAATCGGGAAAATCACCCGCTTTGCCGGTGACATCATTTTTGTGAAATGCGATGGCGATTACGACATAATTCCGGTGGCACCCGCCGAATGGACGAACAACAAATACACTATAAACGAGGAAACCAAAGAAATTACTGAATCGCCTGTTGGCACATTTACCCAGTACCCGCTGAAATTAGCCTGGGCAATTACCATTCATAAAAGCCAGGGATTAACGTTCGAAAAGGCCATTATTGATGCCAACGCCGCTTTCGCACACGGACAGGTGTATGTGGCACTCAGCCGTTGTAAGACTTTTGAAGGAATGGTGCTGAGTTCACCCATCGCCCAGGTAAGCATTAAAAGCGATACAAGTGTAAAAGGATTCTCTAAGGAAGCTGAACAGAACCATCCAGGCGAGAAAGAACTTCTGTCTTCACGTATTGCCTACCAGCAGACATTGCTGGTCGAATTGCTTGATTTCTCGCTTATTCAGCGCCGCTTTTTCCATTGCCAGAAACTGATCAAAGAAAACGCCAATGTTCTGCTTCCCGCTTTGGCTGAAACTTTTATGGTGATGTACAATGCATTGACCACAGAACTGATAGGCGTTTCGGATAAATTTAAGCCGCAAATCGGACAGTTTCTATCAGTAAATCCCATGATCGAAGGTCACGAAGCATTGCAGGAACGCATAAAAAAGGCAAGTACCTATTTTGCCGAAAAAACAGATCAGCATATTTGCAAAGTTTTACAAAATATTGATATAGAAACCGATAACAAAGCCATCAGGAAAATAGTGAAGGAAAGTTTCGAAAATCTTTACCAGGAAGCCTTTGTAAAATCAGCCTGTTTTAAAGCCTGCATGGCTGGATTTACGGTAAAAAATTACCTGGGAGCAAAGGCCATCGCCGCTATCGAGAAAATTCAGCTTAAGCCGGAATCGAAACCGAAGACCGTAATTTCAACCGGTGGCAAATCAAATCCGGCACTTATACAACTGATAAAAGCCTGGCGCGACGAGATGGCCGAAGAAGAAGATTTGCCTCTTTATATGGTGCTTCCACAGAAAACCATGTACGAACTGGCTGAACTTCTTCCTGTAACTACGAAAGAATTGAAGGAAATCAGCGGCTTTGGCAAGAAAAAAGTCACTAAATACGGTTCCGAAATCATCAGTATCATACGCAATTACCTACAGATAAACCATTTGGATAAAATGGAATCCGAATTGCACGAAGAGGAACCACTCTCCAGGCAAAAACCAAAGGGGGTGTCGCAACGCCTGAGTTTCGACATGTTTATGGAAGGAAAAACTATATCGGAAATCGCCATGGAACGCTCGTATGCGGTTTCAACCATCGAGAGTCACCTGGCCGGATTTGTGGCAAGCGGGGAACTGGATATTTTGAAACTGATGACTTCTGAAAAACTGGAAACAATCAAAGCGTATTTTATCAATGCTGAAAGTACTTCGCTTAATGATGCAAAAGCCTTTTTAGGGGACGAGTTCAGCTACACGGATTTAAGGATGGTGGTGAATTACCTGGCCCGCCAAAAAACGGAATCACAATCCAGGTATATTTTGTAACCAGCCTTCAAATGCGGCAGGTTGCTGCCCGGTTTTTTTCAGTTTATTTACCATGTATTTATATGTTGCTCAAATCGCCATTCGCTCAATTGCTTAAATTTATTCATAATGTGTGTGGTAGCGCGGTTGTGAATGGCTTCCCACGTTTTATTAATTATGTTCAGCCGGGTTAAGGTTCGGTTTCCGTAAAAATTAAAGCCGACCATCATAAAAAGTTGCGCCATCTCTTTCTCCCCGCGTTCGGGAATGGATGACCTGACATACATCAAAAACACACCGATCGGGTAACCCCCACTGCATTTGTACAAGAGGAAGCGGGCGTTATCAAAGTCAAACGGGTCAGGAGTATGCTGTATTTTAATGGCATTCATATTGAACAGGTGAAAAAACTGGTGGCCCGCTATGCCTTTTTTATGATTAAACGGATCCGACGGCCAACCAAACAGGTTAACTTTTATTTGATCCAGTTTGCCGTCCCTGAGTGTAACCTTCGCGATATGGTTGGGCCAGCAACTTGAATCGCCGTTCCATTTCAATAATTCGTCGAACACAAAACCTACAGGGGTTTCGATCCCGATGCGGTGTATATTCAGCACCCTGAAAGAATCTACACCAATACCAGTTCGTTGCAGTATATTCTTGCTGTAAAACATCCGCTCTTCATCGGAATGAAACCTGATGCAAGTTTCAACTTCAGGTTTATCTAAAAAGAAAAGCCTGATGTCGGACCAGATTCCAGTACTCGCTGGGGGTGGTAGTTTGGGCATTGATATTCAGATTGGGAATGAAACCTTGATTCACTTATTCTAACCGGCACAGGTGGTAAAAGCAACTGTATACCTGTATGTAAAAATAGGCAAATATTCAGGTGATTTGCTAAAATGAGGCTAATTCTTATTTTGAGGTGTTATTGTTTTTTGCAATTTTCTCTTGAAATAGTTTTTATTTATCTCCTTGTCCTTTTGTCTTGATACAAAAGGACCATAAGATCAAGGCTTTATAAAAATACGATGCGTTTCTATGTCGGAGGTATCACCTCGCAATACAAGGCATGACAGATGGCACAAATCTTTGTATTTGTCGTTGCTGTGTATTGCTACACACATGCCATCCGCACATACCTCCGGCAAGAACCGCTATCGTATTTTTCTAAGGCCGGTCCCATTCTAAGAAAATCTTCCATTATGGCAACAAAGCCGGACAAGGGTTTGGATTCACAGGTAAATTTTCAGGGTAAAAGGACCGGCCTGATAGAAATTTCACAACAGATGTAGCCGAAGGTAAACAGCGCAGGCATGTGTGTAGCAAAACACCAGCTTCACATGCTGCCAGGATGTTGTTCATCCCTTCCAAGCCTTGTTTTGCGAGCGTTACCGAGGTGTACATCTGTGTGAAATTTATATAAAGCCTTGAATTTTTGCTTACTTTTTGTTCAAGCAAAAAGTAAGATAATATATTGTAAACGAAACAGTTAAAGAGTTAAAACGGGGGAGCATTTTATTATTAGCACCTCAAAATAAGGTTTAGCCCTAAAATGAGCTTAAAGAACAATAAATCAAAGAATCATCCGAAAATTTTATTGCTGCAGGTTCTTACGAACACTGTGACAATCCACTTCGGGATGATTCCTGTGGATGCCTGCAGCATTCAAAAACACAGGCCAATTCCGCTTTAAATTAAAACCTGCAGCGAAGACTCACGAAAAACTCCCTGCCGGGCGCGGGCTGGTAACTGTTGTAATCGGGACCGTTGTTGGGTTCGGTGAAACCAAAATACTGCTCATCGAACATGTTTTTGCACGATAATCCTATATTTCCTTTAACCGAACCTAATTTCCACGCATAATCGAGGTTTGCATTAAAAACCTGGTATCCATCCACCCACGAACTACGGACAAAACCGTTTTCATGGTAATTTTCGTAAATGGAGTCATCCACCTGTATGCACCATTTCGACTGGAACTGAGTATTCAGGGTAAAGGTGAAATCTTTCAGAAAGGTAACTGCTGCTTCAGCGGTAAGTATATGTTCGGGGCATTGCGGAATCCAATGTCCGCTTACACTGTCGGGGGAGGTGTACTGGAAATGCGAATACGAATAGGCCGCCTCCAGCCGCAGGAAATCAACCGGGGTAAAGGATAAAAATGTTTCCAGGCCCCATCGGTTGCTTTCGCCCATATTGCCGTAAAATGCAGTATTGTTGCCCCTGTCGGGAATACTGTACCTGTAGAATTCATCTTTCGAAACCGTTCTGAAAGCTGTGACATCATAATACAGCATAGTTCCAATCTCTCCCCGGATTCCAAGTTCCCCGCCAAGGGAAGTTGAGGGTTTAATCATAGCATTAAAACCACCATACTTTTCAGGATTGTTGTACAACTCATCCTCGGTCGGCACCAGGAAACCTGTGCCGTAGCTGGCATAAAGGCTGGCAGCTTTCGAAAGGTTCCATGCCACGCCTAACCGGAAGGTGGGTTTTTGAAATGACTTATTATCGCTCACCGATGAGGAATCAAGTTCGTTGTACACGCGATCATAACGCAGATTAAGGGTTGTATACAGGTTTTTCGAAATATCGAGTTTGTCGATCAAAAACATTCCCAGACTGCGCTGGTGTATAACCTGGCTGATCAGCACCTGGTCGGTGGCAAACGATTCCTCGCTCCAGTAGCTGTCGGCCCTGTCGTTATTTATGTGATCTCCGTCAGGAACTGCAAACATATGTTCATCCATAGCCATAGCCTGGAAATCCATGCCTAAACTCAGGTGGTTTACCAGATTTTCTTTTCCTGAATTCAGATCATACTGGGCCGAAATGCCCGGGTTTGTATAAGGTTTGTAGTCGTCGCCGTTGTTGGAAGTTTCCCTGTAATTGTTAAACCGAATAAAACCTTTAACCAGGAGGTCCTGGTTTTTTGCAAAATTATAGTTTAAGGTAGTCGCCCCGGTGAGCCGCTGTGTTTTATGAAATTCGTTGTAACGGACCGCATCGGTATTGGCAGCGGTATGGCCGACCGTGTCGTATCGTCCCAGGTTTATCCCTTCCGAATTCTGGTTAAAATAGGAGTTATAGGTCAGCAATTGGGTAACTTTAACCCGGGCAGAAGGTGTCCACGTGAGTTTTTCGCTGAAATTGTCGGCTTTGTAAGCCTGGTGAAGCCGGTATCCATGCCCCTGCATATGCGAGTACGAAATCCTGTAATTCACATCCTTTTGAGCTCCATCCACCTGCCCCAGTACTTTCCAGAACCCGTTTGAGCCTGCCGAAGTATAGATTGAACCGTTGACAGGTTTATCGCCGCCATTCTTTGTTGTAATGTTGATCAGGCCCCCGGTAGCACTTGTGCCATACAGGGATGCGGCAAGTCCTTTCACGACTTCCACATTTTTTACAGTTTCCCAATCCACATCATACAGGTCGGGTGCAAATCCGCCGGGTGTAGTGAGTGAAATCCCGTCGACTAAAACGCCGATCCCGCGGAACCCGCTCTCGGTAATTACGCCCAGTCCGCGCATATACACATGCACCCTCGACCCGCTGGAACCGTTTTCGATCCGCACACCAGGAACAAGCCGCAGCGCATCATCGGCCGAAATAGGTTTACTCATCGCACCTAGCTGCCTTGGTGTAACAAAAGATATGGCTGCGGGTATTTCCCTGTGCGGCATATTGAGCCTCATGGCCGTGATTACAATTTCATTGAGTTGTATGGTCCGGATGGTATCCCGGGATGCCACCACGGAACCCTGCTTTTCCTGGGCCGAAGCGCAGGAAAAGCTGAACAGGAAAAGAAAAGCAATTATATTTATTGATTTCATTGGTTTGAAGGTTAGGAAATTTTCTTAAAATTACGGAGTACCTGCCTGCAGGATTGCTGAAAGCATTCAAAAGAATCACAGGTTTTACTGATTTTCAGACACGGCTGATCCTGGTTTATAATAGGAGCACGCAGGCAAAAACCAACAATCGGGTGAAAGTAAAGACGGGTGAAGAGTACGAGAAAACTCAGGCCGATTTAGGAGGTGGGGCTGTATGGGCTAAATACACTGGAATTAAATCCATAGTGAGTGCCGGGAATTGATTTACAATTCCTTGTCTCTGGACAGAGATGTCAGGATTCTGAAAGATGGCGTGGTTGAAAAGATTATGTAAAAGAGCCAGAACCGAATTATGTTTCAGTGGCGAATCGGTGCTGCTTCGCAGGTAAAGAGAATAATCTGCCAGAAGTTCTTCCTCCTTTTTATCGTGCAGGCAATAAAAGATCGTGGTATCCCCGCATGTATACTCCTCAATCACATCATACATTTTACCGAGATAGGTAAATTCTTTAGTATTGATGCGTCTGAACTGTTTCCTGCTTTCGGGATGTGTAATCTTCAGCACAACAATCTGATCTGCAGTGGTTCCGCAATTGATACTTTCCATCATCTCCCGCCGGATCATTACCTGATTTAACCTGAATACTATAAATAATCCCACGGTATTTACCATGAATAATGCTAAAACAATATAAGCAGCAATCTTTTTCAAGTGCTTGTTATGAGAAAATCAGTCAATAGCGGGATCGCCATACAGTTGATTATACTAACAAAATTAAGCTATTCCTGGTATTAATCCCTTCTGTTTTAATAATTTTTTTTTACCACAAAATGAATGGAATTAGTTCACAAAAGACCAGAAGGCCGAAGGCGGAAGTCAGGAGAAAATGCTGATCTGATAAATATACCAACTTTCGAAAACGGGTTGAAGAAATGTAAATTGCCAACCCGGCTCTGCTTTCGTATTCAATTGATAAAACAAAATTTAAGAAAGCTTCTGACTTCCGAATCCCTGATCTCTACGCTTTACCACTCCACAGCCTTCCTCCGTACCGGCATAGTCATACACCGGCAGCCACCACCTCCGCGCGAAAGCTCTGATCCATCAATAGTTACCACGTATTTGTTATAATTGTTTATATCTACTTTATTCTGGATCACATCATTCGCCTTGATGACTGAATAACCGTGGTTCGACAGTTCTTCCATGGTATAAACATTACGACCATAGCCGATTACTTTCCCGGGTGCCAAAGCGAAGAAATTTGCCCCGCTGTGCCACTGTTCCCTTTCCTGAATCATGCTGTCGCGACGGCCTCCGCAGAACAAGGTTTCCATTTCCATACCCAGTTCCTTCAAAATGGTAGGAATATTGGCAACTTCGCGAATGGATTTTACCTTGCCATTATCGATGTTGATATGGATGGTAAGATAACGTGTCGGGTGAAGGATCAAAGGCTCATACACCATGCACTGGTTACGGTCGAGGAATGTAAATACCATATCGAGGTGGATAAACGACTCGGGCGTATAAGGCAATTCCTGCACGATAATATGACGCTGAACCTTTTTCCCTTTATAGTATTCCATGATAAAATCGATGCCCTGCGAAGTGGTTCGGGCACCGGTGCCAATGACAAGAATATCCTCGCGGGCCACCAGGAAATCGCCCCCTTCGAAGCTGAAATCCTTACAGAAATGACGACTTTGTTCGGGATGAATGGTTTTTACCCCAAAAGACGGATGATTCCGGAATATGGAATCCATGATGATGGTTTCGCGATCGCGGATACGGCTGGCCATACGGCTTACCAATACACGGTCGAGCAGGGCCACCGAGGCATCGCGGGTGAAGAAAAAATTATGCAGAGGCTCAATGGAATAGCGGTCTTTCGATAAAAAACGGGTGAGGTTATCTTTGCGCATTTCAACACCTTCGATCAGCACGGTCGACAGCTTTTCGGGCTTTATAGCCATCAATTCTGCAATTGTATAATCGTTGAGCCGTTCCTTGGTAGCAATAGCTTGCAGCAATTCGGCACGGTGTTCCGGATTCTGAACCACAGTCGAAAGAAGGTCTTTCACCTGGAATGTTTTGGTAACTTTCGACAGGAATCCTTTAAACTGGTTAAATTCTTTCAGTGCCACCGAGAGGTTCAGAATATCGCTGTACAGCGCTTTGTGCGAGCTGTCGGGAGTCATGTTTTCAACTTCCGGACCCGGAGTATGAATAATAACGCCTTCCAGTTCGCCTATTTCGGAACGGATATCGACTTTAAATGGTTTTTCCTGATGCTGCATATAAAATGGTGCTTTTTTAATAAATGGGTATTAGTGATAAAACTGGAGTCTGGAAACTGGAATCTGGAATCTGGAATCTGGAATCTGGAGTCTGGAGTTTGGAAACTGGAAAGACTACACGAACACATGACTACACGAACACACGACTACACGAACACACGACTGAACGAACATACGACTGAACGAACATACGACTGAACGAACACACGACTACACGACTAAACGAAAACACGACTATACGAACATACACCGAACGACCGTTTGAACCTTGAACCTTGAACTTTTTGAACCTCACTGCTTTCCTGAAATAAAATCTATATTCCGCTTCAAGCCGGCAAATTTAGCTCTTTTTACGGCTGTTTTGCGAAAAATACGGTTAAACTGATCTATATCCATTTGTTCCCAGTCTTCTTTCCGGAGCTCCAAAAGGGCGGCTGATGGTGTAAATGCCGGTTCGCTATTCGGTGTCGAAAAACGGTTCCATGGGCAAACCTGCTGGCAGATATCACAGCCGAAAATCCATTTATCGTATTCACCTTTGAACTTCCCAGGAATTTCACCCTTATTTTCAATAGTCAGGTACGAAATGCATTTATTGGCATCCACGGTGCGGATGTCGGTTATAGCCCCGGTCGGACAGGCATCCATGCAACGGCTGCAGTCGCCGCAATAATTGCCTCCTGTAGGTATATCATATTCAAGTTCAGCGTCAGTAATCAGTTCGCTGATAAAGAAATACGACCCATTCCGCTTGCTTATCAACATGCTGTTTTTGCCAATCCAGCCTAAACCGGCACGCGTTGCCCAGGTCCGCTCGAGCACAGGAGCCGAGTCAACAAATCCACGGACGGAAATTCCAGGAACCTGCTCTTTAAGTTTGGCAATTAGCAGGTTGAGTTTTTCGCGTATTACGTCGTGGTAATCGAGCCCATAAGCGTATGACGAAAGCAAGTATGATGAATTTTCGTCCATCTTGTTTGCCGGAAAATAATTATACAGAAAGACAATAACAGATTTTGCATTTTCGACCAGTAATTCAGGATTCACGCGCAATTCCGCATGTTTCTGCATATAACCCATCCCAGCATGAAACCCTTTCTGCAGCCAGTTTTGTAAATAAATTTCTTCTTCGGTCAACCTGGCTGCAGGTGCTATACCACATTCGGCAAAACCAAGTGAAGCGGCTTCCTGCCTGATAAATGCGGAAAGCTGCTCCTTTGTTTTCATTGGATTTTGGGTAATTGGTTTGGTTTCCCAAAGGTAGGATTAAAGTATAGAGTTCAACTGCAATTTTATCGGGTAAAAATGTATTGTCGGAAGTCAGAAGTCGGAAGTCGGAAGAAATCCGGAAGATTATTTTATCCAATATACATATATATAGCTCATTGTAAAATAGTTAATATTCTTCGGCTTATCTTACTTTGGTAGAATTTTATTTCATTTAGCAAACACTTCGGTCTCCAGACTTCGGTCTTCTGACCAAAAAAGTCCAATTCAATTAAATTCGGGGCAGAATCAATCATGGCAGTTCCGATATGGATTTCAGCAAACAGAATAGCTAACCACAATAGGCACAAAAAGGACACATTATGGAAATATGTCCTTTGAATATTAATACCGGGGTAATGAATTTGCGTCCGTTAAATCGAAACTTTTAAACTCAGTTCCTTTAATTGTTCGTCAGAAATGCGCGAAGGCGAATCGATCATAACATCGCGTGCAGCATTGTTTTTGGGGAAAGCTATATAATCGCGTATGGATTCGCTGCCTCCGAATAAGGAACATAAACGATCGAAACCAAAGGCTATGCCTCCATGAGGCGGAGCGCCAAATTCGAAAGCATTCATCAGGAAACCAAACTGGGCCTGCGCATCTTCTTCGCTAAAGCCAAGCAATTTCAGCATTTTATGCTGCAGGGGTTTGTTGTGGATACGTATGGATCCGCCTCCGACTTCCACTCCGTTGATTACCATATCGTACGCATTGGCACGAACGGCTCCCGGATCGGTTTCCAGCAGCGCAATATCTTCGGGTTTGGGCGAAGTAAACGGGTGGTGCATGGCATAAAAACGCTGCGAATCCTCGTCCCACTCCAACAGAGGAAAATCATATACCCACAGCGGGGCAAAGGTTTCAGGATTACGCAAGCCCAGGCGGTTGCCCATTTCGAGGCGTAATTCATTGAGTGCTTTGCGTGTTTTATGGGCTTTTCCTGCCAGGATGAGAATAAGGTCGCCGGGTTTTGCATCAAAAGCCACGGCCCACTTTTTAAGTTCCTCGGGCGAATAAAATTTGTCAACCGACGATTTGAGCGTTCCATCGGCAGCGCAGCGAACATAAATCAATCCACTGGCACCAATCTGTGGCTTCTTCACGAAATCAGTCAGTTCGTCGAGCTGTTTGCGGGTGTACTCGGCGCAACCTTCGGCATTGATGCCAACAACCAGTTCGGCATCATCGAATACTTTAAACTCTTTCCCTTTAACCAGTTCAGTAAGTTCAATAAATTTCATCCCGAAGCGGATATCAGGCTTATCGCTGCCGTAGTATTTCATGGCATCGGCCCAGGTCATGCGCGGCAGTTTCACCACATCAATGCCTTTCACGGTCTTAAAAAGATGTTTTGTCAAGCCTTCGAAAGTGTCAAAGATATCTTCCTGTGTAACAAACGACATTTCGCAGTCGATTTGTGTAAATTCCGGCTGACGGTCGGCCCTGAGGTCTTCGTCGCGGAAACATTTCACAATCTGGAAATACCGGTCGAAACCGGCGACCATAAGCAATTGTTTGAAGGTTTGCGGCGATTGTGGCAGGGCGTAAAATTCGCCCGGGTTTACACGGGAAGGAACCACATAATCGCGGGCACCTTCAGGTGTGCTTTTTATCAGAACGGGAGTCTCCACTTCAATAAAGTTGAGGCTGTCCATATAGTTTCGGGTCTGGAAAGCCAGCCTGTGACGCAGTTCCATATTCTTCTTCACAGCATTGCGCCTCAGGTCGAGGTAACGGTACTTCATGCGGAGTTCGTCGCCGCCGTCGGTATTGTCCTCAATGGTAAACGGTGGTGTTTTCGATTCGTTGAGAATATCCAGTTTTTCAACGGTGATCTCAATATCCCCGGTCAGCATTTTAGCGTTTTTGTTGCTCCGTTCGGCTACTTTTCCCGAAACCAGGATAACAAATTCGCGTCCGAGACTGCGTGCCTGTTCCCTTAGAGAAGCATGGCTTTCGGTATTGAAAACCAATTGGGTGATTCCATAACGGTCGCGGAGGTCAATAAAAGTCATTCCGCCCAGGTCGCGTGAGCGTTGAACCCAGCCAGAGAGTATAACATTGGAGCCCACATGGGTCATATTCAGTTCTCCACAAGTGTGTGTACGAAGCATAATGATCTGATTTGTTAAAGGCTGCAAAAGTAGGAATTTTTTGGAAGACTTGCGTTGCCGCCATGAAAGCTTCTTATTGTCGACACAGGAATATATAATGCTAAAATACCAAGGGTATCGCGATGTTAAAAACAACGATAAAAAAAGTGGTGTTATACGGTTTCTATCCCGGAGAACACTACTCAGAAAGCTTAATTTATCGCGAAAATTTGCCGAATAACTCTTTCCCCTTATCATAAAAAGCGTTAAAACCGGCAGTTGCAATATTCAAAACACTTGATTTCGGCCTTTAAATTCATTACCTTTGCACACTTTTCCCGAAACAAATAGAAATCCCATATATATGAAACTTTCACAATTCAGGTATCATCTGCCTAATGAACTGATTGCGCTTCATCCGGCAGAAAACCGTGATGAGTCGAGATTGATGGTACTCGACCGAAAAACACAGACCATCGAGCACAAAACGTTCAAGGACATATTGAATTATTACGGCGAAGGCGATGTTTTTGTTCTGAACAACACCAAGGTGTTTCCGGCACTTCTGCTGGGCGAAAAAGAAAAAACCGGGGCTAAAATTACTGTTTTCCTGCTTCGAGAACTCAACAGCGAAGCCCGTTTGTGGGACGTTTTGGTTGACCCGGCACGAAAAATCCGTATCGGGAATAAATTATATTTTGGCGATGATGATTCATTGGTTGCCGAAGTGATTGACAATACCACCTCGCGCGGACGTACGCTTCGTTTTTTGTTCGACGGGCCTTACAGCGAATTTAAACGCACCATCGAATCGCTGGGGCGTACACCTTTACCCGAAGAACTGCAACGCCTGCGCGATATTGAGCCCGACGATAAAGAACGCTATCAAACCATTTACGCCAAAAACGAAGGTGCCGTGGCCGTGCCATCTGCCGGGCTTCATTTTAGCCGTCAACTGATGAAAAGGCTCGAACTTTCGGGTGTGAATTTTGCTGAAGTTACGTTGCATGCCGGCCTGGGAAATTTCCGTGCCATCGACGTGGAAGACCTTACCAAGTATAAAATGGATTCAGAGGAATTACTCATCGAGGAAGAACAGGCAAATATTGTCAACAGATCGATAGAAGCGCGCAAACAGGTATGCGTTGTGGGCACTACTACCATGAAGGCTGTTGAATCGTCAGTCACCATTTCGGGGCAGGTGAAACCATACAGCGGCTGGAGCAATAAATTTATCTTTCCTCCTTACGAATTCAGCATAGCAACCAGCATGATCACTAACTTACATATGCCACAATCGCCTATGATGATGATGGTTGCAGCTTATGCCGGGTACGATCTACTGATGAAAGCTTACAAGGAAGCCGTCGCCCAGAAATACCGGTTCTTTACATACGGGGATGCGATGCTGATACTTTAATAGAAGAGATTATTTTTTCATGAAATACTTTAACCCCTTGCAAGAGGGGTTTTTTATTTCATTTTTTCAAGACACTTAATTCTGTCGCTTTTATATAAATCATGCTTTTTGCGAAACCAAATTTACATCACCGCCAACAGCAATGTATCAACTATAATACTATTTTTCGAATTTTGATGGAAAGGCCCCATCCCTAAAAAAAATTAGCCATTTCAGCAACATGCACTATATTAACTATTTATAATACATTCGTACAAACAGTATGTAATAATATACAATAAATAACAGTAGCTAACAGTAATTTCACTAAATATTCACTATATTTGTATTCGGATTTAAAAATTGTGAATTATGAAAAATTCCAACGGGTTGATGGAGGTATTCAAAATATTTCAAAATGCCGAATCTTATTTTGACATACGCGATAAAAAGCAGTCGAACAAACTGATTATCTACCAGGTTCTTACAATCTGCACCCTGACCTTTATTTATGGAATGGTTATGGGAAGCTATCATAGTTTTATTCAATCCATTGTGGCGGGACTGAAAGTTATTTTCCTGTTTTTGTGTACACTTATCATTTGTTTCCCTTCCTTTTTTGTCATACAACAGGTTCTGGGCTCGAAAATGAGCCTCCGGCAGATGCTGATTATAACTTTGAGTGGATTTGTTCTTACCTCGGCAATCGCTTTATCTTTTGCCCCGATTATAGTATTTTTTCAGATCACAGGCGGCAATTATCATTTCCTACAGCTTTTGCATGTGGCAATTTTTATTTTTTCAGGTATTTTTGGAATGAGACTCATGGTTGATGCATTAAAATTTGCCTGTGAAAAAAAGAATATTTACCCCCAGGTCGGGGTCACCGTATTCAGGATATGGATTATCATTCTGGCTTTTGTCGGTATTCAGCTGGCGTGGAACCTGAGACCGTTTTTATGCGATAAAAATGAAGATTTTAAACTATTCAGAAAGTACGAAGGCAATTTTTACACGGCGATTGTTTATTCGGTTGAGCAATTGACTTCACCTAATGAAGATCATCAAAAGGAAACCAAAATACCCTATCAGTACTCTGACACTACTCATAAATCGGTAATCGATTCAGCTTATTTTATTAAAAAATTTAAGAAATAAGCTATGGATGAGGAAATTATGACACTGGAGGAGGTTGCAAAATATTTAAAACTTAAACCTCAGACCATTTATACCTGGGCACAGGATGGGAAGATTCCCGCTGCAAAGCTTGGCAAGGAATGGAGATTTAAAAAATCAATTATCGACAGGTGGTTTAATCAGCATATAGATGAGAAATTTTCAAAATATCTTGAATAATAATCAGGGAAAATCTTCCAATAAAAAGCCTTTTATCAGTCACTCAGGGCTGCCGCAGTACATACAACTATGGAGGGAAAAAAGTAACAAGCAGTGAATTCCGCCTCTGCTAGTCCATGCAACACATCTCCAACAATACCGCTGCGCCGGGCGAATAATTTCTTCTGAAGCCATAACGACCCTGTGTAAACAGGTTGGAAACCGGTGCTGTACACTGACCCGTTGACCCGTCGCGGCAATCGACATACAAATCAAGCACTTTTATTCTGCCTTCTTTTGTAAATGTTGATTTTGAGAAGTCTATAGCTATGTTTTTTCTGACCAACAACTCAGCAGCAATCTTCTCCAACTCGCTTTTGGTTGTATTTTTGCCCACTTTCAGGCAAACCACCTGGTCGTTGATAATAAGCTCCGTGTCCCTTTGCTGATTGCAAGCTGAAATTATTGAAATTATGCAAAGAGTTAATATGCTCTTAAAGAGAAATTTACGGATAAATGCCATGATATTGATGAATCCTGTGTTAGACATTTTATGATTTTTTTGTTTGTCGGATGTCATTTATTTTGCGGTCGCAATAAGTAGCCCTATCATTCCAAGTGCGTTCACAGTCATATGTATCACTATGGCAACCAGCGTATTGTTTTCATATTTCTCCTGGAAATAGCCGGCAATAATACCGATTGTGGTGGTTAAAAACACGATTCGAAAAACGAAAGGGATGCTAGCCGTGCTTGTCAATAAAATAAAGTGCGCCAAACCGAACAATACCCCGCTGATCAGAACAGGAGCCGTGAGCTCCATCTTTGACAACCTGATCCCTTTATTTCTTAATGGCGCAAGCATGTTTAACAGGAACCCTCGAAACAGGCATTCTTCGGCAATACTGGCGTAAATCAGCACAAAAGTAAAATATTGAAAAAGAGTAAAATTCAGGAATGGATTCGCTTTTTCCTGTATCGAAATATGCAATATTTTAAATACAATAACGGAAAGCACATTCACAGCTATAAATGCCACGACCGAAGTAGCGATTATTCTGAAAAGCACCTTGGGATTGATGCCACTAACTCTAAAATGAATCAACTGTTTTGAATGAAAATACCGTATCAAAATTCCGGATAGCAGCAACATGAATGTATGCGTTAAAAAAGAAGGCGGGATGGCTTCAAAGGGTAATTTTACAAACCGCGGGATCATAACCGAAATGGCATATATCACAACAGTAGCAATAATTCCCAGGGATGTTCTTGTGTTGGTTTTCATTTTTTTTAAAATTTAATAGTGCATAAAAACAGGAGTCATTCAACCTTGAAAATTACTCTAAATATCTGTCAGCTTAACAAGAAATTCGCATTTATTACATGTGTTATTTTACCAGGATCTTCTTTATCACCAGCATACTGGCATTTAACCGTATGGAATCAGAAACATTTACCTGGTTGTATAATTCCCCGGCTTTCGAAATGGACAAAACACCCTTTCCTTCCAGGTCGATCGCAAGAGAATCGATCCGGTTTGTTGGTTCAATCCGGATTCCATTTCCGCACGTATAACCTGTTAAAAGTTTTCCCTGGATTTTAAGTTTGTTGATTTCACAATTCCGGAATTCCACGTCATAAGGGTATAAGACCATTAAATCCAGTTTTGTCAATCGGAAATTCTCCAGCGAAAGTTGTATGGAACTCTCATTTTCGAACCGGGGTGTTTGCTGGTCGATACTTATATCAGTTACGTGAGGAACTTTGATATGAATGATTTCTTCCACTTCTTCCAATGGTTTTTTCATCGTGATGCTAAGCAATCCGTTTGAGTTGCTGGTAACCAGGTATTCGCTATATCCATCGCCCATGCTCATTTCGCTGGTATCGCTTTGCGTGATATAAATTTTCGGCGAACCCTGAGGTTTGATTTTAATTTTATCAAATGGTTTCAGTTTCATGACAACCTCCTGCTGCGATAGATGCCCAAACCGGCTGAATCCATGACCGGGAATCGTTTTTAAAACATTTGCAACCAGGATATTATAGGTAATGAGCCAACCGACTGCAAACAGGAAAATTCCGATTAATATACGATTACTTTTTTTCATCCTGAATATCTTTATGCGTTTCTAAATAGAGGATATGCTGTTGTTCCAGTTCTTCGAAGCTGATATTGAGCCGGGTAAGTTTGCCGAATAATTCAGGCATTTCGAGGCGTATAAAATTATCGCGCCGGCTGCTGACAATGGTATTGCCGGCTTCGGAAGAAACGTGCAATCCAACACCCCGCTTTGTATAAACAATGCCTTTGGTTTGCAGGTGTTCGTATGCGCGCATTACCGTATTCGGATTTACGAGCAGTTCCACAGCCAGGTCGCGCACCGAAGGTATCCTTTCATCCGTTTGCCATTTACCAGCCACAATGCAGTCGCACACATAATCGACAATTTGCAGGTAAATTGCTTGTTTATCAGTGAATTCCATAGCCTTATCCTTTAAATCTCTTTTTCCTTCAGTTTGAGGTAAGCCGTGTAGTAAATCAGCAGGGGAATGGCTATCCAGAAAGCGTAAGTGGCAACTATTATGGTTTCATTCATGGTAATACTGGAAAATGTGCCATTGTAAACCCGCAGTTTTCCGCCTAATTGTAAAAAAGAATTTTGACCATAAATACGAAATCCTGTAAATGCTTCAGTCAGTAGTAACTGAACCCAAATGGTCAGCATGGTAAGTAAAAAAGCAGCTATAGCGGAATAATTAAACTGCCTTTTGTTAAAATAAATACTTCCCAAAACAAACAGTGACTGAACGATAAAGTAATTGATAAAGCATTCTATGTATGAAAAAGCAGCTACCCTGTTGTCGTTTCCATCGCTGTAAAGCAAATACTTTATTGTAAATGAAGAGTGAAAAATGTTGCCCAGAACGTAAGCTGTACCAAAATACAGCAACGAAAAGACAACAGTGAAAACAACAGAAGTGAAGAATAAACCCACCACAAACTTTTCCGTAATTGAAGCCGGCAAGGTCAGGTACGAAAACGCCCTGCCTTTATTGGCCCACGATCCGTAAAGAGCAGACGTATAGATACACCCTGCAAAAATATAGGCAAACGGGAAGAAAATAATGTAATTATCAGTATCGTGACCGCTTACCATGGTGATATAGAATACTACAAAGATCAGAATGGCTGTTACCCCTATAAAAGCAGGAAGGAAACTTACCAGGTGTATCCTGGATAATAGTTTCAGCCGTTTAATGCTGATTGAATTTTTCATAGCTGTATCGAATTAGCTGTTTACCAGGTTATTGAATTTCTCGGGATCCGAAATCCATGCGTTGAACAGAATTTCCAGGTCAAGCGCACCTTCTTCGCTGCTTGTATTTTTAACCAGATATTGTTTACCCAGCACGCTGCCTGAAGCAAATAGAATCTCTTCGCCCCCGGGAATTATACTACTGTGTTTACAGGTAATTTTCGAAGCGATTTTCTCCAACGGCTTGTTGAGAATAATTTTGCCCCCATCCAGAATTATCACGCTGTCAATCAGGCTTTCAAGGTCTTTCACCTGGTGGGTCGAAATGATAACTGTCCGCTCTTCGCTGTAAACCGAAGCCATTAACCTCCGGAAAACAGCTTTTGACGGAATATCGAGACCGTTGGTCGGTTCATCGAGAAATATAAAACGGGTATTGCATGACAGGGCAAAAGCGATCATAGCTTTTTTCTTTTGCCCGAATGAGACTTTGTAAAGGTTCGACTGAAAATCAACATCCATTTCGCTTAAAAGGTTCCTGAACTGGGAAACATCAAACGCAGGGTAAAACGGGGCAAAAAGTTTCACCATTTTTTCTGCGCTTTTAGCCGAAAGGAAAATCTCTTCCGGCAAAAGGAAAATGTCGCTCAGGAAAGATGGCTTTCGTTGTTCCGGGATATAACCATTTACAGAGATTGTCCCCGACTTCGGAAATACCAGCCCCGCGAGCAGTTTCAGCAGCGTTGTTTTTCCGGCCCCGTTCCTGCCAAGCAAACCATAAATGCGCCCCGCCCCGAGTTCCAGGTTCATAGAACTGAACAGGACTTCATTTTTCCGGTACCAGAATGAAATATCGTTAAGTGAAATCATCGGTAAAATATTAGTGTACTAATACGATAATACACTGCAAATGTAATACAGAATTTGTGTTTTCGACAAAAAGGGAGGAAATATTTTTTATTTGTATCCCACAATTTATCTCATGCTGCTGATTTATAGGCACTAAGACCATTTTGCTTTTCTTATTCTTTTTTTTCAATTCCAGAAAAAGCAATAATATATTTACTGTTTTAATCAAAATGCAAATGGAATTGACTCTTCGAATATTTTTTTATACACCTTTGCAGTACCCATTTTTTTATTCTTGAACTTGGGTCATACCTGAGTAAATCCAATATATAAATAGCCATGAGTGACAGCACCAAAAAATTTGATCTCGAAGAGCGTTTAATAGTGTTTTCCTTGCTTATTCTGGACATAGCAGAAAAATTACCGGACTCGAGAAGCGGTAATCACTTTTCGGGACAAATACTCCGTTCAGGCACTTCGCCGGCATTAAATTATGGCGAGGCCCAGGTGGCTGAATCACGAAATGACTTTATTCATAAAATGAAAATTTGCCTGAAAGAGTTAAAGGAAACTTATATCACCCTTCAAATTATTAAAAGAAAGCCCTTGATAGCAGAATACCCAAATCTTGATTTATGTATTTCTGAATGCAGAGAATTAGTGGCCATTTTTATAAAAAGTATTGAAACTGCTATATCAAATTCAAAGAAATGAACTGTCTTAGTACAATCTCTTTTTCATTTTTCATTTAATGTTCAATGTTTTGCGTTAAAGGGAACAATGATAAACACTAAACACAGAATTAAAAATCATAAAGTAAAAATCACCTCAAGTGGAGTCTATTAGAAAAATATACAAGACCGGACTGGGTCCATCCAGCAGCCATACGATGGGGCCACGCTTTGCTGCCGAAAAATTCAAAGCAAAAAACGAGCCTGCTACCCAGATAAGAATAACCTTATATGGAAGCCTGGCTGCAACCGGTAAAGGCCATCTGACGGATAAAGTGCTGAGAGAATCGTTTCCCGAGGACAAGGTAAAAATTATATGGGAGAAAGACACCATATTGCCGCAACACACTAATGGGATGAAATTCGAAGCACTTGATGATAAGAACAATCTGCTCGACGACTGGACTGTTTTCAGCGTAGGTGGCGGCGATATTGAAGATGAGGAAACAAAATCGCAGAAAGTACCGGTATATCCGCACACAAAAATGACCGATATCCTGAAATGGTGCCAGCAGAATGGCCGCACACTATGGGAATATGTCGAAATTCATGAAGGCGAAGGAATATGGGAGTTTTTAGCTGATGTTTGGAAAACAATGAAATCTTCTATTGAATGCGGGTTGGAACATGAAGGGGTTTTACCCGGCATATTGCACCTTCCAAGGAAGGCTTCGTCTTATTTTATAAAGGCAAAAAGTTCGGCGGGCACCTTGCAAAAACGCGCGCTGGTGTTTGCCTATGCACTGGCAGTTTCTGAAGAAAATGCAGGCGGAGGAACCATTGTTACCGCTCCTACCTGCGGCTCCTGTGGCGTTGTTCCTGCTGTGTTGTACCATGTTCAGAGCACATACAGTTTTTCGGACACCAAAATACTTCGGGCGCTTGCTACCGCAGCCCTGATAGGCAACCTGGTAAAAGAAAATGCCTCCATTTCAGGTGCGGAAGTCGGGTGCCAGGGTGAAGTAGGAACCGCCTGTTCCATGGCTGCCGGGGGTGCCGCACAGCTTTTCGGAGCTACTCCTTCACAAGTGGAATATGCTGCCGAAATGGGCCTGGAGCACCACCTTGGCCTCACCTGCGACCCGGTAGCCGGACTGGTGCAGATCCCTTGTATTGAACGTAATGCAATCGGCGCCGGGCGAGCCATGGATGCATGTGCTTACGCGCTGCTCTCGGATGGGCAGCATCGGGTCAGTTTCGATAAGACATGCCTCGCCATGAAAGAAACCGGTCACGATCTGCCCAATATTTACAAAGAAACCTCAGAAGGCGGACTGGCGTTGCTGATTAAGTGAGGGGGGATGGGAAAATGGAAAATGGTTAATAGAAAATGGAAAATCGTTATTCGGTATTCGAAAATCGTTAATCGATTTCTAAATTTAGCTTCTCAGTGTTTCTCAGTGTTTCTCTGTGCTCTCCGTGCCTCCGTGGTTAATTTAAAGTTTTATGGAAAATGGAAAATAGTAAGCCTTTGATAGAAAACACCCGGAAAATTTCAATCCATAGACCTAACCTCCTAAAAGCCTAACCCCCTAACAGTCTAACAGCCTAACAGCCAAACAACCAATGAAAAACCACGCCATTATAGTCGCAGGAGGAACAGGTAACCGCATGCAGGGCGATATTCCGAAGCAATTTATGTTGCTGAACGGGAAGCCGGTAATTCAGTATTCAATGGAAGCTTTCCATTTATTTGACCCGGCTTTAGAGATTATTCTCGTGATACATCCCGGGTACCTGGAGTATTGGGACCAGTTGTGCATAGAATATAAAATATCTATCCCACATAAAGTTGTACCAGGAAGTGAAACGCGCTTCGACTCAGTAAAAAACGGGCTGCAACAAATTGAAGATGGACTTGTTGCAATTCATGATGCCGCCAGGCCGCTGATAAGTGCTGATTTTATCGGCCGGATATTTTCCGAAGCCGGAAAATATGGTTCAGCCATGCCGGGAATACCTTTATACGATACCATTCGAATAATCGAAGGCAATACTTCGCGACAGCTCGACCGCACTGTTTTACGTGCCATGCAGACCCCACAGGTATTTAAAGTTTCAGAATTAAAACAGGTTTACAAACTTCCATATCAAGCCTTTTACACTGATGATGCTTCGGTGATGCAGTCGGCAGGATTTGATTTGCATTTAATGGAGGGCAGAGCCGAAAATATCAAGATCACACAACCGAAGGATTTTGCTGTTGCTGAAGCGCTGATGAAATACGTAAACCCCTGATAAATTGTGAAAACCGAAAAACACTTCGATAATTTTATACTTCACGTGATATTTTTTTGAAAAAATACCCGGCATTAAGCCATCTGAATCGCTTCTCTTCAGACCATGAAAAAGGGCAATCAAGTTTGTCAGCCACAGGCTGATTAATCCGGGCTAAAAACACTAAATAAAAAATATTTTTTTTACTGTTCAGCGCCATAAAGTTAATAACTTTGTATGGGAAATCAAGGCTATATCAGTTTAAACCTGGTGTCGGACCCCGGTATAATTGCTTTTTTTATCTGCTCCATTTACCCGCTTTACCTCTGAATATACATTTTGATATAATGCCCTGATTTGATGCCTTTTGTAAAAACACGAATTCTGCAAATTGAAAGCAATAGTTAATATCCCACTTTTCTGTCAATTAATCATATTGAACCATGAAAACAAATCTGCTCCTGATCTTCTGTTTGGTTGTTGGCTATTTTGCTAATGCGCAACCGGTTAAAGATAAAAGTGTCCGGTTTCCGAAAAACAATGAATACGATATTTATAACCGTATCACAAAAAACGAGAATGGGAAAAAAATTAACTATCCGAAGCAAAAAGCGGAAGCCTTGTATGCAGACACTGTCAATTTCAACAGGCTCAAGAAGGATAATTCTTTAACAGGCAGTGTAACCCAATGCGATCCTGCATGGAAGTTTTCGATAATGGGAACTTATATCGGGCGTAAATCCATGCAATCGACCGACCTCGACGGTGACGGGAAGATTGAGGTAATATGCAGCGCAAAGGCAGGGTACAATTATGATTTCACAGGCGATTACTGGTATATACTTCAATACGATGCAGTCAAAAACACTTATAAGCAGCAATGGACAAGTGATCCTTATGCCAAACAAATTACACGGATGAAGGTTTTGGATGTTAATAATGATGGCAGCCCCGAAATTCTGGTTGGTTTCGAAAACGGGGAAATCAAAGTTTATAATGGACTTGCAAAATCAGAGATTGCCACTTTCACCCTGCCTGTAGCATTAAAAATCAACGATTTGGAGCTTGGAGACGCGGATAATGACGGCACAAAGGAACTGGTTATCAGTACCGACGAAAAAATTTACCTTTACCATACATCAAATTTCACATTAAAAAGCCAGGTTGATTTTGGCGCTGCTGAATTCGCCTTAGGCAATGTTGACGGGGATACTGATATTGAAATTGTTACAACCAAAGGGAAAGTTTTATCATACAATGGATCTTCTGTAAATACTAAATGGACTTTTGATTCAGGAAGCGGATCCGATGGTTACTATATGGTTGAACTTTCCGATATCGACTCCGACGGGAAGAAAGAAATAGTCCTTGCTAAATCCTGGCAATATATTGATGTTTACGACGCCGATATTAAAGCACTGAAGTTTGAGGTATTAACAGACCTCGATATACAGGCTTTGCTTCTGCAGGATGTGAACAACGACAATATTGATGAAATAATTTATGGCGATGGACAATGGGGTGAAATTCATTGCATTAATTCCACCACAAATACCGAAATGTGGAAAGTAGTCAACCCCGAACATGGCGTTACGGCTGTGAATGTTGCTGATGTGAATAATGATGGAAAGCTGGAAGTAATGTGGGGTGCAGGCTGGACATCATCAGGTGCCGATTACTTTTATGTTGCAGATATAGCCACCCGTACAATTGAATGGCAAAGTGCGGATATAGTTGGGCCATTTTATGCTACTGCCATTGACGATATTGATAACGACGGTACAAAGGAAATAGTAGCCATATCGTATGAAAGTGAAAGTGGTTATGGTAGCGGTATATTACTTGTTTTTAATGCGGTAACCCATGAACTTGAATGGCAAAGTGACGGCAACTTCTTTTATCTGGTTTGGACAGGAATTTATGATGTAGCCATTAAAGATATTGACAACGACGGCCAGAAAGAAATAATTGTTGCTGCGGGCCAAACCTACACCGGCCAGATATGGATTGTGAATGGAATTTCAAAAACGATAGAAAGCAGTCATATATTTAACAGTGAAAATATTGATGAATTCTATGCCGTTGAAGTTGAGGATATTGACGATGACGGCAACCAGGAGATAGTGGCCGTGGCTAGCGATTTTTTCTATATAATAAATCCGGTGGACTATAGTATTAAATATACTTCAGGCAGTTTACAGGGTTCCTACAATACTCCCGTCTTAAGGATTGCAAATATCAACAGCAGTGCCGAAAAGGAGATAGTTATTTTGAGTAGCAGCAAAATACAGGTTTTCGGAGGGATCACACATACACAATGGATAAGTCCTGGATCAGATTATTCCTGCATCGAGTTATACGATGTAAACGGAGACGGGAAAAAAGATATAGTTGCCGGAAAAACGGATGGAAATGTTGTAGCATTCGACGGCAGCACCCATGAAACTATCCAATCCTTTAAACTGATTTCGAAACGTATTGATGGCATTATAGTTACGGATTTGAATAACGATGCATCGTCGGAGTATATTTTTACATCAGAGGGAACCGTTTACATCTATGCCGATACAAACCAATACTTGATTACCCGCCGGTTCGGCGGTACAGCCGGTAGTTATAATTCGCTACAGGTAGCAGATGTAAACAACGACTCAAAAAAAGAAATTATTTTTGGCACAACAACATCAATAATCGAATTAAGTAATGACTGCTATTCCTGCATGTGGCTTCATGCAAACAAATCCACGCTGAATGTTTCATGCGGTGGCCTTAATGATGGCTCGGTTAGTATCGTGCCTGCCGGCGGAGCTGAACCTTACACCTTTTTGTGGAATACTGGCATTACAGGAGCCGGCCTGACGAATCTTGCCCCCGGGTTGTATATTGTAACGGTTACTGACGGCGCAGGATGCGTATTAGTTGACAGCTCCAATATTAGGCAATCGAAACTGTTAGCTGACTATGTTGCAACCAACGAAACGTGTATTCCTTCGCACGATGGAACTGCAATCCTTACTATTACTGAAGGTACACCTCCTTTCCTTTATAATTGGAATAATGGCCAGCATTCATCATCTATTAGCAACCTGGATGCCGGAAACTATTCTGTACTAATATCCGATTCAAGAAATTGCACAGCAAATTTTAACATTAACATTGGGAGCGATACGCTTCTCCTTGCGCTTCAGACAACAAATCCATATTGTCACGGTTACCAGAATGGCAGTATATACGTTTTTCCATATTCAGGAACTCCTCCATTTAGTTATCTCTGGAATACAGGTCAGGTTTCACCTCAATTATACAACCTGGCTGCCGGCACATACTCTGTAAACGTAAGCGATTCGCACGGATGCGTGGCTGCCGGTTCCGGAACAATCGTTGAACCCGACCCAATTCTGACAATGACGAGTTCAACGCCCGACAACCCGTTAACAACTTTCGGGGAAGGTACGGCAACTGTAAATGCAATTGGTGGAAATCCGCCATACCACGTTTACTGGAGCGATCCTTTTATGCAAACAACCATTACCGCCGTTAATTTACTGGCAGGCAAATACAGCGTCGTAGTATCGGATAATGCAGGTTGCCAGACAATTGATTCAGTTGAAGTAACTAATACGTATGGAATTGCAGAAACTTCTGCAGGTAAAGATTTCGGGCTTTATCCTAATCCGACTACCGGTTTAATCTTCCTCGATTTTAAAAGCACGGCTTTACATACGGTCGAATTGTGGGTTTACAACCTTGCAGGAAGTCTTGTTTATTACTCTCCGCAAAAAGACATTCAGGCAGGGATACTTCCGGTTGATTTAACAGGTTTGCCAGCAGGCATTTACAATATAATACTGAAATCCGATAAAGAAGTAATGAACAGGAAGTTCGAAGTGCTGAAGTAATCCTGACCAAACTTACTACGGAATTGCAGTACAGACAGCGTCATGAAAGCAAACTCCCGGACGGGTTCAGGTATTTCTTCCTTTCCATTCGTATTTACCGAAATTCCCGGCAATTCCAATAAAGAATGTGTAACCCGCATTCAGCATTTCCATAATCGGAAATAACCATAACAAGCGTCTGCTTTGCTGGAAACTGCTAAAACTGAACATAAGCGGAAAATCGACTGCCAGTTTTGAAAGATAGAGTACAAAAAAAAGAGCCCTGTATCCCGGGAATAAAATCGCCAATATAGCAGATGTCAGCAGCAAAACGTTTGTAAAAAAAACTACCAGGGAAGTTCCAATCAGCATGGGGTCGGTATAACCCCGGCTTTTCGAAACCCAGCGCAATCTTTGCTGAATAAATGGTTTTAATCCCTTAACTGCCGGTGTATTTACAATAGCAAGATCCGATCGCAAAAAACGGATTGCCCCGGCTCCAAATTTCTTTTTAATCGACATTAAGAGGAATATATCATCGCCCGAAGGATAGTGTATATTTGAGGCGAAACCTCCGCTGCTATCGAAAGCCTTACGGGTAAAAGCAATATTGGCTCCGTTGGCAAGCAGGGGAAACCCGCTGCCACACGATCCGGCAGCCGATGAAATCAGGCTCACAAACTCCAGCGACTGAAGTTTGCCAAAAAAACTTCCGCCGTCAGTCATTCTTACCGGGCCAAGAATCATTTGTGGCTCAAGTCTTCCATAATAAGCAGCCAGGGTCGAAATCCACTGTTTGCCCGAAGTGCAATCAGCATCGGTGATTACAATCAGTTCACCATTGGAAGCCTGGATCCCCTGGCTTATGGCATTTTTTTTACCAGAACCATCACTTTCCCCCAGCGTGATTAATTTCAATCTGTTTGTATCCGTTTGTTGTTCAATTATTTCGTTCACTAAAAGTGAAGTCTGATCGGTGGAATGGTCGTCAACAATAATGATTTCATACAAATGAGGTGAATAATCCTGATGTAAAAGATTATCCAGTAATGTTCCCATATTTAAAGCTTCATTGCGCACAGCAACAATTACGCTTACTTTGGTAACAGGCAGTATGTCCGCGCTTTTAAAAGCTTTTAACTTCCGCCAACCAATTGTTATTGAAATAATTAATACGATGTAAACCGCGAAAATGATAATTGAAAAAACAGAAAAAATCATCGTCTGAAGAATTTTAACCTGAATACGACCAATACGCCGGCCAGCGATGGAACCGCAATGTTAATCAGCCAAATCAGGGAGGATGCCGAAACTACAGCAAGGGTTGCATTTGCATCCAGGCCGGCGGCCCCGCTGAGCAGCCCGAAAAAAAATACCGAAACCGAGCCACGTACTCCCAGTTCCGTCAGGGCTACAGTCGGGATGGCAGCCAGGACGAGGTAAATGACGGGTATTACCATCATACATTGCATAAAACTGAAACTCAAGCCCATCAGTTTGACCGAAAGATAAAACTGGGTTGCAAATACCAAATACCTGGATGCGCTGAGTAAAACGGTTTTCAGTAAAAGTTGTTTTGGGAAATCGGCAATGGCATCAATGCCGTTCTTGATTTTTATGGCGTATTTTGCTTTAACAATAAATGTGATGCGGTGCAAAACCGAAATATTAAAGTATATCAATATCAATATCAGCGAGAAACTCACCAACGTAACAGAAAGCCCTTTTACAATCCAGGTAGTTTCAAACAGTAAGGACGGTAAGTATAGAGGAGCGAAAAACACATAAGCCAATGTTCCCAAAACAATGGTTACCAGCAATTGGCTGAAACTGCCAACAATGGTAAACATGATGGATTTGAAGGGGTCTGTTTTCTGGAGTATAAAAACCCGACCCAAAAACTCACCAACCCTGTTTGGCGTAAAAACGCTTACGGCCAATCCCCCGAGAATCGCCTGGAAAGCCTTGCCGAAACTGATCACTTCTGCCTGCCCGATAAGCATTTTCCATTTATAAGATTCAATACACCAGTGTATTACCATCATAACTATCAGCAATAAAGCAATGGCGGTTGCATCCTGTCCGCTTTGTACCGAATCAACGAACGTATTCAACTGTCCGGATGAAAGAGTAAAAATGCGGTAAGATATATACGAAAGCGACAAAACGGCAATGGTCAGCCGGGTGGCGATATCCAGTGTTTTTCGTACTTTTGGCGATAAATTCACAGGTAAGGTTTTGGGGTTTAGGATTTAGGTTTTAGGGTGAACGAAATTCATTTTTTGCCTGCTTTTGAGCCTGGAAGCTGGAAACTGGAACCCGGAACCTGGAACCCGGAACCTGGAACTCTGAACCTGGAACCTGGAACAAGGAACTTTGAACTCTTATTACAAACATAAATTCACGCAATAACTTAATAAAACTTTGGTAAGCGAACGCATCATTTTAGGCATCGACCCCGGGACCAACATCATGGGATTCGGTTTAATAGCGGATAAAGGTAAGAAAATTGAACTGATTGCGCTCGATGTGATAAAACTTGATCATCTGGATACGCATCCGTTGAAGCTTAAAAGTATTTTCGAAAAAGTGCTTGCCCTGATCGATCATTACCATCCGGATGAAGTGGCCCTGGAAGCACCGTTTTTCGGCAAAAACGTACAGAGTATGCTCAAGTTGGGCCGTGCTCAGGGCGTTGCCATGGCTGCAGCTTTGTACCGCGATATTCCTATTTTTGAATATTCACCCCGTAAAGTGAAACAATCCATAACCGGGCGGGGCAATGCCTCGAAAGAACAGGTTTCGGCCATGATAAACCGGCTGGTGGTAATTGCTGAACAACCCAAATATTTCGATGCTACCGATGCTGTTGCAGTGGCATGTTGCCATTATTTCCAGCGAACTGCCGAAGGGCCGGCAACAACTTATACAGGATGGGGCGCATTTGTGAACAATAATCCGGGAAGGGTTAAATGAAAGATTTCGGATTGCGGATTGCGGATTGCGGATTGCGGATTGCGGATTGCGGATGTCGGATTGCGGATGTTAGATGTGGAATGTTAGATGTGGAATGTTAGATGTGGGAATTGCCAATTCAAATCCTACTTTATGACATTCTGCTCAACAACCTGAAGAACCTCTTTTGTATCAGTATCATACACATAAGCTACCACACGACAATTTTTAACAACCATGGTATTCAGGTTAAATCCTGCAAACTTGGTCTGAAATGTTTTTACGATGGGAGCGGAAGATGTTTCTGCTTTAAGCAGCAAAGGTGTGCCCCAACTGCCGTTAACAGCTCCACGCATTACGTGCATGTGCACATAATCAAGTATCTGAGGAGTAGCCCCGACACCGGCATCATTATTTTTCTGAGCCTGAACAATACTATCCTCGGTAATTATAACCGAAATATTCAGCGAACGACCCGAAATGGTCTCCAGGAAACTTGTTTTGGTATGAATACACAGTTTATCCGAAGCAGAATTATATTCGGTTATCAGTTGTAAATCCATCAGGGGAGATTCGGCGACCGTATTTTTCACTGCATTAGCCCAGGCCGAAGGCGATAAAACCTGCTGATTGGCCGGATATCCTTTGCGGCTTACCATTCCGTTGGGATTGCCAATAGCACCAACTTTAAAAAATCCATCCCATTCCGTTCCTGCCGGCGTGCGGAAATCGTATGCCCACACGGGATCGGAAGTACTTGGCTTGGCATAGAAACCAGCGTGTACAGCAATAACCACCAGTGAATCTTTGTATTGCTCTTTCAGATCGCGGGCATTGAGAGCCGCGCGTGGGCAATTTACACAAGTATGCCCGGTATAATCCTCAAGGAAGGCTCTTTTATAATGTGCAGTCAGAACCGGAAAATCGGGAGCGGGACAGGCCGCTGTATCTTCAGCCACTTTGGGAACTACAAAAGGAGCATCCAGTTTATCGCAGGCAGTAAAAATAAAACCTGCAACAACTGAAATGATGAGGGAAAATATAAGATTATGCTTTTTCATGATCCTGCTTTTTTAAAAACTTGTGGTTACTGTTAACGTAAAACCGTTTGAGGCCGGAACGGCCCGGCACACTCCGCCCACGCATACAATTCCTTCGCGCTGCTTGCCATACGATAACTGGATACGGTTGGCTTCGTTGTTGTACGCAACGGCTACCAACGGGTAATGGAATTGTCTTTCGGCATCCGGGTTTCCTGAATTCCACTGATCGGCAATGCTGACAAACCATTTGGGTGCGACCGTATATTCCAGCAGTGCCATCATCCAGTCGCCTTCGTCTTCCTGGGTAAGCAGAGCCTGGGTTTCGAGGCGCAGGGCTTTGTTTGGCGAAAGTTTGTAGGTGAATTCGGCGACGAAAATATCGGCATGAACCAGGGGCTCGCCGGTGTGGCCTTCAATTACTTCGATGTTATAATCTTCGTACATGTAGGTAAACAGAAGTTTGAAGCTTTTGCTGAATTTGTGCCCGATTTCGATATTGAAATCACGGAAGTACTTGGTATCGCCAACTTTAAAAAATGGCGACGTGTAACCCAAAGTTCCTGAAACATCAATAGCTGAAGTGTCGCTTGCTGCATTCTTAACGATGGAGTTGATGGCCGAAAAATTTACAGCAACATCGGTTCCGTACTTTCCGCCAAGTATCGTATTTTTCTTGATTTTATAATTTACCTGGGCTTCCAGGCCCATTTCGTTATTTGGCTGGGTCGCGTAAGGATAAAACGCTGCTAATGTGTAGGTTTGTTGCTTGGTAATGGCAGGCAGGTAGCCGATATCGAGTACACTTCCGGTTTCGGTACGTTTCGATTTATACCCCATATTGTCGAGTCGCTTGGCCTGTACAATTACACCAAGTCCTTTCTGATTGTATGAAACATTCAGCAGCATCGACTGCCCGTTTTTATAAATAAAATTATTCATGGCATTCGGATCGTTGATTTTCTGCGCGTATTCGCCACCCAGTCCAAAATGACCATAGCTCGCATTGAACCTGGCAGCGGCAGACGAAACATTTAAGGGCAGTATCAGTTTCTCCTGGTTGCTGTTGTATATATCTTCGTCGGCCTCGAATTTGCTGACAAAACTTCCGCCAAGTTGAAGCCGGAGCTTGCTGTTTTCCAACGAAGCTACCATATCATTCAGATTAATGTCTACATCACCGCCACGAACAATACCCGGGCCTTTATCCCAAAAATAACGTTGAGTTCCGTATATTCCCTTCAATTCCAGGCCCTTTAAAGGATTCAATTTTATGCGTATACCATTCAGCGAATTGTCGTATCCCAGGTTATGTTCTTCGTGCGTGCGGAAAATAGTACCGCTGCCAAACTGATCGTAAATATGACCCGCCGTTACCTGAAACTGGCCGGTTTTATAATCAACAAACCAGTAAGGAATTCCTGTACCTTTGTATCTGGGATCATAGCCGTTTACCGGGTTCAGGTATGTTTCATATCGAAGGCCGGCATTAAAATTCCCGGCCGAATAGGTAATGTTAGTCCAACTGTTCATCAGCATTTTTTCGGGTACCGGCAGTGCGCCTATAGCCGAATCCACCCGGTAATACTGGGCATCCATCTGAAAATTGCCATTCACCTGGCTTCCTAAAGAATTGCTTTGCGCTTTCACTAATACAGGTGCGATGCAAATGAGCGCAGCCAGTATTGTGGTGTAAGTAATAAAATGTGTTTTCAAATTTTCTATTTTGATTTGTGGTTCTGGAAATGTTGAACAAATCTATTCTACTCTATTTAATTCATTGATCAGTTTTGAAAAGAAATACGTAATCATCACCGTTTAAAGAACAAATAGGAAGTTCTATAAAAATGATAATCAGTATTTTAATGCGATAACGGCTCGCCAGCATTCACTTTGCGCACAACATTGATCAGATCCAATTCAGCGCCTTCGCTGAAACTGGTGTGTTGCCATACAATTTCGCCTTTGCCATTCAGTACAAATGTATGAGGCACTGCATTTACATTCATGGCACGCTTAAGGTCTCCGTTTTTATCGAGCAATACTTCGTAAGTCCAGCCTTTACCGTTGACCAATGTTTTAACCTGGGCCGATGAGCGCGAATCGTCGATGGAAACAGCATAAAGTTTAACACCGGTTTCTGTCTGCCAGTCTTCATAGACTTCGGAAATGGTTGTAAGTTCTTTAACACAAGGCTTGCACCAGGTTGCCCAGAAACTGATAATGATGGGTTTACCGTCATTCGAAATCTGGTCGGTATTCACTCTGGTGCCATTCATATCAGTAACCGAAATGTTTGGCAGTTTAAAAAGAACCTTATTGGCCTCGGTTTCCTGGGCAATTAAAGTTGTTCCGAATAAAAGAAGCAATGCGGCAAAAAGAAAGTTTTTCATGATTTAAAGCTTGATTTGGTTTTGAAGTTGGATTTAATTTTGGGGATAATAGACTTCGAGCAATTTGGTTTCGACCAGAGGAACAATTTGTATTTTTTCCATCACCGCCGGTACCAAAAGTACTTCGCCGGCTTTTAACGATTCGGTTCCGCCTTCGTATTCAATACTGCATTCGCCTTCGGCACATTGCAGGATAACAAACGAATCGAGCCCGCTGTAATCCTTAACAACAGGTATGCCAAAATGGATCAGGCTTGTATTGAAGTAGGTGCTTTCTACCACGGGTAAGGTCCTGTTAAAAACAGGCTGGTATTCAGTCCGGTAGCTTGAGTGCTTTGTAAAATCCAGGGCATCGAGAGCCAGGTCGGTATGCAATTGCCGTGCATTGCCTTTATCGTCCACCCTGTCGAAATCGTAAATACGGTAGGTAAGGTCGCTGGTTTGCTGTATTTCGAAAATCAATAATCCAGGGCCGATGGCATGAACCCTTCCGGCGGGAATAAAATAGATATCTCCTTTTTTAACCGCCTCGTAATTCATAATTTCTTTGAGGGTCCCGTTGCCGAGATGCGAAAGGTACAATGCTTTATTCATTTCCTGGTTAAACCCACTGATCAGTTGTGCGCCCGGTTCGGCATCAGCCACATACCACATCTCGGTTTTCCCCTGATCGTTGTGACGGCTTTCGGCAAGTCTATCATCAGGATGCACCTGTATGGAAAGCCAGTCGCTCGAATTCAGGATTTTAATAAGCATGGGGAATTTGTTGCCATATTTTTCATAAACGGCTTCACCTACAAGGTCGCCCATATAAACTTCGATGAGTTCGTCAAGCTTATTGTTGGCTAAAAAACCATTGTTTATGGTGCTGATTTCATCGCCGTACCCCGACAAAACCCATGCCTCACCACAGTTGGGAAGCGGAGCGAAATCCATTCCGAACACGGTATGAACTGAGTTTCCACCCCAGATTTTGTCTTTAAAAATCGGTCTAAATTTAAGCGGGTACAAATCATTCATACAAACTCCAATTCTTTATTTATCAGCGTTTTATTTTATATACAGCTTCTTTTTCAGGCTTCAAAAGTACAATAATATCTAAATCCGGCAACAGTAAATTCCCTATCTCGCGAATGAAATTAGCCGAAGCACGAAAAAAGGTACTTTTGCCAATTAATTATTATCCGATGAATGAGAATTCCGACCTACCCATCCGTAAACCGGAATGGCTTAAAATAAAACTTCCAAAAGGCGACAACTACCTGAATATTAAAGGAGTACTTGAAAAAAATAATTTGCATACCATTTGTTCGAGTGGCAAATGCCCTAATATGGGCGAATGCTGGAATGCCGGTACTGCCACATTTATGATCCTGGGTGATATATGTACCCGCAGTTGTAAATTTTGTGCCACAACAACCGGAAAACCTTTGCCCGTTGACGAAAATGAACCAGTTAAAATTGCGCAATCCGTTAAGCATCTTAAGCTTAAACATGTGGTTATTACCTCCGTAGATCGTGATGATTTACCTGATGGAGGTGCCGCTTTCTGGGCCGAAACAGTCAGAAAAGTCAAAGAGGTAAACCCCGCAACAACCATCGAAACCCTGGTGCCCGACTTTGGAGGAAATACCGATCAAATTCATTTGGTTATCGAATCGGCTCCCGATATTATTTCGCATAATATGGAAACGGTCCGTCGCCTTACGCCCCGGATTCGCAGTGCCGCTCAATACGACCGCAGCCTGAAAGTATTGCAACAAATCGCGGCTTCCGGATTACGGGCCAAATCCGGCATCATGGTCGGCCTTGGCGAAACCGAAGCTGAAGTGCTCGAAACTATGGATGACCTGCGCAATGTAAACTGCAGTATTTTTACTATCGGGCAATACCTGCAACCCACAAAAGCACATATGGCAGTGTCCGAATACGTGCATCCCGAACAGTTTGAGAAATACCGGCTTGCTGGATTAGAGAAAGGGTTTACGCATATTGAAAGCAAACCGTTGGTTCGAAGTAGCTATCATGCAGAGAAACATATTGATTCCCACCGTAGAGACGCGAGGCATCGCGTCTTCCTAAACGGTGGTGAACAGCAAAATGCGAATGCGATGCCTCGCGTCTCAGAAATGGGAAAAACCTCTTCAATAGGAGACGCGATGCATCGCGTCTCTACGATTGATCTTGGGTTGATGCCATACCAAAAAGCATGGGATTACCAGGAATCCCTGCTTAATGAAATAATCACACAGAAACTTGGCTTTCAGAAACAAACTGTTAGCCAGGAACATATAACCAATAACTATTTACTCTTCGTCGAGCATCCCCATGTTTTTACCCTGGGTAAGAGTGGTTCGGAAGAAAATATGCTGGCCAATTTCATTCAGCTTCAGGCAAAGAATGCCGAATTTGTCCATACCAATCGCGGCGGCGACATAACATACCACGGACCCGGCCAGATTGTCGGATATCCCATTCTCAACCTCGATTATTTTGCAAAGGGAATCCGTAATTATATCGAAAAGCTGGAAGAATCCATCATTCTTTGTTTAAAACACTATGGAATTGAAGGTCACAGACTGGAAGGTGCAACCGGAGTTTGGCTCGATCCGGCTGTTCCTGCAAAAGTGCGAAAAATATGTGCAATGGGTGTTCGCGTCAGCCGCGGGGTAAGTATGCATGGTTTTGCACTTAATGTAAATACCGATTTGTCGTACTTTAGCCTGATCAATCCCTGTGGTTTTACCGATAAAAAAGTAACTTCGTTGCAAGCAGAATTAGGAATAGAAAAGGATATAAATGAAGTGAAAGCAGTTTTGAAAGATAAGATTGCCGAGGTATTTAATATGGAGTATTAGAATCTGGAGTCTGGAAATGGGAAACAGGCTTATAATAAATGGGTTAATGACCAATTTAATCTCAATATGTAAACATAAATCGTGCTAAATGGGTGAAAATATTTTACAGGTAAAATCATTTCGATTTGCTATTGAAATGGTCGAACTATATAAACAACTTTCAACTGAAAAGAGAGAATTTGTACTTTCGAAGCAAATATTAAAAAGTGGTACTTCAATTGGTGCTAATGTTGAAGAAGCAATCGGGGGACAAAGCGAAGCTGATTTCATGAGTAAATTGAGTATAGCTTATAAGGAATCCCGTGAAACGTCCTATTGGCTTCGATTATTGGAAGCAACAAACTACATTGAGCCGGAGATTGCCAGACAACATCTTGCATCATGCGAGGAACTTCAAAGAATCATAGGTTCAAGCATCAAAACCATTAAAGCAAAAAGAATGAAATAAAAATACTATGCCAGTTACCTCTTCACAGTCTCCAAATTCCAGTTTCTTCTTTCCAGACTCCAGTTTCTTCTTTCCAGTTTCCAGTTTCTTCTTTCCAGATTAAAGACTTTAAACTATGACTAAAAATATCAAATCCATCTGCGTTTTTTGCGGTTCCAGTGCAGGAAGTCGCGAAGAATACTCCTCGAAAGCCCGCGACCTGGGACTTCTTTTTGTCGAAAAAGGAATTACCCTGGTATACGGCGGCAGCAATGTTGGCCTGATGCGTGTTATTGCTGATACCATGCTCGAAGCCGGGGGAAAAGTGATTGGTGTGATGCCACACAACCTGATCGAACGCGAAGTGGCACATAAAGGAAACACCGAATTTCATGTGGTGGAAACCATGGCTGAGCGCAAGGCTGTGATGGACCAACTTTCGGATGCTTTTATTGCCATGCCCGGCGGAATAGGTACGTTAGACGAACTTTTCGAAGTGATGAGTTGGAACCAACTGGATCTGATCACCAAACCGGTCGCACTTTTTAATGTACTTGATTATTGGGATCAACTGCTTAAATTTCTGGATCATTCTGTTGATCAGCGGTTTGTAAAGCCAGAACATAGGATAAACCTGATAGCTGAAAGCAATGAAAAAGTACTTCTCGATAAAATTATCAATTACGTGCCGGTGAAAGTGGATGGAGGAAAATGGATAAAAGAGCTTAAGGAAGAAACAAGTTTAAACAGGAAAATCAGTTAAATTCAGATTAAACGTATGGTTTATTATATTCTTAAAGTACTGGTATCATCTGTGATCATTGTTCTGATTTCCGAAATCTCGAAACGCAGTTCAATGGCCGGCAGTATTCTTGCATCTTTGCCTTTACTGTCGTTGATGGCTTTTATCTGGATGTATATCGATACAAAAGATGTGCAGAAAATTTCATCTCTTTCATCGGGTATTTTCTGGCTTGTGATACCCTCGCTGCTGCTTTTCATTATACTTCCTTATCTGCTGAAAAAACAGCTCAGTTTTTGGTGGGCATTAGGCGTTTCAACATCAGTAATGGTATTGTTCTACTTTATAATGATCTTTGTGCTAAAGAAATTCGGAATCAAATTGTAGAGAAATAATGCATCGAAGTACAGAACTTTTAATAAAGAACGGATGATAATAATTGGAATTACCGGAACATTAGGCGCAGGAAAAGGAACCATTGTTGATTACCTTGTCCAGGAAAAAGGATTTGTTCATTTTTCGGTCCGGGGATATATTACAGAGGAAATAATCCGGCAGGGATTGCAGGTAAACCGCGACAGCATGGTGGTTGTAGCCAATGGGCTGCGCGCCGCCAATTCGCCGTCCTATATTATCGATCAACTTTACGAACAGGCATTGCTTACAGGCAAAAACTGTATTATCGAAAGCATCCGCACACCCGGCGAGGTGGAATCGCTGCGCGAAAAAGGAAATTTCCTGCTTTTTGCCGTGGATGCCGACCCGGTTTTACGCTACGATCGCATAGTCATGCGCAATTCCGAAACCGACCGTATTTCGTTCGAAACTTTCGTCGAAAACGAAGAACGCGAAATGCAGTCGAACGATCCTAACAAACAGAATATCGGGAAGTGTATTGCAGGGGCGGACTACATTTTATTTAACAATTCTACCGTAGCCGAACTTCACAAACAGATTGAAGATGAGTTACATAAACTGAATCTGTAGACCCGCGTTCATACCTGGTTTTTACTCTCCTGATTCAGGGTATTGAATTCCCCCGGCTTTTCGCCGGAATGACTATTTTACAGACAGTTGTGCCTCAAAAAATGTTAATTAATGCAAACCAGGCTCGCGGAATGAAAAAGGCTGGACAAAAATGCTTAATTTCGCTTCCTCTTTTCGAAAAAACTCCATGACAGAGAAAAAAGCCGGCAGTGGCAGGCTCAGGGCTTCGTATGCTACAAGCATTATCAGTATTACGCTGGTATTATTTATGCTTGGGTTGCTTGGCCTGATCATCCTTCATGGTAAAAAGCTTTCCGATTACGTACGCGAAAATATCAGTGTCTCGTTGATGCTGAAGGATAATATTCCGGATGATGTGATCAGTGATTACATGAAACGGCTGAAGGCAACCAGTTATGTTAAGCAGGCTGTGTTTATTTCGCGCGAGCAGGCTGCGAAAGAACTATCGAACGAACTAGGCGAGGATTTTGTACAATTTCTGGGCTACAATCCGTTGCCTGCTTCCATCGATTTGCAGCTGAATGCCGGGTATGCCTATTCCGACAGCATTGCACGTATCGAAAAGCTGTTACTTAAAAGCACTTTGGTAAAGGAAGTTGTTTATCAGAAATCGCTTATCGACCAGGTAAACGCCAACATCCGTAAGGTTTCGATGGTAATACTCAGTTTCAGCATCATACTCCTGGTGATATCCATCATCTTAATAAAAAATACCATCAAACTTACCATCTACTCCAAGCGTTTCCTCATCAGGAGTATGCAACTTGTGGGAGCTACCGAAACCTTTATACGGCTTCCGTTCATAAAAAGGAGCATTGTACAGGGTTTGATCGCTTCCGTTCTGGCAATTCTGATGCTGATCGGCACACTGTACATTGCAGTGGAACGCATACCCGAAATAGCCGCATTGCAGGATATGAGGCAGTTTGCCGTATTTTTTACCGGGGTTCTTCTGCTAGGGGTACTTTTATCTGCCTTATCAACCTGGATATCGGTAAATAAATTCCTGCGGATGAAAATTGATAACCTGTACTCTAATTAATTGTATTTCATTTATATAACAGCAAAAACATACTTTAAAATGTCAAAAACTACAAAAATCATGGCTTCCCAAGCCGATACGAAAACTGAAGATGTAAGCCGTCCCGGGTTTGCATTCGGAAAGGAAAACTATATACTGGGACTTATTGGCGTTGGACTCATAATATTAGGGTTTGTGCTGATGACCGGCGGAGGTTCGAAAGATCCTAATGTTTTTAATATGGAAATGTACGATTTCAGGCGCATAACGCTTTCACCGATTCTGATCCTTATAGGCTTTGCAGTCGAAATCGTAGCCATCATGAAAAGGCCAAAGGATTAATATGAATTACGTAGAAGCGGTCATTATCGCAATTGTCGAAGGAATTACTGAATTCCTTCCCATCTCGTCAACAGGGCATATGATCATTGCCGAGCGATTGCTTGGCACCGAAATGTCGGAATTTACAAAGGCTTTCACGGTAAATATCCAGTTTGGAGCTATTTTGTCGGTCATCGTTTTGTATTGGAAACGCTTCCTGCAATCGTTCGAATTTTATTACAAACTCTTTGTGGCATTTATACCTGCCGCCATCCTGGGGTTCCTTTTCAGCGATCAGATCGATGCCATGCTCGAAAGCGTGTTTGTAGTTGCACTGATGCTATTGCTTGGAGGTATATTGTTTCTGTTTGTAGATAAATGGTTTATTAATACCGACGAGAAAAAAGAAGCAACCTACACCAATGCCTTTGTAATCGGTTTGTTTCAATGTATTGCAATGATACCGGGAGTTTCGCGCTCTGCCGCTACCATTATCGGTGGGATGCAGCAAAAACTCACCCGTACCAAAGCCGCCGAATTTTCTTTCTTCCTCGCCGTACCAACCATGGCAGCCGCTTCGGCCTATAAACTGCTGAAAGATTATAAACATTTCAACATGGACAATATCGGCGTTTTACTCGTAGGAAACCTGGTTGCGTTTGTTGTTGCCTTGCTGGCGATCAAATTTTTCATCACCTATCTGCAAAAACACGGTTTTAAAGTTTTCGGGTATTACCGCATCGTTGTTGGCGCCGTATTGCTGATTCTTCTGGCAATGGGTGTTGATTTGAAGATTGGCTGAACATTTTTTTTCTTAAAACACTAACCACGGAGGCACGGAGATCACTGAGGGGCACTGAGATTATTCAGGGAGTCAACTAATTCGTGTATACATTCCACAGCAAACAACGGCCAAGCCTTCCTGATTGTCCGTATCATTTATATAAATAAACGCACTCCGTGAACCTCTATGCCCTCAGTGACTACGTGGTTAAAAATTAACAAAAATAACTCTACCATGCTGAATATCACCGAAGGCGAAATACTTCTTGTCAACAAACCCTATCGCTGGACTTCCTTCGATGTGATCGGCTCGTTACGCGGACTGATGAAACATTTGCTGGGAGGCAAAAAAATAAAAGTGGGTCATGCCGGCACGCTCGACCCCCTTGCCACCGGCCTGCTGATTGTATGCACCGGCAAGGCAACCAAACGTATCGAAGAATTCACGGCTTTCGATAAGGAATATACCGGAACCTTTACACTCGGGGCTACCACACCCTCCTATGATATGGAAAAAGAGGTGAACGAAACCTTTCCAACGCAGCATATCACTGACGAAATGATCCATAAAGCGGCTCTTGCCCTGAGTGGCGATATTATGCAAATCCCTCCCATGTTTTCTGCCATTAAAGTGGACGGAAAACGGGCCTACGAATCGGCGCGGAAGGATATTGATCTTGGGCTACCCGCCCGACAGGTAAATATAGCAGCATTCGAAATTACCCGTATTAATTTACCAGAAGTCGATTTCCGTATCGTGTGTTCCAAAGGAACCTATATACGGGCCATTGCCCGCGATTTCGGGCTTGCACTGCAAACCGGTGCATACCTCAGCGCACTTTGCCGCACCAGGGTTGGACCGTATAAATTGGAAGATGCATTTGAAGTTGAGGGCTTGAAAACCATCCTGCGGGAACAATATAAAAAGGAAATAGAAATTTTAAGTTCACCTTAAAATATTATCCCTAGACTCAAAGTTATCATGCCAGAAAGCATTCAATATATGTTGCTGGATAACAATACTTTGTGATTCTCAGTGTTCTTAGTGCCTCAGTGGTTTTACCTCATTTTAGTTGAAATGTAGTTAATTCAATATTGTAGTCTGCAGAATCAAAAGCCTTTATTGGCCACCAATTCCATCTCATTTCAATTTCATACCTTTGCAAAAAATTTTAAAATGAATCTTGAATTAAGCGAACAGGAACAAATAAGACGTAATTCACTGGCCGAACTGAATGCTTTGGGTATAAATCCGTACCCGGCTGAGAGTTTCCCGATAAATGTTACGGCACAGGAAATACTTGCCAAATATACTGATAATAAAGAGGCTTTCCAGGATGTGAGCATTGCCGGCCGCATAATGACCCGCCGGATCATGGGTGCTGCTTCCTTTGTTGATTTGCAGGACAGTACCGGCCGTATCCAGTTGTATATCAAACGCGACGATATCTGCGAAAGTGAGGATAAAACCCTGTACAACACTGCTTTTAAACGGCTGATGGACATAGGCGATATTATTGGAGTAAGCGGATATGTGTTTGTTACCCAGATGGGAGAGATTTCGATACATGTAAAATCGTTGAAACTTCTCAGTAAATCGCTACGCGTATTACCTATTGTTAAAGAAAAAGATGACCAGGTTTTTGATGCTTTCAGTGACCCCGAAGTACGGTATCGTCAACGCTATGTGGATCTGATCGTAAATCCGGAAGTTCGTGAGGTATTTGTAAAACGTACCCGTCTAGTAAACACGATGCGTAATTTTTTGAGCAGCAAAGGATATCTCGAAGTCGAAACACCCATCCTTCAGCCGCTGTATGGCGGGGCAGCCGCACGCCCTTTCACCACGCACCACAACAGCCTCGATATGACGCTTTACATGCGTATTGCCAATGAGTTGTACCTCAAAAGGTTAATAGTGGGCGGGTATGATGGGGTTTTCGAGTTTTCGAAAGACTTCCGCAACGAAGGCATGGACAGGTTTCACAATCCTGAGTTCACCCAGATGGAACTTTACGTGGCTTACAAAGATTACGAATGGATGATGGATGCCGTAGAGGAAATGGTAGAAAATATTGCAACTGACCTGCATGGTACCACCAAGGTCCAAGTTGGAAATAATGAAATCGATTTCAAACGGCCCTGGAAACGGTTTACCATGTTCGAAGCGGTTCAGCATTTTACGGGTGTCGATATTTCGGAAATGACGGAAGACGAATTGCGCGCTACCTGCAAAAAATTCAATATTGAAACCAACGAGAGCATGGGTAAAGGCAAACTCATCGATGAGTTATTCGGCGAAACGGCCGAGCCCAACCTGATACAACCCACTTTTATTACCGATTACCCGGTCGAAATGTCACCCCTGGCTAAAAAGCACCGCAGCAAACCGGGACTGGTGGAGCGTTTCGAAGCCATTTGCAACGGCAAGGAACTCTGCAACGCTTTCAGCGAACTGAACGACCCTATCGATCAGCGTGCCCGTTTCGAAGAGCAACTCGAACTGGGGAAACGCGGTGATGATGAATCTATGGTTCTAGATGAGGATTTCCTTCGCTCGCTTGAGTATGGAATGCCTCCAACTGCAGGCCTGGGCATAGGAATCGACCGCCTGACAATGATTATGACCAACCAGCAATCCATTCAGGATGTGTTGTTTTTCCCTCAGATGCGCCCCGAAAAGGCAAGTGCGGTAGTCGGGGCAACCGATGACGAATTCGTTGCTTTGGGAATACCTGCCGAATGGGTTCCCGTTTTACGCAAAGCCGGTATAAAATTACCTTCGGACCTCAAAGAAACCAATCCGAATAAGTTACTTCACGAACTCAGCGGTTTACGTAAAAAACTAAAGCTCGAAATTGCCTCCCTTCGCCTCGAAGAAGTAAATGCCTGGTGTGGGAAGTAAGAACTGCGTTATTAAGTAAGGATGTGAATATTTATCCTATACACGCTAAAACCGTGAAAGCCTTCTGCCGACTGATAGAAGGCTTTTTTATTCCATATATTTGCCTGTTGATTTGTTGTCATTTGCCATCCCCCGGGGTCAAACCCGGTACGAAATTTGATGAAAAATCTACTGTGTTTTTCACGACCTTCATACAACCAATTCGATTGTTTTTTACCCATTGTAAAGTTGATATTATGCATATGAAAATCAGAATATTCCTTTTCGCCCTGTGCGCCGTTTTCGTGGCTGGCAATCTTTATGCTCAATCAAGTGAAGATGTGGTTTATTTGAAAAATGGAAGCATCTTAAGAGGCAAGGTTATCGAAAATGTAACCGGGGTGCGCACCAGCATCGAAATAATGGGGCACAACCTTATTGTGATCCCTGATTCGGCGGTTAAAATGATACTGATGGATCAGAAAAATTCCACCGGTGTTCGCGAAAACGCGGCAGGCCCTTTTGAAGTGTCGGCTAATGTGAGTTTCTATGGTGGAGAACAACGCTCGGGTGGTTTCACATTCGTTCCATCGTATCGTTTCCCGTTCAGGCTTACTGTGGGTGCCGGTATTGGTGTCGAATGGTTTGATCATCAGCAGATTCCGTTTTTTGCCGATGCAAAATACTCTTTCCTGAAAGGTTCATGGTCGCCATACATATATGCGCAAGGCGGGTATGCCATCCCTATGACAAAATCAAATGATGGCGACTATGCTGATTATTACGGCGGTGTGATGGCGGGAGTAGGTGGAGGTTTGAGGTTTGATTTTTCGAAACATAACGCATTGATATTCAGTCTTGGATACAGGTACCAGAAAACAAAAACGGTAATGGGGTATTATCCATGGATGTCGTCAATGCAATCCGAAACCACCCGTTATGATGAATATAACCGCCTGGCTTTCTCATTCGGATTCCTTTTCAATTAATAAATCGTACAGACGCGATGCCTCGCGTCTCAAAAGTAAAGACGCGAGGCATCGCGTCTCAACAAATAAAAAACAAAAATCACCATGAAAACAAAAAACCTTTTCCTTGCTGCACCCTGGATAATACTCATCCTGATGAGTATCGCCTCGTGCAAAGACAGTTCGGTCGAATACCGCACCTATACGGCGAATGTGCCTAAGTACATGTCGTACGAAGATATGCGTAAACCAGCCAAATCGGTAGCGGCTAATGCCATACAGGTATCCGGCAAAATTTATATTAAGGATAACTACCTTTTTATAAATGAAAAATACAAGGGAATTCACGTATTCGACAATACGAATCCTTCATCCCCGGTAAATCTCACTTTTATCGACATTCCGGGTAACGTTGACATGGCCGTCAGGGGAAATTACCTGTATGCCGACAATTACGTGGATTTGGTAGTACTCGATATTTCGAATATCACATCGCCGATTGAAGTTGCCCGCATCAAAGATATTTTCCCTTACACCATTCCCGACGCACCCGAAATGTACCCGATTGCCAGTATCGACCAGCAACAGGGCGTAATCGTTGGCTGGCAGGTGCAGGAGGTAACCGAAGAAGTAAACAGCAACCAGGGATATCCTTACTATTATTATGACAAAGGGAGCGGGAATTTTTTATTTAACGAAGCTTCTCCCGCAGTCGGAGGCGCAATTACCACACAAACTGTGGGTGTCGGCGGCTCCATGGCAAGGTTTATAATCAACGGCGACCAGTTTTATGGCCTGAACCAGAATAATATGCAGGTCGTAAATATTAGCCAGCCTTTCCGCCCCATTGCAGGCACCAAAATAGAAATGCAACGGAATGTTGAAACTGTATTTATTGACAGCACCTACCTGTTTGTAGGAACTCAAACCGGTATGCTGATTTACGATGTTTCGACACCTGCGACACCCGTGTTCAAATCTCTTTACGACCATTTTCAAAGCTGCGACCCGGTTGTGGTAAAAGATAAACTGGCTTATGTTACCCTCCGCGCCGGCAACCGCTGCGGAAACTGGCAGAATTTAATGGAAGTGATTGATCTGCATAATATTATGACTCCAACCCTGATGAAAAGTTATCCTATGACGGAACCTTACGGTTTGGGAATCGACAATAAGACTCTTTTTGTTTGCGATGGCTCGGCAGGCCTGAAGATTTATGATGCCACGGATCCTTTGCAGATCGATCAGCATATGCTGAAACAATATACCGACCTCAATGCATATGATGTGATTCCATTTGGCAGTATCCTGATCATGATTGCCCAGGATGGTTTATATCAATACAATTATTCTGACCTGCAAAACATTGTTCAGCTAAGTAAAATACCTATTGGTGGGAAGTAAGAAGTTTCGGAAATTGGGATAAAATTAAATCGAAACCTCATCCTGATACAATATAAAACCCGGATTCAGAACTTTGAATACTTTCTGAACCCGGGTTTTCACTTTAACTTTCTGAAGCAAAATTATCAGACTGAATTGTAAGCTATTGCTCACAAACTACCGTTCCGTCTTCCTTAATTATTACCGACAGGCGAAGTTTATTCTGGTGCATAAAAATTCTGTACTGTTTGCTACCGTCAACCAGGGTGAATAATTCTGCTTTTTCGCGGTCAGTATAAGCGGAGTAATTTGCAGTAAGTGCAGCCGTAACTGTTGCCGGCAAATCAGCGCCTTTAATTCTGTTGGCAACGGCAAGAAATAATCCTGATGCATCAAAAATCAGTTTGCGGTGGCTATTGTACGATGAATCAATCATCACATCAATCACGATCCCAAATTGGCAAAGCGTATCGTACCTTGCATTATGAACAGCAAATCCGGCATAATTAGCAGCGACGTATTGGCTGATAGCATTTGGTATTGAATCGGCAGGAATACCACCACCATGTCCACCACCATGGTGTCCTCCACCGTGATGCCCGCCTCCTTCATGCCCGCCACCATGGTGTCCGCCACCAATTGAATCGTGGATCGGGTCGCAAAGTGTGTCAGCCAGGGTTTCGCCCATTGGCGATTCCTTTTGGTCAAAAGCCAGAAATTCATACGTGTTAAGTGTCGCCGTGTATAAAGTATCGCTGTTCCAGTATTTGAACACGCTTGATATGGAAGCATCAGGATAGTTTTCACTGATGTAGGTTGTAATGGAGGAGGGAGTGGCTGAAACCGAAATTTCCTGGGAAGTGGAGGAAGTAGTGGTTTCGTCTTTTGAACAGGATACCAGGGCGATTGCGCCAATCAGGCAACTTAAAATGACTTTCTTCATTTTGTGGTTTTTTTTAAATTATATTAATGAACTTTTATTACTCACCTATACGGAATCAAAAATCCATTGGTGGGGTAGAAATAAAAAAAATTTTCACCCCACCATTATTTTAGTATTTTCGTATCATTATAAGAGGATTTATAGCGAGGTATGAAGTTGTTCAGGGAAAAGAAAGAATTTAATCCCAACGAGCCGGAAAGTGTTATTGCTGCTTGTAAACGCGGTGACGCTTCGGCTCAGCGTGTCCTTGTAAAAATGTATTTCGGGTATGTAAAAAGCATAGCGCTAAGATATTCATCTGATAATGAACTTGCAGGTGAAATTTTAAACGAAAGTTTTCTGAAAGTATTCAACAACCTCCATAAATATGATGATAATCAGGCTTTTAAAGGGTGGTTACGAACAATTGTTGTTAATACAGCCATTGATTCATACCGGAAAAATAAACAGTTGCCGCAGCACGAAAATTTAGACAATGTTGAATTAGCCGACATTAATGAAGATGCTCTAAGTAGCATATCAGCCGAGGAAATCCTGACTTTGGTTCAGCAATTGTCGCCGGTTTACCGCATGGTTTTTTCGCTTTATGTAATCGATGGTTATTCGCACAAAGAGATTGCCGAAAAATTGGGGATAAAAGAAGGGACTTCGAAATCAAACCTCCAGGATGCCCGTAAAAAACTGCAATCCATGATATTAAAATTAAGCCCAAACCTATATTCTGCTTATGAATTAAAAACTGTACCCCAAGATGAAAACTGAGGATTTTGACGAGGCAATCCGGGGGAAACTGGAAAACCTACATCCGCCATTTAATGAAAGCGAAATAGACCTGGTTCATCGCAATGTGATGAGCAATCGTAAATTTTTGCCCAAAGGGAGAACAGGCTCTATGCTTTTATATTCCTTATCAGCTGCGGCTATTACCATTTTTTCAGTTTTAATGGTTTCCCATTTCAGAAATACAGATAAGGCGATAGTTAAAAATGATATTCCTGCCCAAAATACAATAACTGCTATTTCCGATTCAAATAGTAAAACTGAGGATACACTGATTATTAATCAATTGAACGTTCAGGAAGCAAGAGATAAGTCTGAACAAAAACAAGAAAATGCCAATCAATCTGTTTCTGAAGCTAAAAGTATCGGTTCTGATAAAAAAATACCCGTAATAATTATCCCGGTTAATAAGCCGGTTACATCGCCGTTAACCTCTAACGAACGCATTGCCGCAGCAGAAAAGGAAAACAATCAAATCTCAGCTGAAATTATTGATCCAACAGAGAATTTGAAACCGGAAGAAAAAACAGGAACTCTGACCAATAATTTGCAAGTAGCTGAAAAACAATTAGTAATCCCATCATCTGTTGATTCGATAGCCGTGGTTCCGTCTCAAAATACCAGCAAAACAGATACCGAAACAAGTAAAGAAAGTGCTGCTGAAAAATCCGATACATCGTTTTCCGAAACAAAACCATCAGGAAATTTGTTTCGTAACTTTTTTGCTGGTGCCGGATTCAGGCTTGGGCCGGATTTTATAGCATCTAATCAATCATTCAGGATGGGCGTTTCGGGGGGGGTGTTGTTGAAAAATAATTTTAGCCTCGAAACCGGACTGAATTACAGCATTTTAAATGCTGAGCATTACACCGATACTTCTGATTTTTTTCATCACAAACCTCATGATTTTCATCATGAATTTGAAGGTCATTTCCACGATAAAGACCGTATTTCAGAAATAACAATTAACAATACACTGCTTCAAGTTCCGGTAATACTCAATTATTACATTCCGCTCAAGCGGAATTACGGCATTTCTTTATCGGTTGGTACCGATCTGGACGTTTATTTGAACCAGAAAATAAGTTTCAACCGGATTCCCGATACCGGCAGGGTGGACAATTATAGTTTCGAAAATAAAGGCAGTGTAACTGTATTCAATAACATGGTGATATCGGCAGGGATAGAAAAACGATGGAAATTTTTAGCTTTTCAACTACAACCATTTATTAGCCCTAAACTGAAAGAGGTATTCTACAAACCCAAAGAAATGGAATTTGGCGTTGGTTTTAATATAAAATATTGTTTTGGGAAGTAAGAAGCTGTTAGATTTGCAGTTTTCATCAGCAGAATGTGTTTAGCGACGAATCGGAAGGAGATTGAAAGCAGCTGAAAGATAAGTGCAAATCTGCAAAATCCACTAATCTGCGTCCCATCACTGTACAGGTTTCGCTGGCTTAGGTTCTTATTGTTTCAAACCCTTTGCCATACACGCCCATCACATTATTTACCGACATAAAAGCGTTAAGATCAATTTCTTTAACAATCCTGAATAGCTGACTGGCCTGGGGTTTTTTAACCATCACCATAAGTATTTTAGTTTCTTCGCCTGAGTACCAGCCTTTTCCATCAATAATGGTAACGCCACGGCTTAGCTCGCTACCAATACGGTTAGCTATTTCATCGTATTTTTTCGAGAAAATAAAAATTTGAACCGATTGCTTCGATCCGGTAAACAGCAGATCGATGGTATAGGAAGTGATGCCCATGGCAACATAACCGTAGACTATCTTTTCGAGCGACTGGAAAATCAGGTAGGATGAGGCAATAATAAAAACATCGAGATACAGTATGATGCGCCCCGGGCTGATATTCCGGTATTTGTTGATGATCATAGCAATAATATCGGTTCCGCCGGTGCTGCCGCCCTGTGTAAAAACAATGCCCACGCCCGCACCACCTAATATACCACCCAAAACGGTTGACAGAAAAACATCGTTGATGATCGGTTTGGTTATGAGCTGTTGCAGAAGCGAAAACAATACCGAAAGCACGACCACGCTGAAAATTGTTTTCACCCCAAAACTCCGGCCTAAAATTTTAACGGCAAACACAATCAGCACCGAGTTGATAATCAGGTAGCTTATACCTAAAGGGAACCCTGAACCGAAAAATATCAGTGTTGATACACCGGTGATTCCGCCTCCTGTAATTTTTGCAGGAATCAGGAAAGCCGTCCAGCCAATAGCCGTAAGCAAAAGACCAAACGTAATGACGATATGTGTGCGAAGTGTCTGAATATTAAGGTATTTCTTCATTTAAGCTGTTTTAAATTTTCGAAAAACTGCCGACTTTTGGCATATTGTCCTTTTGTTTGAATCGCCGGAGCTAATTCGTCAAAGGTAAAGAATAGCTGAAATAAATTCTATATCTGGTAATTTCTATTGTTCTACTATTATATGAGTAGGTGAAATGAAAATGCCGGAAGTCAGAAGACGGAAGTCAGAAGTTTACATGAAATCTATTTTGTTTAATTTAGGCATCACTTTGCAATAGGAATAGGAATTTGCGGCTAATTCTCAACAGCTGGAAAGCAAAATCAAGTTAGCATCTGCTTCGGTCTCCTGACTTCGGACTTCGTGCCCTGAAAATAAAACAACTCCACTCCTTTTATTGAAGAGCCATTTCTAATTGTATCAAGGCGCTTTTCACCGGGAAAAACTTTAAAAAAACAAACGGATGTCGGCCCAATTGAATTTTGCACTACTTTTGCGACACGAATGAGAACTATTTTAGCAAATATCAATTGGTGGCAGTTTACGACAAACGTTGTGGGCAGCTAATATATTTGCGTTAACTTATACTAAGATAACCCGCTGTTTACATCAAACAGCGGGTTTTTTCATTTCCTGGCATTTAACAACGGCACTATGAAAATTTATACTAAAACCTACAACATCCTTTCCGACACCAAAACACCGGTAAGTTTATTCCTTGCCTTGCGCGACGAGTACAGTTCGCCTATGTTGCTCGAAAGTTCGGATTATAACAGTAAAAGCAACCATTATTCGTTTCTGTGCTTCGAACCGATCGCAACCATCAGCATTCATAACAAAGTGTCGAAAACAACGATCAATAATGAGGTTGAAAGGGAAACACTGCCGGCTGACGCGCAATCCCTGAATACGGCATTTACCGGTTTCATTTCTAAATTTGAGTTTGACAATGATTTGCCGGAGCATTTCAAGGGATTGTTTGGGTACTGCTCGTTCAATATCGTTGAATATACCCATGAATTGCAACTGAGAAACAACGCAAACGAAATTCCTGAACTGCTTTATCATTTGTATTCACGGGTTTTGATGTTCAACCATGCTACCAACGAACTCAGTATGTATTCGCATGCCTATTCCGAACAAGATGCTATAAAGAATTTAGAACTTCTGGCCGAACGAATTGATCTTCACAAACATAACAATTACTCCTTCGAACTTTCGGGCGGCGAAACCAGCAATTGCACCGATGAAGATTATATGCTGAAAGTGACCAAAGCAAAGAAACACTGCAAACTGGGTGATGTGTTTCAGTTGGTAGTTTCACGCAGGTTTTATCAAAGTTTTAAAGGTGATGACTTTAATGTGTACCGGGCCTTGAAAAAGATAAATCCTTCGCCGTATTTATTTTATTTCGATACCGGGAATTTCAGGATTTTCGGTTCATCGCCCGAAGCGCAGTTGAAAATATCCAAAGGAATTGCCGAAATCCATCCGATTGCAGGCACTTACAAACGAACGGGAGACGATGCTTTCGACATTGTAAAGTCGGCCGAATTGCTGAACGATGCCAAGGAAAATGCCGAACATGTGATGCTGGTCGACCTGGCACGAAACGACCTGAGCAAATACTCAAAAAACGTTCATGTGAAATCGTATAAGCAGATTCAGTTTTATTCGCATGTAATTCACATGGTTAGCAATGTGTGCGGTGAATTGAGGCCCGGGTTCAGCTCCTTCGAAACCTTAAGCGGAACTTTCCCGGCAGGCACCTTATCGGGAGCACCGAAACACCGCGCTATACAGCTTATCGATGAACTCGAAAACGACGCCCGTGGATTTTATGGCGGAACCATTGGTTTTGTCGGCCAGAAGAGTGAACTCAACCAGGCTATTATCATACGATCATTTTTAAGCAAAAACAACCAGCTTGTTTACCAGGCCGGTGCCGGGATAGTTGAAAGCAGCAAGGAAGAAAATGAGCTGCACGAAGTTTTCAACAAGATAAACGGGCTGAGAAATGCACTTAAAGAAGCAAATGCGCTTTTTAAAACCAATGTCCTTCAATCCGAAGTCGCTACTACAAACTAGAAATTGTAACCGAATTGATGCACAGATAGCAGCGCATCAATAACCGATAATAAAATAAAAAGCAAAAAATGAAATTACTGGTACTTGATAATTACGACAGCTTCACGTATAATCTTGTTCAATTGATTGAAAAAACAAGCGACATTGAATATGAAGTCTGTAAAAACGATAAAATCACATTGGAAAAGGTTAACGAATTTGACAAGATTCTTTTGTCTCCTGGTCCCGGAATTCCCGTGAATGCCGGCATCATGAACGACCTGATCAGAATGTACGCTTCCAAAAAATCGATTTTAGGCGTTTGTCTCGGTTTGCAGGCTATCGGTGAAGTGTTTGGTGCAAGACTTATAAACCTGGATACGGTCTACCATGGAGTTGCATCGGAAATAGAACTTATTGCCGAAGATCCGCTGTTCGACCATTGTCCGAAAAAATTTACCGCCGGCCGCTACCATTCCTGGGCCCTGGATTACCAAAGCATTACTGGCGATCTGCTTGTAACAGCCCTGGATGCTGAAAAGTGTGTAATGGCGTTAAGGCATAAACACTACGATGTAAAAGGTGTACAGTTCCATCCCGAATCCAT
>JBAXBJ010000011.1:0-82892 GCA_037142075.1 Bacteroidota bacterium
GAACCCGAACCTGTTGTAGTGATATTACCGGGACTTCGGGTTAAAGTCCATGTGCCAGAAGAAGGCAACCCGCTTAAATACACACTCCCCGTTGAAACAGTGCAGGTAGGTTGGGTAATTGTTCCTACAGTTGGTGCTGAGGGTGATACAGGTTGTGTGTTGATCGTAATATTTGCTGAGGCTGTTGAAGTACATCCATTAGCGTTGGTAACCGTATAAGAGTATGTACCACTGGTCAGGCCAGAAATGGTTATACTCGAACCCGAACCTGTTGTAGTGATATTACCGGGACTTCGGGTTAAAGTCCATGTGCCAGAAGAAGGCAACCCGCTTAAATACACACTCCCCGTTGAAACAGTGCAGGTAGGCTGGGTAATTGTTCCTACTATTGGCGCTGAGGGGGTTACAGGTTGTGTGTTGATAGTAATATTTGCTGAAGCTGTTGAAGTACATCCATTAGCGTTGGTAACCGTATAAGAATATGTACCGCTGGTCAGGCCCGAAATGGTTATACTAGAACCCGAACCTGTTGTAGTGATATTACCGGGGCTTCGGGTTAAAGTCCAGGTGCCAGAAGAAGGCAACCCGCTTAAATATACACTCCCCGTTGAAACAGTGCAGGTAGGCTGGGTTATTGTTCCTACTGCCGGAGCTGACGGTAACGAAAGGACAGTAACAATAACGCTGGACGTATCATTCACCTGAACAACATCGTAGATATATTTTTCAAGATATGCCTTATTTGTCCAGACTCCTGCTGAAACAGGAGTGGCAACAATACGTAAGGTATCTTTTTCATCCAGCGCTATAGTTCCTATTGACCATGTGCCGGTTGCCTGGTTGTAAGACCCCTGGCTTACGTAAGGGGTGCCGCTTACTGAAAATCCCGCAGCCGGAAAAATATCCCTGAGAACAAGACCTGTTGCTTCTTCAACAGAAGGTCCGTTATTCCTCACCACCACGGTAAATGTAATATTTCCCCCTCCCAGGCAGATGTCAGATTTATCAGCAGTCTTGGTAACGGAAATATCCTGGTCGAAGTGAAGGAAATTACATGCAGCTATGTCACTTGGCGTAAGCATGGCATTAAAGTAGGATCGCTCACCATTAATGAAATCTTCGCCTGTTTCTTTTGAATAATCGTGCCCACCGGTAAAAAAAGCCATATGCCCTGGCCCTATGCCCAGTTTAGCCACATTCTGCCCCATTATGTTTGAATAGGCACCACTTCCGCCCATGATGGTATAGCCATTATTTTTAAATACGGAACCTGAATTAAAGACCCAGTTTCGCTCAGCACCGCCTACAACCATTGCATCAAATTGACCTATATACTGTCCAAAAGACAGGTCGGCATTGGGATAAGCGTAATTGGGGCTAATATCTGTATTTGTAATGGTTATCCCGTTGGTGGTAAAGAAATGCCCGCTGGTATTATTTTCGTAAGTATTTACGGCTAAACACTCAGCCAGGAAATTACCACCCCTGGTTAAATAAGCATGTATGGAATCAAGTACTGCACTTACTGCTTCCGAATGCGGTTCCGAAGCAAACGTATAACACTCATCATCGAGGTTAACGGCAGTGGTTAGAATACTGTAATTACCAGCCGGAATGCCGGCATCGACCATGTAAGCAGCATGAATATCTGCTTTTCCTCCATCATTTAAAATAGCTACTTTAGGCTTTTGGCCGAGAATGTATCTTTCATCCACACTGGTTGCGCTTGTCAGCTTGTACACATTTACTTTTGCTGCCGAAGCCGTTCCGTTGTTGAAAGTATTTATTATAGCCCTCACACCTGCGGTATCCTGAGGAAATATGAGCAGGGGACCACCTTTGAAATCACGGGAGGCTGCTGCCCCTATTGCAGGAAATATCTGCGATGCGCTTGCTGTGAAATCGATGCCATTATGCAGTTTACCCGCTTTAATAATCCAATGCAGGGGCGTTTCGTTATTCAGTAATGTCACAGCCAGGCCATAGGCAAACATATTGAAATGACCTGGTTTGGCCTGCAGTGTATTATCCATAGGAATTACCCAGGTGCCGGCAGGCGCCGTGATGTTATGAACATTTGGACTGGGGAGATCGCGGTTCAGATCATTTAAAATCTCCACTTCGTCGTACACCGTGCAAAAACCGCTGGTCACCGTCCACCGCAGGGTTGCATACGACCCCGAAGGAACGCCGGTAATCGTGGTAGTGGCAGAACCCGGATTTGTTATGGAGGCAGTTCCCCTGATTAGTGACCAGGTGCCTGTTCCAACGCCAGCCATGGTAAATGTCGAACTGTTCTTCTGCTGGTCGGGTCCGGCATCCACATTTGCAAACTGCGTAGCGTGGGCAAACTGTCCAAAACCGCTTAAGCCCGAACGTTTTGCTGTAAAAGAAGGTGGTCCGGTGGCAGCCACATGCGTTCCGGAGAGTGTCCACGAACTGGCTGATGTTGAACGTTTTAAAATACGGACTTCTGCATCCTGCGAATAAGGACAGAAATCTACTCCTGTAAGTTCCAGGGCATAATTGGTACTGGCCAGAGTGCCGGCTACAAAAGACCAGTATCCATCGGGAAAAGTATTTATTAATGTGATGGAACTTTCAGTCAGCGGCAATCCGGAAGATCCCGGGTTAGCGGATACAAAACTGCCCGTAAGTGAACCGTTGGTAAGGTTGGTAAAAGTGATAGCAGCCTTACACTGCGCAGATTCAGTACCTGAAGCGGTACTGAGTCCAAGTGGAAATATTTTTGCCCCGGCAGTAGAATTAAACCAACGCTGAAAACTCCCGCAGATATTACCGGATGTATAATTTAAAGTACCAACCACAGAGGTTGATGTTCCAAGTTGGAGAGTTACGGTTCCACAATCGATGTTTCCGGATGTCATCGTAAGAGCGTTACTTACCGTAACTGCGGTAGCCCCTCCTCCAAGTACTATTTTCCTGGCACCTTTTGCTACAGTTACATTATAGAATGTATGCGCGGTTGCAGTACCGTTAATATTCTGATCGTACGTTGTATTATTGAAAGTGACAGTACTGTTGGCATTTGTAAACGTTCCGCCGTTGTTAGTCCAGTCACCGCGAACTATATGCGTAAAAGCACCACCTGTAAAAGTTGTCCCGCTTCCCAGAATCACACTTCCGCCAATTGTCATGGAAGTGGCAGCCGAGGCGGTTGCCGTGCCTGCAAATGTAAAATTCTTGTTCACAATGCTAACACCGGTTAATGTTTTCGCACCGGAACCCGAAAGAGTAAGATTTACATAAGAGACAGGTGAAACTGTTTGTCCACCTGCCAAAGAATATTCAATCGTGGAATTGGCACCCAGGGTATAAGTCGGGCTGTTGGCGATGGATGTATTTGCAGCCCCGATAAAGCCATTTGCATTTGTTGTTCGCCAGGTTCCGTATATCATTATTGATGAACCCACTCCGAATGTGTTCGTGAAAGCCACAGCATTCAGTGTTGCCCCGCTGTTGATGGTGAGCGGAACACCTGCATTGAAAGTTTTGGCAACATCGAGTGTAATAACACCTGTATTGGCAATCACAACCCCTCCGCTTGCCGCAAACGGAGTGATCCATTCCTCAGCAGTTGCTGTTCTTGCTGTTGCTGTATTATACTGTAACGTTGCATTTGAGCCATAAGTAACAACTCCGGTCGTTACAACAATAGTAGCAGTGCCTTCGAGTGAAAGAACCCCATTTATGGTAGGGCCTGTCGCAAAGGTTTTGGCACCCGAACCGGAAAGAGTAAGATTGACATAGGTAGTAACTTTTGCCGTTTGGGCAGCACCCGTATAATTTACTTCGTTGCCTGCTGCCGTGGCGGTAAGCGTTGTAATTCCTGCAGTCCCGCCGAGGTTAAGAGTACTGTTCGATCCCTGGGTCAGGCCGCCGGTTCCCGAAAGGGCTGTAGAAGCCGTTATGGTTCCGTTATTTGTAAACGTTACCCCTGTCACGGTGAGTAGGGTGGCAACAGTTAAAGAACCACTGTTGGTATATGCACCTGTGAAAGTTACATTCGGGATGGAAATCAAATTAGTGCCGCCCATCGTCTTGCCTGTGCCGGAAAAAGTATGTGTACCGGTGCTGGACGTAAAGGTTCCGTCGTTCTGCAGATTGCCGGCAAGTGTGAAAGCTTCCGCCACTGTTTCATTCCAAAGGCCACCGCTGTTGATGGTTATATCACCATTATACGTTTTAGTTCCGCCTGTGTTATTATGGGTAATTGTACCCGACACGGAAATGTTCCCGGAAACAGCAAAATTGAACCCGCCTACCGTTAGTGCCGACCCTGCTGCAATACTCAGGTTAGCGCAAGCAGATGCAATATTCACGGTAACTGTTTTCCCGTTTTCGATAAATACATCGTCCCCGGCTACAGGGACACTTGCACCTGAAGACCCACCAGAAGTTGCGGACCAGGTAGTTGTTGCACCCCAATTGCCGGTATTGACCGAATAACGTTGCACGCCTGCCTTTGCAGTGTAAAGGCTTGTAATAAAGAGTACGACTAAAAGAATTACTTTCCTTGTTGAATGGTGTAAATTTTTCGTTTTCATGGTAAATAGTATTTATTTAATTTATATTTTAACTGTTTCACTTTCAACTATTTATTATTCAGTATTACCAATCATGATTTCTGGTTGCTAAATACTCAGCCCCAGAGCCGATAAGGTTCCCTGTAAGGGGGAAGAAGTAATTTTTTTATACATGTTAAAATGGGACTTCCCGAAAAAGTCGTCTCCTCTACCCTGAAAATAGGATATTGACAGCAGGGTACTAATAAATGTGAAGAGAAGGGCAGTTGATGCAACAAGACCGGTATAGTTATTTTTCATAGTTAAGAATTTTAATACAGAAACTGTGAAATGATATTTTATGCTGCATTGGACATTTCCCACGCAACAGATTGTAACATGAAAATTGCCTTGCACGTAACACAATAAGAAAAACAGCCAGGTTAAAGGTTGAGTGAAAAGAAGAAGAAGAAGCAAAAAACATGTTGGTTGTCAATACTTTGCGATTAAAATATTGTTTCCCGAGATGCAAGCCAGAGTTTAATTAGTATAGCTGATAAGAGTATAACAGAGAATCAGAGTTTGACAAAAAGACAACATTTATATTGTTACCGTATCAACTTCACAATTCATTGATTATTAAGAAATAAAACAGTTTGAGCCGTACACGCCTTTAACGTTATACAGGTTTTTGTTAGCATTACATAACAGTGTAAGCAGTAAAAACAGCCTTACAGGTTTGTGAAAGCACAAGACAGAAGTTTTTTCGAGCAAACAAGTCAAAACACTTATTTGACCTGTCGATAGAAGTTATAGTAGTAAAAAACAGTATAGCTTACGAGAATCACCTGGCAGACAAGCATATTGCCATTAGGTAGTATTCCACAGTAAAAAAGCTTAAGAACAGAAAAACAAGATACAAGTTCGTGAAAGAAATAGAATAGACGTGTGCAGATATCAGCAGACAAGTCGGCTAAACCAGCGTTACCTGGTTAAAAAGGTACAGAAATAATAGCAGGAACATTATTGTTAACAAGAATCACCAGACAGTTATAGGCTCTTTATGTCAGAAAACCCCAAAACAAAATCAAATTATTTGAAAAAATTAATACTATTTGAGGTTGTCATCCATAAATACTTTTCTTTATTATGTTATTTTTGAAAAGCGTTGCAATATAGTTAATTTTTTTCGTTTTCCGATCAATTAAAAGATTTTTTTTTGAATTCCGACCTAAATAGGCAAGTAACATATAATGTCGTTAAGTTAACAGAAAATTGAACCGCAGAGAGCCGCAAAGTTTTTCGCAGAGCGATGAGGTGAGCTTGTCGAACTGTTTCGCAAAGAAGGTGGCTAAAAAAAACTCAGTGGCTCTTTGCGGTAAAAGATTTACAAATTCAAGATCCTTTGCTAAACGATGTTGAATTAGCAGATCTATTTGTGCCTTGAAACCTATTTGTGTTCTATCCGACTATAATTTTTCAAATCATTGGATGCTTCCTGCTATCTTTGCCTGAACATTTCAAACAAGGGAAAACAGCTTGAGAACTGGGCGAAAATATTTCATATTTCTTTTATTGCCATTGTTACTGCTGGCAGCATGCAATCCTGCCCGAAAAGTTGAGCAGCGTGGCGGATACCTGCTGGTGAAAAACACCATCAAAAGCCAGAACTCATACCTGCCAACCGACGAACTGGAAGGCTTCCTGCAACAAAGTGCATTGAATGGCAGGTTAGCACCTTTTATAAGACCGGGAATTTCATTTTATGAAAACAGCTTTAAAGGGAAAGAAACCAAATTCAAATTGTTTCAACGCCGGTCGCTGGGAGTAAAACCAATAATTCTCGACACTCTTCTTTGCCTTGCTCCTCTTGATAAATTACATATCTATTTAAGAAACAAAGGGTTCTACCATTCGACTATTGCTTTATCGATACACTACAGGCGCAAAACGGCTTCCGTCACGTACGCCATTAATTCCGGGCCGCCCTGCATCGTAAGTAAGTTCAATTACAACGTTCCGGACACTACGATGTTGAATTTCATAAAAGCCGACGCTGAAAATGGCAAACTTCGCGATGGCATGATCTACGACACCTATTTTCTTGATGACGAACGCGACCGGATTGCGAATATGCTACGGAATAACAGTTACTTCAATTTTTCCCTCAGCGATATCTATTACATGGTGGATACGACAAATAACGGGCTTGCTGCTTCCGTGCAGATGAATATAAAGAATGTAAAAATGAAGATTCCCGGAGTCAGGGACTCCATAACACAAATACAACACCCCAGGTTTTACATCAAGAATATATATATTACACCGGATGCTGATTTAACTTCACAGGTAAAACAATACGATACCCTGTCATTTCAGTATCGGCTAAGCAAGACTGACACGGCAGTTAAAACAATCTATGTCCTGAACAACAATGAAAATGAGTTAAAACCCTCGTTTTTAAGATCGTGTTTAAAATTTAATCCTGGTGATCCTTACAGCCAATTAGCTGTTAATAGCAGTTACAAAAAGTTGATTAGTCAACCTATCATAGGTTCCGCCAACATAAATATGTCAATTAAAAGCCAGGAAACGCTTGATTCGACGAGGAAACAACTGCTTGACTGTAATATACGTCTCACACGAAACCGGCTCAACACCTTTAGTCTAGGAACCGAAGGCACTAATTCGGCCGGGCGTTTTGGGGTTGGGTTTTCAACTTCAATCCAAAACAGAAATCTTTTCAAAGGAGCAGAGGTTATTTCGCTCAAACTGAGAACAAGTGCTGAAATACAGGGAAGCAACAGTAGTACAGGTCAACAAGCCGAAAAATATTTGCTTTTCTTTAATACACTCGAAGGAGGTGCCGAAGTGAGCATTGATTTCCCGCGTATGCTTACCCCCTATCGGCCAAAGTATCAGCAAAGTCTGAATAAAAGCCTTACTTCGCTTAGTGCAGGAGTTGGTTTCGAATTAAGACCCGATTATAAACGCACGGTCTCAACCGCCGCTCTATCGTACAAATGGAATAAAAATGAATTCACAAGGCATATTTTCACCCCCATTGAGCTGAACTATGTAAAGATTTTTCCTACCACATCATTTCAGAACTATCTGGATTCATTAACGGATCCCCAGTTTAAATCGCAATATACTGATCACCTGCTTACTATGATCCGGTATAGCATTATGATCAGCAATCTGGGCATTACCAAGAAGAACAATGAGTTCTACATCAGGCTCAATGCCGAAACTTCAGGCAATATTCCTTATATTATTGATAATGTGACCAACAAGACTAAAACTGAAAGCGGATATTATGAACGCCTGGGCGTGAGATATGCAAATTACTTCCGGTTTGATGTCGACTTCCGAAAATATTGGAAACTTAAATTTGACAACATGCTGGCTTTCAGATTTCTGAGTGGAGTAGCGTTTCCATATGGAAACTCCGAATCAGTACCTTTCGAAAAAACTTTCTGGCTTGGAGGCGCGAACGATATGCGTGGATGGCGGCTTCGCTCTCTTGGACCCGGAGCTTATGTTGATCCGAACCATCAATATGATAAAACCGGCGATATAGTTTTACAGTCGACCATCGAACACAGGTTCCCCATTTACAGTTTCCTGCTCGGCAGTATTTTTATTGATGCAGGAAATGTATGGCTGCGCCAGGAGAGCGTGGATTTCCCTGAAGGGAATTTCAAACTCAACACTTTCTACAAGCAACTGGCAATGGATTTGGGGGCCGGGCTCAGGTTTGATTTTTCATTCTTTATCTTGCGTATCGATGCGGCTGTACCATTTAAAAACCCTGCTTTGGCAGGCGGTTGGTTCAATAACGAAGACTTCCGTTTCAGCAACACCATATGGAATTTCGGGATAGGATACCCGTTCTGAGAATGTACTAACCTGGTCAAGTTGGAATCAATAAATAATGAAAAACATAAAATTAAGAATAAAAAAGTATCAATTAACGAACTTTGTTTTAGACTCATTTCGGCAGGTTCACCACATCACTTTGCGTAAAACCTTTGCAGATATCCAGGTTTAAATCTTTATAACCGCAGAGTCGCGCAAAGCAACCGCAAAGAACCGCAGAGCAGCTAAATAATCATCAGAGACATGGCAGATTGTTGAATATTTTGAGAAACTCCCCTGCCACCACATTTTAAAACAGTTTAATCAGAGTTTATTGGTAACAGCATCCGATTTCAGCAAGTCTATATTCAGCGAGTTCCCATACTCGCCGACTCCCGGCCAACAAGACCTTATTAAACGGCTTGCTGATTTTATAGTGTCCGACCATAGTCAATTTCCACTTTTTCTGCTCGAGGGATATGCCGGTACCGGGAAGACCACCGTTGTAAGTTCACTCGTGAAAGCACTGCCCCGGACCGGTTATAGTTCTGTACTACTTGCACCTACGGGAAGGGCGGCAAAAGTACTTTCGTTATATGCACAAATGCCGGCTTATACCATACACAAACGCTTGTACCGACCTGCGGTGAATAGCGAGGGGCATGTCAATTTCCAGGTACTTCCCAATAAATCAGTCCGGACTCTTTTTATTATTGACGAAGCTTCGATGATACCCGACGATCGGCAGGCGAGTGATAACGGGGCTTTTCAATCGCGTAATCTGCTCGAAGACCTTATAGGCCACGTTTTCTCGGGTACGGACTGTAAAATGCTGTTTTTAGGCGATTCGTGCCAGTTGCCGCCGGTTGGCATAAACCAGAGTCCGGCCTTAAATGCAGAACTGCTGAGAGAATCCTATTACCTTGACCTCGACAGGTTTGTACTTTCGGATGTGATGCGACAATCGCTCGAATCGGGTATTCTGTCGGTCGCCACGGCAATCCGGACTAAGATAAACCTCCAGGTAACAGGGCTGCCGTTACCGTTATTCGGAAAGGAAAACTCTTTTCCCGATGTCATCAGTATAACCGGAATGGATATGCCGGACGCAATGCAACAAGCATTTCACGATTTCGGGCGGGAAAATACCGTTGTGATCACCCGATCGAACAAGCGTGCAAACTTGTTTAACCAGGCAATCAGGGAACGGATACTTTTCCATGAAAATGAACTGGCCGCCGGCGATCACCTGATGGTAGTGCGCAATAATTATTTCTGGTTACCGGCAGAATCAAAAGCCGGCTTCATTGCAAATGGCGACATTGTTGAGGTACAGAGTATCCGTAACGCCGAAGAACTTTATGGATTCAGGTTTGCAGAAGCTACTGTCCGGATGGTCGATTACCCGGATGATCAAACTTTTGACGTAAAACTCCTGCTCAACACCCTCAGTTCCGAAGGGCCGGCTTTAAGTTTCCAGGACAACCAACGACTTTTTGATGAAGTGATGGCTGATTATATGGACGAACCTTCCCGGAGGAAACGTATGGCGGCGATGAGGCAAAACCCGCATTTCAACGCCTTGCAGGTTAAACACGCAAGTGCACTGACTTGTCATAAGACCCAGGGGGGACAATGGGACGCCGTATTTATCGAAAAAGGTTTTCTGAAAGATGAGATGATCGACACGGAATACCTTCGTTGGTTATATACGGCCGTTACCCGTGCCACAAAGAAACTATTTTTGATTAATTTTGAAGAACGATTTTTTGAATAGTGGGCAAATTCTATCCATCCAAGTCAAAGTGTCGCTTTCAATGGATTACATTAAATTCTACACTGATACCCACCAACTCAACCCATCAACCTATCAACCTATCAACCTATCAACCCATCAACCCATCAACCCATCAACTCATCAACCCATCAACCCATCAACTCATCAACCTATCAACCCATCAACTCATCAACCTATCAACCCATCAACCTATCAACCTATCAACCTATCAACCCATCAACCCATCAACCTATCAACCAGGAAGTAATGAAAAACACTTAACATTAAATTAAGAATGAAAAAGTTAGGAGGCTGGCATCACTTTTACATTTTGCGTTCTGTGTTTAATGTTTTTAATTCTGTTTTTAACCCCTAAACCCCAACCCCTAAACCCTCAAAAAAATGCGCATAGGATTTGGATACGATGTTCACCGTTTTTCGGAAAGCCGCGAATTGTGGCTCGGTGGAATACTAATTCCCCATACAAAAGGACTATTGGGTCACTCTGACGCCGATGTACTCATTCATGCCGTATGCGATGCCCTTTTAGGTGCAGCGGCATTGGGCGATATCGGTATGCATTTCCCGGATACAGATCCGGAATATAAGGGAATTGACAGCAAGGTATTACTTGTGGAAACGGCTAAAAAAATTACTTCTGCCGGGTACTGCATTCAAAACATCGATTCCACACTGGTTCTTCAAGTGCCTAAAATTTCACCTTATATCGGACTGATGCGCAAAACTTTAAGCGAGCTTCTAGCTATTGACCTGAGCCAGGTATCGGTAAAAGCAACAACAACGGAAAGGTTAGGATTTGAAGGGCGCGAGGAAGGCGTTTCGGCCTATGCTGTTGTGCTTCTGGAAAATAAACAGGACATCTGAAACATCGGAATTTGCCGGAAATATCAGAACCTGAAAGCACCAAAATGAAAAAGGTTGCCCTGCTGGGGCAACCTTTTTTTTTATTTCCTATTGGGCCATTATTTTATCGAAGGAGCATCAAAATTGATCAGTAACGAAAATCTTAACGTATGAGCCAAGGGGTTATTAGTTTCCAACGGGATCAGGTATGAAAAATCAATACCCAGTACATTGTAGCGGAAACCAGCTCCAAGAGTGAAAAACTTACGATTTCCTTTATTTTTATCTTCGTAAAAGAAACCGCCTCTGAGCGAAAATTGCTGTGCGTACCAGTATTCTAAGCCGGCAGCAATGTTGATTTCACTCATCTCTTCGCTAAAACCACCCGGCGCATCATAAAAGGAATGAACCATACCAACCGGTACCGAAACATTAGGGTCCATACCGCTGATAATGGTATCACCACTGGTTATGGCGTTAGTAGGCACTAATAATTTATTAAAATCAATCATAAACGCCAATTGGTTATAGTCGTCGAGATTGAGCGTAAGCGTAGGCCCTATCTTAAGGTTGGTAGGAATAAAATCTTTGCGGGTGTTATCGTCGCTGTACGACATTTTAGTGCCAATATTTGAGATATTCACACCCCATGAAAAATTACCGTCAATTTTATCGAACTCAACAGGAAAACGCTGAAAAATAGCAACATCTGCAGCTATTGAATTGCCGGGTTTGGAAGCCTGTCCGCCTACATCCTGTCCTTGAGTTAGGTTTGAGTGAATGTATCGTGCAGCTACAGCCATCGAGAGGCTGGTAGTAAGAAAACGCGAGTAAGTAGCATCAATAGCAAATTCGCTTGGACGGTAATTACCAACTGACCAGCCGTTTTCATCTGTGAAATTGATATCGCCCAAATTAAAATAACGCAATGATGCAGCAACTACCGAATTTTTATCAATCCGCTTGAAACCGCTGAGATAGGCCAGGTTTATGTCGTTGGTAAGTCCTTTAAGCCATGGGCTGTAAGAAATACCCACACCCATATCTTTTTTTATAAACGCAAATTTGGCTGGATTGTAATGCATAGAGAAAGCGTCCGGTTCGGAAGAAACCCCTGCATCGCCCATAGCACCTCCGCGTGCATCCGGCGAAATACTTAAAAAAGGAACCGCTGTGGTTATAGGATTAAACTGACCTATATAATTATCAGGATTCGTTGATGTTGCACCGGCTGTTGATTTCACAATGGGCTGAGCTTGTGATGTAATTAGAATTGCTATTAGCAGAAAAAAGGTAAGAAATGCCTGTTTTGTTTGTGTCATATGCATCGAAAGTATAAGTTCAGTAATTAATTAATATTATGGTCAGATCAATAAACGAGAGTTATGAAATGTTATTGCATGTGAGAATGATTTTTATCAATGAATTGTACCGTCCAAATCATAGTTGATTTTTGAGGTTAGCCAGAAAAGCAGATTTAACAGAATGCTGACATGCATCAAAGCTTCAACACCCGGCTTGCCTTAACGGTACCCGAACTGCCATTAGTAACTTTGACACTGATCAGGTATACTCCCGGCACAACTGGCGACCCGCTGTTGCTCCGTCCATCCCAGGTTAACCTGCCCGCATGGTAACCCTCTGCTGACAATACCTTGGTAGCGGTGGTGCAAACCAATGAACCGTTTATGTTAAAAATTTCGAGGTGCGCTTCTACAGTTTCACCAAGCAGATTGATTTCGAAATCAACTTTAAACTCATCCCTGGATGGATTCGGGAATACATTCATACTTGTGACAGTGATCTGAATATTTTTAGTTACCGTAAAATTAATGGTCTCTTCCGACGAATTGTTAAAAACATCCCAGGCTTTGAGTGTCAAAGTATGTGGCCCTTCGGTAAGTTGGGATAATTTATACGATACCGTTCCCGACTGGTAACTATCGAGGTCGGCACTGTAATAACTGTTCAGAACTATAGACGAAGAATTGTCACCATCGATGGTAGCAACAATATCATGACCAATTGCATTGCTTATCGTATTAATTCCGCTTTCGTCGCTCAATTCGGCAATCAGTAAAGGTGTGTCTCCGGTGGTTCCGCCATTTACGAAATTCAGATTATCGAGAAATAAATTAATCTGGGGACCCTTAACATCGGCACTTTCACTCCCTGATCCACCGATTACCAGCTGTTCGCAAAAACCATTGGCATCGGTAGTTCCGTTGTGGGCGTAATAGGATATTTTACCTGTGCCGTAGCTGTAATCAATATCGCGGGGGACTATAAAATTTACCGTAAAATCGCCGTTTGTAACAGTGGCTCTGCCCTGGTAAATATAATTATCCTGCACAGTGTAATTAGCAGGGAAATTATTTGGAGGATCCACACCCAAAGTCATGAGGGAGCGTACCTTATCGAAGACTTTGACATCCAGTTCACCCGAAAAACCAGTCATTTTTGCACCCGATTCATCTGTAACCATTCCTTTAATTTCGACCGGGGTCATGGCTGAAATAGTATCCATTTCCAGTCCAATTTCATGCCCGTTCACCTGGGTTGTGATTACATTGTTTTTTGGATAAGCCAACCTTAATGCAGGGTCGCCAAGTAGTACAAAGTTACGGATCAGTGCTGCATCGCTGAGACTGATTTTATTTTTGGCATTCGCAATCACTTCGCCAAAGCGCGGATATTCCCCGTTTACTTTCGAGAAAAGGGTGTCATAAAAGTAAAGTGTAAGCCCGATATTTGTTCCTGCATTAGCCAGGCGGGTTGTGGTGAACAGGGCAATACCGCCCCCAACCGGGTTTAAAAAGACTCTTTCGCCTGCCGAAACCCTCGCAGGATCGTCGTACCGGCTAAATTCGCAGGTTGCTGTCATGAAAACAGGCATATTGTTGTAATTGGTCCAGGCATCAATTTCGCGCACTGAAAGTATTCCTTCGTCAGCCCAGCCTGTTTCGCCTCCATGCCCGGTATAGCCCATGACAAGAACCCCGTTTTGGACATTTGTATTTATGGCCGTATTGGCATCAGGACAACGCTGCCCGCTTGGCGTGGAAATCTGCTTGAATGCATCGACGTATACCTTATTTATATTGTAAACCGGGGCTATGTCATTGACGAGTGGAAAAATCTCGGTTTCGACCTGCCTGAAATGTGTATTCCCATCTCCGTCGTCGGCAACAAAGCATAATTTATTCCGCCAGTCGCCTAAGGAAACCTCGCTGTTAGTAGCGTAGAAGATACATTTATCAACCGCATTTACTGCCTGTTCTAAAGTGGAAACAGGGAAACGGCCAATACCGATATCAATCAGGCCAACCGCATTATTCCCTTCGTTGGTATCCAAAATACCATAAAAATCATCACTGGGATAGGAATACACCGTATTGAGCGACTCCTTGGTTTGAAAAGTAAGAACCCGGTTGGTATTGCTGGGAACGCGGTCTTTAAAATCAAAAGAGCCATCACCAAAAAGCAACAGGAAACGAAGCTTACTTCCGGCTTCGGGAGTCGTGTACAACATACGGGCAAAATCACGTATGGCACAAATATCGGGCGCTCCCGACGAAAATTCGTTGTAAACCTGTTCGTTGGTAGTCACGGTTACTTTGTATCCGTCGAAACTGCGATGATGCTCTGCCAATCGGTTTGCCTGTTCCAGGTAATCTTTATTTGTAACAATCAGCATATCGGTTGAAGCAATTCCATGCAGATCCTGGGTAACCACTTTTCCGGTAAATGTTACTGATAAAAAAGAAGTATTATCAAAGGCAACAAACTGCCTGATTGAATCGGTTTTCAGCACAAATCGGCTCATGGTTCCCTGCAACCCGGCAGCCACCCGATACGTCTTGAGTGGATTGGTAACTTCCCAAACGGTGATATTCGGCGAAGAGTTTTGTAGCTGGAATTCAGTTACACGTCCGGTCATCACTGTAAAAGGATCAGAAAAAGGCATCTGGCCACCTGTAAATTTAAGATCGCGGGGAATATTCAGCTCAATCCAATCGAGCCATCCGATTGAAGTGCCTGTTCCATTATATTGGAATGATATTTTCACCTTTTCAGTATCGGGAAAAAAGCTCTTGATCTCAACACGTTCGGATGCATAATTGTAATTTTGAAATGCCAGGCAGGCAGGGTTGGCGACTGTAACTCCATTGGCACGTACTGTAAAAGTGGAAGTGGTTGTAGCCCTGGCAGTAAGCCGGTAACGTATCCAGGACTGCTTGCCGATACTTAAATTCGGGAAAGTAAATTCGGGAAGTTCAACTGTCTGATTTGGGTCCATCCTCTCCCCTACCCAATCTTTCCCCGAATTAATGAAATTCAATAGTTCTTTTTCGTAAAAAACCGGCTCGGTGAAACCCGTGCAAGTATAGTTGGGTGTTAATGCTGATTGCGGCTGGTCTTCAATCCGTAAGCCGGCGGCTCCGTCGAAATTCAGGAAATAATAAGTATAATCCGAGTATATATTCAGGGTATGCTCAAATTTGTGAATGGCTTTGTTATAGGTAGTCTTATGCGGAGAGGTTCCATAAAAAAGAATATAATCGCCGGGTGCAAACACACCTGAATTTACGGTCACAACGCTGATTGCATTTTCGTTGAGGTCATCGTAACGCGAAATACTGTTAGCTTCGGGCAAAATGCCACCCCCATTTCCAAACAGCCTGATTTTATCAGGACTAACCGCAGCCATATTGATTCCCATAGCCTGCAGTTCAGAATAAGTGATTTTATAAATACCGGATTTATTTACCTGTATTTTATACCAGTTTCCCTGTGCCAGCACTGAATGTGGTGCATAAGTGGCAGATTTATAGCCTGATGGCTGCTGAGCGGCCGGAATATAAACAATATCGATGGTAAAGGACTTCAGGCGCATGATTCCGCCATCAGGATTTACTACCACGGGAACCACGGTTAACATAGCCATCTGAACACCTCTTTCGGTACCCATAACTACTACAGGCGACAAACTTTCGTCAGGTAAAAGCGGAAAGCTGAGTGAGTCAAGCTGATTTTCACTCACAGGTTCCCATTCCGCATGGGTAACCAGGATATCACAACTGCTAATATTGACCGGCAGAGCGAATTTCTCAAAGTACTCGGGTGTGTAATTCTTAGCGGAATTGTTACTCAAACCTTTGGCAAACAAGGCTTTTACACTTGTATAATCGACACCCTTTATAGTTTGTACCCCTTGCCAATTGAGCACTACCCTCTTCTGAATTCCCTGGCTGAAAGCTACGGTCACCGATAGCATTATCAGGAGAAGCGTCGACAATAATTTCTGAATATTTTGCATAACATTAGTTTAATAATCTAGTATTTATGAAGTATCAACTTACCTGAAATCTGCGAATTTAATCCATTGGATGTACTTACCTTAAGGCTGTAAATATACATTCCCGACGGAACAGCACTTCCTTGACCATTCCTGCCATCCCAGCGCACCGGAGTGCTTACAGAACCGCTTTGTGCCGAAGTTTGTTCAATTACCCTCACCAATTGTCCCGACAAAGAATATATTTCGGCATGTATTGTAAAATCCACATCTTGCTGGTTGTGCTCAAACACAATGTCAGTATACTCCTGGAAAGGATTTGGATAATTATAGGCATTTAAAACTATAAATTCGCCGGAAGATTGCACCAGAAAATGGATCTCGGATTCGGACGAATTATTGAATACGTCCCAAACCTTTACGGTAAGGGAATGCTCGCCCGGCGAAAGCATCGAGAATGGAAACATGATGTACCCGCTTTTGTAAGTATTAATATCCGATTCGTAAAAATCGTTCAAGATGTAGGGTACAGCGGTATTACCATCGAGCACAGCCGTGATATCGTGTCCTATTCCATTGCCAATGGTATTTATTCCGTTTTCGTCGCTCACAACAGCAAGCAAACGCGGATTCTGGTCGGTTATTCCTCCATCGTGAAAACTCAGGCTGTTCATGTACAAACTGATTTCGGGGCCGGTATTTTCACTGAGACCGGATTCATCTGACCCTCCAACCACAATTTCCTTATTCTCGCCACTGGCATCGCGTGTTCCATCCGTTGCATAGTAGCTTATTTTACCATAATCGTAACGGTAAGCGATATCCTTGGGTACTATAAAAGTAAAACTGAACTTCCCTCCTTCCACATTCACTTTACCTTTGTAGAGCAGGTTTTTCTGCAAAAAATACGAATAGATTGAGCCTCCATCATTGGCAAGAGTTTTCTGCGATAAAGCCTTATCGAATACCGAAGGAAAAACGGTACCGTTAAAATCAGAAACCAGTTGTCCCTTGTCGTCAACAATCATGCCTTCGATATTAATTTCCTTACTGGCCTTCAGCGTATCGGACCCATGGCCGGGAACCTGCCCGTTTATAAAAGTTGTAACCACATTCAACCCGGGAAAGGCGATTTGCAATGCCGGATCACCCAGGAGTACATACTTACGGCCATTTTCGTTGGATCCTTTGTCGCGCTTCGAATTCATGATTATGTCTCCCATCCTGAGCCTTTGCCCGCCGGGTCTGCTGAGCGCGTATTGATAGAACTTTTTATTCAGCTCAAAATTAGGTGTGCCGTAAGTAGGTCTTGTGGTTGTAAAAGAGGCAATGCCTCCACCTTTTGGATTGGTCAGCACCATTTCGCCAGCCGACACACGACCCGGGTCATCGAAGCGGCTGAACTCACAGGTAGCTGTTACAAAAACAGGAAGGTTATCAAAATTTGACCAATTATTTATTTCGCTCACAGTAAGCACCTGTTCATGCGCCCAGCCTGTCTCGCCGCCGTGTCCTGTATAATTAAGTATAAGACTTCCTTTTTCGACACGCTGCGTAATGGCTTTATTTACATCCGGATATCGATTCCCACCCGAAGTGGCAATCTGGATATAGGAGTCGAGATAAATTTTATCGAGGTTGATTTCGGGATTATTCGTTTCTATATTATTCGCCATTATTTCCGAATGCTCTATATGCTCTGCATCTTCGTCATCGGCAACAAATGTGATAATAGTACGCCAATCACCCATATTTGCCCCGGAAGGAATGGTGTAATGCAATATTTTATCCACAGCCTGCTCAGCTTCCAGCGGAGTTTTAACCGGCAAACGCCCTATTCCGATATCAATTATATCCGCATACGATGTGCCTTCGTTATCATCGAGAGTGCCGAAATAATCGTCGGTTACAAGAGATTTTATTGGGTCATACGATTCGGGCGATTGCCAGGAAGGAACGAAGTTGGTATTCGAAGGCATAACATCTTTGTAATCATACGAACCATCACCGAAAAGGAGCAGGTATTTTGGCATATTCACCGTGCCTGCTTTGTCGTACAGCATTTTCAGGAAATCACGAATGGCAGTGATGTCAGTGGTTCCTGATGAAAATTCATTATAAATAGTTACAGGATCGAGCACCAGTACATTCAAATCATTTGCTGTGGAATGGAATGTTGCCAGTCTGACAGCCTGCGACATAAATACCTGAGGCGCAATAATTACCAGGTCGGCACCTGCAGAAGCATGTAGGTTTTGATTTTGTATTTTCGTAACAAAACGAGGTTTTAAATACTTGCTTTCGTCGAAAGCAACAAATTGCCTGATCGAATCGGAAGCCAATTTGAAAACCAGGTCATTGCCGGAAGCAGAAGTAGTTACAGAACCTGCTTGTACCGGATTGGTTACGTCCCATAACCTCACTTTACCGGCAGCATTGGCCAGGTGGTACAAAGCGGTTCGCCCCGGACCAAATGACTTGCTATCGCGGAAATCGAGCTGTCCGTTTACAAATTTAAGTTTGCAGCGTGCATTGATATCCAGCAAATCGAGGTAACCTGCGGCAGAAGGGGCTGTTCTAATATACCTGACATCTATTTTAATTGGCAACGAAACGGATTGCAAAGTCTTATAGGCAGTATTTCCTGTGGCGACAGGGCTGTTATCATAAGTTGAAACGGGCAGGTGGCTTGCTGTCCACGATTGACCACCGATTGTAAATTCAAATGAACTGGCGTTGATGGATTTTGCCGCCGTAACCGAACGAACTGAAACTTCGCCTGCAGTTGCGAGTTCAGGAACATCAAAAGAATAAGAACGCGTGAGAATAACATCAAAAACCTGTGAAAACCATTGTCGGCCCGATTTAATCAGGTTAAAATTGTTTTCTTCGAACCTTGTGAAATAATCATAGGAATCGACAACATCCGTTTCGGCCTGGATTGAATTGCTTTTTACCTGGATTCGTTTGCCTGACCCCTGGTCGGTGGTTAAAAAATAGCAGATTGTGTCAGAATACAGATGGGTGGTATGTTCCCATATTTTTTTCGGACTGTTGTATTGCCATGAATCTGGTCCCTGAGCATAAAAAAGAATCTGGTCACCGTTGTCGAAATGACCATCGGCCTGCCCGGTAACTTCAATGGCATTTTCAGGTAAATCATCATAACGGAATTGAGCATTGGCTTCAGGCAGCATCTTTCCTCCTATGCCAAATATCCCGATCTGTGCCGGATTCAATGTCGCAGGATTTATTCCCATCGAAACCAGGTCGTTGTATTCGATCCGGTAAATACCCGTTTGGGTAACCGCAAGTTTATACCAGTTGCCTTGCGAAAGTACCGAAGTAGCGGCATAGGATTTAGCCGAAACTTTTTCGGCCGATTTATTTTCAGTGAACTGAATACTGAATGAAACTAATTTCAGAATCTGACCCGTAAGCAAATCCCGCTTAAAAGGCAGAATTTCGATATGCGAACCCGCTTGTTTCCGGCTCATTATTTTTGATACTGTAACTCCAATATCCGATGAAATCTGATCAGCAGAATCGCCAATTAACGCGAGCTCTTCAGCAGTTAAAGGCAGGTAAACACAATCACTTAGGTTGGCTGTTTCCGACAACTTATCCATGAAAACATTTTCGCTCCATACAGGCAAGGGCTGGTTTTCAATGTAGATTGCTCCATCAAATGAAATATTTTTAACAATCCTGCCACTCACTTGTGCTGTTACAGGTTTATTCCAAACTATTATGCGGCTGACTTTCTGAACCTGGGAATACACTCCCATAGGCAGAATCATCACTACCAGTAGTATACCCAAGATTATCAGTACTTTTTTAAACAATTTAATCCCTTTTAACTGATTGATAAGAAATTATAACAAACGAAATACAATTTCGTTTTAAATTGAAGCTGTTAACGAAATGCTAAAAACGACGAAATCGAAGCTCATTTGCCGGATTGAGTTGTAACGGTAAAAATAATTCTATATTGCATCATTATGATATTTTGGGCACTGTATTCTACCATTCAGAAAGCGATGTATTTTATGTGATTTTAGAACAATGAATATTGGCAGACAATTTTCAGCATAAATTTTATTACCTTGATTTTCAATATGATATAAAATTTCTTGTATTCAGTCCACTTCACTGATTCTGTCATTTTTAAACAATATTGAGTTTTCTTGCCCGAACGACATACTTGGCAGCAAAATATTTCGTAATATTGTCCCTATATACCCATGCAGATAAAAGCTTTATTCATATTGATAGTATCAGGTGCAATCCTGTCTTTTTCAAGCGTTTCGGGGCAGGATCTGGTATTTTCACAATTTTATGCAAACCCTGTATATCTCAATCCAGCCTTAGCCGGCAATGTAATTTGCCCGCGTGTAACACTTAGCTATCGCAACCAGTATCCTGCTTTAGGACAACACTATGTGTCGTACAGTGCTGCAGGTGATATGTATGTTGATGCCATCTCGGGTGGAATTGGAGTTATTGCAAACGCTGATTTATCCGGGCCTTTAGCTTCGTTTTCGGGTAGTGCGATCTATTCGTATCATTTAAAATTAAGCAGGAAATTTACCATGAATGCAGCCTTGCAGGCTGGATATTTCCAATACCGGCTGAACTGGGAACAACTAATTTTTGAAGATATGATAGTGCCCGGCACGGGTGAAATAATTTCGGGCGGCGAAACGCCCCCTGATAATCTGAGCGTTGGGGATGTCGATTTTTCGACCGGGTTGGTAGTAGGTTACAATGAAAGGCTCTATTTAGGCGCTGCTGTTCATCATATAACTATGCCCGATCTGTCCTTCTATGCTGACAATCCCAGCAGGCTTGATATGCGGATTACGGTTCATGCCGGGGCATTGTTCGATTTACAGGAAGGATTGAACGGAACCGGAAACGAAAATTTATCTTTTTCGCCAAATATCGTTTACATGCAGCAAGGGAAATTTCATCAATTGAATGGTGGAATGTCCGTAAATTTTTACCCTTTTGTTTCCGGGTTATGGCTGCGTCATAATTTCGAAAACCCGGATGCTATAATTGTATTGCTTGGATTTCAGCAACCTTCATTTAAAATAGGGTATAGTTTCGACTACACGGTTTCAAAGATGCAGATGCCCGCAGGTGGTGCACATGAAGTAACATTCGCATGGTATTTACCTTGTTCGAAAAAAGAAATTAAGTATAAGGCAATAAAATGTCCTAGTTTTTAGTTAATACCAAAACAAACCATTAAAAGAGATGGCTTACTACACCAGATTAGCAGCAAAACTAATGTTTGCAGCAACAATTACACTTTTAATTTCATGTTCGAAATTTGGAGGTGGAGGGGAAAAATCGCGTACGACAAACTGGAAATACAACGATCCCAAAAATGGCGGCTTTGAAGTTGCAAAGTACTCTGAACCTGTTACAGGTCCGGGCCTTGTATTAATCGAAGGTGGAACTTTCACCATGGGAAGAATGAGTGACGACCCCATGTACGAGTGGAACAACATTCCACGCAGGGTTACTATTCCTAGTTTTTACATTGATGAAACTGAAGTAGCCAATGTGGACTACGTTGAATACCTGTACTGGCTGGGCCGTGTTTTTGGCGCCAATCTGCCCGAAGTATACCGGAAAGCATTGCCCGACACGCTTGTATGGCGCGAAAAACTAGGATACAATGAGCCGTTGGTCGAGACATACCTGCGTCACCCGGCATACAAAGATTATCCTGTTGTAGGTGTTAGCTGGACGCAAGCGAGCGAATACTGCTTATGGCGTACTGATCGTGTAAACGAAATGCTTCTGGTGCAATCAGGTGTGCTCGATATGGATCCGGCTCAGAAGGACGAAAACAACTTTAACACGGAAGCTTACTTAGCTGGTCAATACATAGGAATTGTAAACAAACCATTACCTGACCTTAATCCAAATGGAACCGGTGGACGCGCTGTCCGCATGGAAGATGGCATCCTTTTACCGAAATACAGGCTGCCGACGGAGGCTGAGTGGGAATATGCCGCTTATGGACTGATTGGAAATACACATTTCGAACGTGTTGTTGAACGTCGCATATACCCATGGAACGGAACTATTCTCCGCACCGATGATAAAAAATTCTACGGCAGCTATGTGGCAAACTTTAAACGTGGGCGAGGCGACTACATGGGTGTAGCCGGCAACCTGAACGATGGTGCCGCACTTCCTGCCGAAGTCGGGTCTTACTGGCCTAACGATTACGGGCTTTACAATATGGCAGGTAATGTTTCCGAATGGGTACTCGACGTTTACCGTCCGCTTAGTTTCGAGGACGTCAGCGATTATGCCCCATTCAGGGGAAATACCTTCCAGACACGCCAAACCGACGCACAGGGATATCTGGTTCCCAAAGATAGCCTGGGTCGTATAAAATACCGCGATGTTACGGCAGATGAAGCTATGAACCGTTTCAACTACCGCAAAGCCGACAACATCAACTACCTGGATGGAGATCATCAATCGTTGCTGGATGGCGACTGGGCTAATCCACCCGCCGACAACAATACAACTACCAAGATGTACGAATACGGTCCTACAACCTATTCTTCCTTAATAACCGACAAGGCACGTGTTTACAAAGGTGGTTCATGGCGCGACCCGGCTTTTTACCTTAGCCCTGCAGCACGCCGTTTTCTTGACCAGGACAAATCGACCAACTATATAGGTTTCCGCTGTGCCATGGGCCGCGTAGGCAGTTCAACCGCCGGAAAGAAATAACTTACTTATTGTTTACAAAAAACCCATCCCGAATACGGATGGGTTTTTTATTTTATGTAATTTGCAGCTCTCAAACATCCAACCAAATGCAAGTATCTCAGGAGGAATTATATTCCATTTTTTTAAAAAACCTTGTTATATCAACCGATTCGCGGCAGATTGTGCCAGGAAGTATTTTCTTTGCGCTGAAAGGCGACAATTTTGATGGAAACCAGTATGCCCAGAGGGCAATAGATTCCGGTGCTGCCTGCGCGGTTATCGATGATCCTGCTTTTGAAAACAATAAAACATTGCTTGTTGAAAATGTGCTTATTTCACTTCAGCAGTTGGCTCTCTTTCACCGGAATAAATTTAATATACCTGTGGTTGCCATAACCGGAAGCAATGGGAAAACTACTACTAAAGAATTGGTAAACACCGTTTTATGCCAGCGATATAATGTTACGGCCACCATTGGGAATCTGAACAATCATATTGGAGTTCCGCTCACCCTGCTTAGAATAAATGACCAAACTGAAATCGCGGTAATTGAAATGGGTGCAAACCATGAATACGAGATTGATGGACTTTGCAGGATTGCAGAACCAACTCACGGTCTGATCACCAACATCGGGAAAGCTCATTTAGGCGGTTTTGGAGGTTACGAAGGAGTTATCAGGGCCAAAAGCGAATTGTACAACTGGCTCCGTGAAAATAAAATGAAAGCTTTTGTAAATGCAGATAACCCATTGCTGATGGGACTTTCGGGGGGAATTGAACGAATACTTTACGGCACCGCTCAAGGCTTCTTTGTAGCCGGTAAAATCATTGAAAACACATCAAACCTTGAACTGGATTGGGTAACAGCTTATGAGATTCATGAAATTAAAACCAACCTGGTTGGAGATTATAATTTCGAAAACGTGATGGCTGCTATCTGCCTGGGTGTTTATTTCGAAGTAGAATCGAACAATATTCTGTCCGCAATCAGCAATTACGTCCCTTCAAACAGCCGGTCGCAGGCGGTAAAAACAGCGAGAAATTCAATTGTCCTGGATGCTTACAATGCCAACCCAACGAGTATGCAGCTGGCTATTAAAAATTTCAGGCAGGCCAAATCAATGCATAAAATGGTTATTTTAGGCGATATGCTCGAACTGGGCGATGAGAGCCTGTCAGAACATCTCGGGATAAGCCGGATACTCGAGGAATCAGATTTTGAAAAGGTAGTATTGGTTGGACCTGATTTTATGCAGGTTGCGGGAAGTAAATTCACCTGTTTCGCCAATTCCGAAATGGCTTATCAATGGCTTGCAGAACAGCATATTACCGGTTTTTCGATACTTGTTAAAGGCTCGCGCGGAATCAGGATGGAAAAAGTACTGGATGCATTATAAACTGAATACCACCTCGAAAGAAATGAATTTGTATTATAGGCTGGAAAGGCAATGTTGAGAGTCGAAAGTTGAGAGTCGAAAGTCAAAAATAGAAAATAGAAAGTAGAAAATAGAAAGACGGAAGTCGGAAGTCAGAAGTCAGAAGTCGGAAAACCGAAGTCGGAAGACCGAAGTTGATTTTAGCCTGATATTAATACAAATACCCTATAAACAAAGGAAGAATTCAAATTGTCAGAAGACTTGCCAGAGACAAATTATTTTTCATAACAAGTTCTGACTTCCATCTTCTCACAATTTGAACAGATATGTTGAATTTAGATTAGAACCAATATAATGAAAACATACCAGGTAATCGGAATGATGTCGGGAACTTCACTTGATGGAGTTGACATTGCGCATTGTACTTTCGAAGAAACCGAAAAGGGTTTTACCTATGATATAGGCAAATGTGAAACTACTACCTACCCGCAATCCTGGCTGGATCGGCTCCGGAATTTGCCCAGAGCTTCGGCTCTTGAATATGCTGAAACCCATGTAGCATACGGAAAATATTTAGGTGAACTTATTAAAGATTTTGTCGGAAAAAATCATTTGGTCGTGGATTTTGTATCAAGCCATGGACACACTATCTTCCATAATCCCTCACGGCATTACACCTCACAAATTGGTGATGGCGCCGCTATTGCCATTGCATCCGGGTTTCCGGTAGTCTGCGATTTCCGCAGCAGCGATGTGGCTGCCGGCGGACAGGGAGCACCACTGGTTCCTATTGGTGATGATTTACTTTTTCCTGAATTTGATTATTGTCTGAACCTGGGGGGATTTGCCAATATATCGATGCGGAAGAATGACAAAAGAGTTGCTTTTGATATTTCGCCGGCCAATATTATTCTCAACCATATTGCCAGCCAGGCAGGGAAAGCATTTGATGAGGATGGAAAAATAGCCGAAGCAGGAATAATAAACCCTGAATTTCTTCAAAAACTCAATAACCTCCCGTATTATAAAAAGAATCCTCCAAAGTCACTTGGCAGGGAATGGATTGAAAATGAAATACTTCCTTTATTAATTGATTCCAGGATCAGTCTTGAAGATGCCAGCTGTACTTTTTGCGAACATATTGCCATTCAAATCGCAGCTTGCCTGGAGAAAGTTCCCGGAAAGCAAATGTTGGTTACGGGAGGCGGGACTTTTAATACTTTTCTGATAAGGCGGATTGCAGCATTATCATCAGTGAAACTTGTAATTCCTGGTAAGAAGCTTATTGATTTTAAAGAGGCTTTGGTATTTGCATTTCTTGGATTGCTTCGGATGCAGGCAAAACCTAATTGCCTGGCATCAGTAACCGGTGCTGTTCGTGATGTTTCGGGCGGAGCCGTCTATTTACCATAAAATGTATGTGCACTTTAACTTCAACTGCAACAAGCACTTTCCTTATTTGAAACGATGTACTTTTATTAATCTGAGAACAAGAAACCTGGCGAAGCGATTTCATGCGAACCTATAAAAATGAGTAATGGGCTTATTATGTTGATTGACGATTTCTAACGTATTTGCTAACCAATTGAAATTCAATAACTTTATTATAGCCAAATTCGTTAATCTCCATGCTTAAATACTTTTTATTTGAACGACGGTGAGTTTTCCTCAAGCTCTAATTAGTGTGCATTTTATTTGAAATTACATATTATAAATTATTCGATATTTAAACTACTTTTGCGCTCGCGTTGAACAAGGAAAGTTCCTTAATTATACTATCAGAAATCAAATTTTTATAGTCAAATAAAACACAAAACCTTTTATGAAAGTTAAGAAGAAACCATCAATTGCACTCTTCCTGTCTGCATTTCTGTTAATACCCGTTTTTACTTTTGCTTCTGTTTCGGGTGCAATTCCCCTGGTTTTCGGTATCAGGCTCGAATTTATCATTTTTGCCCTTACCCTTGTTGGAGTAGCTGTATTTCATAACCAAACCATGTATGTTGCATTAACAGGATTGGCGGCCATTCTTCTTTTGAAGTTGCTCTTTCTTCCTGATTTCTCTATTATAGAACATATAACAGGTACAGTTGAGAAAGAAGGCGAATGGCGTACTTTATTGAATCTGACAGGGTTACTATTCGGGTTTGGCATTCTGGCCAAAATATTTGAAGAGTCGGGCATACCTGATAAACTTCCTGCCATACTGCCTGATGATTGGAAAGGCGGCTTAGCGCTCTTGTTTCTGATTTTTGCACTTTCGAGCTTCCTCGATAACATTGCAGCAGCCATGATTGGAGGCACAGTTGCTGTCGTAGTTTTTAAAGGAAAAGTGCACTTGGGGTATCTGGCTGCTATTGTTGCCGCAAGCAATGCAGGTGGCTCAGGATCGGTGGTGGGCGATACGACTACTACGCTGATGTGGATTGACGGTGTAAACCCCATAGATGTAACACATGCATACGTTGCCGCCGTTGTCGCCATGTTTGTTTTTGGTATTCCGGCTTCCATCGTACAGGACAGGTACCAGCGTATTAAGAAAGATCCGACAAAGAAAGTGTATGTTGATCCAATGCGTATAGCAATTGTAGTATTTATATTGATTGGTGCCATTCTGACCAATTATTTTTTCGATTTCCCAGCTTTAGGGGTTTGGATTGCTATAATAATTGGTTCCTTCCTTCGCAAGACGCCCTGGGATGAAATTCCGAAATCGATTCAAGGCACAATTTTTCTCGTTGCCCTGGTTACCTGCGCCTCGCTGATGCCCGTCGAAGAACTTCCGGCTGCCACCTGGCAAACCGCTTTCTCCCTGGGTTTTGTATCGGCTGTATTCGACAACATCCCTTTGACCAAGCTATGCCTCGAACAAGGCGGATACGATTGGGGTGTGCTTGCATATTCCGTTGGTTTTGGAGGTTCCATGATCTGGTTCGGTTCCTCTGCCGGTGTGGCTCTTTCAAATATATTTCCCGAAATGCGTTCAGTGGTCGATTATGTAAAAAAAGGCTGGTTTGTAATTGTCGCTTACATCATCGGATTCTTTGTTATGCTGGGCGTAGTCGGTTGGAATCCGCATACACCACATAAAAAAGGAAAGACCATCATTCCCACTGAACAAACTTTAAGCCCGGATGTCATTCATCCTGGCGGCATTTCAAACTAAACTGATTTGAATATTTTAAAAGGTGTACTGATAATCAACTAATTATCTGCTTTCTTATTTGGTATTCTGCGCTTCGACATTTATTCATGCTGAATTCAATGTCGAAGCGCATTTTATTTACTCGATTTAAAACGGTATTTTTGTACAATCACTGGCAAAGTCGTCCTTTTTTGATGAAAACACTACGTTTCATTTCAGCTTTTACAATCCTGGCATATTGCTTCACAGTGATGCTTTATTCGTGTAAGCAGAAAAACGAAGAATACCCACCCAGAATCTGGAGCGAATATGCTTACACTTCATCAACCATAGCCTACAGGGATATATCAGCATTATTTATTGAAAATGAGCATTCAACCTGGCTTGGCTCTAAAGGAAACGAAGGTTTGCTATATAATGACGGTTATAAATGGACTGTTTTCGAAAAATCAAATACAGGAATTAATTTTGATTCAATAACAGCTATAACCCGCGATGGGAATGGAATTCTTTGGGTTAGCTGGAATGGCGGTCTGGCCACTTTTGATGGCAATCAATGGAATGAAAACAGCCTGTTCAAAGGGCTTTGTGTAACTTCGATCGCCGTGGCAGGAATAGGAAATATTATAGCAGGTATAAACGGAGAAAAGGGAGGAATTGCTGAGTTACAAAACAACGAATGGACTTTTTATACCCTTTCAAATTCTGAAATACCTTCCGGGAAAATCAATTCGCTGGCTTCGGACCATAAACAGGCACTATGGTTAGCCACAGCAGACAATGGAATTGTAAAATTTGATAACAACAAATGGGATATCATCAGCGATAGTATCCCGCTTTTATCATCCGATTTTACCAAAATTATGACTGCTACGGATGGAAGTATCTGGGCCGGATCGGTCGCATCGCAGCTTACACAGTTTTACAACAACACCAGCACTTTATTTTATACCGGGGTATCCAAACCAATTACCTCGCTGGTTGAAGCAGGTGAGGGAAGTATGTGGTGCAGTACTTTCGGGGCGGGAATAATAAAGTTTGACGGTATCAACTGGACTTCCTTCACAAAGGATAACGCGGCTTTACCTACCAACGATATTATTACCATGGTAAAAAATAGTACAGGAATAATGTTTTTCAGCATTCCCGGGGGGAAAGTATTAATGCTTAAACCATAACGCGGGCCTGCCGGAACCTTAAGAAATAATGAAAAACACGTAGCATGAAATGAAAAAGTGAGGCGCCTTCGATACTTCTACATTTTGGGTTAAGTGTTTAATGTTTCAAGTTCAATTTTATAAACGATTTCGATACCATAAAAACATAATGCAATTAGTTGGCAATTAATTTTTTACAGAGATAATATGCCAGCTGAAACATCAGAATTAAAGATCAGATACTAAACAGGAATGAGAATTTTAACCAGGTATTTTCTTTCAGCTATTTTTATTCTAACGGGATATTTTGCTCGTTGTCAAAATTTATATGAAAGCTATTTACCTCATTTACAAAATGATACTATAAAAAAAGGCACAATAAGCGGGTATTTATACAACAACAATTTCATCAAAAACAATGAGTATTTCGGGCCTTACACCGAAGGAATCACATACATTGGATCCATACTTCAACCCGAAGTTTCGTGGGCTCTCAGCGATAAATTCAGCCTGAGTGCCGGGTGGTATTTAAGGTACTATTACGGGCAGGAAGGTTTTGACCAATCGCTACCTGTAATCAGGGTACGGTATTTGTTTAAGCCTGGAGCACAACTCATTATAGGCCAATTAGACGGACAACTCCAGCATGGATTTATCGAACCTATCTACAATACAGACAATTATTTTATTAAAAATCCGGAAAATGGTTTTCAACTTGTAATAGACCGGAAAAAACTTCATGCTGACATATACCTGGACTGGGAAAAATTCCTTCTTCCCGGTGAAACTCACCAGGAAGTTATAACAGGTGGATTTCTTGCATCGTACTATTTGAATGACCTGAAAAACAACAGCGGATTAAGTGCTCATTTTCAAAGTATTATACATCATTTTGGCGGGCAGGTTGATAATTCGGATAACCCGTTACAATCGCGCGCTAATATGGCGGCAGGATTGAAATATTCGTTTCTGCCTGAACTCAGGCTGGTAAACAGACTTACTATTTCCTCTTTCTACATACAGGCACTTGAGCTATCGCAAACCAATACCATTCCTTACGAAACAGGCTTTGGGCTTCAAAATTCCATAACACTCGAAAACAAATGGGCGAAACTGAGCAGCGGCTGGTTTCGAGGGGAGTATTTCTTTGCGCCATTGGGCGATCACCTTTTTCAATCTGTTTCTGAATTAAACAATTGGTATGCAGTCGATAAGAGAGATTTAATCACTTCAAAACTGCTGCTGAGCCATGAAGTAATGAAAGGGGTAACTTTCTCATTCCGCTTCGAATCCTACTACGATTTACAGAGGAAGAGCAACGATTTCAGCTACGGATTGAATATTAGTGTAAATGCCGGCATTTTCGAAAAATCAATGAATTAAACAAAGCATTTCCGAAATAGCATGAGTTTGAAAAAACATGGAACCGGTGAAGCAGTCAACATATATGACTTATTTCTGTTCACACTTCAGTTTCGCCCGGAGTATGTAACTCGAAATTTATAACTCTTAACTTATCACTCATTTCTCATAACTCATTGCTCATATCTTATAACTCATAACTCCCCCGCATGACCTACCAGCAGACTTTAGATTATCTTTTTGAACAGTTGCCTATGTTTCACCGCATAGGTGCAGCTGCTTATAAAGCTGATCTGAGTAATACTATAGCTCTATGCAGGATTCTCGGCAATCCCGAAAAGGAGTTCAGAAGCGTGCATATCGCAGGCACAAACGGGAAAGGTTCCACTTCGCACTTTCTGGCTTCCGTTTTGCAGGAAGCGGGATTTAAAACAGGACTGTTTACCTCTCCTCACCTGAAAGACTTCCGCGAACGCATCAGAATAAATGGACGGAAGATCAGTAAAACGGAAGTAACAACTTTTGTCAGGCTACACAAATCTGATTTTGAAAGTGTAAAGCCTTCCTTTTTTGAATGGACTTTTGCATTGGCTGCCTGGTATTTCGCAAAAGAAAAGGTTGATATTGCAATGATTGAAACCGGGATGGGTGGCCGTCTCGACTCAACCAATGTGGTAAAACCGATACTTACCGTAATCACCAATATCGGCCTTGATCATACCCGGTTTTTGGGTTCTTCGCTGACGGAAATAGCAAGGGAAAAAGCCGGGATTTTCAAAAAGAAAATTCCTGTCGTGATTGGTGAAACACAGCTTGAAACGACTCCTGTTTTCAATGAATGCCGTAAAATAAGCCAGTCTGCGATATATTATGCCGATCAGCAAATAGCATTACAGAAAACCCGGTATACATTGCATCATCCGCCATTGCTTCAGGCTGAATTTCATTCCGTTCTATCGGATAATACTTACCAGGTCACTTCTCCCCTTTCGGGCAGGTACCAGTTAAAAAACCTGGCAACTGTTTTATGTACCACTGAAAGACTGCAATTTTCGGGCATAGATATTCCCGTTGAAAGTATCATTTCGGGAATCAGAAAAGTGGTGAAAAATACAGGTTTGATGGGCCGTTGGCAAACCATTTCGCAGAACCCGCTCACCATTGCCGATATCGGTCATAACCCCGACGGAATCAGGGAAGTGCTTGAGCAGATTGCCATCACACCGCATCGTAAACTGCATTTTGTGATAGGCGTGGTAAATGACAAAGATGTGCGCAGCATGTTAGGCAAATTGCCAAAAGAGGCAACCTATTATTTCTGCAAAGCGGATATTCCGCGCGGACTGGATGCGAATGAACTGGCCGAAATTGCTACAGAATTCTCGTTAAAGGGAAATGTTTTTACAAATGTTAAGGAGGCACTTACAGAAGCACAGCGAGTTGCAAACTTCGATGATTTGGTTCTGGTCGGGGGAAGTGCTTTTGTGGTTGCGGAAGTGGTTTGATGAGTGAATAGTAATTAGTGAATAGTAATTAGTGATTAGTGAATAGTGAATAGTGAAAAATCTGACAAAATTTGTTTAAATACGCATTTATCTTACTTATGTTCCTATCGCTTTCATCCTGTGATGTTTACGATACACTCCGCCATGGAGGAATACCGCGTCAGCACGATTACAGGCATTTTCCCCAGCGAACGGTCATGAATGAAAACCCGGTGTTCTATTTCAGGAAACCGGACAAGAATTATGGGCTTGGCCAATCGATCGGATTAACTGATCGTGATTTTAATTCAACCAATATAGTACTCGATAGTTTTGTAAATCTTCATAAAACAATTTCGTTTATAATCATTCGCAACGACACGATCCTTTACGAAAAATATGCGGATAAATATTCAGATACTTCCCTGGTTTCCTCATTTTCGATGGTAAAACCCATTGTATCCACCCTCATCGGAATTGCCATTGACGAAGGAAAAATAAAGAGTATAAATGATCCGGTTATTGACTATCTTCCTGAATACAGAGGCAAAGCCGGCTGGGATCGGATCACTATCAAAAACCTGTTGCATCATACATCAGGAATCAGGTTTACGGATGCCCAGTTTAACCCGGCTTCTGACAATGCTGAGTTTTATTGGGGGGAGAATTTACGCGAAAAATTGATGAACCTGACGATAGAATGTCCGCCGGATACGAAATTCCGGTATGGCAGCGTAAACACTTTATTATTAGGACTTATTCTAGAGAAAGTCACAGGTGGCACGATTTCGAAATACCTGGAAGAAAAAATATGGAAACCATTGGGTATGGAAGCGCCGGCATCGTGGAGCTTGGACCGGGATGATGACAAGGCAATTGAAAAAGTATTTTGTTGCTTGCAGGCACGAACTATTGATTTCGCCAAATTCGGGCGACTGTACCTGAACAATGGGAATTGGAACGGAAAGCAGATTGTATCAAAAGAATGGGTCGATTATTCAATACATCCAGACCCAAGCGGCAACAACAAACATTTTTATAATAACAACTGGGGGATCGGCCCGCTGAAATACGGAAGTTACTTTGCAGTAGGGCTTTACAGTCAGTATTTGTATATCTTTCCTGAAAAAAATATTATAATTGTTCGTTTTGGAGAAATGGAAGCATCCTCTCATCCCAATTATTGGAGTAATACATTTATTCAAATACTCGACCAACTTTAAACAAACAACTAATTCTGAACATTGATGAAATCACCATTTTGGTAAAAGAAAGAAAAAAGCCCCAGATGCACATAAGAATCGCGATAATGCCTCTTCTTATCCGGGCAAAAAAATCTTCAGTTCTTTAACTGAGCGAATTTTCCAGATGCGATTCACTAATTAATTTAACCTAACAAGATCATAATGAATACATATTCCATCATTGGGGCAAACATTGTACTATTTGCCTTGCTTTCTTACAGTTTATCCATCCTTACCGAACAACGCAAAAGACGGGTAACCCCGTTTGTACTCCGGTTCCTCACCATTGGCATTATACTCGATATCACAGCCACTGCATTTATGATCATTGGCTCGACGCATTCGGCTTTTTCGTTACATGGCATATTGGGATATTCATCGCTTACAGCCATGCTTATTGACACCGTCCTGATCTGGAGGTTTTCGAGGTCAAATACACCTGAAACCGTGGTTCCAAGAAAGTTGCATTTATATTCGCGCCTTGCATACTCCTGGTGGGTGATTGCATTTTTTACCGGCCTGATGCTGGTCGTCTTTCGCTAAGAAAAAATTGAGAATGCACTAAAGGAAGATTGTATCTGAAATTCCTGTAATATATTCCGCGAAAGCAAAAGCTCGGGTTTTGTTACCAATGGATTATCACGGCAGTGCCTTTTCCTGCCATACTTATTCCGCAAGCCTGGCGCGCAGATAAGCTGTTCTTTTTCATCCTCCCGAAATCAGGTGCAATACCATCACATCATCACCTTCTTTTACCATTGCCGAATCGTAATCACTCTTTTTAACAAGTTGCTTGTTGACCTTAATGACCAACATTTTAAAAGTAAACTTCTTCAACTGCAACAACTCATTAATTGTAAGTTGCTCTCCATCAAATGATTCTTCTTTGTTATTGAGAATTATTTTCATTTTTACTAATTTCCTGAATGAATTTGGTCTTCGTTTATTCCAAGCAGAATTTCAAGAACTGCGTTGGCTTGCATATTTGCTACTACACCGACCCGGGGGGCTAAAGGAGGGCATTTTTCGGAAATGGCATTTATCTCGTCCCCGCAAATGATAAGTTTGTCCGATTGCCGCGATTTCAACAGGTTATTGCCACCCCAACCTGCCATACCTACGCCCATCACCAGGTATTTTTCCGGCAGGTAGTTATGAACGGCATCTAAGATCATAAATTTCATTTCCGGTTTATCAAATGCTTCCACAATCACGTCGCATTTACTGTATATTTCGATTATATCGCTCTGGCACAAGCGAATATCAAAGGTATTGACCCGTACATCGGGGTTAATACGAAACAGGTTATGTTTGAGTGCAGCCACTTTCAACATTCCAATCTGGTCATAAAAATAGAATTGCCGGTTCAGGTTGCCTTCTTCAACCAGGTCGAAATCGGCAAGTACTAACCTTCCTATACCAACTCTTGCCAAAGCAACTGCACAATTGGAGCCTAATCCGCCACAACCGGCAATGCCAACTGTTTTAGTCTTTAAAATCTTCTTAACCTCTTCAAAAGTCATAGCTACAAACTTATAGAAAAACTCAACATGTACGGAGTTTTTGCGGAAAAACTATTTCAGTGGCCAGGCGGTTTTCTCAAAATAAAATTTCCTGGGCACCCGACAGAAGACGCGGCACCGTCAAATAAATAGAAATCAATTACTTACCTCGAATGTGCTTCTTTCAGAAAACAGCTCTCCGTTTGCCGAGACCCAATCCAGCACAACAATATACTTACCAGGCGTGTCGGGAGCACAAAATGAAAAGTCAGCGGTCCGATCAGCTCCTAATGAGATATCCGGCTTCCAAAGCAAGGTGTTCGGAGCCTGTGGATAATTTGATTGAATGGGGGAAATTCTCTTATCACACTTGTTTTCAGTCAAAAAACGGTAATTGAGGAAAATACCAGTCGAAGGAAGATCAATTCCAGCAAAATCACCTTTTTTTGAAATTATACTTATAATTCCTCCATATGTCTGGTCTCCCTTAACATAGATTTCGTTCACAATTTCGATTCGTAAAACACTCTGCGGGGAGATAGCCAGGATTTTAGAAGGCTCGTCAACTGCCACCCAGTCAATTAACACGAGAGGATCGTAAAAAGACAGATCACGCGAACCTATAACGCTGAAATAGGATTCATTTTTATGTTTTCGCACTTTAACCTGGCTTGGCAATTCGTTAAGATAGTCTTCGAGTGTAGGAAGTTGTATGTACTGGTCGAGGTAAATGATGGCAGTTGGCTTGCCATAAAAAGCTTTTTCTTCCTTTTTTATTTTCAGGCTATCCACTGCTGATTCAGGCTTATAATGCGAGTTGATCTGAACATTCTGAGCCATGTTGAAAACTGTTTGTCTTTCCTTTTCCGACAAAGTAAATGCCGGTGCCGGTAAATTGTAAGGTGAGGTGCAAAAATCGTTATCCACCCTGATTTTTACATCTTTCAGCAATGGCAATCGTTCGGCACACAGGAATAAATCCCTGGTTCCGAAATAATTGGGCAATGCAAACATAAACCGCCCGATACTATCGGTGCGCACAGCCATAAATTCACGCCCCTCGCCCATTATCGACAAATTGACTTTTTTGCTTTTTAAAGGGACTTCCGGATCCCCATAACTCAGGCTACCCAGAAGAGAAAGTCCCCGGTTTTCGGCGAAATACATATTCCCCTTTTCGTGGGCCTGATTTTCTGATGGAACAATCAACGGAAAAGATTCAGCACTTTCGGGTACGACCGACAAGCATACGCTTCTTATTTTCGCAACTGTGCCATCGGTTCCCCGAACGATAACACGAATGCTGTCGCGGGAAGCATAAACAGCTTTATCGGCCGACACTGAGAATATTCCGGTTGCAACTTCAGATGGGCTTTTAGAAAATTGATGGCTTTCCGGTTTCTGATCCTTATCCGATGCCAGGACTTCAGCCCGCGAAGGGTTTACAATCCGGATTTGCTGATATCCAAATACTTCCGGCCCATAATTACGCATCAGCATCGTATAAGCCCTTATGTAATATGTTCCTGTGAGTATATCAGGCGGAATATCAACACATCCGCTTACCGATGAATGGCTGACAGGGAATTTGTTGCTGCTAATTTTATTACCATCGGGTGTAACGATCTCGCAATAAAGTATTTCGCTCTGTACCGGCCGGTTTAAATCATCACCATCCCATAAAGATGCAAAAAAACGAACCTGCTCTCCCGTAATGTAGATCGAACGATCAGTAAATAGTACAACGTTTTCGCTAGGTCTGTAGGCAGGAATAACAGCAAAAATTGTTCGCGGAAAAAGTACAACAGCAAGCAGCGATATATACAGAAGATTCTTCTTCATCGTAAGACATTTAAAACTGTAAAATTGATGAAATTCTTTCAATTAATGATTGTTAAAGTAGAAGTTACAGGAGGATAAAAAGAAAAAAAACTCATTTCTCCCTGCTTTTACCCCCGCCATTATCCGGAATCAAAATGAGCGGTAAATTTCACAACATTTACTAATAGGGCCAGTATGCAGGTTTAATCGTATCTCCTCCATCCCTGCGGCAATCATAGCAATAAGGTTCAAGGATTATTATAAGATACCCGTATGGAGTGGCATACAAATAAACAGGGTAAGAAAGTGGGGATATTCCGACAAATGAAAGTCTGGGTTTTTCAAATTCTATACCACAACCGGGATTATACTCCAGGGGCAGATTTTCGACATTTTGCACAAAAATGCGTTTCGACGTTACTGTCGAAGCTCCGAAGAAGCCAAGGATTTGCTGATCAGGATTAGAAATATTATGCAGGTTTCCTTTAACCGATAAAGGTTGTTTCTCATACAATCCACCTTGTTCGAAACTGTTAATGCGTATTTTCTCCCAATAGTCGAAAGCGGCTTCACTAAGCGCATACTGCCTTAGTAACAGGCTGGTTCCATATACCAGGCGGGGCGAAGAGAAATTATCAACAAAATGAAGCGGAAGCATATTGTATTTATTTTGTGCCAGGTTTTTTGTCGTCAGTGTAAAAACTTTTTTTACTATAACTGTTTTCCAGCAGATTTTTCGTGAAAGATCGGGTGGCACTATATGATGAACTTTGCCGTCGTAAATCCATTCAATCGGGTACACTGCCCTGAATTCATAGGTTTCAATTGCTTCCCACCTGAAATATCGGCTTGAAACATTTTCGGCATCCAGGTTAACATAAAACTGAATTCCTTTTGTAGATATATACGGGTTAACTGAAGGCAGTGTATCGACAGTATAGTATATCGAATCTACAGCAGGACAATCATTTATCTCATCGAAATCAGAAACTATTTTTGTGCCGTCGGGTGTCAGAATATCGACCTTAAACTTTGATCCCGGACTAAGTTCAATTTCCGGAATAACGGTTTCATAATTCCCATCATTTTTATCAAGGGTGTTATAGATGTTCCCCTTGGCATCGAGAATTTTAACAATACAACCAGTTACCGGGAAATACTTAGGACTGCTTACAGGCGAAGTGGTTGATATATTTACATTCTGAATGTGGTCTCCCCTGTTCACATGCCCGGTAACGACAAACTTTACCTCGTCCTTGCTTTCGATTGCCGGTTCGTAAGTTTTAATACAGGCTGTCATCAGGGGTATCAGTATCCCAATTATACCAAATAGAGTATTCCGCTTCATAAACCCTGGTTTTTCTTATTCAAACAGCTATATCCGGCTGCCTTTCTAAAAACACAAACAAAGTTACTATAATTGCCGGATAGTAGTTTTCAGGAATTCCCTTTTTCGGGTTTTAAATGAGTATTCACAAGTATATTTTCTACGGGTTACGTAAAGTTAAAACTTATGTGGATTTGGATAGAAACAGATTGAAAATAAAATTACATATTATTCACAATCAGAATATTAAAAACACATTCTTCTTAGCTAACACAACAGCTGTCAGGATTCCGGCACAATGGAAATCCGAATTGTAAAAATTTCCGGTTCCGGTTTCACCAAATTCCGTACTTTTGCACTCCAAATAATTAAAGGTTCATTTACATTTTATGCTAAGCAGAAGGTTTCTCCGGATTAAAGTAATGCAGGCAATTTACGCTTTTCAACAGGAAGGTCCTGAAAGTATCAACGCCGGCGAAAAACAACTGATAGTCAGTCTCGATAAACTCTACGAACTATACATCTACCAGCTTTCTCTCATCATAGAATTGTCGGATTTCGCCCGAAGGCGAATTGAGGAAAACCGGCTGAAACAACTTCCTACTCCGGAAGACCTGAACCCCAGCCTTCGCTTTATTCAAAACCGGTTCATACAGCAGCTTGAAAACAACAGGGATTACCTGAAGCGTTACTCCGCCTACAAAATAAATTGGGTGGATGAAGAAGAAATGATCCGGAAATTTTACAACCTGATGCGCGAGGATGAAGGCTATATCTCGTACATGAAAAAACCGGAAGTTACCTATGCCGATGATAAACAGGTTGTTGAAATGGTGGTTCTGCGCTTGTTTTCCGAATCGGATCACCTGAGAAGTTACTTTGACGAGAGAAGCATTTACTGGACCGAAGATTTTGACACAGCCATCATGATGGTTGATAAAACCATTAAAGGGTATAAAATCAGTGCCGACGAATTTACAAGTCTGCCAACCTTGCTGAAAGATGAAAATCAGAGTGAAGGAAGTGAGGATATGCAGTTTGTCAGGCACCTTTACCGGAAAACCCTGATAAACAGTGACGAATTCAACAAGGTGATCAGCGAACGTGCTTCGAACTGGGATTTGGAACGCATTGCCGTTATGGATACCATACTGTTGAAAATGGCCATTAATGAACTGATTGAATTCCCTTCCATACCTATAAAAGTTACTCTCAACGAGTATATTGAACTTTCGAAAGAATATAGTTCGCCTAAGAGTAAGATTTTCATTAATGGTGTACTCGATAAACTGATTACCGAATATAAGGAACTGGGAATAATTAAGAAATCGGGAAGAGGACTTATGGAATAGGGCTTTTTCAATGGATAATGGATAATGGAAAATGGGAAATGGAAAATGGAAAATAGTTCTAAAAAATTCAACTCTCAATAAATTTACGATTAACGATTAACCATTTACGATAAACCATTTACGATTAACGATTAACCATTTACGATTAACGATTAACCCCAACCCCCACCAGCAATGGAATCCAATTTCATTATCCGCGAATACACTGACAGCGACTTTGCGGAAATAATGCCGTTATGGGAAAAACTTGGTCTGGGAAATGCACAGCGTGGTGACACCGCCGATATTATCCGACATACAATACAACTGGGCGGACAACTTTTAGTCATGCTCGAAACTGTTTCGAATACAATAATCGGTACATCCTGGCTGACTGTTGACGGCAGGCGGACGTATCTTCACCATTTCGGTATTCATGCTGATTTTCAGGGAAATGGGCTTGCAAATATGCTTCTCGAGGCTTCATTAAAATTGGCAAAATCCTATGGAATGCAGATAAAACTCGAGGTACATAAGGACAATTATATAGCACTCGGATTATATAAAAAAGCCGGGTTCACCTATCTGGGTGATTACCAGGTGCACATTATCCGCGATATTTCCATTATTTAGTCGCCACAAAGCTGCTTATTGTTACTTTTGCACTCTTAAAATTTGTTCTCCCAATGAAAAAAAATGTTGTTGCTTTGCTATTTTCCGTTATTGTTTCAGTGTTTGTAATTTCGTGCAAACAAAACAGCAACAGCAATGATTTACCCGCGGGAGTTGTTGAAAACCCCAATTCGGCTGATGGATCCGCAACCAAAGATGCCTTACCCGAGATAACTTTCGAAAAGGATTTTCACGATTTTGGCAAGCTAATATCGGGCGAAAAGGTTACGTATTCATTCAAATTCAAAAATACCGGGAAATCCTTACTTGTTATTTCTAATGTAAGTACTTCATGCGGCTGCACGGTTTCATCTTTTCCAAAACAGCCAATAAAACCCGGCGAAGGGGCTACCATCGATGTGAGTTTCGACAGCGAAGGGCGTCACGGATTACAAACAAAATCGATCTCCGTTTTCACCAACACCCAACCACCAACCACAACACTGCGAATTCAGTCTTTTGTAACTGAAGCCGAAGATATTTAAAAATAAATAGCTCAAATAATTAATAATCAATTACATAAACCAAATTTAAAATGAATTTACTTAACATTTTACTTATGACTCCTCCGCAGGGACAAGGTGCAGGCGGCGGCGGAATGGCCAGTTCACTTATTTTCCTGGTGCTTATCTTTGTTGTTTTTTACTTCTTCTTTATTCGTCCTCAGGTAAAAAGGCAGAAAGACCAGAAAAAATTCAGGGAAGGTCTCTCAAAAGGACAGAAAATTATCACCATTGGAGGTATTCATGGCAAAATCGTGGAAATGCAGGAAACCACCTGTACCATCGAAGTTGAAGGTGGCGTTAAACTCAAGCTCGAAAAATCAGCCATTGCAGCCGATACACAGGATCAGCTTACCGGAGAACCCGCTAAATAAGCCCCTGTCTTTACATTCTTTGCATCTATATGGCCATAGAATACTGCGACATGGTCAATATGGAAATCAGGCAGGATGACTATTACCTGATTTCTTTACTAAAATTCAAATATTATGGCCATTCAGAGCCAGACTGAATCCTTTACAAAGCCAAACGAAACAGGCCGGAAAGAAAATCGATCTCATCCACGATTGATCGTCTTTCTGGTCTGTCTTGCTATTAGCATCCTCATGTGGCTTTTTATTGAACTTATGAAAGATTATAAGGACGAAATCAAATACAATATTACATTCCTTAATGTCCCCAAAGACTTGATATTGACCAATACAGAGGATAGTGTGATCAGTATCGAGATGAACGCCCAGGGTTTTGAATTGCTTGCAGCCAAATATACCAAAAGACAGCCTACCCTCACAATTGATCTTTCGACATTAAAAATCAGGCCAACCGAACAGGGATACATCGCTTTCCTTCCATCTGCTAAGGTTATGGACCAATTAGGTTCGCAAATCCGTTTCAAGACGGAAATAATTAACATAAAACCCGATACCCTTTTCTTCCGGTTTTCCGAAATTTTCCGCAAACAGGTTCCGGTAAAACTTGATCTGACATACACATTAAGTGATCAATATGATGTTACCGACAGTGTTTCTTTCAGACCTCAGTATGTGACGGTTTCGAGCATCAAGAATATAATTGATACACTTTCATTTGTCAGAACTCAAAAACTGAGGCTTAACCAGCTGGATAGCAGCGTATTCACCAAAGTGGCTTTATTTAAAGGGCCACAGGCCAGCCTGTTAAAATATTCGACCGATTCGGTTACGGTTTTAATGAAAGTCGAGCAGGTTACCGAAGCGGGATATACAGTTCCGGTATCCATATCGGGAAATGGTGAAATGGTGAAGATATTCCCGGATAAAGTGGAAATAGTCTGCCGCGTTCCATTATCTGCTTATCCCCATATAGAAGCATCTGATTTTGCCACACAGGTTGAGTTCCTGCCTTCTCTTATCAAAGAGAAGAAACTCCATGTAAACCTGATAACAGTCCCTGATAAGGTTAGAGTTTTAAAAATTATTCCTTCGGAAGTTGAATATATTATTATATCGAAATGAAACGCATCGGGCTAACCGGTAACATCGGGACTGGGAAATCGACCGTAGGGCGTATTTTTGAGATTTTAGGCGTACCGGTCTATCATGCTGATAAACAGGCACGTATTATACTTGCTTCAGGAAATAGCAAAAAGCAACTTACGGCATTATTCGGTGAAAAAATTCTCGACACCCGGAATGAAATTGACCGTAAAGTACTGGCATCCATAGTGTTCAACGACAAAGACAAACTCGCTGCATTAAATAACCTGATTCATCCCCTGGTTGAAGATGATTTTTTGGCATGGTGCGATTTATGCAAGGATCAGGATTACATTATACATGAAGCAGCGATATTGTTCGAGAGTGGTTTTAAACGCCTGTTCGATGCGGTCGTGCTGGTCACTGCTCCTGATGAGCTTTGTGTAAAGCGGGTCATGTCGCGGGATTCAATTAACAGAAATCTGGTGCTCGACCGGATGAAAAACCAATGGACACAGGAACGAAAGCAGAAACTTGCTGACTACATTGTGATTAACGACGAAATAAATATGATAATCCCGCATGTATTAGCCCTTCATGAAAAAATAATAAATGGCTGACTATTTTGTATTTTTGGTTCTAGCGTGTATTTAATGGGTCAAGTAATAGGCGGAAGTCAGAAGACGGTAGTCGGAAGCTATCCTACAGAAGATTTAATCCACCATAATTAACAGATTGAATGATGATTACCCTTATTCTGCTGCTTTTAAATCGGAAGAAAGTAATAGCTTGAAACTTCGGTCTTCTGACTTCGGTCTAATGGCCTCTAAAAGCCAAATCTCGTTCAATTGGCATTCGAATTATCCTTTCACGATACAATACTGAAATTAAACATAGGGGTTCCCATAATACCCATGAGCCTGACCCAAACCGGTAAAAGCTGCTCGGTTCCCCTGGCAGCCGAAATATCACCTAAATCAATGACTTTTTCCCATCCAAAAGAACGCAGGAGCGAATCGACTTCTGATTTGGCAGCCGCATCGTTTCCGCAAATGAAAATATTTCCGGCATCTTTCAGCAAGCCCGGGCTGACCATTAGTTGACAATTCAAAGTATTCAGTGCTTTAACCACTTTAACATCAGCGAATTGCCGTTGAATCACTTCGCCCAGCGAATCAGTATTACATATGGTTAACGAAGGGGGCATCCCTTTCGAAAAATCGAGCGGATTCGCCACATCAACCAGTATTTTGCCCTGCAGGTTTTCGCGACCAGCTAACTGCAATGCCTCCAGCGAAACTTTCCCCGAAGTGCAATTGAAAACTAGTTCTCCAAAAGCTGCAGCATCGGCAAAAGTACCCTGTGAAGCCAATTCACCATTTTTCTCAGCCCAGGCTAAGGCCTTTTCGTTATCTGCTGAGCGTGAGCCCATCATAACGTTGTGACCGAGTGAAACTAATTTCGTACCGATGGTATCACCTACCATTCCGGTTCCCAGGATTGCTATATTTTTCATTTCCTTTTTCTTTTTAGGTGATATTAACAACCACAGGAAATAAAAGTTTAACAGTTCGAAAAAATCTTCTCACTACTTCTGCTTTAATCTAAGCCTTAAAATCAGGAATATGCCACTTTGACTTTTAGTATCAGCAACGGAACCCGCGTCTTAAAGAAAATGAATCCGCTATCAAAATATTTCTATTTTTGTAAAAATTCTTAATTTAACATTTACAATTATGTCCGAAATGATATTAGGTGTTGGTTCACGCGTTAAGCACCCGCAATTTGGTAAAGGTGTTTTGGTTCAGATTCGCTCCGACGCTTACGAAATTGGGTTTATTGAGTATGGAGTACGTCAGATTATGCGCGATTACGAAGGGCTCGAAATCATAGAAGCATTAGAAACGCCTTCCGATCTGTCAACTTATGAAAAGATTGAAAAGAGTCTTATAAGAGTACTGCGCCGCTTTAGTGATGTCCAGGAAACGGTGCCAATTGGACAGAAATGGACCGGAGGTAAGATGATCCTTTACCCCGGAGACAAAACCCTGAAAGAAAAAGAAGTGCCGATTGAAACTTTTTTTCACAAAATTGTAATGGTTCGCGACCGGGTCCGCGTGATGGAGCAGCGAATTAACGCGAGTAACCTTACCGATGAGGAAAAGGTTGATCTTGAACAGTATATAACGCGCATTTATGGCAGCCTCACCACGTTTAATGTGTTGTTTAAAAATAAAGACGACCAGTTTACCGGGGATAAGAGCGGGAAGGATTGATGAGATGGAAAATCAGAACTCAATTCAAATAAATAATAAAGGCTGCCCAGGAGCAGCCTTTATTTATTGAAGTGCGGATGAAGGGACTCGAACCCATACGTCTCTCGACACCAGATCCTAAGTCTGGCGCGGCTACCAATTACGCCACATCCGCCTTGCAAAATCTGAGGCACAAAGGTACTGTTATTTTCTGCCTGACAAAATTTTGCCCCAGATTATTTTAGCGAATCCAAAGCTGACTGGTAGTCAGGCTCTTCGGTGATTTCAGGTACCAATTGCGAATACAAAACTGTACCATCTTTGTCGAGAACAACAACCGCACGGGCCATCAATCCCTGCAATGGACCATCAGTGATCATAACACCAAAACTTTTACCAAATGCATTGCTCCTGAATTCTGAAGCTGAAACCACATTGGCGATTCCTTCGGCGGTACAAAAACGGCCGTGAGCAAAAGGCAGGTCTTTCGAAACACACACCACAACAGCATTTTCCAACTTGGAAGCTTCCACGTTAAAACGCCTGACCGAAGCGGCACAGGTTGCCGTGTCGAGGCTCGGAAAAATGTTTAAAACTATCCGTTTTCCAACAAAATCAGTATTTTTCACATCTGCTAAGTTGGTTCCAACCAGCGAAAATTCAGGTGCTTTTGCTCCTGCTACAGGTAAGTCACCAATCGTATTCACCGGGCTTCCTTTTAAAGTTACTTTTGACATTTCTGTTCTATTTATATTTGTTAATTGTAAAATATACTTGATATTTAGCGATTTACGAATTGTGATTTACGATTTTCCATCAACGATTAACGATTTTCGATTAACCATTTTCCATCGTCAATTATCCATTGTCAATTGCCCACTGTCTTCACTCTGAACTACTAACCGGTTTTCTCATCATTTGTTGTCCTGGTTTCAGATTTTTATTCAAAGCCTGGTATAAAGTTTTCTGAATTTGAGTCCGTATTCCCAACTGCACCAGTTTATTTGGTTCCGCATCGGGATTAACACGATTCGACAGGAAAACAATAATAAGTTCGGAATCAGGATCAGCCCAGATGTATGTTCCTGTAAAACCGGTATGTCCGAAACTATTTGCCGAAGCTTCCTCGCATGCCGGGCCTGCTTCCGAGGGAACAAGCTGGGGTTTATCGAATCCCAAACCACGCCTGTTTCCGGCAAACTGTTGTTTGGTAAATAAATCCACCGTTTCCGGTTTTATAAACTGAACGCCGCCGTAGGAGCCTTTCTGAAGCAGCATCTGCATCAGCACTGCCATATCGTTGGTTGTGCCAAACAATCCGGCATGACCGGCAACGCCACCCAGCATAGCCGCGGCCGGATCGTGCACGTCGCCCCAAACCAGCTGGTGCCTGAATATAGTATCATTTTCGGTGGGCATAATCCTCTTCAGCGAAAACTTGTCGCGCGGGTGGAATGTGAGTGTAGGCAGTCCAAGCGGTTTATAGAACTGTTCGTCAACAAACTCATCGAGACTTTTGCCTGTAAGCTGCTCAACATATTGCTGCATGAGGATGAAACCCAGATCGCTGTAACGGTATTCTTTTTTATCCGAAAGAGGAGATTTTATTATCGAATCGAAAATGACCTGCCGGTAGTTTCTGTTAAGATACATGCTTTCTGCAACCCTGTATGGGAATCTATCGGAATGATTTACAGCGTATAAAGCCGTATCCGGGTGCCCGTTTTTTAAAGTTTTCTGGTAAAAGGGGATCCAGGCCACTAAACCTGCCTGGTGAGTCATCACTTCACGGATGGTAATCTTCTTTTTATTGCTTTTCTCAAGAAATTTCAGCGTTTTCGAAAGCGGTTCATCCAGGCTTACCTTCCCCTGATCGTAAAGTTTCATCACAGCCAATGTGGTTGCCGCCACTTTTGTTATGCTTGCCAGGTCGTAAATATCGCCATCTACCACAGCCTGATTATGGAGATAATCACTGTTCCCGAATGATTTGCGGTAGATTACGTTGCCTTTTCGTGCAATCATCACCTGGCAACCAGGATATGCCTTCTTTTCAATACCGCTTTCAACGATGGAATCAATAACCATAAAATCACAGTCATTCACGCCCAATTCTTCATAAGGGTTGTAGCGTAACCGATCCGAAACGGATGTAACAAGCCCTGCGTGAGTCGGAAAAACAGAATTAACGCCGACAGGAAGTTGCCCGCTTGCAGCAAATGCCCCGAAAAGGACCTGTACAAGGGCATCGTAAGCATTCGCATTATCCTGGTAGGCAACCACCAGAGCTTTTGCCTTGTCGGCATTTCTGAATAAATTGATACTATATGGAAGTGTGAACAAATTCAGGATACAGGGTTTCAGCAATAGTAGCGAGTCGATCAGGGCAATGGTAACATCCGAAATTCCAAAATTTCGTGCCGGTGCAGGAACAGTATTATTTACACCAATGATAATCAAATCGTAGTCTTTCAGGTCTTTATAAATACCTTCGATCATTTTTCTATCAGCATTCCGCGGCAGGGTGTAATGATCAGCTTTTGCATAATCATCAATACGCTGCTGGAATTTCCGTAAATCATCGTAGCCGACCATCAACGTTGCAATCCTGAGTTTGCCGATATTTTGCAGCGGAATTATCTTATTTTCATTTTTCAGAACTGTAATTGCGTTCCGGTATAATTCCAGATTCAAATGTTCATCATGAGCGGTATGCAAATCTGTAAAAAGATTATCAATGTTAACAGGCTGAAAATTACTCAGGCCTGCACGATATTTATAGGTTAGCACACGTTTACAATGCACAGCCAGATCATCCGCTGAATAATTCCCGCTATCGATTGCCTGTTGTATGGCAGCCACCGATTTATCGACAGAAACTGACAGCAATAACACATCGTTTCCTGCTTTTAAAGCCCTTAATTCAATCATCCCCGGAGCATCGTAATTCGACACACCACGCATGTCGAGCGCATCAGTGAAAACCAATCCGTTAAAATGCAAACTTTTTCGCAACAACGAATCAACAACCACCGGCGAAAGGCTAGAGGGAAAATTCTTTGCAGTATCCAGCGCAGGAATGTTAAGATGCGCAACCATCATTCCATCCAGCCCGGCGTTTATAAGTTGCCTGAAGGGGAACAGATCGAGTGTATCAATGGTTGCCAATGAATGTCCTATATAAGGCAATGTATGATGTGAGTCGGTATCGGTGTCCCCGTGACCCGGAAAGTGCTTTGCGACCGCAAGAATTCCATCACTCTGTAGTGCTTTCATGTAAAGAATTGCCTTGCGGGATACATCTTCTTTATGTTCGCCAAAGGAACGTATGTTGATAACCGGGTTAGCCGGATTACTATTCAGGTCGGCAACCGGTGAAAAACTCACATGCACTCCCATCCTGCGCAACTGTGAAGCGACAGTATGTCCGTATTCAGTAAGAAGATGCTCATTTCGCATGGCTCCCAGCGTCATCTGGCGGGCAAATGAAATGGTGCTGTCGAGTCTCATTCCAAGGCCCCACTCAGCATCCATAGCGATAAGAAGAGGTGTGGGTGCCAGGTTCTGGTAAAAGTTGGTAAGATTAGCCTGCCGTACAGGTCCACCTTGAAAAAAGCACAATCCACCGATATTATAGTCGTGTATTAATCGCGAAAGCTTGTGTATTTCAGCCGAATCAGTTTCCGAATTGGCTCTCAGCATAAACAACTGTCCGATACGCTGTTGCACTGTGAGTGCAGAATAAACTGAGTCAACCCAATGTTCTTCTGCTTTATTAATCCTATTCTGCTCCTGGGAAAATACAAACAAGCAACTCGTCAGGCAGGGCAAAAGAACCAGGTACTTTAATCTGAATTTCAATATTTTGACAAAAATCATCAATCAGTTATTAGGTAAATCAACTATTTATATTCCACTGCAACTTTAATGGGTAAAATCAGATTGTCAGAAGTCGGAAGACCGGAGCCAGAAGTTACATTGAAAACTATTTTATCCAATATTTGTGGCACTTTAACATCAGCTGATATTCTTCGACTTATTTATAATTGGCAGAATGTACTATCATTCAGCAAACACTTCAGTCTTCCGGCTTCGGTCTTCCGACCAAAAAAGAAAAATTCCATTCAATTTGTGCTAGAACCACTATTTCCAACCTAAACCTGATCGAAAACAGATTAACAAAGCTAAGAATGAAAATATTCCCCAAAATTATTAACAATCCATACACCACACACTCTATTATTTTAAATTAGCCAAATATTTACAAACACTACATGGCAACAACAACTCAAATGGTAACCCTGGCAACCCAGGTGCGAAGAGACATAGTAAGAATGGTGCATGCGGTTCAGTCGGGCCACCCGGGCGGAGCGCTTGGTTGTGCTGATTTTATAACAGCATTGTATACCTCAGTATTAAACCACGACCCCAAAAACTTCACAATGGATGGTCATGGGCAGGATATGTTTTTCCTTTCGAACGGGCATCTTTCGGCCGTTTGGTATAGTGTACTTGCCCGAACAGGATATTTTCCAATCAGCGAACTCGCGACTTTCAGGAAATTAAATTCCCGCCTCCAGGGGCATCCTACACCGGCTGAACATCTGCCTGGCGTACGAATAGCCTCAGGATCGCTGGGCCAGGGTCTTTCGGTGGCCTTAGGTTCCGCCTTGGCCAAACGACTGGACAAGGACCCCAACCTCGTTTATACCTTGCATGGTGATGGCGAATTACAGGAAGGACAAATCTGGGAGGCTGCCATGTTTGCCGCAGGAAGAAAAGTAGATAATATTATTGCAACCGTCGATTACAACGGCAAGCAGATAGATGGCCCGGTTGACGATGTTATGCCTCTAGGTAACCTGAGGGCTAAGTGGGAAGCTTTTGGCTGGTTGGTCCTGGAAATGAACGGGCATGAATTCGACGAAATCCTTGCAACTTTAGCTGAAGCGAAAACACTTACCGGTCACGGCAAACCTGTAATTATACTCATGCATACCCATATGGGGCAAGGTGTCGATTTTATGGTCGATAAACATCAGTGGCATGGCTCGCCTCCAAGTAATAAAGATTTGGAATCAGCGTTAGCTCAGTTAGAGGAAACTTTAGGCGACTATTGAGAAAGGGATTAGGGGTTGGGGTTTAGGGTTTAAAAACTGAATTAAAAACATTGAACGCAGAACGCAAAATTTAAAAGTAATGCCAGCCCCTTACTTTTTCATTCTTCATTTAGTGTTACATGTTTTTAATTACCTTTTAGTTCCGATTCATCTGGGTTAAGCATTGAAAATGTATTTCAGTCGGGCGTTCCAATTTTCGAGAGATACTTTTATTTTTTCACCACTTCATACATTAGCGCCTTGTTAATCCATTTTAAGCATCCTTCTGAAAATCAGATATTTTGAAAAAAGCCTGCAGGTATAAAACAGTCATACTATCGATAGTACTTTTATTATGGATAGCATCCGGCATTGAAGCTCAAAATCAGCCGCCTGCAGTTCAAAAATCGCCTCCGACGACAAGGATCTTGTTTATTTTTGACGCTTCGCAAAGTATGCTTGGCCGTTGGCAGAGCGATACAAAATTCAATATTGCCAAGCGCATCGTTTCCGAAATGCTTGATAGCATTGCTAACCTCAAAAATACGGAATTTGCGCTCAGGGTTTATGGGCATCAGTACCAGTTCCCCCCCCAGGTATGCACCGACACCCGGCTGGAAGTTCCTTTTTCGCCCGGCAATACATCAAAAATCAAGAGCCGCCTCAGGACTATTTCGCCCAGGGGCACTACCCCGCTTGCCTATTCGCTCGAACAGTCGGCAAAGGATTTCCCTCCTTGCATCAATTGCCGCAATATTGTGATATTGATTACCGATGGCATGGAGGAATGCGCCGGTGACCCTTGCGCTGTATCGCGGATGCTGCAGAAAAACGGAATCATCCTGAAACCCTTTATTATCGGGATCGGGCAGGATTTTAACCTGGCATTTAATTGCGTAGGCACCTATTTTGATGCCACCAACGAAAAAGACCTCCGCAAAGCATTGAGTATTGTCATTTCGCAAGCTCTCAATTCTACAACCATGCAGGTTAATCTGCTTGATGAATCAGGAAGACCTACCGAAACAGATGCTGCCATGACTTTCACAGATATTTTCTCAGGAAAAATAATGTATAATTTCATCCATACCATGAATAACCGTGGTTTGCCCGACACGCTGGTAATTGATCCCCTGATTACGTATCGTATTGATATTCATACACTGCCGCCGGTTTCAATTGATACATTACACATCGTACCCGGTAAACATACCGTAGTGGCTGCTGATGCGCCACAGGGATACCTGCAGTTAAAAATGGCCGGTAGCAGCAATGCAGTAAAGGGATTGCAGAGTATTGTCAGAAAAAGTGGATCAGTCCAAACCCTGAATGTGCAGAATTTTGGGGACACCGAAAAATACATTACCGGAAAATACGATCTGGAAATATTGTCATTGCCTCGTATATCATTGAATGACATTGAAATAAGCCAAAGCCATACTACAACCATCGAAATACCCGAGCCGGGTATCGCTGTTTTCAAAAAATCGTTCAATGGATACGGCACGCTTTTGCTTTATGATAAGAATAAACTGAGCCGCATTTACGAACTGAGCGAATCACTGACGCTTGAAACACTTTACCTTCAGCCAGGAAGTTACCGCATAGTATTTCGACCTAAAAGCTCCCGGTCAACCCAATATACTGTCGAGCAAAACTTTGTGATTGAATCGGGAAAAACCACTGACATTCAACTTTATAAATAGAAATAATCAAAGCCTCAATTTTACTTTTTACTGGAAAATCAATACTTATGACAGAATATACCTCTTCTGAACAAAAAGACACCCGCTCGGGTTTCGGAGCAGCTTTACTACAACTCGGCCGCACTAACCCTTATGTTGTTGCCTTATGTGCCGACCTTATCGGCTCTTTGAAAATGGATGCCTTTGTGAAGGAATTTCCGGAAAGATTTTTTCAGGCTGGTATTGCTGAGGCTAATATGATCGGTGTTGCAGCAGGTTTGGCACTGGGAGGTAAAATACCTTTTACCGGCACATTTGCTAACTTTAGTACAGCAAGGGTTTATGACCAGATCCGCCAATCGGTAGCGTATTCGAATACCAATGTAAAAATTTGTGCTTCGCATGCAGGAATTACACTTGGTGAGGACGGAGCCACGCATCAAGCCATGGAAGACCTGGGTATGATGAAAATGTTGCCCAACATGACGGTGATTAATCCCTGCGATTACAACCAGACCTATGCAGCCACTATAGCAATTGCTGATTTTGAAGGACCGGTTTACCTCCGCTTTGGCCGGCCAAAAGTGCCTAATTTTATGCCGGTTGACCAGCCCTTTGAAATTGGGAAAGCGATCGTACTCAGTCCTGGGAAAGTTGTAACTATAATAGCCACAGGCCACATGGTATGGCTCGCATTGCAGGCTGGTATTGCTCTTCACGAAAAAGGCATTGAAGCCGAGATTATAAATATTCACACGATTAAACCTTTGGATTCGGAGGCCGTCTTACAATCAGTTAAAAAAACGGGATGCATTGTTACTGCGGAAGAACATATGATGAATGGAGGCCTCGGCGATAGTATTGCACAACTGCTTGCACTTCGGATGCCTGCGCCGTTGGAGATGGTTGCTGTTGATGACAAATTCGGCGAAAGTGCGACCCCTGACGAACTGATGGTAAAATACGGGCTTGATGTTCCGCATATTATAGCTGCAGCAGTCAAAGCTATCAGCCGAAAAGCATAGCTTTAATTTTTTGAAAAGCTATTTTAATGGTTCGGGAATGATTACCCAGCCGTTTACAACTGGCTACTTCCAAAGCTGCATCATCCGGTTTTTAACTTGATTTTAACCCGATACTGGTTTAGCTTTGCGTACTCTCTATGTCTGAATACACTGACAATGAATTGATTGACTTATTCCGTAATGCTGATAAAAAGCATTATGCGTTTAATTTTTTAGTCCGGAAATACCAGGAAAAGATTTATTATTTCGTCCGTCGGATGGTTATTGACCATGATGATGCCGATGACGTGGTTCAGAATATATTTATTAAGGTATGGAGCAACCTCGATACCTTTCGCGAAGACGCCAAATTATTCACCTGGCTTTACCGCATTGCAGTTAACGAATCGTTGAGTTTTCTGAAAAGCAAACGGCTCCGCTCCTACTTATCCCAGTCGTCACCCGAAGCATTGATGATCAAATCATTGCAGGACGATACTTATTTCGATGGTCCGGAAATCCAGAAACGATTAACCGGGGCAATTATCAGGCTTCCCAAAAAGCAGCAACTGGTGTTCAACATGCGCTATTACGAAGAACTGAGTTACGATGAAATGTCAGAAATATTAGGAACTTCGGTAGGAGCGTTAAAAGCATCTTATCATTTTGCAGCAAAAAAAATTGAAAAATTTGTAACTGAGGTTTAAACTTTATGAAGATAGGGGCGTCATATACACATCATGAAAATGAAACAAGACATATCAAAAAAAACTGACCATTCGGAAAATCATTTGCCTTTTCTTGAATCACTAAAGCAAGAGAACCAAGGGTTTAGGGTACCGGTTGGATATTTCGATTCGCTGAGTCCGCGCATTGTTGATGCAATAAAAAAACAAGAGAACAAGTCATTCATCAGAATACTTATCCCGGTTTTTCGTAAACCTGTGTTTTGGGCACCGCTGGCAGTCACTTCTGTAATCGCAATTTTGTTATTTTTTGCTATTCCAGATGAGAAGGTATCGGCAGTCCAAATTGCCGATGAATGGACGGAACTCACTATGGTCTATGATGCATCCTATGCCGAAGAAGCCTTGTTAGCCGAAAGCCATGCGATAGACAATGAATTAGAAATGACAAACATTGATTTCATGGAAACTGCATCTATAGCTGGAATGAATGAACCCACCGACGAGGAAATCACCAAATACCTCAAAGAACAGGAAATAGACAACGATATTTTAATCCAAAACTAAATTGAAAATCATGAAAACAACGTATGAAAAAATCAAAGCCATTGGTTTGCTGCTGATGTTTGCAATGCTGGTGCAGGTAAATCCCATATATGCGCAGCAGGATCATCATGGAAACGGGCAAAAAGGACAGCAGTCGGATAAACGCGAGAAAATGGAAGCCCAGCGGATTGCTTTCATAACGCAGGAACTTAACCTCACCCCTGATGAAGCTAAAGTCTTTTGGCCAGTGTATAATGAATATGATGCCAAACGCCACGAACTGAAAAAATCATTCAAAGAATCCTCTGATCTTCATAAAGAGGATATTGCTAAACTTACTGAAAAAGAAGCATCTGCGATCCTTGATAACCAGATAATTGAAGCACAGAAATTCCTGGACCTGAGGAAAGAATATCATGCCAAATTCAAATCAGTTCTTCCTGCAGTTAAAGTATTGGAACTGTATGACGCTGAGCGCGAATTCCAGAAAATGCTTATCGATAAGTTACGTCAACACGGCCAGGCTCCACCCGACAAAAAATAAGAGATCTACTGGAAACGGAATCAATTAAAAAAGGCTGACAACAGTATTGTCAGCCTTTTTATTTTTTTTGTAAACAAGTATATACGTCCTAACTATTCATCGAGATAAGGAATTCCTCGTTGGTTTGGGTAAATCTCATTTTATCCCTGAGAAAATCCATGGCCTCGATTGGGTTCATATCCGAAAGGTGGTTACGCAAAACCCATAAGCGTTGCAATACGTCTTTTTCCAATAACAGGTCATCACGTCGTGTACTCGATGCCACAATGTCAATTGCAGGGAAGATTCGTTTATTCGAGAGTTTACGATCGAGCTGAAGTTCCATATTACCGGTCCCTTTAAATTCCTCAAAAATAACCTCATCCATGCGCGATCCGGTTTCAGTCAAAGCTGTTGCAATAATGGTAAGCGATCCTCCGTGTTCTATCTGGCGGGCTGCGCCAAAAAAACGTTTGGGTTTCTGAAGTGCATTGGCTTCAACACCGCCCGAAAGAACTTTTCCCGAAGCCGGGGCAACCGTATTGTAAGCCCTTGCCAAACGTGTTATCGAATCGAGAAGTATCACCACATCATGACCACATTCTGTAAGCCGTTTTGCTTTTTCGAGCACCAGGTTGGCAATACGTACATGACGATCGGCAGGTTCGTCGAATGTTGACGAAATAACCTCTGCTTTTACATTGCGCGCCATATCGGTAACCTCTTCGGGGCGTTCGTCAATTAACAGCACAATAAGGTATGCTTCGGGATGGTTGTAAGCTATGGCGTTGGCAATTTCTTTGAGCAAAACGGTTTTACCCGTTTTTGGCTGAGCAACTATCAAACCGCGCTGTCCTTTTCCAATAGGGCTGAACAGGTCAATAATACGGGTACTGAGGCTTGATCCAGGATGACCTGTAAGTTTAAATTTCTTCTCAGGAAACAAGGGAGTCAGGTAATCGAAGGGAATGCGGTCGCGGATTTCCTCGGGAAGTTTACCGTTGATATTTTCAACTTTTACCAGGGGGAAGTATTTTTCACCTTCTTTGGGCGGTCGAATAGTACCTTTGACGGTATCACCGGTTTTGAGCCCAAAGAGTTTAATCTGCGATTGTGAAACATACACATCATCAGGCGAACTCAAGTAATTGTAATCGGCCGAACGCAGAAAACCATATCCGTCGGGCATCATCTCAAGCACGCCTTCGCAGGAAACAATTCCTTCGAACTCCCATGAATAATCTTCGCGTACAGCCTGTTGCTGCTGCGGCTGTGGCTGCCTGCGATCGGGCCGGTCGGTGCGATCCAGGCGATCATTGCGGTCACCACGTCCGTAGCGTTGCATATCCCGCGAAATATCGTTGCCCCTGGGTTGTTCATTCTGGTCAACTGCATTGGGATCGGGATTATCTTCAACACCTTCTTCCTGAACGATTTCATGCGTATCTAATATTTCAACATCCGGTTCCTTAAAATCAAAAGCCGGAATAAACTCATCGTGAGTCACTACATTTTCCTCATTAATTTCTGTATCCTCTACCACCTTAACACCTCTGGGTGTCGGTTTCCAATCTGTTTTGGGTAAAGTTCGGGCAGGAGGCGTTTCCTTAACTTCATCGGAAGTTGTTTCATCAGTGGCCTTATTTTCCTCCCTGTTCTGTGAGCGGAAGCCCCGGCTGCGGCGCTCGTGGAATTCCTGCATTTCCCAGGCCGGAACATTTGTGGAAGCAGGACGTTCGAATGACTTTACCGAAGGGGTATCGTCATCGGTTTTGCTGGGATCACTGATGTACGGCTTCTTAGGTTCGTAAGGAGTAACTACACGTTTAGCAGGTTCTGGTTTTTCGATTGGCTTTACCTCAACTTTGGGGTCAACCACGAGAGGTTTTTCTTTTTTAACTGCCGGAAGTTCTTTCGGCACTAAATTATCTGCTGTAATTCCCGGCGAAAGAGTCGGCTTTGGCTTCACTTCAACTTTCCTGACTTCTTTTAACTTGTCAATGGGGATACGTTGACGTGCGCCTTTCGGAGGGAAAACGCGTGATTTCTTCTCTGCTTCCAGAATGTCGGGCGTTGGATTGGCAGCCTGGTGATCAAGAATCTGGTAAACAAGATCTTGTTTTTTTAATGTTTCGCTTTTGCGGATGTCAAACTGCTTTGCGATGTCACGCAATTCATTGAGCAGCTTACTTTCGAGTTCGCTTTTATCGTACATGCGAATTGGGTTGATTAGACGAATAAATGGGAATTTAAATCGTGTGAATTATAATTATACTTAACATGTGAAAACCTGAAGAAAGGTTAATAGAATAATGACCAGGAAAATTCAGGAAAATTCAGGAAAATTCAGAGTGGATTGCATTAAAACTGTGCAAATATATGAATGTTTTTCTGAATTGATTCAATTGTTTGTAATTTCTTTTAAAACTTAACAATAATTAGGTTTTTATCCTTCGGGTGTTTTGTGTTGTAATTTTGTTACCTACATTCGCATTCTTTAAATCTCACCCAAACCACTCTATGGCATTGTCGAAGCTCACCGATACATTCAGGCACAAAGGATTACGCAACAATCTTATTGAATTATTGCGCACAAAGGGTATTCTCGACGATAATGTATTGAATGCCATGGCTATAATTCCGCGTCATTTTTTTTTCGATTCCTCGTTCCTTGAATTCGCTTACGAAGATAAAGCGTTCCCGATTGGCTCCGGGCAAACGATTTCACAGCCTTATACGGTAGCTTTCCAGAGTGAACTTTTAAAAGTTGAAAAAGGGATGCGTGTTTTGGAAGTAGGCACAGGCTCAGGTTACCAGGCCAGTGTACTTGCCGAAATGGGTGCCAAAGTTTATAGCATCGAAAGGCAAAAACTCTTGTACGACAACCTGAAGTCGTTGAATCCACCACTCAATTACAGGATAAAGTTATTTTATGGCGATGGATATGCCGGATTACCTGCATTTGCGCCATTTGACAGGATACTGATCACCGCAGCAGCACCTTATATCCCCGAGGCTTTGGTAAATCAGCTGAAAACCGGTGGTATTTTGGTCGCGCCTGTCGGGAAAAATGATATTCAGATCATGACACGGGTTACCAAATTGTCGGAAACAGAGATAAAAACCGATACGCACGGTACTTTCCGCTTTGTACCTATGCTGGCTGATAAGGCGAAGGATGCGTGAGTCGCTACAGTTCCACAATAATTCCAACCGTAGGCAACACTGTACCCGATTCACTTGGTAGATATTTGAGCTGGTAATTCGAAGGATCTTTTAAAACCGGCTGACCATTTTCGTCCCGAACCTGCACCAGTACATCGGGTTGCTGCGCTTTAAAATTATAAAGGTTTTGAATGTCGAGATACAGGTTAAGCGACCATTTTTTGAAATAGTATTCCTTATCCACCCTGAGGTCGAGCTGGTGAAACACATTCAGTCTATTGGTATTATATTTATTATAATCAAGATAACCCTGCCCCGTTGCATCCCATGCCTCAATTAATGAGGACCTCTCAAAATCGTAAGGTGTATAAGGTGCCCCTCCTACAAAACGCCAACGGATGCCTACATCCCAGTTTTTCCGGAGTGTGGCCAAAGCTGTGAGATTAAGAATACTCCTGTTATCCCAGGCCGAAGGAATAAAATCACCGTGCTTGTCCTCGAAGGATGAGCGCACCCAGGTGTACGAAAGAGTTACATCAAATATTCGGCTGAGTTTTTCGCGGAAATAAAGTTCCGCACCCCAGGCTTTTCCCTTCGAAACAGGAATCACGCCTTCGGCGCCAATTACTCCGAAATCGGCACCTTTACTTGCCAGTGAAACAGAATCGCGAATCGAGAACGGATAATAATCATACCATTTGTAAAATCCTTCGAGCGTGAGCTTCGACTTTTCGTTCCGACGATAATCAATACCTGCCACAAGATGATCGGCCTGGATGTACCTCAACCCATTGGTTTTATTAAGCAGTTCGCCTTCAGGCAAGCGGTATCCCATGGTTGTGTAGGCCGGAAGCTGAAAATACTTTCCTACATTGAAGTTTGCCATCAGTCTCGATGTAAGTGCATAGGAGGCCGAAAACCTGGGCGAAAACTGGTCGAGCAGATTCGACATCTGCGGAGAATAACTATTGGCATCGGCGCGCACTCCCAGCGAAAGCATTAATTTTTCATTAATATAGCCTTTGCTCAGCTGTCCAAAAAGACTCCATTTGAAAAAATCCAGATCAGAAGAATAATTAATTTCAGTTACTGTATCAGGACCTGCCGGAATAAAAACCTGCTGTATGGTCCGGTTGCTGTATTTGGCATATTCCATTCCTGCACCGTAAGTAATCTTGTAACCATTTTTACGGGCAACTTCTTCATACCTTATTTTATTTTCTGTTTCGTACGACGAATAATCAAGTACCTTACCGTTCGGATCGTTTTCATCGTTATTCAAATATTTATATGCTCCGTAAAACAACATATTGCGACTAATTACCAGCGTACTGTAAGAATTATCGCGGTAATGACGGTAGTTTGCTCCGATGGCATAATTCCACTGATCATTCACCGGCAGGTAATTCAGGATGTACTGCTGCTCCTCCGTTGGATTTTTTATACTTGTGTTGAGCACACTTTTATCGAGTGCCCCGATACTGATTATGGTAAGTTCGTTATGCACATTGAATTTTGTCTTCACTTTCAAAGTGTAATCAGTGAATGTCGGAAGAAAAGGCAACCCGATCGCACTGAACAGGAACTGCAGGTAGGATCTCCGTACCGAAAAAAGCAAATTCGTATTTTTACTTACCGGACCATTCAGGCTGAATGCAGTTTCGCTGGCGCCGAGTGTGGCGCGGTAAACCATTCGATCGGGGTTACCATCGATCAGTTTCATGTCGATCACCGAACTTAAAGTATTGCCCCTGCTGGCCGGGAATGCCCCGGAATAGAAATCCACATCGCGCAAGAAGTCGGTATTAATAATACCGGCAGGCCCTCCCGATGCACCCTGCGTGGCAAAGTGGTTTAGATTGGGAATTTCGATACCATCGAGTAAAAATTTATTTTCCGAAGGCCCGCCTCCCCTCACAATAATATCATTTCGGAACGAAACTGACGAAGCAACACCTGGTAATGATTGGATTACTTTAGAGATATCGCGGTTTGCCCCCGGACTTTTCTCAATTTGCGCAATGCCGAGAGATTTAAGTGAAACCGGGCTTTCTTCCACACGCTTGAAAACCGAAGCTGTAATTTCAACACCTGTTATTTCAACGGCAACCTCTTTCATCGGGATATCCATCGATGCCGTTTTGGCATTTGTAATAAGAATTTCTTCAGTTAGTATTCTGTCAAAACCGATTGCAGAAGCTTCAAGTTTTACATATCCCGGTTTCAAGCCCGTAAAAACAAAGTTTCCATCCAGATCGCTAACCGAACCGATGGTGCTGCCACTGATAATAATATTGGTAAAAGGCAGCGGATCATTATTTTTAACATTAAAAACCCGCCCTTTTATGGAGCCGGATTGAGCGGAAGCCACTATTGAAAAACCAAGAAAAATGGCAACGATACTTAAAGAAATGCGCATGAAGTAAAATTTGTTTAATTATATTGCATAAACGTTAGACAATACTAAACGTACTATAAACAAATTTGTTTGAAAAACATCAAAAATAATGTCCTGATTTCTATTTTACCGGAACAACCCACATTTGAACATTAATGGATTTTACTGTAGCAGAATCAATTGTAAAGGAATTGGGATTTGGCTTTACAATGTCGCCATTGCCATACCAACCGTAATAATCGCCGGCATTCAACGTGTTCCCGAAATCGGCATCTTTCCATATATCAAGGTAATAAGTACCAAATGTCACATTACCAAATTCGAAATTAACAATAGAGCCAAATCCCTTCGTTTTCGTTTCGGCTAAAAATATATGATTGTTCAGGTTTTCTTTCGACGAATATAACCTGACTTTTGAATCAGCCAAATCCAGGATTATCCCCGAAGGAAATGCAGCAACGCCCTCTATTCGCGCAGCAGTATCATTTTTCAGAACTACCAGGTATACACTGTCGTAAGCCTGGTTACCATCTTTATCGGTTACCAGGATTTGTGTCATATATAGTCCAGCCTTATCCGGGGCAATCCAATTTACCGTATCGCCAGTTCCTTGTATTGAACCACCTGTAGTCGTATAATAAATCACCAACTCGGTATCGTCTGCATCCTTAATCAAAAGCTGGATTGAAGCGGAGTCTCCGGCCATAACCGTATCCGGAGCAACTATTTTTGACTCAATAACAGGCACTTGAGTAATTTTATCGTTGCAGCCGGCCATACATAAAACTAAAATGGCTGCTATGCTCGATAAAACGGAAGCTTTGAAGAATAATGATTTCATAATTTGGTGTTTAGGAGTTCAAGATACATGACCCGGAAAATGATCTCAGGACTAAGAATACGGAATTTCACTGTGTTAAACTCAATTTTTACTACCGCAAATGTAAGTGTTTTTTTGCCCGAACCAGATTTTCTGACAAGCCATTTTCACCCTCCAGCCAAAAAATTCTGATGCCTTTATTTTCCATCCGCCTGAACCATGTCATTTGCCGCTTGGCAAACTGATGAATTGCCGTATTTAACAGCGAAAACATCTGACTTTTATCCAATTCTCCTGCCAGGTACATGGCAATGTACTTGTATTCAAGACCGTACATTTTCAGACGTTCCAAACTAATTCCCCTATCGAGTAAGCACTGAACTTCTTCAATCATTCCGGAATCAAGTCGCTGTATAAGCCTCGAAGTTATCCGGTCACGGACATTTTTGCGTTCAAAATTAATTCCGAAAACAGGAGTGCCGGCGAAATTCCTTTCAGGTAGGGTGTTTATTTTATTCTTTTTAAACGATTCTATCTCAATGGCTCTGATCAAACGGTCACGGTCCAGGATATCCGTGGTATTATGCGGGGGACGAAGGGTTGAGAGCATAGCAATCAACTCATTTTCTGTCAGTTGACTTAGTTTAATCCTAAATTCAATATTTTCCGGAACTTCTGTCAAACGATAACCTGATAATACGGATTCGAGGTACAACCCGGTACCGCCGCATAAAATGGGTATCTTCCCTTTGGATATTACACTTGAATACGCGGATTTGAAATCGCGTTGAAACTGAAATACGTTATATTCGGTTCCCGGATCAGCAATATCTATCAGGTGCGATGGGATAACCTGATTATCAATTATATAATCTGCCTTATCTTTCCCGGTTCCAATATCCATTCCCCTGTATACCTGCCTGGAATCAGCACTAATTATTTCCGCATTTAATTCTAAAGCCAGGTGAGCAGCAAATGCCGTTTTCCCGACTGCCGTTGGACCAAGAACCGTAAGCAAAGGAAATTTAATATTCATGCTGCAAAGATGTAAAAAAAACCATTCGGAATATGGATTGATGCATGTTTGGCAGAACTTATTGATCGTAAAATTTTATCCGTTAAGAAAAAGGCTTGAAACCATAAATATTCATTCAGTCACCAAAATGACAAAATTGGGATGAGTAGTATTGGTAAGCGATTTTTCTGGTAATTATCGCTCAAAAAATTAACTTCAGTTGCATTGAAGTTGAATAGGCAGAATCCATTTTAGAATGTCAGAAGTCGGAAGTCAGAAGACGGAAGAAAGTGTGAGACTGGAGACCCTTTTCTAAAGGATAAGAGAGGTTATAATGGCAACTTCTGACTTCCGACTTCTGACTTCCAACATATTCAATAATCCAATTAAATGAGCAGTAGAACATAATTCTGAAAGCCTTATTTTTGCATTTTTTGTATAAAACAACCGAATGGAACTGATCACTAAGTATTTTCCTGCTCTCACCGAGAATCAACTTGCGCAATTCAGGCAACTGGAAGCTTTGTACCAGGAGTGGAATAGCCGCATCAACGTTATTTCCCGTAAAGATATGGAGCATTTTTACGAGCATCACGTTCTGCATTCGATTGGAATAGCACTTGTTCAAGCGTTTCAGCCTGGTTCGTATGTATTGGATGTAGGAACTGGGGGAGGGTTCCCGGGTATACCGCTGGCAATACTGTTTCCGGAAACGGAATTCTTACTGGTCGATTCGATAGGCAAAAAAATCAAGGTGGTACAGGAAGTATCAAAAGCCATCGGGATTTTAAATGTTGAAGCAATAAAGGCAAGAGCGGAAGAAGTGAAACAGAAATTCGATTTTGTTGTCAGCCGCGCTGTTACTACCCTGCCTGATTTTATTAAATGGGTAGAAAACAATATTAAAAAAGAAAGCAGGCACACCTTAAAAAACGGGATTCTCTACTTAAAAGGTGGCAACCTGGATGACGAACTGGCAACAGTAAAAAATAAATGCCAGGTTTTCGACCTCAGTAAGTATTATGAAGAAGCCTTTTTTGAAACAAAAAAAGTAGTTCATGTCAGTATATGAAAAGATTTTGAGCTAAAACAATTCGCTTACGGAAATAAACTTTGGGCAATACCTTTTTTACTACTTTTGGCACAAAAAACCACCTGGAATTCCAACACGCAAAAACATAAGGTATAAGAATACTTTTTGTTAAAAGGCAAACGTTATTGTTTGGCATTACAAACATTCTAAAAAATTGTCCTTGTTTACATCGTCAAGCTAATTGTCATTATTTATCTAATGTAAATCAATAATTAATACATATAATTCCTATACTTCAATGAATAAAGAAATCTTTAAACTGGAACCCACGGCTGTGTGGAAAAACTTTTACAGTCTGACACAAATTCCTCGTCCTTCGCATCACGAAGAGCGCATTCAGCAATTCATGTTCGATTTCGGTAAAAACCTCGGGCTCGAAACCATCAAGGACGAAGTAGGCAATATCATTATCCGCAAACCAGCTACTCCCGGAATGGAGAATCGCCAAGGTATTGTTCTGCAGACCCATCTTGATATGGTTCCACAGAAAAACAGTGACAAAGTTCACGATTTTGCCAATGATCCAATCGAAGCATATGTTGATGGTGATTGGGTTACTGCAAATGGAACCACTTTAGGTTCTGATAATGGAATGGGCGTTGCGGCTGCCATGGCTGTGCTTGAAGCGACCGACCTGGTTCACGGTTCAGTGGAAGCTTTATTTACCTGCGACGAGGAAACTGGCATGACCGGGGCTTTCGGCCTGAAACCAGGTATTTTCACAGGTGATATTTTACTCAACCTCGATTCGGAAGATGAAGGCGAATTATATGTAGGATGTGCCGGCGGAACCAATGCCAGTGCAACTTTTACCTACAAAGAAGAACCTGTACAGCAAGGCCTGGCCTCATTCAAACTGGCAATTACCGGTTTAAAAGGCGGTCACTCGGGTCTTGAAATTATTTTGCAACGCGGTAACAGCAATAAACTGATGAACCGGTTTTTGAAGCATTCGGTTGTTGAACATGATTTGCGTTTAGCTTCCATCGAAGGCGGCAGTCTGCGCAATGCAATTCCGCGCGAATCCTTTGCCGTTGTCACCGTTCCTCCTTCAAAAGCTGACGACCTGGTGAAATGCGTCGGCGAATTCGAAAAACTTTACCGCAGCGAACTCTCGGCGGTTGAGCCTGATTTGAAATTTACGGTTACGGCCACCTCAACACCTCAATCTTTGATTGATGCAGCTTCGCTGGATAAAGTTATGAAGGCAGTGAATGCATGCCCTAATGGAGTCATGCGGATGAGTGACGACATGATCGGACTTACAGAAACTTCGACCAACCTCGCTATCGTAAAATCAGAAAACGGTAAAATATTTGTGAAGTGCCTGCTTCGCAGTTCGGTTGATTCGGCTCAGCAGGATCTGGGTGAAATGATCAAAGATGTTTTTGAACTTGCCGGTGCCGATGTTGTTCTCGATGGCACTTATCCCGGATGGAAACCAAATATGAAGTCGGACATACTGATTACCATGCAGGAAGTTTACCAGAAACTTTATGGTCGTATTCCGGAAATAAAAGCAATTCATGCCGGTCTTGAATGCGGATTATTGGGCGGAGTTTATCCAAACTGGGATATGATCTCTTTTGGCCCGACCATCAGGTATCCCCATTCACCAGATGAGAAAGTAAATATCGCATCTGTCGGAAAATTCTGGAACTACCTGGTTAACACACTGAAAGATGCTCCTGTAAAAGGATAACAAGTTAGTTTAACACCAAAAAAAATCCTTGTCTTCCATATAAAACTGGAAACAAGGATTTTTTTTTACAAACCATTTGTTTATTTGGATTCAATTTGTACCTTTGCACCCCTAAAAACGACTAATTATGAAGAGGACTTTCCAACCATCAGTAAGGAAAAGAAAAAATAAACACGGATTCAGACTCAGGATGTCAACTGTCAACGGTCGCAGAGTTTTGGCTGCACGCAGGGCACGCGGAAGAAAAAAATTAACTGTTTCCGACGAAGGGAAATAATTTACTTCCTTCAACAGGTAGTTTCGTATACAGCTTTATATAGCATTAACGTATTCCGGAGGAGGCTTTCAAGCCTGCCTCCTTTTCTTTTTCTGACGTTATCAAGGTTACGCTATTAAATTAGTAACAAAGTTTTCCAATCCGGTGTCGTTACGTTTTTACATTTAGCAAACGTTTGTCCCAAAAATAATCCTCAGTTCTAACCAAAATGACTTTCTGACTAAAATCAGGATGTTCAGTATTAATCATGTAATTAAACTCGTTGGGAATAACTGCGGAAGGAATTTTCAAAACCAACGATTTCTGATGAATAAACCATTTTGATCCGATTTCCTGAAGGCTTGAATAGGCTGCCAGCGTCCTCCAGTTTGCAGGTAATTGATTTATAAGTATTTGTGTGAATAAGTGGTCATCATCGGCTAACGAAATTACCATGACTTTGTAATTCAGAATCGGAACAATAGATTGCCGATGAACAACCAATTCGAGCGTTGATAATGACCTGGAGGAACCGGCGTAAATTACATTATGCCCTTGTACATTCCACCTGTTAGAACTACCTGAAGCCCTCAATTTATCGCAAAACTCTTCTTTACAAATTCTGAATACTTCCATATTCTATCTCAAACGTTATCACCATATTCCATGGTTGTTAAATTATCGTCAACAAACCTGATTCCGGTAATAGTGTTCAAAAAGGCATTCGGAGTTTTACCATCAAAATAAAAATTTTCACTATGAAGCCACCTGTCGAAATCTTTGGCTGTTCCAAACACCTGAATTCCATGTTTGATGAGCGATAGCAAAAGGATTATTTGCTCCTTGGTATTTTCTTTAAATTTATTTTCAGGCTGCCGGTATGATCTGAATGTGCGGACACTAATATTTAACCAATCAGATATAACCTCATCATTAAAGTTTGTAAGTGATTTAATTGTGTTCAAATACTTCCAGTTCACATCTTTTGATTGGAGGAAATTTAACACTTCAGTGTCCGATATTTGCCCCGGAACCTCGTATAAAACTGAAGGCTCTTCAATTTGCAATTTTTCCATTTTAAAGTTCCCGTTATTTACCAACCACAAAGTTAGGCAATATTTCCTGTCATTACAAGCAATATTTCCTTTTTGAAACATTTTTTGCCATTTCTTTTCCAGGCAAATAAAAACCCGCTATTTCAATAGAGTAAAAAGCACTAATTTTGCACATCCTTTTTACTGACAACAATGCATCCAATCATTCTCGAAGCTACATTAGTTAAGGCTTTACTGGTAATATTAATTGTTTACGCAGTTTATTCGCTTTTCATCCGTATCATTATCCCTTCGATGATGAGGAAATATGTTTCTGATTTTCAGAACCAGTTCAATGGTGGAAATCCGCAACCAAACCAAAATAAACCAAATAAAAAAGAAGGCGAAGTTTCGATCACGTATCTTAACAAAGATAAAACTGCTGCCAATAATGCACAGGACAGCGAATACGTTGATTACGAAGAAATTAAATGATTTTAATTCCGAAAAGTCTGATCCGGATGATACAGTTCATTCATTGATGTTCGTTTTAGTAAAATGAAGGCTGAAACCTTGTCTTTCCGAAATATTACACCAATTCGAAGGCACAAAAATAATAGTTATTGGCCGCCCCGATAAGTTCGAATTTCAAATAAAAACTTGACGTAAACATCTGAAAAGCAAGAAATTCGTGCATGGGTACATTAAATTCATCAAAAAGAATGATATCTCCTTTTTTAAGATAGGGAGCAATCATAGTGAGCACATAAAGCGTTGAGCTAAACAGATCAGCATCCATCAGGATAACTTTACGACGCTCCATTTCCAGGTTTTTAACAAAACCGGGCACGGTATCCTGGAAAAGGCCTTTATAAAATTTCGCCCGTTTATCACCCGTCACCGGCACATTCGCATTCATGGCTCCCTGCTCAAAACCACCCCAGGCTTCAGGCAGCCCCTCGAAAGTATCGAAACCAAAAAAAGATGAATCTCGGTTGCTATTAGCCTTCAGCCACCAGTCGAACGAATAACCGCCTGATACACCGAATTCCAGGTAAGTAATAGGTTGACCTAGAATCTTCTCCTTTACTAAATAATCGTAGAGTTTATAGCGCTTGTTATAATCCCACTTCGGTGAATAAAAATCGTTAAAAGCTAAATTTTTATTTTTACTGATCCATTTCGAGACTTTCGACAGGTATGCCAGATTCAGCAGGAAACCGGAAAAAGGTTCTACGAGCACATGAAGTTTAAAACGATAAAAGAACCATTTCGTTTGCCTGATCATCTTAATTTTTAAGGACATGCGCTGGATATTAGTATGTGGCGCAAAAGTAGGAAAATTCTTGCCATTAAATTACGGTTCGGGCTTGTTGATACTCAATTTGTTTGTAATTTTACCTTCTAAAAAAGCGGCAGCACGCAAATTGGGGACTGCCTCCTTTAGGCGTTAATAATGGCAAACATTTATTTTACAAATAAATGATTATCAACATTTTCTATAAATATAATATTAACTCAATGACGTAAAAGAAAGACTTTAATGATGATCGTTGAAAAACCAACATAGGCAGTTTCGATGTTTAACAATGTACGCCCGGGTGTTTTCGTACGATTTTGTTGAGTTCAGAAGATAACATAGTTTATCTTTTTTATTTTTGTTAACCTCCCAACAACATAATTACCAGATATGAAGAATTTTAATTTCAAGCAGCTAATCCCTTATCTTTCAGCCGTTGTGATATTTGTTGTAATCACCATGGTGTATTTTAGCCCCTTACTCGAAGGAAAGAAGATAAAACAATCCGATATTACCCAATTCAAAGGCGTATCGAAAGAAATTGTTGATTTCCGCGAAAAAACAGGACAGGAGCCTTTATGGACGAACAGCTTGTTCGGAGGAATGCCCGCCTACCAGATTTCGGTGCTTTATAAAGGGAACCTGTTACAACATTTAGATAAGCTGATGCAGGGATTTTTACCTTATCCTGCTGGCCTGGTCTTTCTGTATATGGCTGGTTTCCTGATACTATTACTTGTTTTAAAAGTAGATAAATGGCTCGCGATTGCAGGGTCCATTGCTTTTGCTTTTTCATCGTACCTGTTTATAATTATTGAAGTCGGTCACAATAGTAAGGCTCATGCAATCGGATACATTGCACCCGTTTTAGCTGGAATTATCCTAACCTACCGGGGCAAATATCTGCTTGGAGGTATAGTTGCCGCAATCTTCTTGTCGCTCGAACTCCTGACCAACCACCTGCAGATAACGTATTATATGATGATGACTGTTGCCGTTTTCCTGGTATCTGAGTTGATTTTCAGTATTACCGAGAAAAGGTTGCCGGGTTTCGCGAAAGCAAGTGGAGTAATGATTATAGCAGCAACATTTGCTATTGCAACAAATATTACAACTCTGTGGGCCACATACGAATACGGAAAAGTTACCACGCGCGGAAAAACAGAATTGACAACCGAAAAAGACAACCGGACTACAGGCCTCGACAAAGACTATGCTACTGGGTGGAGCTACGGGATTCCCGAAACCTTTACATTGCTCATTCCCAATTTTAACGGCGGGTCCTCAAACGGACCTGTCAGTTCATCGTCGAATTCATACAAGGCACTATTAGCCAATAATATAGATGCAAATCAGGCCGATAAACTAACTAAAAACCTTCCTTTGTACTGGGGAACCCAGCCTGGTGTAGCAGGACCCGTTTATGTGGGAGCAATCTTGATTTTTCTTTTTGTGTTTGGACTTTTCGTTGTCGACAAAAAATACAAGTGGTGGTTGTTATCTGCAACCATACTCTCAATTCTGCTTTCATGGGGAAAGAATTTTATGCCCTTTACCGATTTATTCCTTGATTACCTGCCCGGATACAATAAATTCAGGGCTGTTTCGATGACCCTGGTGATTGCTGAATTTTGCATCCCATTGCTTGCCATTCTCGGGTTAAACCAGGTGCTCACCAGTGAGATTGACAAGAAAAAAATGATTAAATATCTTTACTATTCTTTGGGAATTGTCGGTGGCATTTGTCTCATTTTCGCCCTGGCAGGAAGCAGTTTCTTTTCTTTCGTATCACCATCAGATGAACAGTACAAATCATACTACCCCGATTGGCTGATAGCAGCAATACAACTTGACAGGGCAGCCATTTTTCAATCTGATGCTTTCCGTTCATTACTCTTTATCGTGTTAGGCGGAGCCGCGATCTGGGCATTATTAAATAACATGATTAAAAAACCTGTTTTCTACTCTATTTTTATACTGCTGATAATCATCGATTTATGGTCAGTTAACAAACGTTATTTAAACAGTGATAGTTTTGTACGTAAAAGTGTGGATGCGGTGCCTTTTCAACCTTCTCAAGCTGATTTATTCATAATGAAAGATGTTGATCCGGATTTCAGGGTATTTAATCAGACGGTCAATACTTTTAATGATGCAAGCACTTCCTATTTCCATAAATCCATAGGTGGATACCATGGAGCAAAATTGCGTCGCTACCAGGAACTGATTGAACATCATCTTTCGAAAGGGAACATGAATGTGTTCAATATGCTCAATACCAAATATTTTATTACCGAAAGCAAGCAAGGCGGACAACCCGAAACGCAGATTAACATGCAGGCTCTTGGGAATGCGTGGTTTGTAAACAATGCACATGCCGTAAATAATGCCGATGAGGAAATTAATGCACTCACCGACTTTGTTCCCAATGAAACGGCTGTTTACGACAAACGATTCGAGGATCAGGTGAAAGGACATATTATCAGTAAAGATTCTTTATCTAAAATTGCACTTACCGACTACAAGCCAAACTACCTGACATACATTTCGGAAACCAGCCGTGAACAATTAGCCGTTTTTTCGGAAATTTATTACGAGAAAGGCTGGGATGCATACATTGATGGAAAGAAGGCACCCTATTTCAGGGCTGATTACGTGCTTCGTGCTATGATAGTGCCGGAAGGGAAACACACTATTGAGTTTAAATTTGATCCACCGGTTTACCGTATAGGCGAAAAAATTTCGTTGGCTTCATCCTTACTTCTTGTGCTGCTTGCCTTGGGAACATTAGGTTTCGAAATCAGGAAAAACCTTTCGGCTGGAAAGAAACAGAGCTAGTTTATGAATCCGGCAAGCCCTGCACGTAAAGTACTTATCATTACTTACTACTGGCCACCTAGTGGGGGAGCAGGCGTGCAGCGATGGCTTAAATTCGTCAAGTACCTTCCCGAAAATGGTTACGAAGCGATAGTGGTTACAGTTGATCCGGCCTATGCATCCTATGCGCAGATCGATCATTCTTTGCAGGCAGAAGTTAACGAAAATGTGAGGGTAATCAGGACAAAATCGTTTGAGCCATATAACCTGTATAAGAAAATCTCCAAAAGCCGGGAAGTGCCATACGGGGGCTTTGCCAATGAATCGAAACCTTCGTTTATTCAGCGGTTCTCCCGATTTATCCGCGGAAACATGTTTATTCCTGATCCTCGTAAAGGATGGAATAAATACCTGCTGAAAGCAGTGAACGAACTGCTGAAAACCGAAAAAATTGAAGCTGTAATTACATCAAGTCCACCTCATTCAACTCAACTTATTGGCCTTGAAATTCAAAAAAAATATGGGATCCCATGGATTGCTGATCTTCGGGATCCATGGACTGATATTTATTATTACGATTCCCTTTACCATCTGCCTTTTGCAAAGCGAAAAGATGCTTCTTATGAGCTGCAAGTGCTCGAAAACGCGGATACCATTTGAGTCGTAAGCCCATCCATTAAAAGAAATTTTTTATCAAAATCAAAAAAAATAAAGACTGATAAAATTCATATCATTCCGAATGGATTTGATAATGAAGACTTTGCCTCTCCAAAACCCGTTTCAACTGAAAAGTTTGAAATCGTTTATACGGGTACTATGGCAGACTCGTATAATATCACTTCATTTTTTGAGGCTCTCGAAACGGTTTCGACCCATTTTTCACCAGGTATAATTAAAGTCCTGATTGTAGGGATTGTTGCTCCCGGCATAATGAACCAAATTAATAAATCCAGGTTAAGCAGCCTGTTCGAGTTCAAAGGATATTTAAATCACAGTGAAGCAATTGATTACATGACCGGATCTTCTGCTTTATGGCTGGTAATTCCTGAAATTAAAAACAACGAAGGCATTTTAACAGGAAAGCTTTTTGAATACCTAGCTACCGGTAAACCAATCATTGGCATCGGTCCGGTGAAAGGCGATGCGGCCGAAATTTTACACCGCACAGCCTCCGGTAAAATGTTTGAAAGCAATGATGCGACTGGGATGGCTGAAGAATTGAGGAGGTTGATTGAGGTTTGGAAACAAAATAAAAAGCCGGAAAATGTTTCAAATGCAGTAAAAGAATATTCCCGTCGTTCTCTGACTGAAGAGATCGCTTCATTACTTTCAAATCTTATTTTGAAACATAAGTAATAAGATTCAATTTCAATAAGTTACAGATTCACTGCATCTGATTTCATACCTAAAATTCCATCTGGCAATTTCTCATATCAGCTTTTCGATGCCCGAACCAAATTTCTACGAAATGCTGGTTTTTCGCCCGGATGAAAGAACAGGACATAACCTTCCGACACCTCCCAAAGGAATCCATAATCCTTTAATATTTTTTGAATCTCATCAAAAGCATTTGGCTGATGGTAAGTGCAAACGTTTATTTTTACCGGATTTCCTGATGCTACCAGGTTTTTCATTCCGGCAAGAGCTTTTTGCTCGGAACCCTCAATATCTAGTTTTATAAAGAATTTTTCATTATTAAAAGGATGTAACAGAGCATCTATTGAAGTAGTAGTTTCGCCGGCAGCATCAGACATGAATTTTTCGACAAAAACCACTTTATCTTTCCATGGCTCAAACGTCAGTCTTAAAGTATCCATCCATTCGGCCTCGCATTCAATCAGATAAAGCCGCTTCGCTTTTTCAACAACAGAAAGCGAAAAATTTCCTTCGGCAACACCTGCATCAATGATGATACTTCCGGCTTCTACCTGAAAATCAGAAGTTAAATATAGATGAGGAGAGTATTTATCCTGTTCTTTGTACATGCTACGAGCAGCCCAGATTACATGCGATTTGGTAAACTTCTTCGGGAAATACATTTTTTTACCTTCGAAGAGAATGTAAAAACGCTGGAGTTGCTCATCGCGAAATACATCTGGAAGAAAATTATCGTATTTCTGCGTCCACTTGTATGGAAAGGCAGAGTACTTATGATGCTTCAAATAGGTTAATCCCTCCTGCATTTCAGGGCTTATTAATTTAGGGTCCAATGATTTATAATATTCCAGAACAGCCTTCCGACGAACTTTATAACTTTTTGGTTCCAATATAAAACGAATCAGAACAAGCAATCGGTTTGGGGCAACTTTTTGCCATACACGTTGTAAGTTATTCATTATGACTTATTTATTGTTTTTATAAAATTATTGATTGTGAACTTTCCGAGTAGAATTTCTTTTATTTCGAAAAAAGCACGGATCTTAAAAAGAATTGACACTGCAAGCGAAATCAGTATAAAACAGGCACTTTGCAAAATTAAAAGTGGAAAGGCTCCTGTATGTATTAAAAACCCTAATCCCCAAACCAATAAAGCCGGAATGGCAAAAAGAATCATAACAGGAAGAAAATCTGTAAATTGAGCCTTTATTGAGTATCCGATTAACTGTTTCGCATACAGTGCATTAATAAAGAAACCCAGCCAGTAAAACAGAACTATTCCGGCAACCAGCACTTTCAGTCCATAAATAATCCCCAAAAAGAGCAAAGGCGTGAACACGATATATTTGATAATTTCTGTTCTAAGGAACAAGTCAGAACGGCCTTTTACCTTCATAATATTGTGATTAATAACATGCATGGGCGAAATTGCATAAGCAAGGCAAAGTGCCTGAAAAATGGGAACAGAAGGTAGCCATTTCGGACCGAATAAAACAGAGAAAAGCGGCTGAGCAACGGCAGCCAAACCAAACATGATTATAAATGACAGATACATAACATTTTTAATCAATTTGCTTATGCTCGATTTTAACCTTACATTATCATCCTGCATCTCCGACAATATAGGATAGCTTACCTTGTTGGTTACATTTGAAATAGTACTTGAAGGAAGCGTGCTGTATTGATCTGCATTGGTGTAGTATCCTAGCATAGTGTCGGAATAGTTTTTCCCGATAATAAGATTGTAAAAACTTTTATAAACAGCAGCAATCACCGATATAAATAGTATTTTTGACCCAAAGGAAAAGAGTTCGGAAAAGATTCGTTTACTGAAAACCCATTGAGGAAGCCAGCGGTTATGGCGCCACATCATATAGCTGCGCACTGCTTGATTGATAAGGGTTCGCCACACCAGGCTCCATACGCCGAAACCATAAAATGCTAATACCAGGGAAGCAACACCCGAGATAAATGTACCTGTTGTTGATGTTTTGGTGAGGGTTTTAAAATCAATATCCTTGGTTAAAATGGTTTGTTGTATCAGCGTTACTGATCCAATTAAGATGGCGATTGATGTTACGCGTGTCAGCAGAATAAGTTCTGGCTTTTGATAAAATGTGGCGATCAAAGGTGCTGCAAACCAAATTACTATAAAAGCAACAAAGCCAATCACTATATTCACCCAGAAAATAGTGCTGTAATCGAGGTTTGTGCACTGCTGCTTGCGAACTAAGGCCTGGTTCAGGCCGCTGTCAACAAAGACCTGTGCAATTGAAATGAAAATCGTAATCATCCCCAACAAGCCGAACTCCTGTGGCGAAAGCATCCGCGCCAAAAAAATGCCAAAAACCATCCCCTGCCCCTGGCTGAGAACGCTCTCAAGCATACTCCAGAAAAATCCATTTACTGTTTTACGCTTTAAATTGCTGACGCTCATTTATTGCCTGAATTTGTAAAAATAAAGTGTGCGAAATTAATCAATTTTGCTCAGCTTATTCTTGTGCCACTTCGTCATGCTACATCCGGCTTTACCTTGTGATGATAAAATAATTAGCCTCAGTCGTGGCGCCAAAAAAAAGTATATTTTTGCGATCACATTACTATTCGAAATATCAGCGAATTAAATCACTGATGCTAAATCAATTGCAGGAAATATGAACAAAAATCAACCTTTGGTATCTATCATTTCACCCACCTATAACCACCAGAATTATATCAAGGATTGTATAAAGTCGGTTTTGGCGCAGACATACAGCAATTGGGAAATGATCATTATTGATGATGGTAGTACTGACGGGACTTTTGCCGTTGCCATGGAATATTCGAAAAAAGACATCCGGATTAAACCATTCACTCAGAAGAATATAGGTATTTTTCGCTTAGGCGAATCATACAATTTTGCCTTATCGAAGTGTACCGGGAAATATATTGCCATACTAGAATGCGACGATGTTTGGTTACCCGAAAAACTAAGCATACAGATAGATGCCCTGGAGAAACATCCCGAATGCATTTTATCGTGGGGCAAAGCATATCTTTCTTCGGTTGATCTTTCAGAAATATATTACCTGGCACCAATTAACACGGATGACAAAGAACTTTTCTATAATAAACCGGTTGGTTCTTTTTTTAAAAAATTTATTTATAACACGATTATTCCGGCTTTAACCATCGTGATCAGGCACGAAGCTTTGCTCGAAAATGGAGGTTTTATACAAGGCTTTGGCCTTCCATTGGTTGATATTCCGACTACCATCGAATTGCTGATGAAAGGAGAATTTGCCTATATTGATCAGCCTCTAGGCAGTTGGAGAATATATCCGAACCAGGTAACAAAAACATATACAGGGCAGATGACCACAAGTTATTATGCTCTTATTCAATCATTAATGAAACGTGAGCCCGGCATTTTTGAAGCACATGGTTTAACGAAGAAAGAAATTGATGCCCATTTTCGCCATCGTCTCGTAATCAGTTATGCCCGTTCCGGACGTTACAAACTAATCCGCAAAGACTTTAAAGGGGCTCGCAAAGATTATTTGCAGGCGATTCTACATTATGGAATGGCAGAACCTGTATGGAAGCTACGCGCAACGGTTGGCCTTGTTTTTAGCTTCTTCCATATGGATATTGAATGGCTGGCTAAACTAATTGGCAATGCATCCTATAAGTAATCAATCTCACGAATAAACCAGTAGATTTCCGGTTAACTTTCAGAAAATCTTGCTTGCCAAAGTTATAATAAAGGCTCCCTCCTCAAACTGAATTCAAAGGATCTTTCATTTTAGCCCAGTCATTTTCAGCCTATTTGAGCTAACAGAGCCTCTTTACGCTGATCAAAACTAAATCGGGTCAATATGCGTTCTCGGCAGGCCTTTCGAAGGGCTGTTTGATCTGAACCCTCCATTCCGCCGATCAATGTGGCAACTTTTTCAACATTTCGGGGTACTATTAAACTTTCGAGGCCAACTACTTCGGGCATACCCCCTTTATTTGTAACAAGCGGAATGCAACCATACAGCATTGCTTCGCCGATTGCAACGCCAAAACTCTCAATCTGCGAAAACTGGCAATAAAACGATGCTTTTTGGAAGTATTTTATCAACTCATCGTGAGGAAGCTTTTGATACATTGTAAAATTTGGAGGTAATGGTTCTGGGAAAAGCAGCAAACCAGCTTTATCCGGTCCAATTAATACGAATTTGTATTGTGGCAGCAGTAATGAAAGTGTTAAAAAGGTATCAATTCCTTTGAGTTTGAACGTGCGCTCTGTTTCGACTAGCGCAACACAAAGAATCATTTTTTCTTTTGTAATCAGCACACTATCAAGTGGATCAAGATGGACACAGTTGTAAATCATCTTACGTTTAGCTTCTGGAAAAACGAAGTCAACTTTCCTGTCCACGTAATTTGAAACCGTAAGATTTAAAGTGCAATTCTTAATGGTCTGAGCACTGAAAAAGCCTCTGAAAGCGGAGCAAAATGAGCCATAACCTAGCTTTCGTTCACGGCAAATATCGTAGCCACCTACTACTACATATGATTTCTTACCCAATATTTTAGCAAACAGCACGGGTAACAACGAGTGATAATCAGCAAACCAAATGTAAATGGAATCAAATTTCCATATGTTAATCATCAGGAAAAAGAATTGCCTGACCAGTTCAATACCCGTATTTAATATTCCTTTAACCGGCTTAAATTGATATTTCCGCACATCGAATTCTGATGATAAAATTTCATAATCAGTCCTGACAAACGACTGAAAACTGATATAAACGAATAAAACTGATTTTTTTTTCAATTATAATAGGCTGTAAAGTGTTTCCCTTTAGAATGTGGTAAAATTATGCTTTTGATTTTTTGTTTCAAAGTTTTGCAGAAGAAATACACAAATTCACAGAATCAACGAAATCGCAATTTATTTTTAATACAAAAAGTAAAGTGATAAAATGCTGGTTATGCCTATCTGAATTTCCAAAAACCGTTTTTTTAATCTGAATGCAATATGCCGATTAAGAATTATCCATTTGCTTTTAAAATAAAATTTTCGAATTACATCCTGATTACGGTAGTTAGAAGATCAGTTACAGGTACATAAATCCCTCAGAATTTTGCTTCCCTGTTTACCGTTACCTCTGCAGAAAGCCCCGCTTAAACGATAAAGAATACCTTTCCTACATTTGCCAGGTATTAACTGCATTAAAAGTTGTATCTTTAAGCTCGTTTTTTATTTTTTACTAATATTAATCCACGTGAAAAAGTATTGTATTATTTTGATTTATTGCTTTGTCTCAGGTTTTACTGTTTATTCCCAAAATTATTGGACACAAGTAGCTGCAATACCCAATATGGGAAGGTACTGTGCCGTGAGTTTTACCATTGGAGAAAAGGCTTACGTCGGATTGGGGCAACTTCCCGATGGAACGAAATCATATGATTTTTGGGAATACAACCCGGAAATAAATGTCTGGACTAAAAAAGCTGACTACCCTGGTGGCGGAAGTATGGCAGCTACCGGTTTCTCAGTAAATGAGAAGGGATATGTTTGTTTTGGGCAAGATAATTCGAATGAGGTTCATAATGATTTGTGGGAGTATTCGCCAGTAACAGATACATGGCTGCAAAAAGCGAGTTTCCCTGGCATCGCAAGGTATGGAGCCAGTTGCTTCGTGATTGGTGACACTGCCTTCATAGGAACAGGCTCCCATGGTTATGCCGACGACTATTTGTTTGACATGTGGATGTACGTTCCGGCCTCAGATTCGTGGTTCCGAAAAGCGGATTTTCCGGGCTACCGAAGGTCGCATGCAACGGCATTTACAATAGGAAATTACGGATATTTAGGAACAGGGCTATCCGGTTATCAATCTCCATCAGGTGACATCTGGAAATATGATAAAATAAATGATTCCTGGACTCGCATCCCTAATTTACCAGGATTAGCCAGGGCTGCAGTAATTAGTTTTGTTATCGGAGGCAAAGTCTATGTGGGTCTTGGATGTAGTTTTGCCAATGACTTTTATTACAATTACAGCGATTTTTACGAATACAATCCCGGCACAAATACATGGGGTTCTTTGATAGTTGCTCCACGCAACCTGTTGCGAAGACGTTATGCGGTCAGTTTCATTATTAATAATATGGGATATGTTGGAACCGGATATTCCGAAAATGGTCTGTTGGACGATTTATGGTCCTTCGGACCCGAAAAGTCTTCTAATATCATCGAAAAACACAGCCCAGATGCTTTTAACATATATCCTAATCCTGCAATTAAAAGCATATCTGTTGAATGTGAGGAAAACTCTATTATAGAACTATATTCAATTCAAGGTCAGCATATTAAAACAATGATAGCGGAAGGTAAACAAGCTACAATTGACATATCAGGATACCAAAGCGGAATGTATTGTATTCAAATAAACACAGCAAAAGGGAAGATCACCAGAAAGTTCGTAAAGGAATAAATCTCGTCCGCAATCCCAAATGCGAAATCCGAAATCCCCAATCCGAAATCCCCAATCCCTAATCCCTCTCTTCAATACCTCTCATTGATCATTTTATTCACAAATCCCGCAATATCGGTATCGCCGGAAAAAACTTTATCTAGTTGCAGCATCATATGATAGCCAGTTTCGGGCATATTGCTTTCCACTAATTTTTCGAGGATGATACTCATGGCTATACGGCCTTCAAGTACCACTTTGTTAGGAATCCCTTCATTGAAAAAGCCTTTTCCGATCAGTAATCCGAGAGTACGGTTACGGCTCAGGTCATTTAAAGCGGTGAGTCCGAAATCGCCGATGCCGCAGTAACGGAACATGGTTTCTTCCTGTCCGCCAAAATGGGTAAGGATGTTACGCATTTCGTTAAAAGCCCGGGTAAACATCATAAACCTGAGGTTCGGCGAATTGAAATGTGCATCAACTATCCCGATCAGAATGGCATAAATATTTTTGAGAATACTGATAATTTCGACTCCAAGCAGATCGGTGGAAGTATCGACAAAGAGGTTTGTTTCGTCAAAAAGCGATTCTAACAGTCGGCAAAGTTCAATATCAGCAGAAGCCAATGTAAAGGCTGTCGGGCTGTTATTTATAATTTCCCTTGCGAATGAAGGGCCTTTAAGTGCACATACCGGATTGGGCAAATAATTTGATAAGCATTGCGGGATGATCTGTTTTTGGCATCCAAAACCTTTGGCCAGATTAACCAAAATGGCGTTTTCGGGAAGTATAGGCTTTATCGTATGCAGGTAATCCACAACGGCCACCGATGGAATGGCTAAAAAAACGACCCCGGCATTTTTTAGGATATTCGGATCCGCAGTTGCCTTCAGGGCAGGGGTAAGACGAATATTTGGAAAATATTTCTGATTGATATGTGTTTTGGTTATCGACTCGACTACATCATGCTCAACGGACAACAAATTGACATTCAAATCGGTACGTACAGCCAGCGAATTACCTAATGCTGTACCTATGGCACCCGCTCCCAGAAAAACTATATTCTGCATGTTTTTCATAAACTGATTATTTTTATTCTACTGTTAATATGGCTGGTAAAATTGATTGTCGGAAGTCGGTGGGCGGGAGTCGGAAGATACCCTGAAAACTTTTTTTTCAATGTTAGTAGGTAGCACAATGCACGTCATTATTCTTCGAATTAATTTCCATTGGCAGAATGCAATATAATTCATCAAACACTCCGGTCTCCCGACTCCGGTCTTCTGTCTTCTGTCTTCTGTCTTCTGTCTTCTGACTATAAATAGACCAATTTCATTCCATTCGTATCAGAACCCTAATTTTTAAATATTCGTTTTAAATTTTCCGGCAATCCAACCGGATTACTCCATTTTTCCCATCCGCCTTTTATCCTTTCAAGTTCAACTTTCTCGTAAAATCCGAACAGGTGAAGTACAAATGGAAAGATCAGAATTACTAATGATTTTATCGCCAACCGGGGGAATAAACCCCATGAATTAAAGAGCAAAGATAGTAAGTATAGGCCTGCTGAGGTTAAAAGTAAAAGTGTGATCCGTTTTATTTCGTAAGGAATCGGGTAAACTTTTTGGGCGTAATACATGGTAAGTGCGAAAAACACCAGCATCGACAACATTTTCGACAGGGCAGCACCCTGATTTCCAAACAAAGGAATAAGTAAACTGTTCAGGATCAGGTTTAAAAAGGCTGTTACTGCCACGGTGAATGCAATCACCTTAGTTTTTTTCGAGATACTTAGCCCGGTTGTCGCTACATCCTTCATCATTCCGAACACGATGGAGTAAATGATGAATGGGAAAATATACCATGCATCGTAATATTCTACTCTTCGGGCAAAAAGCCTGGCGATTTCCATGCCATATACCATCATAGCCAGCCCAAAAATCATTGTACCAAAAGTATAATACGTCAATAATTTTGCATAAAACCTCTTATTCCCGGGCGCATTCATCATCCGGAAAATCATGGGCTGAATGGCAAAATTTATCGATGTTATAAGGAACACATTCAATACATTAGCCAATTTAAATCCATATGAATATAGGCCCACATCGGCCATTTTTCCAAAATATTTAATCGAATAACGATCTGTTACATTCAGCATCACCAATGCTACCCCAGACAAAAACAAGGGCAAACAATAGGCAAGCATTTCGCGCAGCAAAGCCGTTTCAAATTTAAAAACCATATTCCGTAGTGTGAAACGGACTAAAACCGAAGCAAAGGCAAGGCTTCCAACAATTTGCCCATAATAAATGCCTTCGATGCCTTTATGACGAAATGCAATAAAATACACGGTAACAGTCAGGCTGAAAACAAGTTGCACTGCATTGGCCAGCGTAAATAGCCAGGGTTTTTCCTGTAACCGCAGCAAGGTATTTGGCATTACCAGTACCAGTTGCAACAGTGCCGAAATCAGCATAAGTTGTAGCAGGTAACTGTAATCCGGCGAATCGAGAATAAGAGTTGAAAGGCTTTTCAGAAAAGGCAATGCGGTAAAATAGGCAACTAATACAACCCCGATCTGGAACAAAGTAACGGTAAAAAAAAGCGATTCCTTTTTCCCTTCTGAATTTTTGTCCCAGTACCAGCGAAAAAAAGCCGAATACAACGATAGCCCAAAAAATGACATTACCACCGCCGCACTTACTTCCAGCAAACCAAGTACTCCGAACTGAGATACCGAAAAACTCCTGGTATATAAGGGAATGAGCACAAAGCCAGCCAGTTTGGTCGACAAAGTACCGAGCCCGTAAATGGCCGACTGGCGGAAGAGTTTTCGGAAATCAGCTAACATTTTTACATTCAAAAAGTTGGCTAAGGTAAGGAGATTTCAGATATGGGGTTTGGAATCTGGAAACTGGAATCTGGAGACTGGAAAAACTGGCATTCTGGATTCTGAATTCTGAATTTCTTTAAATGCCCAAAAGGCAAACATACGATTATTACAACCTGATTTTACGTTTTCAAAGCCACTTTCTCGCAAAAAAACATCCTTAAGTAAACTGTTAGATAAGTTATTGACAGCAATCTATTTCGCTACAATAAGGGACCTCTTATTTCTGAAAATTAAGTTAGAATATTCCACAAAAGTTATTAATTTTATAGGTTCAAATAATACAGAATCCGAGGAATCTCTTTACGTAAAAAAACATCGAAATGCAAACACATAGTCTCTCATTTTCAACACCTTACTTGTATTGCGCTAAAAAACTATCGTGGCTACGATATTGTATTCTGTTCCTGGTGTTGGGTTTGTTTACTGCAAACAGAGGGTTTTCTGAAGGATCAAAGCAATTGATACCTACAGGATCAGGCACTCTTTCACTAACTGTTTACGGTGCCGAAAGCTTAACTGGCAATGGCTGGAGAATTAATTTTGCTGCTCCTGGCTGTCCTGAAAAATATCGTCTTCATGTTCACATCAAAGATTACTTGACTGAAAAAATTTATTTTGGATTTCAAAAAGGGGGTGGGGGCGTTAGCTGCAATTATTATCAACTCAGAACTCCAGGTGGCGTTGCTGTTTATACTAATTATCAACCAGTACCAACAGTTGCTACTGATTCCGGATATATCCAAAACTGGAATGCTGTAAATATCGGGCCTAAACCTTTAACGGGAAACGGGTATCTTCCCAGAATATATACGCCTCATGAGAACGGAGATTTTTACTTTGAATTTTCAGAGACGGTAAGTGGAACATGGGGCGCTGGTAATACCGGAAATATTACTTTATTTGACATTACTGTGGTGAATGAATCCACAACCCCTAAGGAAATTATTAACGGGCGCGTTTGGTCCAGAGCCTGGCAGTTTTCTGACGGCACATATTCGCCTGAAGCATCATTTTATATGTATTCAAATGACAGTATTGTTTCCAAATTAAAGCTTCCTCCGAATAGCTGGAGCGGTGGAACCTGGTCGTTTTATTGCAACAAGTTCGGATCGCAGGATAACGGAAACTGGTTTACAGACAGGAAATCAATCAGGGATGCCCCTGCCGCCATATTGCCTGGGGCGGCTGCACAGTATAAAGTATTTGTAAATGACGCAGATAGTTTTGTTTATCCTACGGGCCATTTTGGTCAAATTTGTGATGCATCAAGCGAATCTTTTTGCGATGGAACAGTAAATATTCTGGTAAAAGCGAATAAACCAGGAAGTATTAAATTATTAATTGACATTTATCCGATTGGTTCAAATCCTTTCAATGAAGATGTTACGCTGATCAAAGACATTCTGGCAGTTTCCGGCTCATGCCCGACGGCCGCATGGGAAACAATCCCCTGGAATGGGTTAGATAATAATGGTAATCCTGTTGTAGATGGCGCTACAGTTAATATGAAATTTGACTATTTAAACGGGCTAACAAACCTGCCAGTGTATGATATTGAAGGAAACACCCAGGGAATCATGGTAGATGTTGTGCGTCCGCTACCTGTAACCGGGGGCACAAGGCTGCCTATATACTGGAACGATTCTTTATTGCAATACAATAGTGCTACTACGATCAGGTATAATTATGACGGATGCAAATACTCAGGAACCAGTGTAAATGGTCCTCCTTACAATAACATTACAGGTTGTCACAACTGGCCTAGTCCAACAGGTGGCGGCTCTAATAGCAACGGAGATCATGATATAATAAATTCCTGGTGGTATTACCTTTCGGCATTTGACGTTAATCTAAATCTTGTTATCAAACATACGCCCATTACACCTACCACCGGTCCCACAGGGATAAACCCAGTTTGCGTCGGATCAACCACCGTTTTCACAAGCCCAGCCATATTGCATGCATTTCAATACGTGTGGACACTTCCTGACGGTTCCACTCGTGTTACTGCCACTGATACAATTCACCTGTATTTCCCGACCATCGCTTCCGGTGGCCAGCTTAAAGTCCATGGCCGGAATGTACTATGCGGCGATGGAGAAGATTCTCCTTTTATAACGATTACAGTTGATGCGGTGCCACTTCCATCCATTGATGGATTAATTAGTACATGCAACTTAACAACAATTCCCTATTCTTGTCCTGTTACTACATTTCCTAATTACTCATGGAGTCTTCCTTTAGGAGGTGGTACAATAAGTCCTGGAACAGGGCTAGACAATATTACAGTAAGTTGGACGGGTTCTGGTCCAAGGGAAGTTTTACTTTCTACTACATCTGTTGCTTGTGGAATCCGGACTGCAACAAAGAATGTCATTGTTGATCCATGGCCTGAAACGCCGGCACAAGCTCCCACCGGGCCACCAACAGGTAAAATATGCAAGGGCGGCACAACTACATTTTCGATTCCTTTAGCACAATTACCTTCAGCAGTTTCATTTGATTGGGATATTCCGGCAGGGGCTTCAATCATTTTGGGTTCAGGGACAAATTCTATCGATGTCTTGTTCAATGCCGCAATGACGGCTGGCATATATACAATTAAAGTACGTGGTATCAACAATTGTGGTACCGGAGCCTGGTCACCAACTTTCGCCATAGAGGTTGTTGCTTTTCCAACTGCAGATGCCGGCCCGGCTCAAACTATCTGTGCCAACAGTGTGGTTAACCTTTCGGGTGCAACCGCCACCAATCCTGGCAGTATCGTATGGACCTCATCCTCCGGACATCCCGGTTTTAACAATCCGAACATCGAAAAACCTGTTTATACCCCCAGCAACGCCGATACAGCCGCCCATACGGTAACACTCACTATGACTGCCAATGGCAACACGCCTTGTACACCAGCCATTTCCACGGTTATTATCACCATCAACCCTGAGCCCCACGCCTTTGCCGGCCCCGGAGCTATTGTATGCCAACCGGACCCCTATGAATTAGCTTTTTCGACGGTGGCAGGGGCACCCTCATTTACATGGAGTTCTACTACTCTTCCCAGCGGATTCAGCTCATTAACGACCTTGCATCCCATATATACTCCCAATGCTACTGACATTGCAAATGGTTCGGTGACACTCACCCTCACAGCCAATCCTTTTACTTCGTGTGCAGTCGTGTCTCATGATATGGTTTTGCTTATCACCAAAAAGCCTCTCGCCGATGCCGGTCCGGCTCAGACTATCTGCGCCAACAGTACGGTAACACTTGTTTCAGCTACTGCCAGCGAATACAGCAATATCCAGTGGACTTCCTCATCGGGCTAT